>NZ_JAKGBZ010000068.1 GCF_021556475.1 Acidiphilium iwatense | reverse complement strand
TATCTCGCGGTCGGCGCGAAATTGATCGATGCCACGGTGCTCCACCCGATCAAGCCGAGTGCCGCCGTGCTCACCGCCCGGCGCCCCGATTTCCGCACCCGGCTTGCGGCACCCGACCGCGCGCCGATCCTGGACCGCAACGGCACCATCCTCGCCGTGTCGCTGCCGGGGGCTGCGCTGTTCGCGGATCCGAAACAGATCAGCCACCCGCGGCGCGACGCGGCGACGCTGGAACAGGCATTGCCGATGCTCGACAAGCGCGCGATCGCGCATCGGCTGAGCCTGAAACGATACGGGTTCGTCTATCTCGATCGCGATCTCACCGCCGCCCAGGAACTCGCGGTGAACCGGCTCGGGATTCCGGGCCTCTATTTCCAGCATGTCTGGATGCGTCACTACCCCGAGGGCGATCTCGCGGCGCACATACTCGGCGGGGTGACGCCGGATCAGCGCGGCATCGCCGGGGTGGAAGAGTATTTCGATCGCCGCCTGATCGGCCGGCCATCGAAACCGCTCCGTTTGTCGATCGATATCCGGGTCGAGGACATCGTCCATCGCGAGGTCGCCCGCGCGATGCGCGACTACCAGGCGCGGGGCGCCTGCGGCATCGTCGAAAGCATGACCGGGCGGATCGTTGCGATGGTCAGCCTGCCTGACTACGATGCGAACGATCTGCACGACGCCCCGACCGATTCGCTGTTCGATCGCTGCATCTCCGGCGATTACGAACCGGGCAGCGTAATGAAGCTGATGACCATGCCGGCCGCACTGCAATCGGGGCTGATCCATTACTGGGATCGGTTCGACACCACGCACCCGCTGTTCGTCGACGGATTTTCCGTCACCGATTACGAGCCGGTGCATGATTGGCTGGCGATGCCGGCGGTGCTGGCGTTTTCATCGAATATCGGGGCTTCGCGCATCGCGACCATCCTCGGCCCCGAAATCCAGCGCGCCTGGCTGCGCAAAATGGGATTTTTCAAGCCCTCGCCGGTGCAGATGCCGGGGGTTCAGCCGCCGATCTGGCATCCGAAGGATACCTGGAAGCTGCTGACCACGATGACCGTGAGCTTCGGCAACGGCATCGCGATGGCGCCGATCATTCTGGTTAACGCGGTGGTCGCGGACGTGAATGGCGGCATCCTGTTCAAGCCGACTTTGCTCGCCCGCCGGATCGGCGCGCCGCCACGGCGCGGCGTGCGGGTGATGCGCCGGAGCGTGTCGGTCATCATGCGCAAGCTGATGCGCGGAGTGGTGCTGTCGGGCACCGGAATTTATGCCCGCGTACCTGGCTATCTGGTGGGCGGCAAGACCGGCACATCGCAGGTGGTGGCCGCCGATGGCCGCTATCGCAACCACCTCAACAATGCGTCGTTCATGGCGGTGTTTCCGGCCGACCATCCGCACTACGTGATCTATGTTCTGGTAGTGCATCCGAAGCCGACCAAGAAAATGCAGCATTTTTCATACGGATTCACCACCGGAGGCTATGTCGCCGCCCCCGCCGTGGGGCGGATCATCGCGCGGATCGGCCCGATGCTGGGCGTGACGCCACTGCAAGGCGGCACTTTGACAGCGATGAACGCACGCTTCGGCATCCCGCTCAAACCGCCGGTGCCGGTGGGGCGGTCGGCCCTCGGCCCCGGTCATCCATTCCCGGCGGGCGCCAACCGATACGCCTATATTCTGGCGAACCGGGCTCCGCCGAAACATCCCGACCGCGCGGCGGCTCGGACCGCCCTGCGGCGCGTGAAAATGGCAATCCCCGGCCAGACGATCCCGCGCGATGCCCGCAGCCGGCCCGACGACCCGATGCGAATCGAAGCCTCCCGAGGCGGCCATGCACGCATCGCACGGCGATAAACCGATTGACACAACCACGATCGACCGCAATATACAACCTAAAGTAACAGAAACCTCCGTCCCGGACAGGATCGATTCATGGTCTCTCCCACTTCCACCATCACCGTCGGCTCGGGAACGATCGGGTCGATCACCGACCTGACGGTCTCGGACACCTACGACATCGATGTGGCGGGGTTCGGCGGACGGCTGAACATCTCGGGCACCGCACAGCCGGGGCTGGCCGCCGACATCATCGCGATCACCGGCGTGACGGCGCCGTTCACCGATTATCTGAGCGCCGGCGCCACCGAGATCTTCAACCCGTCCGGCACCGGTTACCTGGCGCCGAATTTCGCCCTCGGCGGCGATCCCAACCTGTTCAGCCCGCCAGGCGACGGCACGCTGCAGCTCGGCGACAATCTGGCGACGGCGCAGGTCAATCTCGCGATCACCTTCGGCGGCAGCGGCAACGACCTGATCGTCGATTCCAGCCTCAGCCCCGCGATATTCGCCCTCATCGACGGTTATCAGACCGGCGACACGATCGACCTTCAGGGTGTCACCAGCGCATCGCAGGCGATCTGGACGCAGAATGCCGGCGGCTCGGCGGGCGGCACTTTGTCGCTCGACTCCGCCTCCGGTACCGATCTTGCCGATATCACGCTGAGCACCGGCAGTTTTTTCTCCAGCCTGTTCAGCATTGCCACCGATTCGGTGGGCGGGACGGACATCACCGTCGCCTGCTATCGGGCCGGCACGCGAATCGCCACGCCCTCCGGCGAGGTCGCGGTCGAGGATCTCGCGATCGGAGATGCTGTGCTGACCGCCGACGGAACCGCCAAGCCGGTCAAATGGCTCGGCCGCCGCGCCTATGCCGCGCGCTTCGCGGCAGGCAAGCCACATATCCTCCCGATCCGGTTTTATCCCGGCGCGCTCGGCAATGGCCGACCGCGCCGGGATTTGTGGGTGAGCCCGCAACACGCCATGCTGATCGACGGCGCGCTGGTCCCTGCGTCCTGCCTGGTGAATGGCGTCTCGATCGTCCAGGAAGAGGTGAGCGACCGGGTCGATTACGTCCATGTCGAGCTTGACCGGCACGACGTGATTTTCGCCGAGGGCGCGGCATCCGAGACCTATATCAACGACGATAACCGCGCGATGTTCCACAATGTGCGCGACTATGTGGCGCGCTATGGCGCCGACCGCACATCCGCCAATTATTGTGCCGAACGGATCGAGAATGGGCCGGTGCTGGAGGCGATCCGCCGGCGCTTGGCACGCGTTGGCGGGGTCGCGACCGAGGGCGCATCCTTCGGCGATCTGCGCGGCTGGTTCGAGCGGGTCGATATCGATGCCGACGGCCTCTGGGCGGTCGGCTGGGCACAGGATGCGACCACCCCGGATATGCCAGTATGCCTCGAGATCGTGGCGAAAGGCAGGGTAGTCGCGCGCGGCCTCGCCAATCTCTACCGGGCGGATCTGGAGGATGCCGGGCTCGGCAGCGGCTGTCATGGCTTCCGCCTCGCGGTGCCCACGGGGTTCGCCGGTGCCGACGTGACCGTTCGCCGCGCCGCCGATCGCGCGCCGCTCGCCAGCGCCGCGATGCCGCGCGCCGCCTGATCCGATGCCGGTAGCGAGCCGGTAATGCTGCGCGGCCGGCTCGACGTCGCGACCCGTACCCGGATCGCCGGCTGGGCGCAGAATGAGCGCCACCCCGACCGGCCGGTCGCCCTGCTGATCATCGATAACGGCACCCTGCTCGACCGCGTGGTCGCCAATGCGCACCGGCCCGATCTCGCCGCCATCGGCATCGGCGATGGGCGCCATGGTTTCGAACTCAGCTTGGCGGGTGGCTTGCCCGGCCTTGGTCGCCATGTCATCCGCGTGGTGTGCGAGCGCGACGGCAGGGAACTCGCGGCTTCGCCCGCGCTGATCGAGGCATCGGACGCCTTCGACGCCGAGGCACAAACCAAGCTCGCGGCACTGCTCGATGGGATTGACAGCACAGCGGGGATCGACTCGGCGATCGAGGCGCTGACCGGGCAGATCGATCGTCTCGCGTCGCGCCGTTCAGCACGCGCCACGGCGACGCCCAGGCAGGCCGAGCCGGCGAAGCGTGCTTTGGTGATCGACATGGCGATGCCGGCGCGTGGGCGGGATGCCGGATCGAACGCGATTCTGTCACACATGGAATCCCTGATCCGGCTTGGTTATGCGGTGAGCTTCATTGCCGCCGATCCCGCCGCAGCGGTGCCGGACGGTGTCGATGTCGATTGGCGTGTGGCGCCGCGGGTTCGCTCGGTCGAGGAACTGCTTGCCCGCGAAGCGGGCGCTTTCAGTCTCGTCTATCTGCACCGGCTCGACGCCGCCGCGCGCTACATGCCGCTGGTGCGGGCGCATCAGCCGCGTGCAAAGGTGATCTATAGCGTCGCCGATCTGCATCATGTCCGGCTCGCCCGGCGGGCGATGGTCGAACGCGAAGCGAGCCTGATCGCCCTCGCGCGCAAGGTGCGCGCCACCGAACTCGCGGTCGCTTGTGCCGCCGATGCGGTGCTGACGCATTCGCGCGCCGAGGCCGATCTGCTCCGCCGTCACCTGCCGCCGCAAAAAATCGTGATTGCGCCCTGGGCGATCGCGCCCGCGACGGTAAAGACGCCGCGCGCGCAGCGCGGCGCGATCGGCTTCATCGGCCATTTCGGCCATGCGCCCAATCTGGATGCGGCGCGGCGGCTGGCGTTTTCGATCATGCCCCTGGTGCGGGCGCGCGACCCGTCGATAACCTGCCTGATCGCGGGTTCCGCCATGCCGGAGGCGATGCGGCGCTGGGCGGCGTCTGGTGTGGAGATGATCGGCGCGGTCGATGATCTCGCCGGGTTTTTCGGGCGAGTCCGGCTGACCGTGGCGCCGATGGCGTTCGGTGCCGGGATCAAGGGCAAGGTGCTGGACAGTCTCGCCGCCGGCATCCCCTGCATCGCAACGCCGGTCGCGATCGAAGGGATCGACTGGCCGGATATCCTCGCCGGTTGCGTGGCCGCCGACGATGCCGGGCTTGCCGACGCGATCGTTGCGCTCCATGGTGATAAAGCGCGCTACCGCAGGATCGCCGCCGCCGGCCGGGCCCTGATCGCGCGCGACTGGTCGGCGGCGGCCACCGACGCGGCCCTCGCGGGAATGATCTAACGAACGCTGGCACGAATCCTGCGTATCCGCCCTCGTCACACGGTCAACCGCACCGGCAAATGGGCGGAACAGCAAGGAGCAGGTCGCAATGGGGCGGCGCATCTGGGTCGCGGGGGCAATGGCGCTTCCGCTCATGGGATTATGTCTGCCCGCAAAAGCGGCAGAAACCGGCCTCAGCGCGGGCGACACTGCCTGGATGCTGATCAGTTCGGTTCTCGTTCTGCTGATGACCATCCCCGGTCTCGTGCTGTTCTATGGCGGCATGGTGCGCAAGAAGAACGTGCTGGCGATCATGATGCAGGGCGTCGTGATCTGCGCACTGGTCACCGTATTGTGGATGATCGTCGGTTACAGCCTGGCCTTTTCCAATGGCGACGGATTTATCGGTGGCCTGTCCGGCGCGATGCTGGGCGATCTCGCGCGGAACTGGCGGGCGCCGTTCACCCTCGGCGCCGGGTTGCCGGATGCGGTGCACTATTGCGTACCGGAGAGCGTGTTCATCATGTTCCAGATGACCTTCGCGATCATCACGCCGGCGGTGATCACCGGCAGCTTCGCGGAACGGATGAAATTCTCGGCATTGCTGCTGCTGATGGGGGCGTG
The DNA here is from genome assembly GCF_021556475.1 of Acidiphilium iwatense. Taxonomy (GTDB): domain Bacteria; phylum Pseudomonadota; class Alphaproteobacteria; order Acetobacterales; family Acetobacteraceae; genus Acidiphilium; species Acidiphilium iwatense. Next base: position 7,076 of record NZ_JAKGBZ010000068.1, on the reverse strand, counting down.
GTCGATCCTGGTCTATGCACCGGTCGCGCACTGGGTCTGGAGTCCGGCGGGCTGGTTGTTTCATCTCGGGATCGCCGATTATGCGGGGGGCACGGTGGTCGAGGTGAATTCGGGCATCGCCGGGTTGGTCTGCGCGCTCTATCTCGGCAAGCGGCTCGGCTTCGGTCACGACAACATGATGCCGTGGAACCTGTCCTACGCGGTGATCGGCGCCTCGCTGCTCTGGGTCGGCTGGCTCGGCTTCAATTCGGGCGGCGCGGGCGGGGCGAACCCGAACGCGGGGATGGCGGTGCTGGTCACCCAGATGGCGGCGGCGGGGGCGACCCTGTCCTGGACCGCGATTGAATGGGCGCTGCGCGGCAAACCCACCGTCCTGGGCGCGATTTCGGGCACGGTGTCCGGGCTGGTCGCGATCACGCCGGCGGCGGGGTTCGTGCTGCCCGGCCCGGCGCTGCTGATCGGGATCGCCGCCGGGCTGCTGTGCTTCTGGGCGGTGACGGTGGCGAAGGTGCGGCTCGGCTACGACGACACGCTCGACGCCTTCGGCGTCCATGGCATCGGCGGCGCGCTGGGGATGCTGGCGACCGGGCTGCTCGCCTTCGCGCCGCTATCGGATGGCGCGGTCCATGCCGGGCTGCGTCAGCTCGCCGTCCAGGCGCTCGGCGTCGCCGCGACGGTGATCTATTGCGGCGGCGTCACCGCCGGGCTGCTGTTCGCGATCGATCGGCTGGTCGGGCTGCGGGTCAGCCGCGATGAGGAACGCCAGGGGCTGGACGAGGTGCTGCATGGCGAACGCATCGCGTAGGGAACTCGGGAACTCTACTCCGGCGGCCGTCTGACGCGCTTTTTCTGTGCTTCGGTGCTCACGTAGCTTCCGCTCCGCTCCGGTGCTCGAAAAATCACCCCAGCCGACTCACCGGAGCGAGTTCCCGAGTCGATTTCCACCCCGTCATTGCGAACCCGCGCAGCGGGTGAAGCAATCCATTTTTTCGCAACTATGGGCAATCACTCACGTCGAGCGGAAATCGAAAATGCCAGCGGAAGCCAGCGTTGGTCGGGCCAATGGAACATACCCCGTTCGTCTTCGACCAGACAGTCGAACATTTGCCAAGGGACCGTCGGATGCTCGTGCAGATAGTCGAGCGTGAGACCTGCCTTGGTTACCGCGGTGATGATATCTCCCAGCGTGTGGAGGAATTCGAACGTTGTCGCGTTCGTCAACCTCGCCTCCGCATCGGCATAGTCGATCGGACTTTGAGCTCGAATCCCGAGAGAACCGAAATACGGAGCATAATATTTGAGCGGGCCGCTCCGAGGAGCCGCGTGCTCATCAAACAGATAGGCGAAAGGGTGTCCATCCGCGAGGTAGAGGCGTCCGCCGGGCTTCAGAAAGCCTGAGACGATCTCGGCCCATCGCGTGATGTCGGGAAGCCAGACCAGAGCACCCCACGTCACGAAGACGCGGTCGAACCGCCGGTGCGGACCAATCGCGGTCTGAGCATCGTACAAATCGGCTTCGACAAAGGTGGCCCGCTCGGCGAGGTCGAGTTCCCTGGCAAGGTCTTGCGCCGCCGTGGTCGCGACTCCCGAGAAATCGAGACCTGTCACCCGCGCGCCCTGGCGGGCCAGAACCAGACTGTCATAGCCAAAATGGCACTGTAGATGGAGCACGTCGAGATCAGCGACCGGGCCGAACTCGACCTCCTCGATCGGGTAGAGCGTTGCGGTTCCGGCGCGAAGGCGTTCGATATCGTAGAATTTCGAGCGCAGGTGGATTGGCACCCGTTCGTTCCAATTCGCCCGGTTCGTCTCCCGCCAGAGTTCTTCGCCTGCTTGCTGAGTCATGCGACAACAGTAACCAAGAGCCGAAGCGACACAACCGCAGCTCCTACGACACCGCCGCCCGCAATGCCGCGCCGGCGGCGAGCGGCGCCAGCGGCAGGAACAGCGCGAGCAGGCCGAACAGCATGGCGAATTCGGCGACCGGGTGGGGAACGACCACCCCGGCCGCACCAAAAATCAGCGCCGGGATCATCAGAGGAAGTGCGATCAGCGGCAGCAGAACCGTGCCGCCGCGCGCGCCCAGCGTGATCGCCGCACTCATCCCGCCGACCAGCGAGAACAGGATCGTGCCGGGCAGCAGCGTCAGCAGGAGGCGCGGCAGGAGGACCGGATCGAGCCGCAGCATGACCGCGACCGGCCCGGCAATGATCAGGAGGGGCAATCCGGTGGTCAGCCAGTGGCCGATCATCTTGCCGAGCGCGACCGCGCTGGCCGGCAGGCCGGAGACCATGAGCTGATCGAGCGCGCCATCCTCGAAATCGGCGCCGAACAATCTGTTGAGTGGCAGCAGGGCCGCGAGCAGGGCGACCACCCAGATCACGCCGGGGGTGATGCCGGCGAGCACTTGCGGCGAGGGCCCGAGCGCGAACGGAAACAGGCTCGCCGCGATCACGAAGAACAGCAAGGCCGCCACGCTGTCCCCGGCATGGCGCATCGCGAGGATTAGTTCGCGGCGAATCAGCGCGATGAACCGGCTCACGCGGCGATCCGGCTCAGGTCAAGCGATTGAGTGCCGGGCAGATCGAGCGGCAAATGGGTCGCCGCCACGATCATCCCGCCCTTGGCCCGATGGCCAGCGAAACGCTGCTCAAGACGCCAGACCGAGGCGGTATCGAGCCCTGTGGTGGGTTCGTCGAGCAGCCAGAGCGGGGCCGGGCTGAGCGCCAATCGTGCCAAAGCGAGCCGGCGCCGCTGGCCTGACGAAAGCAATCGGGCCGGCAGATCGGCGAAGCGGTCGAGATCGACGGTTTCCAATGCCGCCACGATCGCCGCCGGCGGAATCCGGCGCGGCAGTGAAAGATTGCCGGCGACGGTGAGACCGGGCTTGATCGCATCCAGATGCCCGACGAAACAGAGCCGGGTGGCGTGCAGCGGCGGATCGTCCAGCGCGTTTTCGCCGTCCCACAGTAATTCACCGGCGGCTGGCGGGGTAAGGCCGGCGAGCAGCCGGAGCAGCGAGGATTTGCCCGCGCCGTTCGGCCCCACCAGAAGCAGCGCGCCGCCGGGTTCCAGCAAAAACGAGGCATCGCGGAACACCAGCCGTTCGCCGCGGATCGCGGCCAGGGAGCGCGCTTCGAGCATGTCTAGATCACGTTCCAGCCATGGACGCGCAGCGTGCGCCGTGATTAAAGCGCAGCGCAATCGGCATTGGCTGCGGCGCGATGCGCCGAAGCGCGCGAAGAGGAGCGAGCACCATGAACATGATCGGTCGGGACAGTCTGAAAACGGAACGGACGCTGAGCGTCGAGGGCAAGGACTACGTCTATTTCGCACTCAATGAAGCCGCTGAAAAGCTCGGCGACATTTCGCGCCTGCCGCGCACCCTGAAAATCCTGCTCGAAAACATCCTCCGCTTCGAGGACGGCTCGACCTATACCGTCGATGACGCCAAGGCGATCGTCGAATGGGTGGACAAGGCCCATTCCGATAAGGACGTGCCGTTCCGCCCCGCGCGTATCCTGATGCAGGATTTCACCGGGGTTCCCGCCGTGGTCGATCTCGCGGCGATGCGCGACGGCATCGTCAAGCTCGGCGGCAATGCCGAGCGGGTCAACCCGCTGGTGCCGGTCGATCTGGTGATCGACCATTCGGTGATGGTCGATGTGTTCGGCCGCCGCGACGCGCTGGAACGCAACGTCGATATCGAATTCGAGCGCAATGGCGAGCGCTACGAATTCCTGCGCTGGGGCCAGGAGGCGTTCGACAATTTCCGCGTCGTGCCACCCGGCACCGGCATCTGCCATCAGGTGAACCTGGAATATCTTGCCCAGGCGGTGTGGACCGCCGAGGCGAATGGTAAGACGCTCGCGTATCCCGACACGCTGTTCGGCACCGACAGCCACACCACCATGGTCAACGGGCTCGGCGTGCTCGGCTGGGGCGTCGGCGGCATCGAGGCGGAAGCGGCGATGCTCGGCCAGCCGATCGCCATGCTGATCCCCGACGTGATCGGCTTCAAGCTGACCGGCTCGCTGCGCGAGGGCATCACCGCGACCGATCTGGTTCTCACCGTCACCCAGATGCTGCGCCGCAAGGGCGTGGTCGGCAAATTCGTCGAATTCTACGGCACCGGCCTCGATCAATTGCCGCTGGCCGATCGCGCGACCATCGCCAACATGGCACCGGAATATGGCGCGACCTGCGGCTTCTTCCCGGTTGATCAGATCACCCTCGATTACATGAAATTGTCGGGGCGTGACGAGCACCGCATTGCCCTGGTCGAAGCCTATTGCAAGGCGCAGGGCCTGTGGCGCGACGATAGCGAGCTGCTGTTCTCGGACACGCTGGAGCTTGACCTGTCCACCGTCGAGCCTTCGCTCGCCGGGCCGAAGCGGCCGCAGGACCGGGTGGCTCTGTCGAAGGCCGCACCCGCGTTCGACGTGGAACTCACCAAAAGCCTCGGCGTTCCGGCCAACGATGTCGGCAAGAAAGCCAGCGTCGCCGGCAAGAATTACCAGCTCAGCCATGGCGACGTGGTGATCGCCGCGATCACCTCCTGCACCAACACATCGAACCCGTCGGTGCTGGTCGCCGCCGGGCTGGTCGCGCGCAAGGCCCGCGCGCTCGGGCTGGTGCCGAAGCCCTGGGTGAAAACCTCGCTGGCACCGGGCTCGCAGGTGGTGACCGAGTATCTCGACAAATCCGGCCTGACCGAAGATCTCAACGCGCTCGGCTTCGAGACGGTGGGTTATGGCTGCACCACCTGCATCGGCAATTCCGGTCCGCTCGAAGATGTGATCGCCGATGCGATCGAGGATAACAAGCTGGTCGCGGTTTCGGTGCTGTCGGGCAACCGCAATTTCGAGGGCCGCGTGCATCCGAACGTGCGGGCAAACTACCTCGCCTCGCCGCCGCTGGTCGTCGCTTACGCCTTGTTAGGGACGATGCGGGTCGATATCACCACCGCGCCGATCGGCCGGTCGAAGGACGGCCGCGATGTCTATCTGAAGGATATCTGGCCGACCTCGACGGAGATTTCCGAGATCGTGAAAAAGACCCTGACCAGGGCGATGTTCCAGGACCGCTACGGCGACGTGTTCAAGGGCCCGAAGCAGTGGCGGGCGATTGAGGTCGAAGGCGAATCGGAGACCTATCGCTGGTCGGGTTCCTCGACCTACGTGAAGAACCCGCCCTATTTCGAAGGCATGACCAAGGACCCCGCACCGGTGACGGATATTGTCGGCGCGCGGATTCTGGCATTGCTGGGCGACAGCATCACCACCGATCACATCTCGCCGGCGGGTTCGTTCAAAAAGACCACGCCGGCCGGCGAATATCTGCAGGAGCGGCAGATCCTGCCGAAGGATTTCAATTCCTACGGCTCGCGGCGCGGCAATCATGAAATCATGATGCGCGGCACCTTCGCCAACATCCGCATCCGCAACGAAATGCTCGACAATGTCGAGGGCGGCTATACCAGGCACTATCCCTCGGGCGAGCAGATGTCGATCTACGACGCCGCGATGCGCTATCAGCACGAGGGCGTGCCCCTGGTGGTGATCGCCGGACGCGAATACGGCACCGGCTCGTCGCGCGACTGGGCGGCGAAGGGCACCATGCTGCTCGGCGTCAAGGCGGTGATCGCCGAGAGCTTCGAGCGCATCCATCGCTCCAACTTGGTCGGCATGGGCGTCCTGCCGCTGGTGTTCAAGGAGGGCGTGAGCCGCAAGACGCTTGAGCTGCGCGGCGACGAAACCATCGACATTCTCGGCCTCGAACAGCTCAGCCCGCGCATGGATATCGACATGGCGATCCACCGCGCCGACGGCTCGACGGATAAGGTTTCGCTGCTCTGCCGCGTCGATACCAAGGACGAGGTGATGTATTATCAGAACGGCGGCATTCTGCACTACGTGCTGCGCAGCATGGCGAAGGCTGCCTGAACCAGACGGACGGCGCGTCTCGATCAAGGCGCGTCGTTCCAGCCCTATATCCGGGCGAGTGCCACGATTCGCGCGCCGAAGGCGGCAAAAGCGAATTAGCTTTGACCTGCCATATTTTTGTATATACAATTAGATGGATATCCAATGGGATGGCCGCAAACAGGCCTCGAACCTCGCGAAACATGGGGTGGATTTTGCAATCATCCGGGATTTCGAGTTTTCCGCCGCGCTGGTGCGTGCCGATACCCGGTTCGATTATGGCGCGGTCCGCCTGACGGCGATCGGACCAATCGGCGAGCGATTGCATGTCGTGGTATTCACGATCGAGCGCCGCGCGGTGAGAGTTATCAGCTTGCGGAAGGCCAGCAATAAGGAGGTTGGCATCTATGAAAGCGGAAATTCATTCGGCCGACGAATGAGGAAGACGCCGCGATTCAGCGCGGCATCGAGCACGACCCGGAGAACCCGGAATGGACCGATGCGGATTTCTTCGCGTGCGCCGTCCCCGCCCGCGACATCTCGCTGAGTTTGGTTCGCAAAATGCGCGTTCGCGGCCCTCAGAAACAACCGTAAGCGCGCATTTTGACGCACATGATCGACATTTGCGTGCGGACGCGGTCATGTTCGGTGTGCTTGGGATTGAGGCTGATCCGCGCGAGTTGGCGGATCAGCCTGTGTTTTCGGCGACGCTGTCGCGTTTGCGGACGAAGTTGAATGGCAGCAGGTCATCGATGCCGTCATTTGCGCCGCGCTGTGGGAGTTCGGCGAGAACGTGGTTCAGCCAGTCGTAGGGGTCAACGCTGCAGGCCCTGCATGTCAGGACGAGGCTGTAGATCACCGCGCTTGCCCTGGCACCAGCAACGGTGTCGCTGAACAGCCAGCCTTTTCTGCCAGTGACAAAGATTCGGATGTCGCGTTCCAACAGGTTGTTGTCGATCGGGGCCCGTCCGTCGCTGGCGTAACGGATCAGATATTCCCATTGGTTGCGCGTGTAGGCGATCGCCTTTCCGTAAGCGCGAATTTCGGCGCACCTAGGCCGGGTGGCGGGCTGCTGGGAATAGGTGTCCACTTACGGGAGGTGGATACTTATGATGGAGCGGATTGGACCGCATGGTCTGGAAATAACGGGCG
>NZ_JAKGBZ010000067.1 GCF_021556475.1 Acidiphilium iwatense | reverse complement strand
TCCCAAGCACTTTGATGACCCGAAGCTTCCCGTCCATTCGCCTGTGTCCACTACCCGAAATAATGGACACAACCCGATCACACGCCCTCCCTCACGCCAAGGTGCCGAGAAATGCGCGCTTACGTTGATCTCATCATTGATGCGGTGGGGGCCGCGGCAACCCGCAGCGCCGCCAGCCGGCTCGCAAAGCCGGGCGGCCTGATCGTCCATATCGGACTGCTTCCTGGCCACGACGGGTTCGATATCCGCCGTATCACGCTCCAGGAAATCACCGTGCGCGGCAGCTACTGCTATACTGTTGCCGATTTCCGCGACGTGGTCGGGGCACTCGCGCAGCACGGCTTCGGGACACTCGAATGGGTGCAGCGAATGCCGCTAAGCCGGGGGCCCCAAGCCTTTAAAACGCTCGATCGCGGCGATCTGCCGGCGGCAAAAATCATTCTGGAGCCTTAATCTGTCTCCGGTCAGCGGTTTCACTCAACATTGGGTACATCAGCCTCGAACAGACAGAGCGCCAATCCGCAGCATCCGGTGTCCACGAAACCGCAGGAAGGTCAGAAGATCGCACAAATGGTGATTTCGATCTCCAGAAGCGAGAGAGGCTCGTCACCGACATTCACGACGTTATGTTCGACACTGACCGACCGAGCATGGGGGATTCCCCGGATGAGCCTCGCGGTTGTGAACGCCGAACCTTGGATTGTTCTGGAAATTGCATGCAATAAAACCAAAATCGTCAAGCAGAGAGTGACTGGTGTATGAGCATGATCGTGCGTGGCTCCGATGTCGTGATCCGAACGCTGCTTCGGGCTGGAACCCAAACGGTTTTCACGCTGTCCGGCAACCATATCATGTCGATCTTTGATGCCGCAATCGGCCAGCCCGTTGCACTCATCCACGCCCGCCATGAAGCGGCCGCAGTTTCCATGGCCGATGCCTATGCGCGCATGAGCGGTTCCGTGGGGATTGCGCTGGTCAGCGGCGGGACCGGGCATGTTAATGCTCTAGGCGCACTTTGCACCGCGCGCGCTGGCGAGACGACCTTACTGCTGTTATCAGGACACGCATCGCTCGCCGAATGCGGCAATGGGGCCTTTCAGGAGTTGGATCAAGCCGCGCTCGCAGCCCCTTTGACTAAAGCGTCGTGGACGGTGCGGTCGGTCGATACTTTGGCCGATGATCTGGCAACGGGGATTCGGATCGCCCGCTCCGGCAGGCCAGGTCCGGTTCATATCAGCCTGCCAAACGATATTCTGGAAGCGAGCGCCGCGCCGGCAACACTGGAAGATGCACAAGCGTTTGCGCCTGACCGCCAAGCGCTTCCGCGCGGGACGGCCGCGGCGGCGATCGGACTGATGCGCGACGCCGAACGGCCATTGGTCATCGCACCACCCGCGCTTTGCACGGCAGCGGGTCGGGCCGAACTGGAGCGCCTGTCTCGACTTGGGGTTCCGGTCATCGCGATGGAAAGTCCGCGCGGGCTCAACGACCCCTCGCTTGGCGCAATCGGCGCGCTGATCCCGCAAGCCGACCTCATTTTCCTGTTAGGGAAAGCACTCGATTTCACGTTGAACTTTGGTTCGGCTGCGGTATCCGGCTGCCACTGGATCGTCATTGATCCCGAGGCGGCTCTGCTCGACCGTGCCGATCGCCTGTTGCCGGAGCAGCCTGTCCTGCACGCGGTCGCCGATCCGATCGCGGCGATCGACGCCTTGCTAACCGCTTGCGGAACCGCCCCGATCGCTTCGCCGGATTGGTGCGCGACGGTGGCTGAAGCGGTATCTCGCCGTCCGACCGCGCATATCGGCGAGATCGGTTCGAAGCCGAATTCGGCGTTGTTTTGCACCACGATTAATGAGTTTATGAAATCTCTGCAAAACCCGATTTTCGTGTCGGATGGCGGCGAAATCGGTCAATGGGCCCAGGCGCTGATTTCCGCCCCGGATCGGATCATCAACGGTGTGGCTGGCGCGATCGGACCATCCATTCCCTTCGCGATCGGCGCGAAGGCGGCGGCACCCGACCGGCCAGTGCTCGCCGTTCTAGGCGACGGGACTTTCGGCTTTCACATGGCGGAATTTGAAACGGCGGTGAGGCATGGCCTGGCTTTCGTCGCCGTCATCGGCAACGACGGGCGCTGGAATGCCGAATATCAGCTTCAGCTTCGCCAATACGGTTCCGAGCGCGCACATGGCTGCGAACTTGGCCCCGCTACGCGCTACGACGCGGTCGTGGCGGCGCTTGGCGGTTATGGTGAACGCGTTACCACGGTCGATGACCTTACCCCGGCCCTGCAACGTGCCTTCGCAAGCGGCCGACCGGCATGTCTGAATGTTTTGATCGAAGGACTACCGGCCCCGAAACCCGGATGAGCATCACAGTAGAGAGCAACGCGACCCAATGTCGCTCCAGCGGCCGTTTGCTTCGCGCGGCGAGGTCTCAATCGAGTGGTGGCAATTCCACATGCGCATCGAGATCGAAGTTCAAACGCTGCGCCTGCTGCCGCGCCCGACGGAGCAAGGCCCAGGCCACCACGACAGCCACAGCTCCTTGGAACAGCGGCTGGAACACGATCGGGGTATGAGGCACGACTGCGATCGAAAACATCAGGACGACTGAAATGATGATGGATGCGGCCGCGGCGATCAGGGTCCAAGGGTCGCGCCGCAGGGTTGCCGCCCAATCCACGCTCTCGAACCGCCGGTTGAACCGCAGGGCGAGCGCGCTCACCGCCACGAGTAACCAGATGAGGATCGTGCTGAGGGAACGCATGACGACGCCGAGCGCCCAACCAACGTAGGCGGTCTGAAGCAAGAACAGCGAGGCGAGGATAGCAACGCCCGTAAGTGCGGCGGCGGGCACGCGATGCCGGTTGGTCTCTGCAAAGATCGAAGGCATCAGATGATCTTCGGCCCAGGCAAATAAAATTCGCGAATTGACCAGCATCCCCGGTGCGATCGTTTTGCCGACGATCAGAGCCACCAGGATTTCGAGGGTCACGCCAACAATATGCGGTGCGACGACACCGATCAGGCCGGGTGCGGTCGCCAAGGCGGCGTGTTTGCCCTTGATCAGGCCGATGACCGCCCAATACGGTGCCGCGTGAAAGAGTGCTGCCGCGACGACCGTGTATAGGATGATCGAAACGATCCAGCCAAGAACGATGCCTTGCGGCACCGTATGCTCCGCCTGACGCGCCTCGCCGCCCAGGTAAGGCGCTGCGCTAATTCCGGCATAGGCGAAAATGAATAAGGCACAGACGGCAAAAAAGACATGAGTCGAGAGAGGCGGAAGCGGAATCTGCGACAGCAGCGGCAGATGTGTCCGCTGTCTTGCGATCGAAACGAAATGGCCGGGCGCGGTCGCGAACCCATAGATCGTGATGGTAAAGGCCGTTGCCACGATCAGGCCGAACAAAGCATTCACGAAGGTGCCGTAATGCTGCACGCCGCGGATATGGAGTGCATAGATAAGCCAGATCGCCGCAAGTCCAATGAGAACGTGACCGTTCGGAGTCAGGAACCAACGGCCTGCCGGCATGCCGGCATTGAGCAACGCCTGGCCGCCGAAGGTACCGAAGGCGAAGGCGAGAAATCCCATCCCGCCAATATAGCCGAGCCAAAACACGAAACTCGCAATGAACCCGATCGGCAGGTTGAGGCTGCGGACCATCCAAACATAGGCCGATCCGGCGCGCGGCATCGCCTGCGAATAGCGAGAGAATAGGTAGACTTTGGTGATCAGGAAGGCGCCGGTCACAAACATCGCGAGCGGCACGAGATCACGGATCGACGGATAGACGCTGAGGCTCTGCACCGCGACGAAATTGATTCCGGCACCATACTCGCCGGCGACCGCCGACGCCATAATCGCGAACACGCCGACGACTTTATTCAACCGAAAGACTGGTTCAATCGCGTGCTGAAGTCGATGCGGGTCTCGAGATTCGGGCATTTCGACCTCCATTGTTTCGACGACGACGGTTGAGTAGTTCAGCCATTCGGTCTCACCCGCACAGAGCCGGCGTCTTACCAAGGCACGCACAACAACGGTTCCGAACGCGAACTCCGGCCACCGCCACAAATCGCAAGGTCGCAGGTCGCTTCCGAAACATCCTGGGGGCGAGAATTTTCACAAATGGTTTCGCCAATGTATGTTCTGGCCTGCCATCGGACATCGGAACCCTAAGCCGCAGTGGGATCGACGTCTATGCCGCGATCAAAACAACCGTTCTCGGTGTGGCCCTTCCCTCACCGAGTTGAACAGACACGGGGCAGCTTATTTTGCACCAGTCTGGAGCGAAGATATCTCTCGATCATGATAAATGTACGACAGATCCTCCTTGATTAAAATCGAAAATTTATGGATAAATGGTTCAGAAAAAATGTATATACGTGCCGCGCTCCTATCATGTCGATTCGCGACCTGAAGACCTTTCTGGCAATCGCCGAAACGGGTTCCTTTGCGGCTGCAGCCCGTTCGGTCTATCGTACTCAGTCGGCCGTGACCGCGCAGATGCAAGCACTCGAGGAGCGGCTCGATATGGCGCTTTTCGACCGGACAACCAGACCGCCGACACTGACCGAAGCCGGCCGGAATTTCATTCCTCGTGCGGCCGGCGTCATTGCCGACTATGAGCGCTTGTTTCTTGAGCCCGAGGAGCAGCACCTGCAGGGACACTTACGGCTGGGCGCCGTGCCGAGCGTCATCACGGGCCTGGTCCCACGGGTGCTGGTGGTGCTGCGCAAGCGTCATCCTGGGCTGCATGTCGAGTTGGCAATGGGACTGTCCGCGGATCTGGTGAACCGGGTTCGCCGCAATCTGCTGGATGTCGCTCTGATCAGTGATCCGCTTGAGCCCAGAATGGCACTCCGGTGGTCGCCCTTTCTTCGCGAACCGCTCGTGCTGATTGCGCCGATCGACGCGCAAACGCAAAGCGCCGAACAGTTGATCGCAACCTATCCGTTCATCCGCTATACCCAACAGGCATGGGTCGGGCAGCTCATCGACCGGCTGCTTACGCGACGGCGTCTGCGCGTGCACGAGACAATGGTGCTCGACACGCTAGAAGCAATTATCGCCATGGTCCACGCCGGCCTGGGCGTCTCCATCGTGCCTATGCGATTAATCGAGCCACCCGGTTCCCTGCCGGTTCGGCGCGTGACCCTTCCCGGCCCTGCAGTGTATCGGACACTGGGCCTGGTCGAGGTTCAGGATCATCCAAAATCACCCCTAAGCGCCACGTTGCTCGAAGCTTTACAAAGTCTGGCTGACCAGGCCAGCGCAGCGACGTTGGTGGCGCCAGCGCCAGAAATGCGCAGGCGCCGAAAGAAAATTCAATAAAAATGAATAATATGTTCAGTCTTATTCGTTTTATTTGACCTAAATTCCCTGCTACGGAAAGGATGCTGCAACAGCGCGCAACCGGCCGCGCGTGGCCGAAGCAGGATGGGAAATGTCCGAAGCGGTTTCCACGCTAAAAGTCTCATTATGGCGGGGCGGCAGTGATGGCCGGTTCAAGACCTACACAGTGCCGTTGAAGGCCAATCAAACCGTGCTGGACATCGTAACCTGGGTGCAGCGCCATCTCGACCCGACCTTGTCCTATCGCTTCGCTTGCCGGGTCGGCATGTGCGGCTCCTGTGCCATGACGGTAAACGGCCGCCCGCGCTGGACCTGCCGAACCCATGTCACAAAGGTCATCCAAAATGGCATGCTGGAGGTTGCTCCGCTCGCAAACATGCCGGTCATCAAGGATCTAGCAGCCGATATGCGGCCGTTCTTCGAAAAATGGGTGGCGGCCCATGGCACGTTCGCGGCAAGCAAGACGCGCACGGACGCGATAGAACCGATCAAACCGGACGAACCGGCCCGTCGCGCGGCGGATGAGGCGATCGAATGCATCAACTGCGGCGCCTGCTACGCAGCCTGCGACACGGTGCGCTGGAACCCCGACTATCTGGGGCCTGCCGCACTCAACCGAGCCTGGAGCCTGGTAAACGACGTACGGGATAGTGACCGCACCAGCAGGCTTGCCGCAATCTCGGCAGAAGGTGGCTGCCATAACTGCCACTCTCACCAGTCATGTCAGGAACATTGTCCTCAGTCACTTAACCCGACGCGTTCGATCGCTGGGCTCAAGCGGCTTTCGATGCAGGCCTTCGTCCGTGGGGAAATCAACGCATGAACGCCCGTCTGTATTTCTGGCAGAGAGGCTCGGCAGCCCTTATGGTGCCGATGATCGTGGTGCATCTCGCTGTTATTTTCTACGCGACGAGTCAACGCTTGACCGCAGCCGAAATTCTGTCGCGCACGCAAGGGAGCCTCGCCTGGGGCTTGTTTTACGGCGCGTTCGTGCTGCTGGCGTCAATCCATGCGTCGATCGGCACCCGAAATATATTGTGTGAATGGGGACGGCTCAAAAGTGGCAGCGCTGGCGCGGTTGCGTCTGTCTTCGGGGCGGCGTTGATTGCCCTGGGTCTGCGGGCAGTCGCCGCCGTGGTGCTGCCATGAGCGCGTCACGGCGGACGTATCGACGCAACATCCTTTGGAATGCCGCGCTGATCCATCGGCTTTCGGGCATCGGACTTGCGATCTTTCTGCCCCTGCACTTCCTCGTCCTCGGCTTGGCGATCGAGGGGGCTGGTCGGTTAAACGGGTTTCTGCGTCTCACCCAGATGCCGGCGGTCGAATTTGCCGAGGCGGGATTAATTTTTCTACTCGTGGTCCATTTTCTTGGCGGGCTGAGGCTCCTCGCCATCGAAAACCTGCCATGGTTCGGCGGTCAAAAGTGGATCGCAACAGCGATCGCCGCGGTTTCGGGATGCGCCGCCTTCGTCTTCCTCGTCCGCGTACTGTGAGATCATATTATGCTTATTGAACGCTTGCAGACAGACATATTGATTCTGGGTTCCGGCGGGGCGGGCCTGTTCGCTGCATTGCATGCGCATGCCGTTGACCCGGCGTTGAACATTATCCTTGCCACGAAAGGTCTTCTGGGCAAGTGCGGCTGCACGCGGATGGTGCAGGGCGGCTACAATGTCGCGCTGAACCCTGGCGACTCGATCGAACGCCATTTCATGGACACAGTCGAGGGTGGCAAATGGCTGCCCAATCAGGAATTGGCGTGGACTCTGGTCAATAAGGCCGTCGAGCGGGTCCAGGAACTCGAGAACGAGATCGGTTGCTTCTTCGACCGTAATCCCGACGGCACGCTGCACGGGAAGGCGTTCGCGGGCCAAACCTTCGATCGCACAGTGCACAAGGGCGACCTTACCGGGATCGAGATCATCAACCGCTTGATGGAACAAGTCTGGGCACGTCCGAGCATCGGAAAACTGGAGGAGCATCGCGCGGTCGCACTGATAAAGGCGCGCGACGGAGCCGCGATCGCGGGCGTGCTGATGCTGGACATCCGCACCGGCATGTTCTGCTTTGTCCAGGCCAAAGCAGTGCTCCTCGCGACCGGTGGTGGCCCGACCATGTACCGCTACCATACGCCATCAGGCGACAAAAGCATGGATGGGCTGGCCATGGCACTGCGGGTGGGCTTGCCGCTCCGCGACATGGAGATGGTGCAGTTTCACCCGACCGGACTACTCGCCGGACCCGACACGCGCATGACCGGCACGGTGCTTGAAGAAGGACTGCGTGGTGCCGGAGGCCATCTTCTTAATGGCGCGATGCACCGCTTCATGGATAAGTATGATCCAAAGCTGGAGCGTGCTACACGCGACATCGTCAGCCGTGCGATCTATGCGGAAATGAAGGCTGGCCGAACTACCCCGAACGGTGGCGTCTATATCCAGATGAGCCACCTTGGTCCTGCCGTTGTCGCCAAGAAGTTCAAGGGTATGGTGGATCGCTGCCGCGACTGCGGCTTCGATCTTGCCGGCGGCTTGGTCGAGGTGGTGCCGACGGCGCATTACTTCATGGGCGGCATCGTCTGCGCCTCGGATACCGCGACCGAGCTTCCTGGTCTGTTCGTCGCCGGCGAGGATGCCGGCGGGGTGCATGGTGCCAACCGTCTGGGCGGCAACGGCGTCGCCAATTCCACCGTGTTCGGTGGCATCGCCGGCGACGTGATGCCTGGCTGGATCGCCGCAAATCCAGGTTTCCGCACACCTGACGAGGCCATGCTTGTCGCTGAGACCGAACGCGCCTTGTTGCCGTTCCGGAATCCTCAAGGCGATATCAATTCGCTGCGTGAAGCGCTGCTGGATGCGATGTGGGATGATGTCGGGGTGGTGCGCGACGCCGGTGGTCTGGCAGACGGACTCATCAAGATCGCCGCAATTGAAGCTGAACTTCTTGCGACAGGTGTCGCGGACACCGACCGGACCTTTAACCTGACATGGCAGGATTGGCTGAATCTTCGTTCGCTTTGCGAGACCAGCCGGGTCATCGCGCTTGCTGCCATGCGTCGAAAAAACTCCCGCGGCGCACATTTCCGGACGGATTTTCCAGACCCGGGAGATTTCTTGACGTCACGGTTCACGGTCGCGCGCCAAGTCACTGGTCAAATCGAGGTCGGCGAAGCGCCGGTTCGTTTCACCCATGTCAAGCCCGGCGAGAGTCTGCTGCGCGCAGACCTTGCCGCTGAATGATCGAGATCAACCATGATTTCTATTGCCCTTCTGGAAAGAACCGCCGAGGCGCTGATGGCGAAGGCCGCTATCGAAATCCCGGATGATTATCTTGCCGGCCTGCGCCGTTGCGCGGATACCGAAACCGGCGATCTCTCGTCGTTCGTGATCCAGGCCATGCTGGAAAATTATGAAGCGGCGAAGGAGGATCGCCGCGCTATGTGCGGCGATACGGGGGTTCCACGCTGGTATGTGAAATACGCCAATGATGCACGTGTCGAAGGCGGTGCCGTTGCGCTGGAAGCAGCACTTCGCCGCGCCACAGCACAGGCCACTGCCGCGGTGCCGCTACGGTCCAACCGTGTGCACCCGCTCTGGCGCACCGATCATAACAATAATTGCGGCATCTTCGCGCCGGAAATCGATTATGCTTTTCATCCCGAGGGTGAGTGGATCGATCTGACCACGGTGCACAAGGGCGGCTTGTTCGGTTCCGACTACCGCATGTTGTTTCCCGGAGACGGGATCGAAGGTATCAGACGCTTTTTTCTCGATACCCTCATCGGCTTCGGCAAGCGGGGTCTTGCATGCCAGCCCGCGATCGTCGGGATTGGCCTTGGAGGCTCTAAAGATATGTGCATGGTGCTTGGCAAGCAGGCATCCTGCTTGCGCGTCGTCGGCTCTCGCCACCCCGACCCGAAAATAGCCGCCTTGGAAGAAGAATTGAAAGATCTCGGCAATCGGATCGGGATGGGGGCCATGGGTTTCATCGGCAGTTCAATGGTCATCGACTGCCATATCGAGGTAGGCTATTGTCATACCGGCGGTATGCCGATGAGCGTGCACATGTTCTGCCTGTCGTCTCGCCGGGCTACGGCACGCATCTACCCTGATGGCAAAGCGATCTTTCGAACCGATCCTGAATGGTTCACCAACTATATGCGGCGCCCCACGGTGGAGTGGGAATCTCCGCACAGCATGGCAGCGGAGTAGGCGAAATGGCCGGATTGAAAACCGTTACCCTTGATCTGCCAGCGTTGACCGAGCAGTTACGGGCGCTTGAACTCGGGACGGTCGTTTATCTGAATGGTCGCGTCTTCACCGCGCGCGAAGGCGTATATAAGCGTGCCATTGAAGAGAACAAAGGCATGCCAGCGCCACGGGACGCCTTAGGTCTGGTCAACTTTCACTGTTCGCCAGCGGCAGCGATCGAGCCGGATGGGCGCTATACGATGGGGGCCGTCTCCGCCACGGCCTCGTTCCGCTTCGCCAAATGGCTGGACGGGTGGTTCAGACTCTCCGGCTGCAACATCATCATTGGCAAAGGCGGCATGACATCGGCCGATTACCGCAAGCTGTTCGTGCCGCATAACGCTCTGTACCTTACCACGGTTGGATATGGCACGGGAGCATTGCTTGGACGCGGCATCAAGAAAGTTGCGAATGTGCATTGGGTCGAGGAGCTTGGCCTGGCACAGGCGGTTTGGGTGCTCGACGTAGAGCATTTTGGCCCTTTTCTGGTCGAAAGCGATCTTGACGGCAACAGCCTGTTTGAGCGCGAAAACGCGAAAATCGCTGGAAACATTGAACGGCTTTATCAGGGCACGAGGCCGGCCACCCTGCGCCGCTATGGCGAAACAGATGACAAGACACACGAGGTTATCTGATAGCTTTGGCAAAGTGCAGCAATCAACATGTAGGGAAACCGCCATGAAAACCGGCGTATCGAATGCGCAATGCCAGACAAAAACAATCTGCCACACCTGGGTGGATGACTCGAGTGCTTGGACCAAGACAGACTTCGATCGAGATGATAGCTGGATTATCACATTAACTTCTGACGAGATTGACGAATTGCACCAAGCAATTCAGTTCGCACGTAGGCACGATAGAAGTCCTGGTGATCTTACCAAAAGCGATTTTCCTCTGAAAGATTTTGCTTTAAAGTTGGCCAACTGCCTTCATGACGTTCAATATGCAAGAGGTTTCGTCCTGCTTCGCGGCATGGCGGTCTCCGAATGTTCGGAGGAGGACGCGGAGTTACTTTTCCGAGGCATTGGAACTTACCTAGACAACGCTGTCTCCCAGAACGCGAACGGTGATTTGCTGGGTCATGTCCGGGACAGCGGCTACGCCGACTATCGTGGACAAAGCGATATCCGAGGTTATCAGACCCGTGCCAATCTGGAATTTCATACTGACGTTGTCGATGTTGTCGGGCTGATGTGCCTCCGTCCTGCCAAGGAAGGCGGAGAAAGCCTCATCGTCAGCTCAATCACCGTTCACAACGAGCTTCTCAAGCTAAGCTCCCCCCATCTTGGCCTGCTTTACGGCAATTTCCTTTTTGATCGTCGCGGTGAAGAACGTGCGGGCGAACCGCTGTATTTTGTAAGCCCGCTTTACAGCTTCTACGAAGGTGTTTTAAGTTGTCGCCCCGGCCTCATCGACTATATTTTCTCAGCAGAGAAGAAAACGGGGATTCCCTTGAGCCCTGCGCAAAGAGAGGCACTGGATCTCTTTGTAGAACAGACACTCCGGCCCGAGCTTCAACTTTCAATGAAATTGCAGGCCGGTGACATCCAGCTATTAAACAACAGCGTCATTCTACATTCAAGAACTTCTTTTGTTGATCACAAAGAGGCGGGCCGAAAGCGCCATTTGTTGCGGCTATGGGTCAACGTCGAACATGGCCGCCCTGTTGATCCCGATGCTTTTCCCTACCGGAATGGCGTGCCTGTTAAAACAAGGTTGGCATGATGTAATTTTAAATATCAATATATCTATGACCGTCCACTCAATATAATTTTTTATTGAAAAATTTAACGCCTAATATTATTTACATCTATTCTAGGCAAACCGTATATGCCGGAGAGATAGTAAAAATAGGACAAAACAAGGATGTGGCTAGCTACGGAATGGCTATATCCAGGACCATTAAAGATTTTTGTTTACAAACAACAATAACAATCGTAAAAACAAAACCGGATGAAATGCAATGAGCGCCTATACACAGGAACCAACTATAATAAACGCTCCAGAGTTTCGAAAAGCTAAATGGACCATTACAATGGCCGCGTCCTTTGGCTGGTTTTTTGATGCCTATGTTATTACAATATATGCACTGACAATTCCCTTGATAGCAAAAACCTTTGATGTTTCGACTACGCTACTTGCAGGTGGATTGGGATCGATATTCCTCATCGGCTACACTTTAGGAACGATAATTTTTGGAACCTGCGGAGACATTTTTGGCCGAAAAACGATGCTTGGCGTGTCGATAATCGGGTATGGCATTGCTACCGCATTGACCGCCTTGGCGACTGGAATCGTTTCTCTGGCTGTGTTGCGCTTCATCACTGGTCTCGGAGGAGGTGGAGAGCTTGCGGTCGGAGCACCCTTCGTTAGCGAAGTATGGGACCGCAATCACAGAAGTTCGGGCGTGGGCTTCATGTATTCGTTCTATCCGCTCGGCTTTGTCTTCGCTGTTATAATGTTTCATTTGATCGCGCCGGTTTGGGGCTGGCGAGCGGTGTATGTATTTTCGCTCGTTCCCGCAGTGGTCATTCTGGTTCTTCGACTGCGTCTAGAAGAATCACCAAGGTTCCAGAAAGTTGTTTCGCAAATCAAGGAAGGTCATAGCAAGAAAACCCGCCTTATTCAAGCCGTAAAAAATCCGGTTTTAAGATATAGAATATTAGTAGGTTTTTTAATATTTGTATCGTTGACGTACGGTTACTATGCAATGGTCTTTTATATACCAGCATTTGTTGTTCAAAAATATCATTTGACGGCCGCGACGGGAGCTGCGGCGGTTACGTCCCTTCTCCAAATTGCCGGCGTGATTGGTGGATTGACTGGCGGAATCATAGGGGATCGGATCGGCAGAAGAATTCCTGCCATTGTCGCGGCGGTATTGCTTATGGGTAGCATTCTTCTCTGGTGGGGAGCCAATCTATCGCTGACCGGTTTTTGCATCATGACCGTTATTGGAGGCTTTTTAATCGCTTACCTGCTTACCCATCTTGATCAGCCACTTTCAGAGCGGTACAAAACAGAGACATGATGCTGTGAGCGGAGGAAATCGATGGCTCGGAATGCGGTGCAGTTTCAGCGAGGGCTGAGCGAGGCTGA
>NZ_JAKGBZ010000066.1 GCF_021556475.1 Acidiphilium iwatense | reverse complement strand
TGTATTGGCCGAGCGATCCAAGATTGTATTTGATCGGCACCGGCCCGTTCATGGCGAATACCGGTCCGGTTGCAAGGGCTGCAAGCACCAGACCGGAACACGCCGTCGTTGCTATTTTCATAAACTTGATTTTCATCACGACCCCCTGTTGTTTCTCTATTGCAGACGTCTTTTTACGCGATCTATTGTACTTTTTATATCTAGTTAACGTATATCTTTAATTATGCAATATTTATGTACCGTGAATTATTTTCCAACTAATCTCATGGTTCTGTAACAACTTCCTGATTTACCAAAATTTTACGACAACAATGATGCACCGTCGCTGCGCTCGCCGCCTAGATAGGCCGTCTGGATTTCCGACGACCCAAGTAATGTATCAGCCTCTCCGGTGAGCACGATCCGCCCGACCTCAAGCACATAGCCACGATCGGCGAGTTTTAACGCCATTCGGGCATTCTGTTCAACCAACAAGACAGTGACGCCAGTACGCGCGATTTGACGCAAACTGCGAAAAATCGCCTGCACGATGATCGGCGCTAGTCCTAGGCTCGGCTCGTCCAAAAGCAGCAGCCGTGGCTTTGCCATAAGGGCTCGGCCGATCGCGAGCATCTGCTGTTCGCCGCCCGACAGCGTACCCGCAAATTGCCCGCGCCGTTCAGCAAGACGAGGAAACATCGACATCACGAAGTCGAGCGAACCGGCAATCTCGCCATGTGGCCGGGTGAATCCCCCGAGCCTGAGATTTTCTAGGACAGTCAGCGTGCCGAACACGCGCCGCCCCTCCGGCGACTGTGCAATTCCACGCCGAACTATCCGGTCCGCCCCAAGTTTCGTGATCCCCACGCCATCGAAGTGGATCGTTCCGCTGCGTGGTAAGAGTAGACCAGAAATGGTGCGCATCAGCGTCGTCTTTCCTGCACCATTGGCACCCAAAATCGCGATGATTTCTCGCTTTGAGACGGTGAGTGAAATTCCTTTCAGTGCCTCGATCTGCCCATAGTTCACTCGCAGATCGGCGATGTCGAGCAGACTCACGTCACATTCTCCGCCTCGTTCTCATCGCGGCCGAGATATGCCTCGATCACCTGCGGATTCGAACGAATCGCAGCCGCATTGCCTTCTGCGATCTTGCGGCCGAAATTGATCACCACAATGTGATCAGTGACGTTCATTACCACGTTCATGTCGTGCTCGACCAAAAGCACCGTAATCCCCGAATCACGGATGCCAAAAATCGTACGATTGAGTGCGCTCGATTCCGCATCGTTCAGCCCGGCCGCGGGCTCATCGAGAATGACGAGCTTCGGCTCGGCGGCCAGCGTACGCGCAAGTTCCACACGCCGCTGCACGCCATAGGGTAGCGAGGTCGCTGGCTCGTTCGCGAAACGATCAAGATCGAGCTTACAGAGAATTTCATGGGTTCGTTCAGCAAGCGCTGTTTCCTCGCGACGCTGCGCCGGAAGGCTGAGCATGCCCTGCCACCAATACTGTTGCGCGCGCAAATGACCGCCGGCACGGACATTCTCGAACACCGACATCGCAGGAAACAGCCTGATTGTCTGGAAGGTTCGCATGATTCCTGCCCGTGCGATGGCATGTGGCTGCCAACCGGTAATTTCCTGTCCCTGGAAACAGACTTTCCCTTTAGTCGGCCGGTAAACACCGGTGATCATGTTGAAGACCGTCGTCTTGCCCGCACCGTTAGGACCGATCAGTGCAACTATGTGTCCTTTCTCAACAGCGAAGGAGAGATCGTCCACAGCGTGCAATCCGCCAAAGCTGATGCCCGCCCCCTGCAATTCTAGGAGCGCGCTCATGCCCGTACGCTCCGCTGTGGCCACAATCCTTGCGGTCGCAGAACCATCACGGCGATCATCGCGAAACCGAAGATCAGGTAGCGATACTGAGCGAAGTCTCTGAAGATTTGTGGTAAAATGAACATCAGTGCGGTGCCAAGCAGAACGCCTGGAATCGAGCCTTGTCCACCGACGATCACGATCGCGAACAGGGTAACAGATTCTGTGAAGACAAAGGAACTCGGGCTGACCGTGGAAATCTGGACAGCGAACAGCGTGCCGGCCAGGCCCGCAAGGCCGGCACCAATCGCGAACGCAAGCGTCTTCACCATACGCGAGTCGACGCCGAGGGTTGTTGATGCGAGTTCATCTTGTTTCAGGTAACGTAACGTGCGGCCAAATTCCGATGCGTCGAGATTCCGCATTAAGACGAGTACAATGCCGAGCACAACCCAGTCTAGCCAGAACATGGCACTCTGACTTGCAAGCTGAAATCCGAACAAAAATGGAACGCCAATGTCGGTAATACCGCCCGAGCCGCCCGTTATCCCACCCAAGTTGTTGCGCATAGCAAGAACAAAAATTGCGTTGAACCCGATTGTCGCAACCAAAAGATAATCGCCGCGCAACCGGATGAGCGGAGCTGCAAGCAGTGCACCCACGCCGGCGGAGACCAGAATCGCAAATGGGATCGTCGCGAAAATTGGCCAACCAAATGTGACGTTGAGGATTGCAGTAACGTAGGCGCCGATCCCAAAATAACCAGCATGACCCATATCGAACATGCCGGCGCGCCCGAGAATGATGTCTTCAGACAAAGCGACGATGCCATAGATCGCAAAGATCGCCGCGATCGAAATCCAGGCATTGTCGAAGAGCGCAGGAACGAACAAGCCGAGTACCCAGAGCCCGCCTGCAATGCGTCTGGCGCCTTTGAGTCCTATCCTGCGCGAAAACAACGTATCGCCCTTGATGCTGACTGACTGAGACAAGGGCTTCAGTTTCGCGTCCATCACACTTTCTCCGCGACGCGTTCGCCGAGCAAACCTGTTGGACGAACCAGAAGAATGGCGATCAGCAGAGCGAAGGTGATCGCATTCTGCCATGAGCTGGAGACGTAGCCGGCGGCGAAGGCGTTGAATAACCCGAGCAGGACGCCACCGAGCATCGCACCTGGAATATTGCCGATGCCGCCGAGGATCGCTGCAATGAACGCGTAGAGCCCATAGGTCCAGCCCATGGTGAAATAGGCTTCGCGGTAATAGATGCCGATGAACAAACCACCTACCGCACCAAGCGTGGGGCCGATTACGAACACGATGGCGATCACGCGGTTGACATTGATGCCCATCAATCTTGCGGCATCCTGATCGATCGCGGCAGCACGGATCGCGGTACCGAAGCGCGTGTGGTTGACGAAGAGGTAGAGCGCTGCCATCAGAAAGATAGAGGCGACGATGATCATCACCTGAACAAAGCTGATCGATGCGCCAGCGGCATGCCAAGTAATCCTTGGCAGCAAACCGGATGGAAACACGGCAACCTCCGGTCCCCAGATTAACATGATGCCATTTTCTATGAGTAGTGAAGCGCCCAATGCGGAGATCACTGCGGCCAGCCTATCCGCCTTGCGTAACGGACGATAGGCAACGAGCTCAAGTACTACCCCCGCTGCGGCGACCAAGACGATCGCCACAACGAAGGCGAGCAGGAGTAGAGCGGGACCAGGATGTCCACTCCCGGCTGTCGACGTCAACATTGTCAGGCCAATGAACGCGCCAAGGATGCAGAGATCGCCATGGGCGAAGTTGATCAGCCGCATCACGCCGTACACCATCGTATAGCCAAGCGCGATGAGGGCGTAGATGCCACCGACCGTGAGCCCATTAAAGACCTGTTGAATAAACGTTCCCATCGCGTTTCTTTCTATTTTTCTATCCCATTTATTTAAACTCCAGGGATAGGCAGTTTACCACATCAGCGATTTCATTACGATTTACATTATTGACTTAGCGAATCGGGTTGCGGAATTATCACACCGGTGTTGGTCTTGCTCATCCGGCTTTCGGTTTCGGATAGACAATCCTGTAGCTGCCATTACCTTGCACCTCGAAGGCCGTGAACGCAGTGCCGATCCGCTCGCCGCGGCGATTCCATGTGAAATCTCCCGTCAGGCCATCGAATTCTTTCATGTGATGAAGGTAGTTTTCTATTTTGGTCGGTTTCACGCCGTGCGTTTTCTCAATCGCCTGCATCACCGCACGCATGCCGTCCGCATTTGTCAGCGTGTAAATCGACGGCGGTAGCTCACGATATTTGGCCTTGTAGGACGCGAGAAATCGCTTAGCTGCCGGATAAGGAAGGTCTTGTGGAGCGGGCACATTAATGATGATTGCCCCCTTTGCCGCCGACCCGGCGATCTTCGCGAAGGCAACATTTTCGTTCGCATCGCCCCCCACGAACGTCGCCTTCATGCCGAGTTGCACCATTTGTGCCCGAATCAGCCCGCCTTCCGAATAATATCCGGAAAAGTAGATGACATCGGGATGCATCGATTTAAGTTTTGTCAAGATCGGCGTGAAATTCTGCGCGCTCGCGTTGATATAGGACTTGTCGACAATATCGCCATGATCGGCCTCCACGTTCTTGATCACGGCGGCGGCAAGACCGGTTGCGTAACTGGAATGATCGGTCATCACCGCGATGTGCTTGAAATGTCGAACATCGACGAGGTAATGGGCGGTGAACTTCGCTTCGGCACTGTTCGGAGGAGCGTTGCCGAACCAGGTGTTATACCCTTTCTCGATCAGCTTGTTGGACGTTCCGTCTGAGGTCTGAATCACCTTGGCCCGCGCATAGATCGGCTCGGCGGCGAGTGCCGCGCCGCTGGTATAGGATCCGATCACTGCCACCACACCGTCATCCACCAACTGGCGTGCACAGATCGCCGCTTGCGAAGCTTTACCCTCATCGTCGCAGACCTTGACCTCGATCTTACGACCGATCAGGCCCCCCTTGGCGTTCTGCTCCTCGGCGAGCAGCTTCACTGCCTTCTCGATTCCCTGCCCTTCATCGGCATAGGCGCCGGTGATCGGCACCTGAACGCCGATCTTGATTGATGGTACCGCCGCGTTTGCATTTCTTCCAAATGTCAACAGCACCATACCGGATATAACGCCAATCATGAGTTTACTATTCAGCATTGTTTCAACTCCCTTTGTTATGATGTTGAAGGTTCGGTAATGCTGGAAGCTCTCCGTGCCAAGCGGCTACTCCCATGCGATATCCGTTCAATTGAAGCCAATGGCTCGCCGTTTCCACCCGGCTGCCGGAAGTCCGGCTCGATTTCGTGCCGCAAATCGTCCAGGGTAGCCTGGATGTGTCCGGACATTAGTTTTTCGACCAAGGGAGCATCACGTCCAAGCCAAGCGTCGAGAATGTCGGCATGTTCTGCATTCGCGCGCTGAATTCTCCCTGATGCCGCGAGGTGGTGCCGAACATAGCGTTCCGACACAATGTGCAGCCGTTCGATGATCTGGCCTGTAAGATCACGACCCGCAGATGCGACCAGCGCTTTGTGGAAGGCACGATGCAGTGACCCGATGTCGCTCAATTGCCGCGATATAGCCTTGCTCAGCGCCGCAAGGTTTCGGATCGCCGCCCTCCTGTCTGCCTCGTTGGCTGTCATAGCCCCGCGCGCTGCCGCTGCGGGTTCGATCGCCAGACGCAGATCGTACACTTCATAGGCTTCTGCCCTGGTCAGCGGACGAACGAAGAAGCCGCGATTAGGGATCGTATAGATCAGACCATCCTGTTGAATGCGACCCAGCGCTTCTCTGACTGGGATTTTGCTGATGCCCAGTTCCCCTGCAAGCACGTCTTGGCGGATCGGCGCACCAGCCGCAAGCCGACCAGTGTGGATATGATCGCGGACGATATCGACGATTCGATCGGCGGACAGTACAACGGGTTTAACCCGGCGCCCGAAAGCCACACGGTCCGCTGCGTCGATCCGGCTGCCCGCCTTAGACAACCTGAAACCCCTCCCAGAAACTATCCTTCCGATCAATCCAGATCGTGTTGAACCCCGTGGAAATTGCCGCGCCCTTGATCGTTGGAATTATGGCTGGTTGACCGCCTATCTCGGTTTCGGCTTCGACGGTCCCGATGAATCGGCTGCCGATATAGCTCTCATGGACGAACCGGTCGCCGACTTTCAGTCGCCCGGTCGCGACGAGATGGGCGAGTCTGGCAGAGGTTCCCGTGCCACAGGGAGAGCGATCGATCGCGCGGTCGCCGTAGAACACCGCGTTGCGGCCATCTGCGCCCGCACCTTTTGGCGCGTCAGCCCAGAGGACGTGACTCACGCCCCTGATCGTCGGGTCGAGCGGATGCACTGGTTCGATCGTCGCGCGAACTTGACGGCGGATTTCTCCACTATATTCGATTAGTCGTGCTGCGCCGATGACATCGATTCCCTTATATCGCCCCTGCGGCTCGATGATCGCATAGTAGTTGCCGCCAAAGGCGATGTCGACCGATAGCGGCCCAAGTTCCGGCAACTCGACCTTGACTCCCCGCGCCGCTAAGAAAGCCGGTACATTACGGATCGTGACAGCGGCGACTCTGTCCCCCTCGATCGTGTATGCCGCCTCCACGATCCCTGCCGGCACTTCGAGTCGCACGACGCCGGGGCGCTGCGGCTGAATCAGCCCGTGCTCCAGCCCGAAAGTGACAAGACCAATTGTGCCGTGACCGCACATCGGCAGGCAGCCGCTTGTCTCGATAAAGAGAATACCGGTATCGGTATCCTCACGGGTTGGCGGATAAAGGAATCCACCGGACATCATATCGTGGCCGCGCGGCTCAAAGCATAGCCCCGTGCGGATCCAGTCGAACCGCGCCAAAAAATCCTGCCGTCGCTCGGACATTGAGTTCCCGCGCAGCAGAGGCGCGCCACCGACGACGAGGCGAACCGGATTTCCGGCCGTATGGCCGTCAATACAGAAGAAGGCGTGCCGCCCCAGGCTCATGCGGGAATGACCTGTTCGACGTCCTGCCGGCCGAGCGGGCTGGTGACGGCGGCGCGCCGCACCATCTCGATCACCTCTGCCCTACGCTCGCCAGTCAACGTGAGGCGCGGCAGTCGGACTCGTTCCGAACCGCGTCCCATCATCTGTTCGGCGAGTTTGATCGACTGCACCAGGTCATGTTCGGCGTCGAGATGGAGCAGCGGCATGAACCAGCGATAGATCTTCCGTGCCTCATCGAGATCGCCGGCGCGAATTGCCGCGACCAACCGAACCGATTCGCGCGGAAAGGCGTTCGTCAGGCCGGAAACCCAGCCGCACGCGCCCAGTAACAACCCTTCGAACGCCAGGTCATCGAGCCCAGCGAAAATTTCGAAGCGATTACCGAAACTGTTATGCAGATCGGTGAAGCGGCGCGAATCTGGCACACTTTCTTTGATCGCCACAATCGTCTCGATGTGAGAAACTGCCTCGAGCACCTCGACGCCGATATTGATCCGATACGCAGGCGGATTGTTGTAGAGCATGATCGGCAGCGACGAGGCGCTCGCCACTGTCTTGAAATGTACGATCAATTCCTCGGTGCGAGGCACATAGACCATGGGGGGCAGCAGCATCAGCCCATCGACGCCGACTTTCTCAGCGGCACGGGCGCTATCGGCCGCTCGGCGAGCGTCAAACTCGGAAATGCCAGCGATCACCGGCACTCGGCCGGCCACTGCCTCGCAGGTAGCCTCAAGCACGCGAAGCTTCTCGTCCGTATCGAGCGAGTTGTTCTCTCCCACTGTCCCCAGGACGACAAGCCCGTCGATGCCGTCGTTAATAAGGTCGTCTTGCACGCGCTGTGTTGCACGGAGATCCAGGGACATGTCCGGGGCGAATTGCGTGGTCGTCGCAGGCAATATGCCGTGCCAGCTAGTTGCCATGATATTTCTCCTCGTCTATTAGATCGTATACGTATACGATTTCTGGAGGTAAGGCAAGGGTGGGTGTTAAACAACCAGACCGGACCGTACTGATCGTAGGCGGCGGCATCATTGGTCTGTGCTGCGCACTGCGGCTGCAGCAGGCCGGTTACGCCACAACGATCGTAGATCCCGGCGACTTCAACCTGTCGGCTTCGCGCGGCAATGCCGGGCATATCGCGATCGAACAGATCGAACCCCTAGCCTCGCGCGCAGCGATCCGTAGTACCGTCGGCCGGTTCGCGCTCGGACGAGGCTCACTGTCGCTACCGCTGCGCGATATCGGGGAATGGGCGCCATTCGCCTGGAAACTCATCCGGGCGGCGAATCCATCGCAATTCGAGGCTGGCAAGGTCATCCTTCGCTGCCTGCTGGCGAAGGCGATTTCGGGTTGGCGCAGGCTAGCGCTGGACATTGCCGCACCCGATCTCTTGTTGGAACGCGGGCATGTCATAGTCTGGCAGGATGCCCGGCGCGCAGCACGCGATATTGCCGCATGGCAGCGGACGGACACCGGAACAGCGCGGTCCCATCCAGCGCGTCCGGCCGAACGGGCGGTCATGGCCAAGGCGTTAGGTGTTGAATTGGCAGCCGCTTTGATCTTCGAGAACACAGGCCAGGTCGCCGACCTAGACCGGCTCTTTCGGATGTTGGGTGCAGCTTGGCGCGCCGGCGGCGGACGGATGATCAAGGGTACCGTTCGCCGCATGACAATCGCAGAAGGTTTGGCGAAACTCACCCTCGACGACGGTAGAGAAATCGTTCCTGAGACGATCCTTCTCACCGCCGGCGTGGCCTCAGGCCGGCTCCTCGGCGATCTCGGTCGCCCCGTACCGCTGATCGCTGAACGTGGCTACCACATTCAATCGGAGCATCACGACTGGCCCGCGGATATGCCGCCTGTCGTGTTCCAGGAACGTTCGATCATCATCACGCGGTTCGAAGCCGGATTACGAGTGGCTGGATTTGTGGAGTTCGGCCGCCCAGATTCACCGCCAGATGCCCGTAAATGGGCGCGGCTGCAGCGCCACGCTACCGAGTTGTCCTTGCCATTGCACGCGCCCCTGACACGCTGGATGGGCGCACGACCGACCCTGCCCGACTATATCCCCGCCATCGGCCGAGCCAGCTTCGCACGGAACCTCGTTTACGCCTTCGGTCACCAACATCTGGGCGTCACGTTGGCGCCAGTCACTGCGGATATCGTATGCCACATCGTCGATGGCTCGGCCGATCCACAATCCATCGCCAGCCTTAGCCTCGAGCGATTCGCGGCGACAAAAACCTGATATCGAAAATATGGAAATGTGTACCTCCAAAATCATCCATGTCGTTAGCTGCCACGCCGAGGGCGAGGTCGGCGATGTCATCGTCTGCGGCGTCGCGCCGCCAGCGGGTGAGTCTATATGGGAGCAGTCACGATTCATCGCTGCGGACGAGACGCCGCGCAACTTCATGCTCATCGAACCCCGAGGCGGCGCGTTCCGCCAGGTCAACCTCCTTGTCCCGCCTAAAAATACTGCGGCGCAGATGGATTGGGTTATCACAAAACCTGCGGCCACGCCGCCAATGTCTGGCTCGAATTCGATCTGCGTGTCGACTCTGTCCCGCTCGACACGGGTTCGATATAAAGGGTGGTGACGCCTAGCCGCCCGCATCATTGACGGACGGGGATAGGGCGATAAATTCCGGCCAGTTATTGAGATCGGATGTGCTCTGGTGATGCTCAATGAACAGATCGTCGAGCACGTCGATCGCATCAAACGACCGAAACCACCGAAACGGCATCATGGCCAGGCATTTGCGGCTGAATTCGTCGATGACGTTCAGCATCCCGTATTCCTGCCATTACTGGGTCTGATCCTCGCCGATCTTTCTCCGCACCCACATCAAGCATTTTATCAAAAAACTCAAAAATAGTTGCCATTTTCTAATCCTCCAAAGCCACGTGAAGGCCGAGATTCAAGCTTTCAAATCGTCGGTTCACAAGATAGATACTATAAATTATCCCAGCCAGAATGACGGCCAGCGTTGTTAAACCAAAGTAGTTGTATGGCGTCGGCTGTCCCGGCTCAACAGTAGAGTACAATGGAACCAAATAAATTAAGCAGCCGAGAATTGGAAAAACAAGATGAAATAGTACAGAAAAATGATCTTTATGATTCCTAATAAAATATACAGGGAGGGCTAAATTAACAATCACAAAAATTATA
The DNA here is from genome assembly GCF_021556475.1 of Acidiphilium iwatense. GTDB lineage: Bacteria > Pseudomonadota > Alphaproteobacteria > Acetobacterales > Acetobacteraceae > Acidiphilium > Acidiphilium iwatense. Next base: position 3,653 of record NZ_JAKGBZ010000066.1, on the reverse strand, counting down.
ATTAATGGTATCGTACCCAATGTTCCCGTCCAATTAAAAGCGTTGATCGGACCAAAAATCAATCCAATGACGACAGCAACCCCTAAGGCACCAATTGAAATTAACAGCAAAGCAGCATAAGGTGTACGATATGTTTCATGAACATTTGAAAGATTTTTGAATAATACGCCTTCTTTTGATAAATTATAGAGCACACGAGCCGCAGCATTTATTGCAACCAGAACAAGTGATAACGTACTTGTCAGACCAGCCACATAAAAAAGCCATACATATGGTCCAAGAGCATATTTTGCTACGCTAATCATTGGATATGTGGCGTGAGTTAAAATGTGATTGTCAAATTTGGATCCAATAATCGTAGCGTAAACACAAAACACATATAGTATAGTAGCCAGCGTGATGGCCGAAAATACTGCAACTCGAATCGAATGATGAGGTTTGTGCGCCTCTTCTGCCATGGTGGCAGCATTGCTAGAGCCAATAAACGGATAGATGGCCAACGGAAACGCTAAACCAACGCCTTTGAAATTAGAAAATAACTTACCAAAACTAAACGGAGACAATGAAATATAATTCACATGGCTGAAAATCATAAAGCCAGAACCTATTAAGAGGACAATAACCTCAAAGACAAATAATGAAATTGCAATACGGGACGATAGAGTGACGCCACTAATGCAAAGCCACGTCCCGATACCTACAAATACAACCATCAAAATTAACCAATTGGTATTAACGCCAAGAATTTCCTTTATTGTAAATTGCGTCCAAGTGCCAACAACAAGAAAAACAGAAGCGATAAGTAAAATCCATGCAAATAAATACATAATACCGACGGTAATTCCAACATGGTTGCCGAAAGAACGTGAGATAAAACAAGTATACGAACCAGCGCTAGGGCACTTCCGTGAAAACTCGGCGGTTGTATTGACATGAAAAAAAGTAGCAACGCCAGCTAATAAAAATAGAAGTGGGGCACCAAAGCCAACACCAGCAACGACTAACCCCAAAGTAGTAAAAAGACTGTATGCTGGAGCCATATTGGCAAAGGACAGTCCGGATAGTTGCCAAACGCCCAGCGACCCCTTTTTAAGTTTATGATGTGTTGCAACTGTTGCCAAGTTTCGTGCATCCATGGTGTTTCTCCATTTGACCGTTCTTTCTGATCATTTATTGTGGCCAGTGAAGGGAGCCTGAACAGTTTTTTATTTTATCTCTTTGCCAGAGATTGTAGGACAATAAGGCAAAAGCTGAGACCTTGATGCGTATGCTTACATTTTTGCGGGCAGATTTTTCAATCCTTTACCGGAGTTGTATCGTGCAGCATGATAGGCGCCGAATAATTGCTTGGCAGCCCAGTCATGGATAGATCTTGGATTTTCCATAATGCCTAATGGTGACAACAAGTGGCATCGGAGTGGCGCCGGCTGGCTCGATTGATATCAGGAGGCAGGTCAAGTGCAGGATTTTGATCGAAAAAGCCGCTCGGCATGAGAGTGAATCCTGCACTAATACAAGGCTGTACGGGAAAATCTTCAGTACGTGGCAAATGGTGTAGTCCTAATACGTGCCATAGGACGATTTCGGCATCAGCTATTGGCCGGTTTTGGGCGATGAAATCCTCTATTCCGCCGCGGCCATCAGAATGATTCATGAATTCGCCGGCCGGATAACGCTCGTCAGGATTGAAAGCCGTCACCCAGAGATGATTTTTAATAAACCCGGACCGCCGCGCCGACGGCGAGTCTGATGCCAAGAATGGTGTAATCGTATGAGTGGGTTCAAGTCGGTAGCCGACTGGCTTACCAACATGGTTGACCACGTGGGGGTTTATGATTTTCCAGTATCTTTGCCGCGCTGGATCGGCGCGTCGCGCCCCCTCGATTTCGGTTCGAAGAGTCCGTTCGGTCACAAAAAAGGCATTACCGTAAGGATTCGCGGGGCCGGTGGGCACCGCTTCAGTGTCGCACTCGAGAACGCTGTTCCGTTCCCCGTCGATTGCCATGTCGAGCCGAGCACAGAATATATGTTGGTGAACGTGGCCTTCAACGCCTGGCGCAACCTCGGCCCCAAAGCGTGATGGGCGCCCAGGAATACAGGCCGTTGTGTTAATGATTCCCGTAGCTTTCATCTCGAATTCGATCGAGCCGTCCTGCCGGAAGTACCAATAGGTTGCGTACTCATAGTTGCCGACAGTGCAGATACAGGAAATCACGAGTCGGCGGCCGCGCCGGATCTCCGCGCGGTCGGTACGGAAATCCCAATGCTTCCAGAGAATGCCAGAATCTTCCTCATGGATGCAGATTGCATTTTCGATTGTGTAGACGTTACCCGTCATCGTGTTCAGATGCGCGTCGAGATATGCTATGTGACCGAGGCAGTCACAGCCGAGCTTGAGCGAATTAGCTAACTTGCCAAGACCATATTCACCGATGTCAAACACGTTCTTGCGGACATGTCCCGGCTCCGGGGAACCATAGGGTACTACCATCTCAGCGAGCGATGCGCGGTGGATCACGCTTCGGCCATCGTAGCGAATGTCATGCAGTGTGATGGCCTCACGTGCGTTAAACCCGATGACTAGAGACCATTTATCCCAGGCAATTGAATTGCCCTCAAGGTTGAAGCTTGGCCCCTCAGTCTGTACCACATCGAGTGGTTTCAATGGCTTACGGAAATCCTCACGAAATTGCGACTCGTAGTTGAACTCCGCCATTGGTATTGGCAAACTACAATGGTCGTCGACCCGCAATACGCGACCCGCTTTGATGTCGACAACCGCGTTTAATCCGGCGATCGGATGAGCGTAGAGGTTATCATTCTGACGGGTCCGTAGCCAGCAGAAGGTGTGCGACAGAAGCCGGCCTTCTTCACCCTCTATATTGAAATTTCCACCAGACCACGGGTCAACACAGACAAGGCTCATGTCGGTGATGCCGCGCCGTGCACAGGCGGCGATGAAATCTGGATCACTGCGAACAATGTTCTCAATCGCCATGAACTGTTCGAGTTGGATCATTGGCTGTGCACCTGGCACGAAGTACTTGCTGTCGATCCGCATGGAACTCAGAGTGACGGTAAGGCGCCACACTCCAGCTTCATCATTGCGGAACACATTGACGCGCGCCGCACGAGGAGGAAGCTCGGCACCATTGCACCAAATTCGTAGAGCTGCTTTCGACGGTTCGAGCAATTCGATCATCTCGAACATAATCCCTGGGCCGAAATCAGGACTGGCACGCACGGCAGCAACGACGGTTTGAATTTCTGCAGGAGTCAGCGGATCCAGTGGGTGCAGAACAGATGATTCGGCCTTTGGTTGGGATGTTTCTGTCTTGATCGGGTGGGACGTGACATCATCCATCATCTTTCTCCGCTAGCTGGCTTCGCGCATGATCCAGAACAAAATTCCATCACAATAAACCATTGATGGTTCACTATTATACAGCATCTCTAAACGAGACATTTGACATTTGCCGTCAAATTTAGCCGCCATTTCTTGCGCCAGCACATTCCGCTGGTGCAAACGTCCGATTCCGAGGCTGACCGCATATTCGTAAAAATTTATTCGTTGGCGGGGCGGCATAATGGCGCGCTTCCCTTGACCAAATCCCGCGCTGGCCACCATCATGCGGGCAACATAAGGAGGACCC
>NZ_JAKGBZ010000065.1 GCF_021556475.1 Acidiphilium iwatense | reverse complement strand
CGAGGCTGAGCTTCACCACATACTTCTTTACGGCACTTTGTTTCGCGGTCACGAACCATCTCCGTCGTTGCGGAGTCATCGAATCGAAGGTCCGCCGCAAAATCAATGACGGAGGGTACTAGCGCCTGCGCGCGGGTGATCGGCGGCGTGGTGGCGCAGACCGGCGCGTCGAAGGCATCGCGCGTCGAGCCGAAACCGATGGTCCAGACGCCGACTGGATCTTGATAAGGCGTCGCGCTGAAGCCCTCGAAGGGCTGGACCAATTTCACCGTCGCGATCGAAACGGCAGTCTCCATCAGACCACGTCCTCCGCCCGGATGAAATAGTCTCCGAAGCGTGACCGCAGAGCCGTTTTGAGCAGCTTGCCGGTGGCGCCATGGGGCAATTCGTCGATAAAGATCACATCGTCCGGCACCGACCAGCGCGGGACCTTGTCCTCGTAGAAGGCCAGCAGCTCGGCCTTGGTCAACGATGCACCCGGCCGCAATGCGACGATCAGCAGCGGCCGCTCGCCCCATTTGCGATGCTTCGCTGCGATCGCCGCCGCCTCGGCCACTGCAGGGTGCGCGACGGCGATGTTTTCCAGGGCGATCGAGCTGATCCATTCGCCGCCCGATTTGATCAGATCCTTGGTTCGGTCGGTGAGGTAGACGAAACCGTCAGGATCGATGGTGCCGACATCGCCGGTCGGAAACCAGCCATCCGCAGTGGTGCCTTTAGGCATTCGGTAGTAGCCGGTCGCAACCCAATGGCCACGCAGCTCGATATTGCCCTGGGTCTTGCCGTTCCATGGCACCTCGGTCGCTTTTTCATCCCGCGCGCGCAGTTCGACGCCGAAGATCGTCCTGCCCTGGCTCAGGCGCTGGTTTGCCGCGGCATCCGCGTCGACGCCCGCCACCGGTGCTGCCAGAGTGGCGAGCGGGCTGCTCTCGGTCATGCCCCAGGCGTGGCGGATTTCGACGCCGAGTGCATCGAACTGCTCGAACAAGGCAGGTGGGCAGGCCGAGCCGCCGATTACCAGGCGTTGCAGACTCGGCAATCGTTGGCCGGTTTCGCGCAGATGGTCGAGCACGCCGAGCCAGACCGTCGGCACGCCGGCCGAGATGGTCACATGCTCATCCGCGATCAGGCCGGCGAGGCTTGCGCCGTCGAGAAACCGTCCAGGCATGATCAGCGAGGCGCCGCACGCCGCCGCCGCATAAGGCAGGGACCAGGCATTCACGTGGAACATCGGCACCACCGGCATCAGCCGGTCGGCCGCGCGCAAGCCGCACGCATCCGCGGCGTTGACCGCCATCGCCAGCAGCACGGTCGAGCGATGGCTATAGAGCACGCCCTTCGGCTTGCCGGTTGTGCCCGAGGTGTAACAAAGGCCGCTCGCCGTGGTTTCCTCGAAGCGCGGCCACTCGTAATCGCCGTCTTCAGCGGCGATCAGCGTCTCGTAGGCAGATACCGAGATGCTCGCGGGGAGCGTGCAATCCTGGATGTCGCCAGAATCGTTCAGAAACACGATGTGGCGCGGTCTCGCGGCCAGCTTCGGCACGACGGCGGCGAGGATCGGCGCGAAATCGACATCGGCGAAAATCACCCGATCCTCGGCATGATCGGCGATATAGGCGATATCGTCGTGCGCGAGGCGCGGATTGATCGTGTTGATCACCGCCCCAATGCCGGAGATCGCGAAATAGAGCTCGACATGCCGGTGGCTGTTCCACGCGAGCGTCGCCACCCGGTCGCCCGGTGCGATCCCGAGCCGGATCAGCGCCTGGGCGAGGCGCCGGGCGCGGCGTTCGGTTTCGGGGTAGGTCTGCCGATGGACGCCGTCGGGGCGGCGCGAGACGATTTCACTTCGCGGATGATATCGGGCGGCGTGGCGCAGCAAATCGGAAATCATCATGGGTTCGTGCTGCATCAGCCCGTGCATCGGCGTCTCCTCGTGCTTTACGCGAAACTGCCACAGAGCGCGGGGGGTGGGCTACCGAAATCGCAACATTCAGCGCCAGACGGCGAGGATCAGTCCGCCAGCGCAGATCAGCGAGCCGCCGACAAGGATCGGCGCGCCGGGGCGGAGGCCGAAGCCGAGAAAATTGACGATCTGCGCCATGATGAAGAACAATACCACATAGACGCCAAGTACGCGGCCAAAATCCCACGGACCGAGATTGACGAAGATGCCGTAAGCGGCGAGCACGGCGGTGCCGGCGATCAGCCAGGTGACCCGCGATGCGCCGGAATCATGCAGGCCGGCGCGCATCAGCGCATCGCCGCCGACTTCCAGCGCCGCCGCGAGAACCAGAAGCAGCAGGATCGCGAGCGGTTTCATCCCGCTTCGTTCAGCAGGTCGAGCGCCGATTGCAGCATATAGGCTGCCGCCGCCGCATCGACGCGCGCGGCACGCTTGGCGCGCGACAGATCGGACTCGATCATAGCCCGGTTCACGGCCGCCGAGGACAGGCGTTCATCCATCATCGCCACCGCCAGCCCGGTTGCCGCGGCGATCGCGTGAGCCCAGTCCCGCGCCGCCTGCGCCGCCGGACCGAGCGAGCCATCCATCGAGAGCGGCAGGCCGATAACGATGCCGCCTGCCCCTTCCTTGGCGGCAATGTCGCGAATCGTCTGCGCCATTTCCGCAAGCTTGCCGCGCTTCATGGCGCCATAGGGGGAAGCCAAGCGGCGGCTCACGTCGGACAGAGCGATGCCAATGATGCGCGAGCCGGGATCGAGGCCGATGAGACGAGAATTGCGGGGCAACGTAGCTACCAGGCCGGTCAGGTTGAACAGTGTCATGGTGGCGTTTATGGTCCGGTCCGCACTGAAACCCAAGGGATCAATCCATGTCGCTCGACCCCGCGATGGTTCGCCGCATCGCGAAACTCGCCCGCATCCGCCTCGCCGATGACGAGGTGCCGCGCCTGCAAGGCGAACTCAACGCCATTCTCGGCTATGTGGAACAGCTTGCCGCCGTCGATGTCGACGGCGTGGCGCCGCTGACCGGCGGGGCGCAGATGACCATGCGGATGCGCGAAGACCGGGTGACCGACGGCGGCATCCCCGATCACGTGCTGGCGAATGCACCGGACCGGATCGGCGATTTCTTCGCGGTGCCGAAGGTGGTGGAATGACCATGCTCGATTTGACCATCGCCGAGGCGCTGGACGCGCTGGCGGCAAAACGCATCTCGGCGGTCGAACTGACCGAGGCGCATATCGGTGCGGTCGAGGCGCTCAATCCGCGGCTGAACGCCTTCATCACCACCACGCCCGACATCGCGCGCGACCGGGCGAAAGCGGCGGACGCGGCGCGTGCTGCTGGCAATGCCCCTGCCCTTGCAGGGATTCCACTCGCGATCAAGGATTTGTTCTGCACCGAGGGTGTGCGGACAACCGCGGCCTCGAAGATTCTGGCGCCGTTCATCCCGCCCTATGAGAGCACCGTGACCGCGCGGCTCAAGGCCGCTGGGAGCGTGATGCTCGGCAAGGCGAACCTCGACGAATTCGCGATGGGATCGTCGAACATCACCTCCGGATTCGGCCCGGTGGAGAATCCGTGGCAGCGGGCGGATGGCGCGAAGCTGGTTCCCGGCGGATCGTCCGGCGGTTCGGCATCGGCGGTTGCAGCACGGATCGCGCTGGGTGCGACCGGAACCGATACAGGCGGTTCGATCCGCCAGCCCGCTTCGTTCTGCGGCATCGCCGGAATCAAGCCGACCTATGGCCGCTGCTCGCGCTTCGGTATCGTCGCGTTTGCCTCCTCGCTCGATCAAGCCGGATCGATGGCGCGCACCGTCGAGGATTGCGCGATATTACTTGGCGCGATGAGCGGATTCGATGAAAAGGACAGCACATCGGCCGATCGCCCGGTGCCCGATTTCCGTGCCGCCTGCGCGCGTGGGGTGAAGGGGCTGCGGATCGGCATTCCTGCCGAATATCGCGTCGACGGCATGGCGCCGGAGATCGAAAAACTCTGGCAATCCGGCATCGACTGGCTGAAGCGCGCGGGGGCGGACATCATCGATGTGTCGCTGCCGCACACGCAATACGGGCTGCCGGTCTACTACATCGTCGCACCTGCCGAAGCGTCATCGAACCTTGCGCGGTATGACGGGGTGAGGTTCGGTGCCAGGGTCGACGGCGAGGATCTGATCGATTTGTACGAGCGCACCCGCGCCGCCGGATTCGGCGCCGAGGTGAAGCGCCGGGTCATGATCGGCACCTATGTGCTGTCGGCCGGGTATTACGACGCGTATTATCTGCGGGCGCAGAAGGTGCGCGCCCTGATTCTGCGCGATTTTACCGAGGCTTTCGCGAAGATCGATGCGCTGCTGACGCCCACCGCGCCCTCGGCCGCCTTCGCGATCGGCGAGAAAATGGACGATCCGGTGACGATGTATCTGAACGACGTGTTCACGGTTCCCGCCTCGCTCGCGGGGGTTCCCGCGATGAGCATCCCCGCTGGGCAGGATGCGCGCGGGCTGCCGCTCGGGTTGCAGGTGATTGGCCGACACTTCGATGAGGAGACGGTATTTGCCGTGTCCTCGGCGATCGAACGCGCGGCGGGGTTCACCGCCCTGCCCGGCTTGCGCGCGGGAGCGACGCCATGAGCTACACGATCGGGGGCGAAACCGGCCCATGGGAGCTGGTGATCGGGCTTGAGGTTCATGCCCAGATCATATCGAAATCAAAACTGTTCAGCGGTGCTGCAACCGAATTCGGTGCGGAGCCGAACAGCCAGGTCAGTTTCATCGACGCGGGATTTCCCGGCATGTTGCCGGTGATCAACCGCGAATGCGTGGCGCAGGCGGTGCGAACCGGGCTTGGGCTGGACGCACGGATCAATCTAATTTCGCGGTTCGACCGGAAGAATTATTTTTATGCCGATTTGCCGCAAGGCTATCAGATCAGCCAGTACGATCAGCCGATCGTCGGGGCCGGCACCGTCGAGATCGAGCTGGAATCGGGCGAGACGCGCAGCATCGGCATCACGAGGTTGCATCTCGAACAGGATGCCGGCAAGTCGATGCACGATCAGCATGCGAGCAAATCCTTCGTCGATTTGAACCGCTCGGGCGTCGCACTGATGGAAATCGTCAGTGAGCCGGATATGCGCAACCCGGAGGAAGCTGGCGCGTATCTGCGCAAGCTGCGCACCATTCTGCGCTATCTCGGCACTTGCGACGGCAATATGGACGAAGGTTCGATGCGTGCGGATGTCAACGTGTCGGTGCGCAAACCGGGCGAGGCATTTCGCACCCGTTGCGAGGTGAAGAACGTCAATTCGATCCGCTTCGTGATGCAGGCGGTGGAGACCGAGGCGCGAAGGCAGATCGAGGTTTGGGAATCGGGCGGCGTGGTCGAACAGGAAACCCGCCTGTTCGACCCGGCGCGAGGCGTGACCCGTTCGATGCGCAGCAAGGAAGATGCGCATGACTACCGCTATTTCCCCGAACCGGATTTGCTGCCGCTGGTGCTCGACGAGACTTGGGTTGCGGCGCTGAAGAACGACCTGCCTGAATTGCCGGATGCGAAACGGGCGCGGCTGGTGCGCGATTTTGGAATTTCCGCCTATGAATCGGCGATCTTCGTCATGGAGCGGGCCACCGCGGATTTTTTCGAAACCGTGGCGAAAGGGCGCGATGCGAAGCTCGTGGCGAACTGGATGCTCGGCGATTTTTTCGCCGCACTCAATCGTACCGGACGCAACATCGAGGATAGCCCTGTCAGTGCCAAAAACCTTGGTGCCCTGCTCGACTTGATCAGCGATGCGACGATCAACGGCAAGATCGCCAAGGAGGTGTTCGAGATCATGGTCGAGACCGGCGATACGCCGGGTGCGATCATCGAAGCGCGCGGGCTCCGGCAGGTGACCGATACCGGCGCGATCGACACCGCGATCGATCGGGTGCTCGCCGCCAATGCCGACAAGGTGGCCGAGTATAAATCGGGCAAGGAGAAATTGTTCGGCTTCTTCGTCGGGCAGGTGATGAAGGCGATGGCGGGCAAGGGCAATCCGGCTTTGGTGAACGAGGCGCTGAAGACGAAATTGGGTTGATGAGCGCCACGTATGAACGCCTATCTCGGTCATTGAGGTCGGCGCGGGTATCGATCGGGATGCGATGATGGTTCGCAGGCTTCGCCTCGGCGGTCTTGCTGTTCTGCTCCTGCTCGCCGCAATCGGTCCGGCCGCGGCGCGAAGCCGCCCTCTCGCCTCGGTGGATCGGCCGATCGCGGGCCTGGTGCCGCCGCTGAGCTTGCGCATGAAAGATGTGGAGACCGGCAAGACCGTCACCGCTGCCGATTTCAGGGGCAAAGTGGTGATGCTGTTTTTCGGCTATACCAATTGCGGTGACGAGTGCCCGTTCACCCAGTACCGGGTCGAACAGGTGTTCAAGACGCTGGGTCCGCTCGCTTCACATGTCGTATTTTTGTTCGTCACCGTCGATCCCTACCGGGATACGCCGCAGGTTCTGCGCTATTATATTGGGTTGTTCGGCCCGCATATGGTCGGGCTGCGTGGCACGCCCAACCAATTGTTTCGACTCGCGAGGCGTTATCGCGTGGTGTTTTCGGTGCAGCGCTCGAAAAACCCGGCGCACTACACCGTAACTCATTCCGCCGCGATCTATGTGTTCGGCGCGCATGGCGACGCGCGGTTCATGATTACCAAACTCGGGGTGGCGTTAAAGCCGGATATTGCCGGAATCGCGCACGATCTTCGGACATTGATCCGGCATACTCAGCGCAGCGTTGCGAGATAGGCGGCGATGGCGCGGCGTTCAGCTGGCGTCATCGAGCGGGCAATGTCGTGCATCGCGTAATTGCCGCGGGATGCGTCGCCCGCGATACGGCGCAGCGAGGCACGGGTTTGAGATGCGGGATTGCCGATGAGCCGCCCTGCCCCGGTCGCCGCATTGCCTTTGAGATCGGCGCCATGACAGGCTGCGCAAGGCAGAATGCCATGGCTGTTGCCATGAGCGACGAGGCTTGCGCCATCCGGTGCGGCGGCACCGAGCAGCGCCGCAAGCACGAAAAGACCGGCAGCGCACATCAGCCGATCAATTTGCGGATCAGCGCTGCATCCTTGCCAAGATCGGGATGCGAGCCGGGTAGTGCGGTCAGCACGGCGACGGCCTTGCCGTCGGGCGCGAACAGATAGGTGGCGTCGCTATGGCCGATGGCGGAGACTGGATCGGGCGAATCGGGCCCGGCCGGCGCCTTGTAGAATACGCCGTAGCGCTTTGCCGCCGCCTCGAGTTCGGCGGGTGTGCCGCGCAGGCCGGTGAAGACCGGAGGGGTGCCGAATTTCGCCATGAAGCTTTTGAGGCGCGCCGGGGTGTCGTAATCGAGATCGACGGTGACGAACGCGATGCGCAGCTTCCGGCCATCGACGCCGAGCATCCGAACCAGCCGCGCCGCATTCTGCATGGTGAGCGGGCAGGTATCCGGGCAGCGGGTGAAACCGAAATAGAGGATCACCGGATGGCCGCGAAACGCCGCTTCGGTGACGATCTTGCCGGTTTCGACATTCTCCATGCGGAAGGCCAGCGGTTTCATATGACCGTCGAGTTCGACATAGGCGGGCGGTGCCGGTTCGGTCGCCAGGGCGTTCGGGACGAGCGCAGCGGCGCAGACCATGCTGCCAAGGCCGGAAAGCAGGGCGCGGCGCCCCAGATTGAAGGCGATGCTCATAATGCGGAACTCCTGTCGACCGCCTTGATACGATGGACTGTCCGTTGCTCCAAGTCATCGTCGCGTGAAACGACGGTCGTCCGGCTTGACCGCACGCCGCCCGTCGCTCATGCCGCTCGGCCATGAAATCCGCCTCGCCCGCACGCCAAGCTGCCGTCGTCATCCTGCTCGCGACCGTCATTCGCCTGATCCTTGCCGGAGGCATGGGACTCGGCATCGACGAAAGCTACATGGTTTCGGCGTCGCATGCATTTCAGTTGTCCTATTTCGACCATCCGCCGATTTCCTGGTGGATGGAACTGGCGATCCAGCGGGTGACCGGGCTGCATGGCCCGCTGATCGTGCGCCTGCCCTTCATTATGTTGTTCGCGGGCACCAGCGCGCTGATGTACGGTTTCGCCAGCCGGCTGTTCGGCGCCCGCGCGGCGCTCTGGGCGGTGATCGGGCTGAACATCTCGCCGGTCTTTTCGGTCGCTTTCGGCACCTGGGTGCTGCCGGACGGACCGCTCGATTTTTTCCTAGTTGCCGCGGCATGGGCGCTGTCCCGTGCGGTGGGTGTCGCCCGACCTGAACTCGACGCCGAGCCCGAACCGGGATTCTGGCCGCTCGCCGGGCTGTTCGCCGGGCTTGCGATGACCTCGAAATACAATGCGGCGCTCAATCTGCTCGGCGCCCTGCTGTTCCTGGCGTTCGATGCGCGCGGCAGGCGAGCTTTGGCCAGCGCCGGTCCGTGGATCGCCTGCCTGATCGCGCTTCTGGTGTTCTCGCCGGTGCTGATCTGGAACGCACTGAACGCCTGGGTGTCATTCGGCTACCAGGGCGCGCGCGCAACCGGCATCGGCATTCACCCGCTGCGGCCCTTCATCGTCTGGGCCGGTGAAGCCTTATTCATCGCGCCTTGGATCTGGGTGCCGATGGCGTGGCTGCTGGTGGAGGGGCTGCGGCACGGTGCTGACCGGCGGGCGCGGTTTCTTGCTCTGCTCGCGATCATTCCGGTTACACTGTTTTCGGTGATCGCGTTCTGGTCGGCGCGCAAAATTCTCTATCATTGGGCGGCTCCCGGCTATCTGATGCTGTTTCCCTTGCTGGGCGACTGGGTGGCGCGGCTTGGCAATGCCGCGCGGCGCTGGGTTGGCGCGGTTACGGCCGGCACCGCCGGGCTGCTGACGGTCGCGACGCTGTTCATCGCGGCGGAGCTGAGTTTTGGGATCGTGCCGGGGTTCAACGCGCTGTTTCCACCGGGCCACTCGCCCGAATTGCAGGCGGTCGACTGGCGCAGCTTCCGCGAAACCCTCGCCCGGCGCGGCGATCTCGACTGGCCTGACCTCGCGATCGCCGCCTTACGCTGGTATGATGCCGGCAAGATCGCCTATGCGATCGGTCCCGGCGTTCCAGTTGCGGTGTTCGAGGGCGACCCGCATGAATTCGGCATCACCACGCCGCCGCAATCGCTGATCGGCGAAAATGTCCTGATCGCGGCGATGCCCGGTTCGGAAGCGGCGATCATGCGGCGCTACGCGCCGCGGTTCCGGTCGATCACGGTGGCGAAACCGATCGACATTACGCATCATGGCCGGGTGTTATTGAAAATCCCGATGCTGCTCGGTCACGATCTGCGCTCCTGGCCGGCGGCTGCAAGTCGGTGACGGGGCGCGGCTTCGCCGGTCACGCCGTCGGTTCGATGAAGCGGGGAAACAGCCCCACCGGCGCCGGAAGCGCCGCGCCATCGGTGAGCGGCCGGTCGAGCGACGCGAAATCCCGTGCGTCCGGTGCAACGGCGAGCAGGTCGAGCAGGCGCGCCATCGTGTCCGGCATGAAAGGCTGGAGCAGAAGCCCGATCACCCGCAGCGCCTCGCACAGCACGCGCAATACCGCCACCATCCGGGTAGGGTTGGACTTGCGGAGAGTCCAGGGCGCCTCACGATCGATATAGGCGTTGGACGCGCGCACCAGTTTCCAGATCTCTTCCAGCGCCTCCTGAAAGGCCAGCCGGTCGATCGCGCCGCGCACCCGATCGGGCAGCGCCTCGGCGATCGCACGGAGCGAAACATCCGCCTCGGTGGCGACGCCGCGCGCGGGCATCGTCCCGCCCGCGTTTTTCGCGATGAATGACAAAATGCGCTGGGCGAGATTGCCGAGATCGTTGGCAAGTTCGACGTTCAGCCGGCTGATCAGCGCGCGGCGGGAAAAATCGCCGTCATTGCCGAACGGCATCTCGCGGAGCAGGAAAAATCGCAGCGGATCGAGGCCGAATTCATCGATCAGCGGCTGCACCGGCAGGGCGTTATCGAGCGATTTGCTCATTTTTTCGCCCTCCACCGTCCACCAGCCATTGCCGAAAATCCGGCGCGGCAGAGGCAGCCCCGCCGCCATCAGCATGGCGGGCCAGTAGACCGCATGGAACCGGGTGATCTCCTTGCCCACCAGATGCACATCGGCCGGCCAGAACGCCATGCGCGGATCGGTCATGTCGGGATAGCCGAGGGCGGTGAGATAGTTGGTCAGCGCGTCGATCCAGACATACATCACATGATCCGGCGCGCCGGGGACCGGAACGCCCCAGGAAAAGCTGGTGCGGCTGATCGAGAGATCGCGCAACCCGCTCCGCACGAAGCTGATCACCTCGTTGCGGCTCGATATCGGCTGGATGAAGCCCGGATGCGCCTCATACAACGCCAGAAGACGATCCTGGAACATGCTGAGTTTGAAGAAAAATGACGGTTCGCGGACCCATTCGACCGGCGCGCCGTAGGGCGAGCGTTTGACCCCGTCGGCGCCGGTGGTCAGCTCATCCTCGCCATAGAAAGCTTCGTCGCGCGTCGCATACCAGCCTTCGTAATGGCCGAGTTCGATCGCGCCGGCCGCGTCCAGCGCCTGCCAGAGCGCCGCGCAACCGCGCTTGTGGCGATCTTCGGTGGTGCGGATGAAATCGTCGTTGGAGAGGTTGATCGTGCGCGCCATGGCGCGGAATTCGGCGGCGTTGCGATCGGCCAGCGCCCGCGGTTCCAGTCCGGCGTCGCGCGCGGCTTTTTCGAGCTTCTGGCCGTGCTCGTCGGTGCCGGTGAGGAAAAAAACCTCATGGCCATCAAGCCGCTTGAACCGCGCCATCACGTCGGCCGCGATGGAACTGTAGGCGTGGCCGATATGGGGCGCGCCGTTTACGTAATAGATCGGCGTGGTGATGTAGAAACGCTTGGTCATGAAACCCGGATCTGGTGCAAAATCGTCAGGATGGCGGCGCGGGGATCGAGGTTGAGCCCATCGACTTCGGCCTCGATCCGCCCAAGCTCCTGCCAGAGTGAGGCGCGCGCATCAAGGGAAGGCTCGGGCGATCCGGCGCGTGCTTCGGCGCGCACTGCGGCGGCGAGTGCGGAACGCAACAGCCCGGTGAAGGTGAGGAACCCATCCTCGGCGCGAGCGACGGCATCGGCGATTGCGGCAGCTCGGCTGGGCGCCACCGCCCCACCCATTGCCTCGTCGACCAGCCCGGCCAGCGCGAGCCCATCCGATTCGGCAAGGGCGAGCGAACGCCCGATCGAACCTTCGGCCAGCGCCGCGAGGCGCGTGCGCCGTTCCGGGGCAATCTCCGGCAGGAGCGCGGCGAGCATGGTTTCGAGGATGGCGGGTTCGAGAGGCCCGAGGTCGAGCCGCCGGCAGCGGCTGCGGATAGTGGGCAGCAGCCGGCCCGGTGCGTGGCAGACCAGAAGCCACATCGCGCGCGGCGGGGGCTCTTCGAGAAGTTTCAATAATGCGTTGGCGGCATTGCGGTTCAGCGCTTCGGCGCCGTCGACGATGACGACGCGCCAGCCGCCCTCACCCGGCGTCAATCGCAGAAAGCGCCCGGCTTCGGCCACCGTGTCGACCACGATTTCGCCCTGCAGGCGTTTTTTCTTTTCGTCGTAGCGGCGCTCGATGACCAGGAGATCGGCATGCGAGCCGATGGCGACCCGCCGGAACACCGGGTTCGCGGAATCAAGCGCGAGATCGGGGCTGGCGCGGCCGGCGAGCAGCCAGCGGGCGAAACGGTAGGCAAGGGTCGCCTTACCGATGCCGGGCGGCCCGGCGATCAGCCAGGCGTGATGCAGGCGCTGGCCCATGGCGGCGCGGGCGAGTTCGCAGATCGCGCGATCCTGGCCGAGCAGCACGGAATTGGCGCGCGGCGAGATCATTCGAACAGCTTCTGGCGCACGAGGTTAGCGATGACCGCAGCAATCGCGTCGGCCGGACCGGAAGCATCGATCAGGACGCACCGCTCGGGTTCGGCCGTGGCGATCGAACGGAATCCTTCGGCGACCTTGGCGGCGAAACCGGCGTCGAACCGCTCGTAGCGATCGGGCGACGATCCCCGTGCGGCGAGGCGTTCGCGCGCCACCTCGGGCGGAGCGTCAAGGATGATGGTGAGGTCGGGTTTCAGGCCGATGATGCGGGCCAGGACCTTGATCGCGGCGCGATCCACGCCGAGGCCATGCCCCTGATAGGCCATGGTGGAGTCGGTGAAGCGGTCGCACAGCACGACGGCGCAGCGCGTCAGCGCCGGCCGGATCATGCGCCGGACATGATCGGCGCGTACGGCGAACACCAACAGCGTATCGGCGAGCGGATCGAGCGTTGTCGCCGGGTCGAGCAGCAGCGCGCGGATCGCTTCCGCCCCCGGCGTGCCGCCCGGTTCGCGGGTGACGGCGACATCGCGCCCCTGCTCGCGCAGCACGGCGGCGAGCCGGCTGAGCTGCGTCGATTTACCGACCCCCTCGCCGCTTATCTTACCCCCGTGGTTCAGTCTCATACCTGACGGTGAATTGCGCATGTTCCAATGCAATAGCAACCTTAACCCAAAAATGATAATGATCTTGCTGTTGTTGTGAATTGAATAGACTTGACCTGTGGATATCTCTGTGGATATGTTGTGAACAACTTTCGGGCTCTATTGGTAAGTAGGCTAATCCCTTCTGGAAATGAAGGCGGATGCTTGTGCGCCGAAAAGCCAATAGCGAGAGAATGTTAGCGGCGTCCCTTGCTGCCGACGGGGTTTTACCCTGGTTGCGCCAAGCCCTGGGCAATCAGCCCGCTGCTGGATCGCCCCTTCTACTGCCCTTGGTCGTACAACACGTGCCGGGCCTTCGGTTTCTGTTCTCTGACGATGGCACATACCTGGAGGAAGTGAACGCCTGGCAGCTTGCTGTCGCCGGTCGCACTTCCTCCCCGCACACCCGCAGGGCCAGATCGGCTGCACTTGTCGCCATCTTGAAGTGGTTTGAGGCGGCGGACCTGCGCTGGCAAGACTGCACCGAGTTGGCCCACATCAATCTCGTGAGGCAACACTATCGAGGGGCCCCTCCCGCGATGTCCGGGCGACCGCCGGGGAAAACACCGACAGGACCCAAGGTGAGGAAGGAAACCTGGAACCAATGGATGGTGCACTGGTACCAGTTTCTCCGCTACGCGGAACGAAAGGGTTGGATCGACGGCATCGGCTTCGAACTCTGGCAGGCGAAGCAGCGCGGCACATCTGAGCGGTTGATCGCCGCGTTGCGTCCGGAGGAATACCGCGCATTCGCCGGTGCCGCTCGAACCCAGCGCCTACGGGCAGGTTTGGCCACCTTCATTGGCACCGGGATGCGATCTTCCGAAGTCACGGCACTCAGAGACCACGATGTACCCAGCCAGACCGAATTTGCCGGCGTTCTATATCGCCCGTGGATGATTGTCGGAAAGGGGCAGAAATCCCGCGAGGTACTGTGGCCGCTGTCTGCGGCCAAAGCGGTTCACGCCTATCGGCTCGGCGAGCGTCGGCTCGCGATCGAGGCGCTGAAGGAGCGCTTGCGATCCGGCCGCGTGCCGATAGGCCAGACCTTTCTCATCCCGACCGCCAATAGGCACGGGACTGGATTCTAGGATAGCGAAACAGCTCCGCTTTGGTTGACGGAGAGCGGAGAAGAGCTTTCACAGGCACGGTGGGGGCGAGAGTTCCAAAGGCTTTCCGCGGCAACGGGAGTGCGCGCCACACCGCATTGGCTCCGCCACAGCTTCGCGATCGTGACACTGTCGATGCTGATCGAGCAGCAGATCAAGCTCGAGTTAGGGTGTGTCGTCATTTGACCGGGGGGATTGAACAAAACCGCTCTGCGGTAGTGATTTCCGGCTGATTTTGCGGCGCCGTTGATGGCGCACTTCACGCGACGGTCTCCTGTCTGAGAAGTT
>NZ_JAKGBZ010000064.1 GCF_021556475.1 Acidiphilium iwatense | reverse complement strand
AGCAGGCTCTGGCCGACAATTACTGGGGCGATGGGGCGACGACCCTGGAATGGACCGTGCCGTCCCCCGCGCCGCACCACACCTTCGAGGATGTTCCGGTGATCCGATGAGGTCGTCGCCAGCCATCCTGGAAGTCAAGGCAATATGCAAAGCGAGGTAATATGAGAAAATCCCTGAAGTCAGCTCCCGTCGTCGCGGCTCTTCTTGCGGTACCGGTATCGGCAATGGCCCATGCCTATCCTGCTCACGAAACGCCACCGTCGGGTGCTGTGCTGAAACTGCTTCCCGGCGAGGTCTCAATCAACTTCACCGAGACCGTCAACCGGCATTTCAGCGGTATCGTGGTCCAAGGACCGAATGGCAAACAAGTCAGTCACGGCGAGGCGACGTTAGAACGCAACAACCCCAAGACACTGGTCATCCATCTGCGTCGATCAAATCGAGCCGGGCGCTATACTGTTCTTTGGCATGCGCTCGCATCCGACGGGCATCGAACGCACGGACGTTACAGTTTTCAAGTGACGCCGTGAGCGTCTCCACCGATCTGCTCGTTCGAGGTGTCGCTCGCGGCATTCATGTCGCGGCTTCGCTCGCCATTCTCGGCACCACCGCAGGTTATCGCCTATTTGCTCAGGCCGGCTTGCAGCGTGACAAATCATCGGCCGCACGCAACGCTCAGAACGCAATCGTCAAGTTTCTACGTGCAAGTTTCGCTGTGGTGGTCATCGCTGGTTTGATCTGGCTCCTCTGCGAAGCCATCTATGCCTCGGGATCAAACCAGATCACCTCTGGTTTTGATGCCATTCTGCCGTTGCTGCGCGACACGAACTTTGGTCACCTTCTCATTATCCGGATGATCTTGATGGCTGGTGCCGTGTTGGTATTCGGCCACGGACAGAGTAACCGTCGCGTCCTGTTGGCCGGAAGCTTTGCCGCCGTCGCCGTCGCGTTGCAGGCCGGGCTTGGGCACGGTGCCGCCATGGGCGGGGCGGAGGGACATCTGCTGCTCGCGACCCTGATCCTGCATCTGCTCGCCGCGGGACTGTGGCTCGGCGGCCTGGTTTCCCTTCTCATCGTCGTCAAAGCCGTCACGCCCGAAGCGGCCTTTCGCGCGGCGACGTGGTTTTCCCGCCTGGGCATCGCCTGCGTGATCACCATCGCCGTGACGGCGGCGATTCAGGGCTGGTATCTGATCGGCAGCATCCCCGCCTTGACCGGCACGGCCTATGGATTGGTCGCGGTCGGAAAACTTGCATTATTCCTGATCCTCTTGGCGATCGCAGCGATGAACCGATGGCAGACGTCCCGCCTTACGACGCCTAGCGGTCAGCACGCCAAGGAGTTTCTATACAAATCCATTGCGATCGAGACTGCGATCGGCCTCACCGTCGTCGTGCTCGCAGGCATTCTGATGGAACTTCCGCCCGCCATGGACATCGCGAAAATGAATATGACCGGTTAGCAAACTCGTTGAGTAACGTTCTCACTAGCGCATCGCTTGTCTTGACGCCTTGTCACTCAAGCGTCGACCGGCTGGCCGGTGGCCGTCCATTGGGGATGGCTGCTTTCCGGGCAACGGATATCGTAACCTCGGGTACGGAGCACGGCAAAAATCTCGAAAGCGAGGGCGTAATCCGACCCCCGGCAAAACGCGGGATTGACGTGGTGGAAAGATCACGATGACTCGCAACCGACCGGTAATCTTCATTTGGCTCGCCGTTACCCTCCTTGGCTGGGTAACATTGGAGGTCATCGACTCCTACTTGCCGGATGGAGCGGCGGCGCTCGCAGCGACACCCTGGCTCGTCTGGCAGTTTACGCCGATCATTATCATTCCCATGGTCTGTGTCGTGGTCTGGTACGTGCGCGGTCGGCGCCGCGGCGGGCGGGTGATTGACCCACGAGATGCTTTCTTCGCGGCGGCACTCCTGCTGCTGTTCTTGGTCCTGCAATCGCCGATCGAGGGTTTTTCCGATCAATTCCTTACCGTCCACCAAGTCGAGCACATGACGCTCGATATGATCGCACCCATGCTTCTGATGCTGGCAGCCCCGCAAGCGGCCCTATTGCGTGGTATGCCGGGTGGCTTGCGCCATAAGCTCGTCCCGAGTATCATGGGCAATAGGGGGTTCCATCGCACCTTCGCCACAATCAGCCAGCCGATTCCGGCGAGCCTTGTGTTCGTCGGAACCAGTGGTTTCTGGATGATCCCGCGGATTCACGATGCCTCGTTGCGCGTCCCGTTGATCCACGATCTCTGGCACGTCACGCTCTTCGCAAGCGGCTTGATCTTTTTCTTCCGTCTTCTTGATCCGCGGTCAGTCCCACTCGGCGCGCCGCTGCTCGCTCGCATACTGATGTGCTTTGTAGCCGAGATGAACTTCATTCTGTTCGGTTTCTATCTCAGCGCCAAATCCGTCGTCCTCTACGATGCCTACGGGCGTATGGCGCCTTTCTGGCATATTTCGGCGCTGGGCGACGAGCGCTTCGGCGGTCTGACCATGTGGATCGACGGTTCGACAATGATCGCACTCGGTGCCCTGATCGCGCTCTACCGAATTGCCAGCCACGAAGACCGCACCGCCGGTCGCCGCATCGCCCTTGTCGGCGCCAAGCCGGTGCGCGGCAGCGAATTCCACGTCGGGAAGCGGCGGAATAACCGCAACCTCGCTTTCGGATTGGTCGGATTTGTCGGTTTCATGTTGATCGGCACCATGATCGCTGCCGTCGTTTACGATCACATGACGAACCACCAAGCCGACGCTGCGGCTTTTAGTCAAATGAGAGCAAGGACGCTTAATGGCCCGTCTGCTCACGAGGTCAGATTGACGTCCAAGTCACCGCAGTCTGATAAGCCGTGATCTCAGCCATCGAAACCGCTCCTCGATAGATGTTGAACTCGTTCCAACTGGCCGGTCTTCTGACCCACCTATTCGTTCTTGCGCTTGGCCTCGGGGGACTGATCGGTATCATCCCGCTTGCGCGTGGCCGTCGCGCCGGATCCGGTTTGGTTCTGATGGCCATCTCGATGGGTATAGTGATTTTGGCGCCCCGCTGGAATTTTGGCATCGCGGGCGTGAGCGCTTATGTCGTGGGCTTCCTGGCCGGGCTATGGCTTCTCCTTGGGCCGGAACACGGGAAATAAGTCCTTGGATCTACAGCTTTATCAGGTGACCAGAACTGCTCGCGGCGGGATGACTCCGTCCCGGACTCCCGGAAAATCCTGGAAAATCCTGCATCGACCCAACCAAGCAGACCAAAGCAACGTCGAAGCATTCTGTCGAAGCTTGTTAGTGCGACGCCAAATAAGAGATCAAAGTCATTGCACTCGGAGAATCCCAAGGCGCCGCACCCGGTATATATCCGACAATCAAACCGCCCGGATCGATGACATAAGTGATCGGTAGAGCATAGAGCGGGAAAATCCCACGTCCCGGATTGGCGGCATAGAAATAACCAACCTGTTGGTCGGGGTCGACGATCACCTTCAGATGAGTCAGATCGTGCTGTTTGTAGAAGGCTTCCACATTGGCCTTGCCACCGTCATCGACTGCAATCGGCAGGATCGTGGCCTTCGTCCCTTTCAGTTTCGCTTGTAGCCGATCCAGCAACGGCATCTCATAGACGCAGGGTACACACCAGGTTGCCCAGAAATTGACGAGAACGACGCTGCCGCGCAGGCGCTGGAAGTCGATGGTACTGCCGCCGGTGGTCACGATCGGCTTGGTCGGCACCGGCCGTTCCGGGACAATTTGAGTGTACTGACCATCGTAGCTGTAGAACGCTGGAGGTAGCGCGCTCTGGGCGGCCTGCGCACTCGGCGTCATCCAGCCGACAGCCGGCATACCTACCAAGCCGAATAATGATCGTCGCGAGACCGGCTTCATGGCCGAGCCGTTTTCTTCATGGCATTACCCATCATGGCGCGGCACTTACGACAAGAGGCGCAAGGCGGGTTTAAGCTGATTTTCGATGATCTCTGGGAACAGAGGCCCGGCAGTATGCCAGCGCACCATGCCACCAGGAGTGACCAGGAAACTTTCCGGCACGCCATAGACCCCCCAGTTGATCGCGACCCGTCCGCTCAGATCGGACGCAATCCGCCGATACGGGTTGCCGTATTCTGCGAGATACAGTGCGAGCGGTTTCGGTTTGTCCTGGTAGGCGATGCCCCAGATATCCAGCCCCGATTTCGCGATGCCGACGAGATACGGCGCCTCCGCCTTACAGGCGACGCACCAGGACGCAAAGAAATTGACCAGCACCGGGCGCTTCTGGGCAACCAGCGCAGCCTGGTCGAACCCTTTGTTGCCATCGACCCCCGGCAGAGTGAAAGGAGGCACTTTGTGACCGACCAGCGGATTGTTGAACGCCTGCGGGTTGTAAGTGCCGGTGCGCATCCGTTCCAAGAGCGCGTAGAACCCGATCCCGCCCACCGCCACGGTGGCGAGCGGAATACCGAGCATCAATCGGCGGGAGATTTGTGATGTCGCCATGAAACCGCCTCAGACCGTTGCCGAACGGGTCGGCAGGGTCCGACGGGATAACGGGCTAATCATGGCAATCTCCCAAGGATGATTAAACGTTTCCGGTTCTTCATCGGGCAGGCTCCCATCGTCGCGGCAGTCATCACCGATTCGCGAAAGTCGTGCTTTGTCATTAAAGTTCTATTGACGCACCCTATCGAGTACCCGCTCCGATAAACGGCGGGAAAAGCGGAGAACCACGCTGATCCTTGACGCGTCACGTGGAAACGCCGCGCCGTTGGGTGGTTTTGGTGTGGCGGGGGCGTGTTTCTCGTGCCTCATGCTCGGAGCGCGCGACGTGATCCGCGAGGTCATCCATGATCGGACAATCTGACCGATGGTCGCCTTGGCAATGATCGGCCAGATATTCAATCGGACCTAGCATGGCCTCGAGATCCGCGATTTTGCTCCGCAACGCGGCGGCGTGGTCGAGAGCAATCCGCTTGACGTCGGCACTCGCACGGTGGTGGTCTCGCCAGAGGGCCAGTAGCCGCATGATAGCGTCGATCGAAAATCCGAGATCGCGGCCACGGCGAATGAAGCGGAGCGTGTGGACATCGGTAATCGCGTAGTAGCGATAGCCACTATCGTTTCGAACGGCTTTCGGGATAAGACCGATGCTTTCGTAGTAACGGATCATTTTGGCAGGAACGCCGGAGGCTTTCGCGGCGTCGCCGATCGTCATAGAGGTCATTCTGCTGCTTTCTCGATCAGACGGCCTCGCGGGAGGGCCGAGGCACCGGTGATTCGCGAAACCGTGCTGCCTCTCGGGTGCCAGCGGCGCAGCAGGAGCGCATTTGATACGACGCTGACGCTCGAAAACGCCATGGCGGCGCCAGCAACCACCGGGCTGAGATAACCGAGCGCCGCAAGCGGAAGACCAACGACATTGTAGATGAATGCCCAGAACAGTCCCTGACGAATCTTGCTGAAAGTCGCGCGTGATATATCAAGCGCGGCCGCCACCAGGGCCGGATCGCCGCGCATCAGCGTGATCCCCGCCGTGTGGATAGCGACGTCGGAGCCGGTCGACATGGCGATGCCGACGTGGGCGGCGGCAAGCGCCGGTGCATCGTTG
The DNA here is from genome assembly GCF_021556475.1 of Acidiphilium iwatense. Lineage (GTDB taxonomy): Bacteria > Pseudomonadota > Alphaproteobacteria > Acetobacterales > Acetobacteraceae > Acidiphilium > Acidiphilium iwatense. The sequence continues at coordinate 8,442 of NZ_JAKGBZ010000064.1, read as the reverse complement.
ACGCCATCTCCGACCATCGCAACCTTGCGGCCGGCACGCCGGAGTTCATTCACGACATCCGTTTTGTGCTCGGGCAGGATCTCGGCAATCGCCTCGTCGATACCGAGAATTCGGGCTGCGGCGTCGGCGCTGCCCTGGTTGTCCCCGGTCAGCATTATGACGCGCAAGCCCATGGCACGCAGAGAGCCGACGGCGTCATGCGCCGTCGGCTTCAGCGCGTCGCCGAAGCCGATCAGGCCAAGGACGCGCGGGGTCGTTGTGCTAACATCAAGCAACCAGGACACAGTGCGACCCTCACGTTGCAGGGCTTCGGCACGCCCGGCAAGTGCGTCGGCATCGATGCCGTGCTCGGACAGCAACCGGCTGCTTCCGAGCACGAGGTTGCGGCCCTCGACCATGGCGGTAATGCCGCGACCCGGCAGAGCTTTTACAGCGGTTGCCGTAGGCGCCCGTACACCTTCGGCTTCCGCCCTTGTGGGCACGGCCTTGGCGAGAGGATGTTCGCTGCCATGCTGTACGGCTGCGGCGAGACGCAGCAATTCGAAGCCGTTGAGCCCGTCGGCGGGCTCGAGAGCGATTATAGATGGGTTGCCTTCGGTCAAGGTGCCGGTCTTATCGAAGGCCACGGTGTCAATGCCGTGTGCTTCCTCCAGCGTTTCGGCATCCTTGATCAAGATTCCGTATCGGGCCGCAACCCCGGTTCCCGCCATGACTGCGGTCGGGGTAGCGAGGCCAAGGGAACACGGGCAAGCAATGACGAGGACAGCAACTGCGCTCAAGATTGCCTGCTCGATATCGCCGGTGACGAGCCACCACCTCACAAAAGCGATCCAGGCGATAACGAGCACGACCGGTACGAAAACGGCGGCAACCCGATCGACCTGCTTCTGGATCGGCGCCTTGGCCGCCTGCGCATTCTCCACCAATCGGACGATGCGCGCGAGCGTTGATTCGGCGCCTACCGCCGTGGTTTCGATGAGCAAGAGACCGTCGCCATTGATTGCGCCGCCAGTGACCTTGTGACCCACACACTTGGTCACCGGCAAGCTTTCCCCCGTCAGCATCGATTCGTCGGCCGAACTCTCACCCTCACGGATCAGGCCATCGACGGGAATCCGCTCGCCTGGCCATACCACTACAAGATTCCCCACGGCGACCCTGTCAATCGACACCTCCCGCTCTGAACCGTCGGTGGCACGCAGCCGCGCGCGCTCTGGCCGTAGCGCGGACAGTGCTCGCAGAGCTGCGCCAGTCTGCCGCTTGGCGCGAGCCTCCAGCCACTTGCCGAACAGAATAAGCGTAATGACGATCGCGGACGAATCGAAATAGAGCGTCGGCGTGCCGCCATAAGTCCAGGATCTCAGGAGCATGTAGAGGCTGAGAAGATAAGCCGCTGAAGTGCCAAGCGCGACCAGCAGGTCCATGTTGCCGGTATGAGCCCGCACTGCCGTCCAGCCTGCGCGGTAGAATCGCGCGCCGAGCCAGAACTGCACCGGAGTAGCAAGGACAAGCTCCACCCAGCCTGGAAGTGCTATGCTCACCCCTGCAACGTGGAGGATCATTGCAACGAGAAGTGGTGCAGTCAACGCGGCGGCGATGCCGGCATGAATCAGTTCGCGCTGCGTCTCTTGCCGTTTCGCTGCTTCGGCATCCGCATCGCCACCCTCCGGGATCGCGTGCGCACCATAGCCCGCCTTTTCGATGGCAGCGATCAATGTCGACGCATCGACGTCCGCACCCGTTACCCGCACCCGTTCGGTGCCGAGATTGACCGCCACGGTGGCAACGCCCGGCAGTCTGCGGATCGCCTTTTCGACTCGCCCCACGCAGGAGGCGCAGGTCATGCCCTCAATGCCGAGATCGAGGACATCCATTTAGCGGCGGCTGGGATGGCGGCTGGGCAGAGCCGTTTCAAGCATCGCAAGAATCTTTCAACTGAATCGACACCGGATCTGGTCACCGGTACCAAATCCATGGTTACAGGTTCCTACAATAGGAAGGTCAAGCCTTAAACTCACCGCCCGGAGCTCAGCGGGAAATCTCGGGTTCTTCAGGCGGAAAGAACAGGTCTTGACCCTTCCTATATTGGAAGCCCCACACTTGTTTGCGTGCCACATCCTCGAACATATCTTACTCCGGCATCGTCCGCGAACGTCCCGCAGGTTAGGACTGGTACACACCGGATTTAAATACGCCAACTGAACAAGAGGAATGCAGTGCATACAGTAAACGAGACCACGATCGCCGACGGGCTGGTCGGTGCGATCGGCAACACGCCGCTGATCCGGCTCAGGCGGGCCTCCGCGGCGACCGGCTGCGACATTCTCGGCAAGGCGGAATTCATGAATCCTGGGGGCTCGGTGAAGGACCGTGCCGCCATCGCCATCATCGAGGACGCGGAGCGGACGGGCGCGCTGCGGCCGGGCGGCACCATCGTCGAGGGGACTGCCGGCAACACCGGAATCGGGCTGACCCTCGTTGCCAATGCGCGCGGCTACCGGTCGGTCGTCGTGATGCCGGAGACCCAGAGCAGAGAAAAGATCGACTTCCTGCGGATGATCGGTGCCGATCTCCGGCTGGTGCCCGCGAAACCCTACCGTGATCCGGACAATTACGTGCATGTCTCGCGGCGGATTGCCGAGGAAACCGATGGTTTTTGGGCCAACCAGTTCGACAACACCGCGAACCGGGAAGGCCATCGTCTGACCACCGGCACCGAAATCTGGGCGCAAACCGGCGGCCGCGTCGACGCGTTCACCTGCGCCTGCGGCACCGGCGGGACGCTGGCCGGCATTGGCATGGCCCTGAAGGCGCGGCGCCAGGAGGTGCGGATCGTGCTCGCGGACCCGGAGGGCAGCGGGCTGTACGGGTGGCTGAAATCCGGCGATCTCACGCCGAGCGGTTCATCGATCACCGAGGGAATTGGCCAGTCGCGCGTCACCGCCAATCTTGAAGGAGCACCGATCGATGATGCGGTGAGAATCCTCGACGCCGAGGCAGTGGAACAGGTGTTCGACCTCATGATCCACGAGGGAATTTCGGTCGGTGGGTCGGCGGGGATTAACGTCGTCGCGGCGATCCGCGTCGCCCGCGATCTCGGCCCCGGGCACACGGTGGTGACGATCCTGTGCGATGGCGGCGCGCGCTATCAGACAAAATTGTTCAACCCTGAGTTCCTCCGCGGCAAGAATCTCCCCGTTCCTCCGTGGCTTTGATTCGCTATCCACCAGTAGTACTACTGATGATCGGAGCACCACGTTAAAGGACGTTCCCCCATGATGCCGCCCGTGCCTCACATTGATATGACCGTCACTGCGGGGCCAATCTTCGCCTTGTATCTGGACTGGCGGCGACCTTCAGACCGGATCACGCTGTTAGGGCTGTCTGAGTTCGGGCAGCACGGCGCGCCCGCCAGATCATGACCGCGCCGATCGCGATCATCGGAATCGACAGCAATTGGCCCATAGTCAAGCCGAACATCAGGTAGCCGAGAAACCAGTCTGGCTGGCGGAAAAACTCCGCCGTGGTCCGCGCAATCCCGTAGCCCATCACGAATATCCCTGCGAGATAGCCGGGTTGGCTGCGTATCCGCTCGCTGCGTGATACCGTATAAAATTCAGCGCATCGGCAGTGATGATGCAGCCTTTCAACGACAGTAATTTCAGAAGTTTGGGCACCGCGGCGATCTCATTGGACTTCTCGTCCACCGCCAACTGGCCCAACAGCAGCCGTTGTCCAACCGACCAGGCATGCAGCATGTGCAACGGCGACTGCCCCGCTGCCCGATCGAAGGAACGCCGCAATGTCTTGCCATCGATCGCCACTACGCCTTGGAGAGTGTCGGCGAAGCGTTGCATGAAGCGGGTGAAGCAGGCTGTGAATGCAACAGGATCGAGCAGCCGGAAAACCCGGCTGAAGGTGTCATGGCTGGGAATGCCATGCTTGAGGGTCAGAAATTGCCGAAGGAAGGGCTCCTTGGCCTGGCCAAACAGCGGCATATCCGAGCAATCCTCGCCACCGCACAGCATGGTGCACAGCGCGATCATCAAGATCTCATGCAAATTGTGGCGGCCATTGTCCTGCCGTGGATCGGTGACCTCGGCAAAGCAGGCGATAAAATCTTCCATCGGGTGGCCTCAGAGCTGAATCCAACCCCTTGGAAATCCAACTGCCGCCGACCCGCAACCCCGTTTGTCCACACTGAAAACCCAAATGCGATTCCCCTGCACTTTATGCCAAATGAATTACATCGACCTGATCGTAGCGCAACCTGACACTTCGGCCGATCCTCTCCGCCTGCCGACAGGAGGACAATGCTTCACATTGCCATCGATAGCATCTACAAGCATCGTGACTGAAAGGAATCTCCATGGCCACCAAAGTAAAAACTCGATCCACGACACGTCGCACGCCGACAACCGGCAAGCCGACACCAAAAGTCGCAACGAACAGGAAATCTACCCCGCTGACTGTCAAGCCCGCGCGCGCGGCCGCGATCCCGGCAACGCGCAAAAGCGTTCCCGCAAAGGCTTCGCCGGCCAGCAAGGCGGCCGCGAAACCTGCTATCAAATCGGCCAAAGCGACAGTGCCGAAGTTGTCGGTCACCGAACTTCGGGCGGAGGTTGAACGCCTGCAGAAGGTCAATGCCACTCTCCGGACGAAGAACAAGGCGGAACGCGCGGCAGCGTCCGAAGCGGTGGCGCGGGCTGGATCCCTCCAGGGTGAAGTGGACAGCCTGAAGGCAAAGATCGACAGGGCGGAGAGGAAGGCGGCGAAGGTGGCAGAGGCCGAGAAGCCGAAGGCCAAGCCGGTGAAGGTTAAAAAGACGTCTCCCACGACCGATGCGCCGAAGATGGAAGCTCCAGAGGAAGCGGTGGACGATCTTCCGCCGACCGTTGACTGACGTTTGCCTTCCAGGACGCGGCGATCACGTCCGGGGTGATTTGCAGGCGCCTCGCGAGGAATCGCCGACATTGAGGCCGCGCCGTGCCGGTTCGTGACCGTTGACACTTTCACACCAGAGAGGTGAGATAAGCGGATGGAAGATGAATTGAACCCAGGCGACAAGGTCATGTTGAAGTCGGGCGGACCGGTGATGACGTTCGATGAGTACGAGCAAGTCCTGGACGGGAAGATGGCAACCTGTTCGTGGTTCGCGGATGGGGAAAAGATCCAGGAACGGTTTTTCACGGAGTCGATAAAGCGCGTGGAGGAATAGCTCAGAGTCCATTTCGAATCTGATTAGCAACGTCCAAGCCTTCGCAGGAGGATGGTGGTTGAAGCGGCGTATAGGAAGGCTTCTGCGGACGATATGAGTTTTTCGACATCGCGGGAGAAGCGGCGGTTCCGGCCGATCCAGGCGAAGAACCGTTCGACCACCCACCGCCGCTTGTGAACTTGAAACCCAACTTGACCATCGATCTTGCGGACGATTTCGACGGCGATGCGCGTGGCGTTGGCAACACGCTCACCCGCATACGCGCTATCGGCGAACACGCGCTCGACAAAAGGGAACGACGCGCGGGAGGCTCGCAACAGCGATACGGCACCGTCGCGGTCCTGGATGTCGGCCGGGCCGACTTGAAGTTTGAGCGCCCGCCCGTCGGTGTCCACAAGGGCGTTGCGCTTGCGTCCTTTGATCTGTAGAGTCGAGGACGGGCGCGGTGGCATTGCCCCGTTTCCCGTCCCCGCTCATCAAACCGGACGTGCGGATTTCCCGCATCCGGCTTTCCGACTGGCTTCATCGCAAGGCCCACGGCGACGACCGTCCGCGCTCGCGTCGAAGGCACAGCACGCCCAATTCCCCGTAGACATTCTCACGAGAGAACCGGTCCGTCCCATGCCCGTGCACTTTATGTCGTTGTCGGAGGAAGTGCCGCGTCCGGTCATAGACATGCTGATCGACGGCCTCGTATGCAGACGCGAGAGCGCCGTAGGAGAAGTAGGCCGACCATCCGCGCAGGACGCGGTTCAATCGTACCCTCACCTCATCCCAGGCGCCCTTGTTGCCCGGTACAAGCAGTTCGCCAACCTTCTGTTTGACCCTCTGCACACTCTTCTTGGACGGGCTTGCTCCCAGATACCAGCGGCCTCCGTTGGGCAGGTGGCGCGGTCCCAGGGTGTAGCCAAGGAAATCGAAGCCTTCGCGCCGAGCATCCTTCACCGAGGTTTTCACCTCGTTGAGCGTCAGCCCGAGTTTCGTCATCACCGCCTTCGTCCACGCCAGCGCCTCATCCGCGTGACCGCGGCTGAGGATGACGAAGTCGTCGGCATAGGAGACGACGTGCGCGCGAAATGCCTCGCCCCGTCCCGTCTGGTGCCAATGCTTCAGGAACCGGTTCATGTAGATGACTGAGAGCAACGGACTAACAACCCCACCTTGGGGTGTGCCGCGCGTGTTGCTCTTGCCGCCGCTCATGTGTCGTTTCCCGTCGCCATCCCTTTCCTCGACCGGCGCCCGTAGCCACAGCTTGATCAGCCACAGCACGTGCCGATCGACGATGCGGCGGCCCACCGATAGGAGGAGGTCCGCGTGCGGGATCGTGTCGAAATACTTCGACAAGTCGGCGTCGACGATGTCGGTATGGCCCCGGCACAACAGCCGGTGCGTTTCCTTGACGGCATCGATCGCGCTCCGACGCGGCCGATAACCGTAAGCGCTATCCTCGAAGTCCGCCTCAAACACCGGTTCCAGCACGATCTTGGCGGCGGTCTGAACCACTCGGTCCCGGATCGTCGGGATGCCAAGCGGCCGTTCACCGCCGCCGGGCTTTGGGATCATTACCCGTCGCACCGGATCAGGCCGGTAGGTCTTCGAGACGAGGTCCTCACGCAAGCCCACCAACCAGGCTTCCACGCCCGACGCTTCGATCTGCTTGAACGTCACCCCATCCACCCCCGGCGCACCCGCATTGGCGCGGGCCAGCGCATAGGCGTGGCGCAGGATGTCTTCGCGACAGACCTTGTCGTAGAGAATGTAGAAGCGAAAGGCAGGCTCTTCCTTCGCCTTGCGATACAGCTTTCTCTGAAGGCTCCTGATCTTATCGGGCGTTTGCAGGCTCATCGCCAATCACCCCCACCTTGCCAACGTCGAAAGCACACCAGAAGTCAGGGTCCTTTCCTCAGCCGGCGTTACCCGGCTTCGACGGTCATACGACCCTGTCCGACACCCGCCCGGTCCACCGCCCTGAAGCGGTGTTGAAGCCGCGACCTCCGACCTGGACGGGTCTCCCTCGATTACCCGCATCACCATTCCAACGTGCTGTGTCCAATACCCCGGCAGATCAGACAGGTGCGTGTGTCGATTGCTTCCCTGTCTACGCGGCCTTCCCCGAGCAAAAGGCGGGTCGGCATCTGCATCGACTCTTTCGAGGCCTGCTCGAACTTCACTCGCGTTACGGCCCGTTGGATCGCTCGGCCACCCAAGGCGGCCTTTGTCACGAGGCTTCGACCCGGTCGGTTGCCCAACAGAGCCGCTCGTCAGCTTCCGGATCAAATCGACAACTTTCCGGATGGAACCTTCCTCCATAGATGATGCACGCCTTCGAGGCGCACTCTTGCCGCCATCGTAACCCCGTATGCCACCGCTTTCGGTCGTCTTGACGCTTTGGCTGTCGAGCACGGCGGCAGAGGGGCTGGCGTCGCGCCCCGTGCGCTCACGATCGTGCATGACAAGATGATGATTGATCCGCTCCCAAGTCCCGTCATCGCGGAACCGCGCGAACCAGCGATAGACCGTCGAAAGCGGCGGAAACCCATCCGGCAGCATCTGCCACGCGCAACCGGCGCGCAGCACATAGAAGATCGCCTCGACGATGCGACGCATCGGCCACCTGCGCTTGCGCCCGCGCGAGCAAGGCGACGGCAAAAACGGCTCGAGAATTTTCCATTCCGCATCTGTCAGGTCACTTCCATAGCGCAGGTCAGAGCGGCTATGCTGCGCACGGGCGGAACCCGCTCAAGGTTCCGCGTGCGGAGCACGTGGAAAAGCGGTGGAGGGGGTCGGGGTCCACATGAGGAAATGATCTCCAGCAAGGCTTCGAACACCTGCTTGGAATCACGTCTCGTCCGGCCATCCAACCCCTCATAACGATCGTTCCACATTGATTCCGAAACGGCCTCTCAGAGGCTGTCTCGGAATGATGGTGCAATGACGGGTTGGATGGCGGGGCGAGGTGTGATTATGGGATGGCCCGCCCCTCTCTGAGGTAACTCGGGTAGGGTTTGCCTCTTTTTACAAAGGAGGGCGGGATGACGGGTATTGCGTTTCATTACAGTCGTGATTTTTATCTTGCGAAACGGCGGGATGTCTGAATCTATGTATCTGCTCATCCTGGTCCGTCGGCCAGTTGAATCGATTGTGAATTGACGTGACCACGGCGGATACGATTCGACGGGAGGCGTGAGCGAGCTTCCTGACCTGTCCCTTCTATCGCATGCTGA
>NZ_JAKGBZ010000063.1 GCF_021556475.1 Acidiphilium iwatense | reverse complement strand
TTGAGCGTACTCAGGCCAAAGCGCTCCACTGGTTCGCCGATCTTGGGTGATTAACCATCTGATACTAGCTCTTCATTGCCTATAAGTTACGATTATATCTTACGAAAATTTCGAAAGTCTTGATTTCTGAGGTGACAGTCCGCCGAACACAACGCCGTGCGCCCCCTTGGCGACCCGCTGATCGAGGATCATTCCTGTCTCACCATCAACAGGGTTCCACCATGTTCAAGCGCCGTACCTTGATCCATCATAGTGTTCTGGCGACCACCGCCAGTTTGGCGCTGGCCATTATGGGCGGCAAGTCGGCCGAGGCCACCCCCACGATCTCCCAGCACTTGGCCGACTACCAGGACAGGCCAAACCATAGCCATCAATGCGCCGCTTGCTGTATGTTCGTGCCTGGCCAACCCGACCATTGCACCATGATCGAAGGCATCATCAGTCCGCACGGCTGGTGCAAATACTGGCAGGCAGGCCCCGCCGATACTTGTAGCTGATCGGAGGAAGCGTGCGTGCTTTGGTGGGATCATTCGGCGGTATTCTATTTGTAGCTGCTCGATTTCATCGGCGGCTGTGCTCGAATTAAGTGATCGCAGACGGGCCATCGTGCTCAAATTATCTGCCTCCATGCTCACATTAAATGATCGGTGCTCGACATCAGCGTGCCGTGCTCATAATTCATGACACTGACTTTTGACGCTACAGCGGCAGCCCGGCCGCGAGCATCTCGTCGGTGAGTTCCTGGGTTCGTGTGGCGTCGAGTTCGCCGCGCAGGAGGCGCTTAATCTCGACAGGCTTGGCGTTGAACTGCTCCGCCAGGGACCGGACATTGTAGCCATGCCGGGTGAGGCGAGGTTCGAGATCGTCGATCTGCTTCGACAGGATCGTCTCGACGATTTCCAGCGTGATCGGCTTCTCACCGATCCGGTAGCCTTCCTCATATGTGTACATAGTCAACGCGTAGGCGCCGAGCGGGTAACCAAACCGGCGGTCGATGCGTATAATCTATTGATTGGATCGTTCATCGGGCGAGGTCTTGGCTGCGCGCGATCCGATCACGTCTATCGCTCAGTGGTTAATTCAGAAAGGATACGCCATGACCAATCTCACATCGTCGAACCGCATCACCAAAACATCGCTCGCGCTGGGCTCTGCCGTTGCGATTGCCGGGCTTGTGGCCGCGCTACCCGCCCAGGCCGCAACCAGCAGCAATCCCTGCAACGGCACGAAGATGGGCTCGAAATCCAGCAGCAAGACGGGCCACACTAAAACGGATCACGCTGCGATATCGAACAAGATGACGAAATCATCCAACAGCGCAGCCTGCTCCGGAAAATAGTCGCGCAATGCCGATCGACCTGGACCAGAGCCAGCTTTCAGCGGGCGTTGCACTGGTCACGGCTCTGCGTTCGATCGAGGGCCGCGGTTCCAACCTGGTCGGTGAATTGCTGGCTGGCGCGCCGCTCATCGCGTTCGAACATCATCCGACGGGAGATGTCTTCGATCCGGCGACGGGTGCGCAATATTATTTCCATGCGCATCCGCCAGAGGAGCACCGCCAAGGCGGTGCCGACTGGGCGGAGATCGGGCATATCCATACCTTCGTGCGGCCGGTGGGACGCCATGACGACGCGCCGATCCATCACCTAATTGCGATTGCGCTCGATCGGTTCGGTCGCCCGACCAGCCTGTTCACGACCAATCGCTGGGTCACCGGCGATAATTTCATTGCAGCGCAACAGGCCATCGGCTTTGCGGAAACCTACCGCCTGACCGATCAGGCGCCGGCCAGCCGATGCATCAACGCCTTGTTCACCTTGTTCGCGGCCGATATCGCCAGCCTGCTGATCGAGCGGGACGCGGCGATCGACGCCTGGCAGCGGGCGCATCCGGCAGGTGAGGCGCTCGAGGATCGGGCGCTCGAGATCACGTCGTCACGCACAATCGATATCGTCGCGGTGCTGGCCGAACTTCAGAGCATGATCGCGTGGCGCAGTTAGCAGCAGGGCGCTAGATCCTGCGCTTGATTCCGCGCCGGCGGAATGCTTTCTGACATGAGCCGTACGGTCGTGCGGTGATTTCCGGGCAATTTCGATCCAATCAAGGCTGAACGCAGTGAAAGCGGCGAAGCGGAACCTGATTTTTGTTATAGCCGCGATTGTCACTGGACTGATTTCGATTGCGTTCGGAATCGGCGTGACGCGCGCCAGCGCCCTCTTCGCCCATGTCACCACCCACCGGCTCTGGCTGACGCTACTGCTCTGCCCGATCGGGTTGGCGGGGATTGTGTTCTTGACCCGCACGGTGTTTCCGGGTGCGCAAGGATCGGGCATCCCACAAGCGATGGCCGCCTTGTCGATGCAGAACCCGACAGACATCGACACCGTGCTGTCGCTTCGTATCGCGGTGGGTAAATTTCTGCTGACCCTTGCCGGTTTCGCGGCGGGAGCCTCGATCGGCAAGGAAGGTCCAACCGTGCAGATCGGCTGTGCCGCGATGAATGTCTGTGGCCGGCTCGGGTTGGAACGCAGCCACGCGCTGCAACGCCTGCTGATCCTGGCCGGCGGGGCGGCGGGCATCACCTGCGCGTTCAACGCGCCGATCGCGGGCATATTATTCGCGATCGAGGAGATGGCCGGCAGCTTCGATGATCGTCAGGCGCGCTCGATTATCCTCGCCGCCTTTGCGAGCGGGATCACGCTTCTGCTCCTGCTCGGCTACCAGCCCTATTTCGGCTTCTCTCGTGCCATGCTGCCGCTCGGGCTAGTCTGGCTGCTGGTGCCACTTTGCGCGGTGATCGGCGGGGTCGCGGGCGGTATATTTGCCCAAGTGCTGGTAACCCCGGCACGGTTCATGCCGGCGCCGGTCAACCGGCTGGCAAAACATCACCCAGTCGGTTTCGCGTTGCTCTGCGGCTTTGTGCTGGCAGCGCTTGGCCTGATATCGCATGGGCAAGTCTTCGATGCGAGCTATGGCGCGGCGCGAGACGCGCTGACCAAGGGTACGTTGCCGCCGATCGACTTCGCGCCGCTTAAGTTCCTCGCAACACTGGTTTCCTATCTTTCAGGAATCCCTGGTGGTATCTTCGCTCCCTCACTGGCGGTAGGCGTGGGTGTTGGTACGATATTCAGCCACTTGGTGCCAGGCGCCCCGGTGACCGCCTTCGCGATGGTAGGGATGGCAGGCTATTTCTCGGGCGTGGTCCAATCGCCACTGACCGCTACCGCGATCGTAATCGAGATGACCAGCAACCCAGCAATGACTGTTCCGGTCGGCATCGCCGCGATCCTTGGCACGATGGCCTCGCGATTGGTCTGCAAGGAACCTGTCTATCACGCCATGGCACACCAATTCCTCCGCGTGATCGAACATAAGCCGGTCGCCGACCCGAATACGGCCGGCGTCAGACCGGAATAGGGAATCATGAGCAGCCGGGGCACAAAATCGTTACTCGTGCTGCGGCACAAACTGCATACTTCCATAGCCTGAGGCCGTAGACCCGACAGCCAAGCCGTTTCGCCGTAACCGCTCTGCCGTGCCGCAGCGCTGGAATTTGTTTACCTCGCTCGCCTGTCAGGATTGCCTCGATGTCCCAGACCAAGCTGAAAACCAGGACCAAACGCCGCCCGAATCCGATGAGCAAGCTCGAACGGCGGGCGAGCCGTAGTCTGGCCTCGATTTACGGGCTGAGAATGCTCGGCCTGTTTCTGATTCTGCCCGTGTTCTCGATCTATGCCAAAACCCTACCCGGTGGGCATGATCGCTTCCTCGTCGGCCTTGCACTGGGGATTTACGGCTTCACCCAAGCCTGCCTGCAAATTCCGCTTGGCATCGCGAGCGATCGGTTTGGTCGCAAGCCGGTGATGATCGCGGGTCTTGCGATCTTCGCGCTCGGTTCGTTCGTCGCCGGCTTCTCCCACACTTTGCCGATGATCATCGTCGGCAGAGCGATCCAGGGAGCAGGCGCGATCTCGGCGGCAATTTCGGCGATGATCGCTGACGCAACCCAACCGGAAAACCGCACGAAAGCGATGGCCTTCGTTGGCATGATGATCGGTGCGAGCTTCATCATCGCTCTCGTCGCAGGCCCGCTGCTGTACCGCTCGATTTCGGTACCGGGGATGTTCTTGCTCACCGGCGTGCTTGCGATCGGCGCGATCTTCGTGGTGAAGTTCGTGGTTCCCGACGTGAAGATGGGGGCGTCCGAGCCTGCCCACCCGGACACAGCGAATACGAGTGCCGCGCGACATACGAGCCTGTTCACTCCCGCACTGCTCCGCCTGGACTTCTCGATCTTCGCGCTGAATTTCATGCAGGTCGCGCTGTTTTTGGCCCTTCCGCTTGCGCTGGTGAACGACGCCGGCATCCCGATCGAGGATAACTGGATCGTTTATCTGCCGGTCGCCGTCCTGTCATTCATCGTGGCGATTCCAGGAATCATTTGGGCCGAGACGCGCGGCTATATGAGGCATGGCTTTATCGGGGCGGTAGCGTCGATGGGCCTTGCCATGATTGGTTTCGCTGCCGGATACCATGACATCATGGCTCTGGTGGCCGCGCTGTTCGTGTTCTTCGTGGGCTTCAACCTCCTGGAGGCGCTGCTACCCTCACTCGTCTCGCGCACTGCACCGCCATCGCGCAAGGGCCGCGCACTCGGCGTTTATAACACAGCCCAATCGATTGGGCTGTTCGCCGGGGGCGCGATTGGTGGCATCGCCGCCGATCTGGGTGGCAGCGTCGCGGTGTTTCTGACCAGTGCCGCTCTTGGGCTCATCTGGCTGATCGTAGCCATCTTCGTTCGACCCCCGGCCAAGCACTCGATCGGATGAGTTTAGGTCGATTTCGGGCGCTCCAGCCCACACAGCCCTGCTTAAAATCCGTTCCAAGCCACGGACTGCCTTAATACCCACGGATCACCCGGTAATCTGCGTGCTTTCCGAACGCCCCGGCACTCTCATCGACCCGGACACACGGGCGCGCATGTGGGCCGCACGTACTCAGCGCACCCAGCATGCCAGCCTTCACCCAGGCCCGGTGGTTTGCCTGTAACGTGGCGATCTGGTCCTGCAACGTGTTGATCCTCCCGCTATCCCACCATACCAGGGCCGTACTGCTCAGCCAGCCGAACAGCACCAGCGCCGCGATCAGGGCCATGATCCAGCCGAGCAACCGCCAACTCGCCCATTGCACTACGCGCTGGAGTGCCACTTCGGCCTCACCCGCGCCCGCCGTCACATCGGCAAGCTTATCTAACAACGGTTCCGTTGCCTTTCCAACCGCCTCTACCCCTTTGCTGGCCGCCCCGGCCAGACTTTCCGCTACCGCCGAATGCACCGCCTCGCGGGTGTCCTGTGCCAGTGCCGCCACCCCGCGCGCCAGTTCCCGCCGCTCACGCTCCAGCGCTGCTCGTTCCGCCGTCAGCCCATCCAGCGCCACCTGCACCGCCGCCTGCTGGCGCTCGGCAATTTCCATCAACCCGTAAAGCCGATCCTCCGCTTCGCTCATAGCGACATCCCACGATCCCGAGACAGGGTTCTTTCCTGCAGTTTCCGGGCGGCCTCCCGCTCGGCTTCAAGCGCTAGTTGGCGCCGCATGGTGTTTTCAGCTCTCTCCATGAGGCCGGTAATCACGCGCGCCGGCTGCTCATGGGCCAGCACTCGCGCCAGGGTGGAGCCTTCCTCAACCCCGAACGCTGGCCCGCGCTGGCGTAACGCGCCCGCCGCCTCCGGATGATCCCGCAGGGTCTGACCGAACTGAAGCAGCCGCGACCGCGCGCCGCCAAGGGCCGGATCGGCCTCCAGACCCGGTAGCGCCTTGTTATACTCATCCGTCAGCCGGTCCCATTGGCGCACCAGGTCGCGCGCCTTGTCATCGCGGGCGGCCTCGGCCGCCTGCCGATGCCGATGCGCCTCATAGCGTTGCCGGAACCCGGCCCGGCCGGATGCGATGGCGTCTTGCTCGATCGTCTCGGCCGCCCGATCTCGCGCCGGACCTGCGCGCATCGCCTCCGGCACCACGATCTCGCTGCGAACCTCGATCCCCCGCCGCGCCGCGAACTCCCGCCCGGTTTCAGGGGCAATGCTGGCCCGGTCGTAATCCAGCGTGGTCTCCTTGGCATTGGACCGCGACAACCGCGCCGTCAGCGCGCCCATGTCGCTGAACTCGGACCGATCGGCATACAGCGCCACCCCGTCCCGGTGCCGCGTCATCGCCACATAGGTCAGGTGCCGGTCCATCGTTCCCGAGGCCAGCACGAACGCCCGGTCCACACTGGCCCCCTGGCTCTTGTGGATCGTCGTCGCATAGCCGTGGTCCACCGCAGCACAGTCCGCCATCGACACCGACACCGTGCGGCCCCGGCCTGGACCGGAGGAAGAGTCCAGCCGCACCCCGATCCGGCCATCCTCGGCACGCTCCACCGTCCCCAGCATGCCATTCTTCACCCCAAGCTCGCGGTTGTTCTCCCGGAACATGATCCGATCCCCCGGCGCGAACGCCCGCTCGCCCTCGGTGGTCCGATAGATGATCTCGCCGGCAAGTTCCCCCTGCGCCCGCCGCGCCGTCCGGATCGCCTCGTTCAACTCCCGCACGTCCGCCCGGCGATGCGCCAATACCAGGCGTGAACCTTCCGGCCGCGCCGCCCGGTCCGCCATCACGTCCCGCACGATCGCCGCGCGCGCATCCTCCCCGGTCGCCTCGAACCGGACAGCACCCCGCTGGGCGTAGGTCGCAAGCCCTTCCTCCGTCCGGTGCCGGCCAAAATCTACCGATGCCGCCCGCTGCCAGCCATCACGCTGCCGGCGCACACCCTCCAGCTCGACACACCCGATCCGTTCGGCAACCGCCCGGAACGCAGCACCTGCCCCGATCGGCTGCAACTGCTCCGGATCACCCACCAGCACGATCTTCGCTCCGGCCCGGTCCGCCTCGGTGATGAACCGGGAGAGCTGCTTTGAGCCCACCATCCCGGCCTCGTCGATCACCAACACATCACGCGGCCCCAAATGATCAAACCCGCGCTCCCAACCCCGTGACCATGACGCCAGGGTCCGCGACGCAATCCCCGATAATTCCTCCAACCCCTCGGCGGCCTTGCCGGCCAGCGCGGCACCATGGACCTGATAGCCCTGCGCCGCCCATGCCTCCCGCGCCGCCGCCAGCATCGTGCTCTTGCCCGCACCGGCCAGGCCCACCGTCGCCGCGATCCGCTCCGGCCCGGTAATGTGCTCGATCGCCGCCCGCTGCTCGGCGGCCAGGCCATCGCCCCCCACCCGCCGGATCGCCCCATCCTGCCGGGCCAGAGCCGCATCCACATGCCGGGGTGCCACTGCAAACCCCCGTTCTGCTGCCATGCGGTCGGCGCTCGCCGCCATCTCCCGCTCGATCCCCACCAGCTCCCGCGTCGAATACCGCGTCGGCTCGATCTCGCGCCCCCGATCGTCCCGCTGCGCCGCCTGCAACTCAACCAGCGCCGGGGAGGCCATTACCTTCGCCAAGGCGGTCTGGAACGCCTCAGCCCCACCAGGCCCGGACCCGTCCAGATAGCGGTGCAGCGTCCGCGCAATATCCCGCCGGTCGAACACACTCTTCTCATTGGTGATCAGCGTCAGAACCTGCTCCGGCTTCTCCCGGATCAATGCCGCGTTGCGCTGCGCGGCTTCGTCGTCGAGTCGAACCCGCGACACCTCCAGCCCGCGCCGCTGCATCTGAGTCGCATGCACCCCGACATGCTGCGTCGGCTCGATCTCCAGTCCGCACTCCTGATGCGACCGGTGATCGATCCGAACATCCAGACCCGCCCGTGCCAGATGCGCATTGGTCCACTGCTCCCAGCCGATCCGAATGTCCCGTAGCTGCTCATGCGAACTCGGCAGCCCAAGCGCCGCGAGCTTCCTGTTCTCCAGCTCCAGCGCGCTCTTCTCTTCCAACCCCTCCCGCCCCACCTTGCGCGTCGTCATCAGGATATGGGCGTGATGGTTCCGGATATCGGTGTGGCCGTGCGGCGCATGGATCGCAAAATCCACCGCAACCCCATACTGCTTCGCCAGCGCCTGGCTGAACTCCCGCGTCAAGGCCAGCCGCTGATCTGCCGATAGCTCGTGCGGCAACGCCACCTCGATTTCACGAGCAACCCGCGCATCCTTGCGCTTCTCCGATGCCTCCGCGGCATTCCACAACGCCAATCGGTCCCGCGCCCATTCCGGACCGGCACCACGCACGACAGCCCCATCGGCGCCAACCGTATCACCCGGCAGAACGATCTCCGCATGGACAACCCCGGAACGTCTTGTGAAGTCATGCACCATCCCATCGCGCGTATTCTCCAGCCGATCAGCCGTGCGATACGCCGCAGCGGCAACCGCGCTACGGCCGGACGTCCGTGAGATCGGCTTCATGCTCAGATGATAGATCGCCATTCTGCTTCCACTCTACCAAGCACTGAGTTGCGCAGCAACTCGTAAGTGCGCACTTAAGGTTCATCCTCGCGCTGGCGGGGAACATATGGGCCGCTTGCATTATGGTAGCGGCCCATCCGGTTTATACTGAGTTTCACTTTGCGTGATGGCTGCCATCATTATGGCAGGAACGTTCTATTTGAGTGTCGGCCTCATGTGGCGGAACGAACGGCAGAAGGGCAGTCGGAACAAAATGGAAAGCTGGCACTCAAGATAAGGATCGGCGATATCAGGTCCATGAGTATTACATGCCCACGCTGTCAGGCACCAATGATCTGCCGGCCACAAGGTGGCTGCTGGTGCGCCGAGTGGCCATACGCCATCCCAGTCCCGGAAAACCCCACAACCCGCTGCCTCTGCCCGCACTGCCTGCTCACCATTCAGGAGCCGGCCAATTCAGGCATCAACATCAACGATCCCAACCGGAATAGGAAATAAGCATGGCCCGCAAACCCATCGAACAGCAAATCGCCCAGCTCGAAGCCCGCGCTAAAACTCTCAAGGCACGGTTGGCAAAGCAGGATCGCGCCAGGGATACCCGCCGCAAAATCCTCATCGGCGCCCTCGTCCTCCATCGCCTCGAACAAACCGGCGATGGCGAATTCTCCAAACGACTTGCAGACTGGCTCCGGCGTGAGCTGCCCGGCTTCCTCACCCGCGATCAGGACAAAGACCTGTTCAACGATCTGCTGGATGCGAAAGCCGCCGCGCCGTCGCCGATGGCGACAACCGAACTAGCGAAGCCAGAAACCTGAGTCTGGCGCCTCAAAATCACTGTTGCTGGGATTCAGTTCCAAACGGCCAAGCGGTCCCCTTCCTCATCGCAGCTTTGCGGTGGTGCGGTCGGCCCCGACGGTTTACGCCAGAGCGAGCGCAGCGCGGGAGCGCCGTAGGCCGCCGCGAAACGGCGTCTGGCGGGGGTATTATGTGCCGAATTACGCCGTTTCGTCTGCATTGCCGGGAGGCACATCAGGAATATCATCAAATCTGTGGAGAGCTTCTGAAAGATTATCCCGCGATCCAGCCACCAATGCCGGCCAGTCATCAGGCGGATTGCCGTTCGCCAACATGCGGGCAAAGACGGCATAGGGGTCAGTCCCGGCGCCGGCTTTGCGCAGCGTGTCCCGGTCATTGACCCAGGCATAGACGATCACATGGGCTTGGGAGTCAGCTCGAAAGAACAGCCGGAACCGATTGCCCCCGAACTTGGCTCGGAACCAGTGTCGCCGGTCCTTGCCCAGCGTATTGCCCTGCCGGAACTCCGGCGACAGCGGGGCACGCGGAATTCGGTCCAAAATTAAGGACTTCAAAGCAGCCAGAAGGCGGGCATCAGCTTTACTCCGCCATCCCTCGGGATCGGATCGCCTGGCCCGCTCCACGCTCGCCATGAGCCGCTCTAGCTGGTCGAGAAACAGGGGATGGGCATAGAGCTGCCAGCCCTGCCGCTCTAGCACCTGACGCGCGCCTACAGCGTTACCTCGCCCTCGATCGCGTCATCCGGGTCAACCTTCCCTATTTCGGCCGCCAGAGCCTCTAGGTGAGCTGCCAGAGCGGGTGTGATGGCCCGGACGGAATCAGCGGGCCGCGCAGCAAGATCCGTGGCCAGGAGGCTTAGGAAGGGCGTCAGAGCAGGATCGGCGTCTCCGTCCTCTGACATAAGAGCATGAATGGTGACACTGCCGTCTTCCACCCGGAAGGCAATACGGCCACCATAACCAACTCCAAGCGCCTGCCGAACAGCCTTCGGTACTGTCGTCTGTCCCTTGGTAGTGATGGTGCAAATTTCCTCGACCACTGGCATGTGCGCCTCCTATTAGCCTGTGCCAGCAGGTAAGATATTCGCATTACTTTTTCAATAGCCCTTTGCTAAACCTTTTTCTTGCAAGGTTGGTGGAATGGACGGCCCTCGCCCTGTGACTTATCCACAAGCGAAGACGTTTTAAGGTTTTAAATAAGTTTTAAAGAGTTTTAGCCAAAAAAATAGGCATTTTCTTTTGTTGAATCAAGATGTTATGCGAATGGTTGGTGGGTAATCGACGGAGATTGGTGGGTAATCGACGGAATCTGGTGGGTAATCGACGGGATTAGGTGGGTAATAGACGGGCTATCCACAACTTGAACGAATCAGAAGGTTAGGCTGTAGCTGGCCGTGGCGCATGATAGCGAACTGGCGGTAGGTATTCCGTCTATTACCCACCTTCTGCCTGGGCCGACTCGATCGGCGGAACGGCGTCGCGGTGGGCCATAACGAGCGTCGGCCCCTCTTTGCCCGGAATTTCGCTCAAGCTGTATTCGGGCAAGTCGTTGATCGAGATAATGCCGCGCAGGATGCGGCAAAACTCCTTGAAGGTGCCGGCGCTGCCGCTGCGTTCATAGATCGTGCGGAACGCCCACCGAGCTTCCCCCTTCCCTGCCGCCCTACGCGCGACGCGATAGAGAAAGCGACCGATGCCGGGTTCGATCAGAAAGAAAGCGGGATGGACCGTGAGGACTTCCGGATTCTCGGCCTCAACAACCTCGCGGTAAATCCACCCTGGAATCTCCACTTCCACCATCGCAACGCGGCCGGTGTCAGCATAGGAAACCGTCTTATAGTTGCCGATTAGCCCCTCGGCCTGCGCCTCACGCATGAGGCGGCTGCCGCGCCCTTTCCTTGTGGTTCTGACGATCTTGATGGTGGTGTTCTTGAGGCGATCTAGGGCTCCCTCGATCTCCTCATACTGCCGACCGCCATCCGAGCGACGGCAGAATTTCAGGATTTCAGCAACATGCGGACGAAAGGCCAGGCCGGGCTTTTCCCCCCGCCCATTGCGATATCGGTTCATCGCTTCGGTGAGATGGGAAATCGCCATCAACACGATGTCGTAATCCCATACTGAGGCCATGCCGTCCGGGCCAGCTTTGACTTCAACATAGCCGTCCGTCAGCTCATAGCGGATCGTCTCCCCTGCCCGCTTGTCTTTCTTCGACAGGCGAAAAACAGCCACATCCATGATGGAACGGCTGTCTTTGGTCGCAACGTCGTAGAGGGTCGGCACAAAGAAATCGGCCTGCTCATCGCCGGGCGGGGGCCGCCGCAAGGTTGATTTCGCCCGTTCTTCCGCCTGTAACGGATCGGGAGCAACATAGTTGACCAGCTCGGCCGGCACGTCCCCAAGCACATACCAGCTCTTGCGCTGAACATCCCACTGCGCGCCATGCCGCTTGGCATGGCCCTTCTGGTCGAAGTCGATGTTCAGATAGGTGCGTGGACGCCGTGCGGCGCGTTCGTGGCTCATATCAATCCTCTTGGGCACCCCCTCTACAATATTGCTGCAATCTTGCGGCATGCTTTATCGTTGGGCTTCATAGGCGTCCAATGCCCGCTCTAGCAGCTCCACCAGCTTGAGACCGTCGCGCTCGGCGATGTCCCGTAGCCGGTTGTCGAACTCGGGACTAACTCGCGTTGCAAAAGGCAGGGTCCGGTTTGTGCGCCGCATGGCACGGGCATCGCGTCGCCTGGGACCGGCCTCTGTCCCAGCTTCGGCAAGCGAGGGCAGGGGGGCAATTTCCGGCGCTCTAAGGTTTGGGCTGGCTTCCTCGATCGAGGGAGGCGCACCAAGGGAGCGGCGAACCTGTTTCAGCTTCGATACATCAGCCATGATCGGTCACTCGGTCGATAAGGGATTGGATAAGGGCGTCGGCGCGCGCATTGAGCGCGCTATAGCGGGTTTCAGTCACAGCATGACCGCCGTTCTGCGCCCGGCGATAGGCCGGACGCTCAACTAGGCACCCGGCAAGAACGCTGTAGCCCGCCTCTTGGAGATAGGCCCGCGCCTCCGCTTCCTCGGCGTCTGTACCGATCCGGTTGAGCGCAAAGGTCAGGCGATCGACCGGCAAGCCTGCTTTGGCAAGAGCGTGAAATTCACGCACGGCCGGCCGCAGGTCATCCAGTGATGCTCCTGTGGGCTGCACCACAAGGCTGGCAGCTTTCGCGATCTCAAGCGTTCCCTGGCTAGTTCGCGCCGGGCCGTCGATGACGAGGATGTCATAGGCGCCGGCTACGGCCAACGCTTGGGCCGCTGTGGCGAACGCCTCAACGGAAACGACAGGCTCGATACCTGCGCCAAGACGGAGTCGGTGCCAGTCAACGGAAGTTCCCTGTTGGGTGTCGAGATCAGCCACCTTCACCCGCAGCCCGCCCGCCGCAGCTTCACGGGCCAGGGCACGGGCCAACGTGCTCTTTCCGACGCCACCCTTTTGCGACACGAACGCTACGACTGAGGCCATAAATCGTCACCGTCATTCTGCAAGATTGCTGCATGCTATTGTAGATAGAAGTATTCTGCAAGATTGCTGCATGCTTTATGTAAAGAATGACAGATTGGGCCGATGGGGTCTGCGAGCAGGTTAATTTCTGCATCAGAACGGACGTTATGGAAACGCCACACAGGCGGTGCCCACGACTAAATTCTCCGCCGAATGGTGGCAGGGGATCGCAAGAGTACCTCGCGCAGAATCACCGCTTGAGGGTCAAGTGAACGCTGCCATCCGCGCCAATAGTCGGCGATCACCTCGTCATCAAACGCGGCAAGCGCAAAATGCTGAAGCCCATTGTTCATATCGGCAATGTGCGGGGTAGCCTCGGCGCTTTCGACCTCATAAAGGACTGACTTCGCATAGCCCTCAATGTTTGTGCGACAGAGTTCAGCTTCTTGCCGTGTCGGAAAGCAGAACAGGCAATCGAGGCGAGATGGGCAGTTACGGAAGAGCCTGTGCCGCAAGGATTCGTAGGCCATCTCGCGGCGAAAAAGACGATGTTCCGTACCTCGAAGCCTAATGATTCGGCCAAAATTCCCTGGTTCGATGACAGATCCAGGTGCGAGCAATATAGGACAAAAGTGGAAATAGGAATTCATGGATGACTACGCCACCACGTGGGTCAACCTTGAAATCGTCGCCCGCCCGACGTTGTAGCTCTGTGCCAGCTCCTTCAACGTCGCACCCTCGGCCCGGCGCTGCCGGGCCTCCGCCTGCTGCTGCGGGGTGAGGGCAGGGGGGCGGCCCATGTGCTGCCCCCGCGCCTTGGCGCGGCTGCGGCCCTCGGCCGTCCGGGTGCGGATCAGGTCGCGTTCCACGTCGGCCAGGCCGCCCAGCACGGCGAGCATCAGCCGGCCGGTGCTGGTGCCGGTATCAGCCCACGGCTCGGCCAGCGACCGAAACAGGCCGCCGGCGTCGGCGATCTGCTTGACGATCGCGAACAGGTCGAACGTAGATCGCGCCAGGCGATCGATCCGCGTCACCATCACCACGTCGCCAGCCGCGACGTGCTTGAGCATCTTCAACAGCTCGCGGCGATCAGCCCGCGCCCCGGTCGCTTTCTCCCGGTAAATCTTCGCGCATCCGGCCGCACGCAACTGCTCAAGCTGGGCATCGAGCGTCTGGCCATAGGTGCTGACTCGGGCATACCCGATCAGGCGGGAAGGGCGGTCTGTTCCGGTCATATCTTACGGGAAGTGTAAGCCCTTGATTCGCCAAGGGCAAGCCGCGTTACCGAAAGTCTTGACTTTCGTATTTTGAAACCAGTGCGCCCGAACGTAAGATAGCGGCATGCCGCCACCCATCCCCGTCTTTCTGACGCCCTATGATCCGGCATGGCCGGAAATGGCAGCCGAAT
>NZ_JAKGBZ010000062.1 GCF_021556475.1 Acidiphilium iwatense | reverse complement strand
TTCAGACGTTTGCGCCCGTCGCGCTCCATCATCGCCTGCTGGAGCTTGTGCTTGAGCATCCACGCCGTGGTCTGGCGGACACCGAGGCGCCGGCCCAGTTCGATCGAGGATATCCCCTGTTTGTTCTGCGTCAGATGGTACATCGCACGAAACCACGTGCGCAGCGGCAGCTTGGTCGAAGCAAAAATCGTCCCCGCAATCGGCGAGGTCTGGCGACGGCAGGTGCTGCATTGGAACAAGTCGCGCGTCTTGATCTCGCTGTACGATGTCCCGCCGCAGACCGGGCAGGAAAACCCCTCCCGCCAGCGCAGCTTGATCACCACGGCCCGGCATTGCTCCTCAGTGCCGTACAACCGATCGAATTCGGCCTCGCTCAGCCCCTTC
The DNA here is from genome assembly GCF_021556475.1 of Acidiphilium iwatense. Taxonomy (GTDB): domain Bacteria; phylum Pseudomonadota; class Alphaproteobacteria; order Acetobacterales; family Acetobacteraceae; genus Acidiphilium; species Acidiphilium iwatense. The sequence continues at coordinate 13,824 of NZ_JAKGBZ010000062.1, read as the reverse complement.
TGCAACTGCACCGCATTGCGCGCCATCGAAACCCTCCGCTCACGCCTGAATGTTCCTGTTTTGTACATCAAGAAAAACGGCTGATCAACATGGGTAAGCAGGAAATATTTTGCAAATATTTTCTGCTCGATGGAATAATTGGTCTGATCATGCGTTGATTGGGTGATCGATCCTAGGAGGTCCCACGGCTGATGGTTGATGCACCCCGCCAATGCGCACGATGAATCCCGCGATCGAGGCGGTCATCCCGGCATTGCGTCGATATGCGCGGGCTCTCCTGGGCTCGGCGCAGGATGCTGATGATCTGGTCCACGATTCCGTAATCCTCGCACTGGCCAACGTCAAACCGCAAATGCCTCACGATGCTGTCCGACCCTGGCTGTTCACCATCATGCGTCATCGCTTCATCAGCGATCGGCGTAAAGCAAAATTCCGGCACACGGTTCCACTCGACGATGCAGCGCTCGGGGGTGATGCGCCCATGTTCCGGGTTTCTGCACACCAGGAAAGCGGACTGCGTATACACGATCTGAGCGCGGGACTGGCTTCGCTCCCTGATGAGATGCGGGAGGTGCTGTTGCTGGTAACGCTGGAAAACTTCACTTATGCCGAGGTTGCAGCCATGCTCGATGTCCCGCTGGGCACCGTCATGTCGCGTCTGAGCCGCGCGCGTGACCGGCTCGGTGCCTTGATGGATGGTGCCACACCCCCATTATTGCGGCGGATCAAATGACCCATTCAATGCCGCCGATCACCGACGATGACCTGCACGCCTATGTCGATGGCAAGTTGGACGACGCGCGCCGCGCAGTGGTGGAAGACTATCTGATTAACAACCCCGGTCAGCGCCGACGCGTTGATGCGTGGATCGCCCAAACCAACGCGCTGCGGGCGACATTCGATCCCGTCATGACTGAACCTCTGCCCCCCGAACTGACCATGGCGCATATCGCGTTGAATGGTAGTATGGATGGCACGGGCCAACGACAACAACGGGCAAGGTCGTGGTTCGGCCCCCAGATACGCGCAGCGGCTGGATTTCTGATCGCTCTCGGACTTGGCGGCGCAGCGGGTTGGTTTGGCCACGGGCAAACAGGAGCCGACCAATCGCTGGCACGCGATACTGGCATTCCATCGCTCGCGTTGGAAAGCAAAGCTGCCTATCAGATTTTCGCAGATCGCGGCCATGACCGATCGCATCCAACCAAGATGACCCACCCTACCGCACAACCGAGCGGCGATCCCGCTGCGATTTGGCATCGTGTCGGGCGTAAATTCCGTCTTCCGGATCTCACCGCTGCGGGCTTTCAGCGCATCGAGGTCGATTGGGTCGCGACGATCCATGGTCCGGCGGCAGCGGTGCTCTATCGTGATCAGTCAGGTGATAATCTGATCTTGTTGGTCCGCAAAATGGAGATTCCGGCATCAACAATCAGAATGGTCGAACACCGAGGGCGGGATCACACAAGTTTTGCTTGGATTCATGGCGGGATCGGTTATGCGGTGATTGCAGACACGCTACCGCAACGACTGCACCGGATCGCCAATCAAATCCGTGATGACGAAAATGCGATTTGATCGTGCGATTGCCCCGCTGCACCGATTGACCAACCATTCAGCACGTCGGAGGAAGTCATGATGAGACCCGCCTGATCATCGAAACGGTCTGGCATGCCAACCCGCGAGATCCGGGGCGACGAGCGATAAATTCCCTCTTTGTGGCACGGCTGGAACTTACTCTCACCACGCACACCACGTCTTACTTTTCCACTGATTTTTGGAGAAATATCATGTCCCCAAAAAAGACCCTCCCCGCCCTTGCAATTGGCGCGGTTCTGGCCCTGACCGTTGGGTTTGCAGCCCACGCGGCGATGCACGCAAATCTACCAAAAGCGATTCGGCTGCAGGCCACAAAACTTGGCCAAGTCTACGCAACATCGTCTGGCATGACAGTCTATGAGTTCAAAAAGGACGTGCCCCACAGCCATAAATCGACCTGCTATGGCGAATGCGCGACGCTATGGCCGCCAGTTGCCGCTCCAGCGGGCTTCAAATCAATGAAGCCATGGGGCATCGCGGTCCGCAAGGGCAGTGAAAAGCAACTGACCTATCAAGGCTATCCGCTCTACACCTGGATCAAGGATAAACAGCCCGGCGATGTCACCGGCCAGGGTGTGAAGGGCGTCTGGCGGGTCGCGAAACCCGGCAAGACGCAAATTTCATGGACGGCGAAGTCCTGATCCATCGATAATCGCGAGGGAATCTTCTCATTCGGGGACATAATAATGGCCAAATCCATGGTACCGGGATTGGTAGTGGCGATGTCGATCGCGGGGATCCACGCGTCCCGCGCGGCAACGCCAATTTATGTCTACGGCCCTGGTGGCCCCACTCCGGCGATGGCTGAGGCGGCGCAGCAATTCAGCGCCGCCCACCACGTCAAGGTGATTGTCGTCGCTGGCCCAACCCCGAAATGACTGGCGATGGCGAAGACCAATGCCGATCTGATATTTTCAGTGGCGCCGAGACCATGATGAGCGACGTCCAGACAGCCTTGTCGACCCAGATCGACCCCGCGACGGTCGAGCCGCTGTATCTGCGCCCCGCCGCTATTCTCGTGCGTCCTGGCAACCTGGACCACATCACCGGCATGACAGACCTGTTCAAGCCCGGCCATCATATTCTGGTGGTCAACGGCGCGGGCCAACAGGGTTTATGGGAGGATGTCACCGGCCGGACCGGGAAGATTGCCGACATTCGGGCATTCCGAAAGAACATCGCCGTGGTGGCTGGCAACAGTGCCACTGCCCGGGCCGATTGGATCAAGGATAAATCCCTTGATGCCTGGCTGATTTGGAACATCTGGCAGGTAGCCAACCCCAAGCTGGCAACCACCGTATCGATCGCGCCGCAATACGAAATCTATCGCGATGCTGGAATCGCTCTGACTTACGCCGGCGAAAAGCGTCCGATCGTCAAGCGATTCGCTGATTTTCTGGTATCACCACAGGGTAAAGCGATTTTCGTGAAATGGGACTGGCAGTGATCCTCGCCTCCCGCAGACGCGAAGACCGCTCATCACCAACAAGCAAGGAGAAAGCCATGCGTCGAACCCCCGTCTTTTTGCTCAGCGCGCTGTCATCTGGCATAATTGTCATAGGCTTTGCCGCGAGCGCAGCAGCGAACAATGCTCCCCCCGCTCACGCCACACCGCCCTCTCCAGCCAAGCTCTGGCAGCAGATCAGTGCGCTCGAAAAATCCAAACCCATCATGCCGTTCAGCCACGCGTTTCAACCCGGATCACGCACTGTTGACGTATTCACAACCGATCTGAGCAATCAAGCAGCCAGCGCTGCGATCACCGCAGCCCGATCAGTGCAGGGCGTCACGCGTTATCCCAATGGCAGTCTGCTGATCAAGAATAATTATAATGCCAAACACAAACTCACGGGCGTCACCGCGATGCTGAAATTATCGGGCTACGACGCTGCCAACCGTAACTGGGTGATGGCGGCCTATTCGCCAACCGGAAAATCGGTTGCGTTCGGGAAAGTGGCAAGCTGTGATGCGTGCCATGCGATGGTGACCAAATCAGATTTCGTTTTCGCTCCGCCGCCCGACCAATTACTGCCCGCATCAGTCTGGAAAGCATTCTTTCCAAAACAGGCGATGTCGCCGACATATGTCGCCCTGCTCGCAAAATATCCCGGATCAATCGTCAAATAGGTCGGGGCATTTGAGCTTGGTTTTGCGGTGCTTGGTTTTGCGGTGTTCGAACGAACACGCTTTCCATCCATACAAGTCGAACTATGGAAAATCCGCCCTGTAACTGATCTACCAAAAATCACACGCGGACCGCAAAGTCGATCGTGGAGTTCCATATGCGATTCCCCGGGTTCAGTTCAGAAGTCTCTTTCTCCTTTGGGAAAACCGCGTCACGGCTTTCGCATGTTTATTCGCCAGTTTGAGTACCTCGTTGCTTTGGCACAGACAGAGCATTTCGGTCGCGCGGCCACCCAATGCCATGTTTCGCAATCGGGCTTGTCCAACGCCATCCGTCAACTGGAAGAAGAACTGGGTGCAGCGATCGTCCTGCGTGATCACCGCTTTCAGGGATTTACTGCGGAAGGTGCAAGAATCGTCGAATGGGCCCGGCGATTTATCGGTGATCTGGACATGATGCGGCAGGAACTCTCCATGATGAAAGGGAACCTCACAGGGCAACTCCGGATCGGTGCCATGCCCTCTTGTTCGCCGATACTGCCATTCATCACCAGCGCGTTGACGCAGCGCTACCCTGCGGTGACGGTCAATATCTGCTTTCTCGGCATCGACGAACTCCGGCGCAGGGTTTTGAATTTTGAACTCGATCTTGGCATCGGCTATCTGAACCTGCTTGGGTCTTCGCAGATCGCCATGCGACTTCTTTACAGCGACGACATGGCTCTTCTGGTACCGTCAAAGCCGAACTTTCCACGAAACAAAAGCGCTACATGGACGGAGGCGGCTGCGTTGCCACTTTGCCTTCTGCCACGGAGCATGGAGGAGAGGCGGATCGTGGACGCCGTGTTCGCGGCGGAAGGTCTCGACGTCATGCCGCGGATCGAGGCGGATTCCTTTGTTAACCTTGCTTTCCATGTCATGCATGGTCACTACGCGACGATCATCGCAGGTCATTTTCGCTATGTGACCGGCGCATTTCCTGGGACGCGCATTCTACGGCTTGTCTCCCCTTCGATCCAGCAGCAGATTGGGCTGTTCTGGTTCGAGAGCGAGCCGGTCCTTCCACTGATCCATGCTTTGATCGGCATGTTGGATCGGATGGACGAGGAACAGGCACCTTGGCTTTCCCGCCCGGAGGCACGGGGTCGATAGGTTCCCCCGGCCTCCGTACTGCTACTATCGGTTCGGTAAATGCGCAGTCAGGCGATCTCCTCTTGCCGCGAGATATCTTCCAGGACACGACCCCTGGTCTCAATACCAAAGATGAGCACCAGGGCCGCGGCGATTACGAAGCTTACCGCTCCCAATGAAAACACCGCTCCCTGGCCGGCGCCGCTGATGATGAAGCCAACAACGATCGGGCCGAGAATGGCTCCAACTCGTCCGAATGCTGAAGCAACACCGGATCCGGTCGACCGCGCTCGGGTCGGATACAATTCCGGCGTGTAGGCGTAGAGGCAGCACCACATGCCGAACATGAAGAATTGCATGAAGAATCCGCTCACGAAGAGCAATTCCGCGCTGATCGAGTGCCCGTAGATATATGCAAGAACGGCGCTCATAATGAGAAACAGGGCGGTCGTAATCTTTCGCCCCAACCGTTCGAGCAGCAGGCCAGCCGCGAAGAACCCGGGTATACCACCTATCGTGATGAGACTCACAAAACCGATAGATTTTATGACCGAGAAGCCATGCTGTGTCAGTATCACGGCGAGCCAGGAGGTGAGTCCGAAATAACCGAGAAGGGCGAAAAACCAGAGCCCGGCCAGCATGATCGTGCTGCGCAGATAGGCGTGCGTGAAAAGAATATGGAATGGATTCCTGATGGATTGCGACGTTTCCGGAATATATTGTTTGGGGGGCGGCAGAGCTTTGCCCCACTTTTTCATGACCTCATTCTCTACATTGGTCAGGACCATATCCGCTTCGTCATACCGTCCCTGATCGACCAGCCAGCGGGGGGATTCGAATATAATCCGTCTTGCCCAGAAAATGACGAGCGAGAGTATGCCGACAGCCACGAACACACCTCGCCATCCCAGATAGGGAAGGACCGTATAACTGAGCAGGCCCGATATGACGAAGCCCACAGCCCAAAAGCCCTCCATGAACGAAATATAGAAGCCCCGTTTATCGGCGGGGATGATTTCCGACAGAATTGCCTGTGCCACCGGTGCTTCGCCACCGACACCAATGCCGATAATGAGCCGGAATACCATGAGCGTTACGATTCCCGTGGCGCCTGCTGCTAGAAAACTACCCATGCCCCAGATCAGCATCGTGAGCTGAAAAGCGTACCGGCGGCCCATCCGATCCGAGATATATCCGGCGACGAGATTGCCAATCAATTGCCCAAGAAATGTCATGGACGCGAGCAAACCGATCTGCACCTTCGTCAAGTGGAAATAGGCAGCGATGGGCCCAACCAGAAACACCAGTAATGCCACATTGACCTGATCAGCTAGCCACGCCGTCGCGACGGCGGCAAAAACACGACGCTGATAAGATGTCATTGGCAAACGCTCCAGTCGACCGGACACATTTACCGCCTTCGCGTCGCGGAAAACGGGCGCATTTATTTTGTTTGTTGTAAGCATGACGTAGTCCTCCGTTATTCTAAGCGTCTTTTACCTTTCGAATAAAACTGAGTGGGAAGATTCGTCGCGGGCAAAGGCGAATGAGATTTCTCAGCTGCCGGAGTCCTGAACGAATCTATATCCACTCTCTGTTATGTCGCGATCACTGAGTATTTGACTCCATCGGTGTGTATGCGAACCCAGTGGAAGCGATGGTCGTCGAGTGACGTCGATAAGCCTCGCATCAGGCCCGTTGTGCTACGGAATGGCGGGCCTGCTTGCCAATTTTGAAAAGCTGCTCGGCATTCTCCCAACCGACACGGGATACCGCCTCGTCTGTCAGATCGGCCGCCCCCAGATCCTCAACGCCCTGACGCATCGGTCGGAACGGGTACGACGATCCGAAGAGAAGCTGATCGCGCATGAAGCCGTTTGCCGCCTCGATGTAGAGACGGCCGCCTGGAGACCATGTGTACATGTCCGGGGATACGAAGACGTTCTCGTTCCGGAAGGCGACGGCGATCATATCGGCAACGCGTGGATAGAAGCCGTGGCAGCAGATGATCTTCAGCTTCGGGAATGTCCTGGCCACAATATCGACGGCAAACGGATCGTTGAACGTGAGATCGGGTGTCGTCGGTCCGGACATGATGCAGACTGGAATCTGCATATCGGAGCACGCTTCGTATAGCGGCATCAGTCGATCATCATGCGGTAACAGCGCCTTCTCGTAAAAGCCGGCGTCGACGTTTAGTCCGGAGAGATCAAGTTGACCGATTGCACGCCTCAATTCTGCCAGCGCGTCTTGCTCGCCGAGTTCGAGAGGATCGATCGACGCGATGCCAAGAAGGCGCCCCTTTGATCGCTGCACGATCTCGGCAAGAGCGTCGTTACTGATCCGTACAGTTGGTGTGCTTCGTCCGACCATAATACCCGTTCCGATTCCGGCATCGGTCATTTCCGCAAGAAATGTATCTAGATCGGTAGCGCGCCGGAAATGGTCCGGATCGTTCGCTCCAACGCGTCGATTCAACCACCGAACGGTCTCGAATTCGGGACAGCCAGGTAATCCTCCAAAAAACTTATGTAGAAAAGTTGGGCGGGTTCGCATATCAACAAGAGGGCGAGCGAAGCTCATGTGATGATTGTTTCCTTTCGTTGAACTAATTACTGAAACGTACTTCGATTATATTAATGTACTGTATTAACGATTTCCTGAATTGTTTTGGTTCGTGGTTTTTTATTTATAATATTATTTTTATTCGATTTGTAGAAATATTTTATTTCAGAATTGATAGATATATAAATGCCAAAATGTCAAAGCCTTTCTCCAAATGATCTGATCGATTTGGGAAATGAACGGTATTTGACCGACCACAAGAAGTCGGCGACCTTCCTGTGGACCTGCATCCGCAATCCACCGCAGCGTTTCTGATCGACGCGTATAAAGGCGCGCTGATCAGGATGAAGGCGGACAGAAGTGTGGCCGCGATCCACGCGATGACGGCAGTTGAAAGGTCGATGTGCAACCCTGCGGCCAAACCCTTGCTGGTCATCATGAAGCGTCGGCTGCAGAGCACATGAGGCTTGTTTGTCCCGAAAACGGTGGTCGAACTGATCGCCTCCACCACGACCAAAATAGGGCTGACCGTGCGATATGAACTGGATACCCGCGACTACCCAAAGGGTATCAAGGTCACCGACGAGGAGATGACGACCCTCAATATCAAGGGCAACACATTCCACCCAGAATGGAATTATACAATCTCACCCAGAGAACCAACATAAAGCGGTAGATTTTGGGCGTCGCCTGAGCGCCGGGTCGGCCAACCATCTCACATTGGATCAATTGCGAATGGGCTCTTGATGAAGCGGCCGAACAACTCGCTCTGGCTCGAAATCCCGAGCCGACGATAGATGTTTTTCCGGTGAATTTTGACGGTGCCTTCGGTGGTGCCGATGATTGTGCTGATCGAGAGCGTGCTGTGGCCGCGCAGGATAAGTTGCACGATCCGTCGCTGCTGATACGTCAGATCATCTTGCGCGAACCGGGTGAAGGCGGCTTCCAGCGCACCGTCGAGCGCAGCGGCCGGTGCCGCGCTGTCGAGTTGCCGCCACTGGCTGCGGACAACCTCCCGCACAATCGGCTCCAGCGCACGCAACCGGTCCATCTCGCTCTCGCTGAACGCCGATCGCCCGGTCTTGCGCATCAGCGAATAGGCAGCGGTAAATCCGCAGGGCAGCGGTACCAGAAACCCGATTTCCTCGACCAGCGAGCCCGGTTCGAGCGAAATACACGGATGCACGTCCGACGCACCGTAGAAATCGGACTGAAAAAAATGATCCGGCGCCAGTTCGCTCATCCGCCACAGCCCTGGCGGATGCCCCTGCACGCTTGCGGTGTAGAACGGATCGAGCAGATACGCCCCGCGCAGATAGGCATCGAGCGCCGCGCGGGTCGCGTGCGCGCCGTAACCATCATGCAGCAGGCGCGGCCCCTCACCGTAGGGATAACCGAAAATGACCGACAGATCGAAAGCGGTGACCGTTCTCAGCAAGCCGTCGAGTGCGAGCGGCAATGCCGGCGTCCCGATCTGACCGACCACTGCCGCAATCGTCCCGAGGTCGGGTGCAGCGGGCGCACTGACGACCGGTCGCTGCTGAGCCTCCGCCATCCATCTCCCCATCGATCCATGACAGCCCGATCTCGCTGCCGAGCCGCATATCTCTTTCGGGATATAGCTGATCCGCTTCGCCACTGTCATGATTTTATCATCGACCAACCCGCCGGTCACAGAGCGGGAATTTTTTAGGAAGGCCGTACGCGCAAGCGTGCCACCGCCAGTCCACACGGCGTCCAGGCAATTTTTGGGAGACTGATCATGTCCGAACGACCCGACGATACCCGCATTCTCGATCAGGATACCGCAACGCTGCACCAGATGGGCTACGCTCAGGAACTCGCCCGCCGCATGCGGACATTTCAGAACTTCGCGATCTCATTTTCGATCATCTGCATCGTCTCGGGGGGCATCAATTCGTTCAGCCAGGGTATTGCGAGTGTCGGTGGCGCCTCGATCGGCATCGGCTGGCCGCTCTCGTGCCTATTCTCGCTGTTCTTCGCGATCGCGATGGGCCAGATCGGCTCGGCCTACCCCACGGCGGGCGGCCTCTATCACTGGGCGTCGCTGCTCGGCGGCCGGTTTCTGGGCTGGATCACCGCCTGGTTCAACCTGATCGGGCTGATCACCGTGCTCGCCGCAATCAATGTCGGCACCTATCTGTTCCTGCTCGGCGCGCTTGCCCCGGCACTGGGAATCGATACTGCGGCCCTGACCCCCGGCACACCCACCGCCCACAGTATTCTGGTCCAGACAATGATCGTCGGCGGCATTACCCTCAGCCAGGGCGTGGTCAACCATCTCGGCATCAGGCTCACCTCGAAACTGACTGATTTCTCCGGTTATCTGATTCTTGGCAGCGCCCTTGCCCTCACGGTCGCCTTGCTCGCCTACGCACCGCATCTCGACCTGTCACGGCTGTGGACCTTCACCAACTACAGTGGTAAGGCTGGTGGCAGCACTTGGCCGCACACCGGCAACCTGACCTATCTGTTCCTGCTGGGCCTACTTCTGCCGGCCTACACCGTCACTGGCTTCGACGCTTCGGCCCATACCGCCGAGGAAACGATTGACGCTGCCCGTTCGATCCCGCGCGGCATGATCCATTCCGTCGTCTGGTCCGGCCTGTTCGGCTGGACCATGCTCTCCGCAGTCATCCTCGCCGTGCCGAACATGGATCAGGCGGCGGCACAGGGCGGCAATGTGTTTTTCTGGATCATGGATCACGTGATCCCCGCCGGGCTGAAACTGCCGCTCTACGTCGCCATCGCTATCGCCCAATATCTTTGCGGCCTCGCCACCGTCACCTCGGCCAGCCGCATGGTCTTCGCCTTCTCGCGGGACGGCGGACTGCCCGGATCGCGCTATCTGCGCAAAGTCAGCCACAGTTTCCGCACACCGATGATCGCGATCTGGGCGGTCGCTCTGCTCTCGATCGCTTTCACGATCTACGCACCGGTCTACACCACCATCGCCGCCGTCTGCGTGATTTTCCTCTATATTTCCTATTTGCTGCCGATCGTCGCGGGCCTGCTTGCCTTCCGCCGCAGTTGGACCGTGATGGGACCGTTCGACGTCGGCCTGCTCTATCCCGTCGTCGCGGTGCTGGCGATCATCGGTGCCGCGGTTCTGCTCTATGTCGGCGTGCAGCCCCCGAACAACCAGGCGCTCACCGTCACCCTCGGCGTGCTGGCACTCACAAGCGTCATCTGGTTCGGCTTCGAGCGCAAACGCTTCCAGGGCCCGCCGATCAACCGCGAACAGATCGCCGCGCGTGCCGGGCTGATCGCATCCGAGGAACACGCGCTGGAAGGGAGCGCAGACTGAGCATGACCCCATCGTCGACGACAGCTGGTATGCGTCCCGGCAGGCTGGCCGGAAAAATCGCGCTGATCAGCGGGGGCGCGGGCGGTTGCGGGCGGGCGGCCTCGGAATTGTTCGCCCGCGAAGGGGCCAAGATCGCTATCGCCGACCTGCCGCACAGCGACGGCGAAGCCCTCGCCGACACCTTACGCTGTGCCGGCTACGAAGCGGTATTCGCCGCCGCCGATGTCTCGAACGAAGCCGATGTCGCTGCGGCGGTGGGCACCGCCAGCGCCGCCCTCGGCCCGATCACCGTTCTGTTCAACCATGCCGGCACGCTGATTGTGAAACCGTTTCTCGAAACCACCGCCGACGACTGGGACCGGCTGATGACGATCAACGTCCGCAGCATGTTTCTGATGACCCGCGCCGTCCTGCCCGGCATGATTGCGGCAGGGGGCGGAGCCATCGTCTGCACCTCCTCGATCTCGGCGGTCGCCGCAACGCCGGGCGAAGTGCTGTACGACACCACAAAGGGTGCCTGCCACATGTTCGCCCGCGCGATCGCGGTGGAATATCGCGACCGCAAAATCCGCTGCAACGCGGTGTGCCCCGGATTCATCAAAACCGCCCACGGCGAGCGTGAACTCGAACTGCTCACCAGCATCGGCGTCGATGTCTCCGAGGCCGCGATCGCCGCACAGCAGGGCCGCATGTGCCGGCCGGAGGAAGTGGCCCAGGCCGCCCTATTCCTTGCCAGCGATGAGGCGAGCTTCATCTCCGGCACGCATCTGTTTGTCGATAACGGTTTCACAGCGATCTGAACGGACATATCATGCCGGATTTCGAAAAAGGCGGGCTATGGCGCAACTGGGTCGGCAACCAATCCTGCGTCCCCCTCTACAAGGCCGCCCCTGGCAGCGAGGCTGAACTGGCCGAACTGATCGCAAAAGCCCATGCGCAGGCGTTGAACATCCGCTGCGCTGGCTCGGGCCATTCCTTCACGCCGGTCGTTGCCACCGGCGGCTTGCTGCTGACCCTCGCAAACATGACCGGCATCCGCGCGATCGATCCTGACTGTCAGCGCGTGACTGTCAGCGCGGGCACGCGGATCGGCACGATCGGGAAAGCACTGAAAGCGGCGGGTCTGTCACTGATCAACCAAGGCGATATCGATACCCAGGCGGTCGCCGGTGCGCTCTGCACCGGCACCCACGGCACCGGCGCGCGCCTGTCCAACATGGCCTCGCAGATCGTCGCAATGCGACTGGTCCAGCCCGACGGCAGCATTCTGACGGTCGATGAGCAGAATACCGACATGCTGCACGCCGCCCGCGTTGCGGTCGGTACTCTCGGCGTGATTTCGGAAATCACGCTCCAGGCCATGCCGGCCTATAATCTGCACGAACACCTCTGGCGCGACGATTTCGAAACCTGCATGGACCGCTACGACGAACTCGCCGCCAACCACCGGCATTTCGGCTTCTTCTGGTGCCCGGTACCGGAAAGCCGCCACCTCTACTGCCTGCCGGATACAGCGCCGGTCTCCAGCACCAACAAGATCGCCGATGTCTGCGAAATGAAGGTGATGGACATAACCGATGCCGAGCCGATGGAACGCGACTTCGAACGCATCGCGTATAGTTCAGAGATCTATCCGATCGAATACGTGCCGAATTTCCACGAACTGGAATACGCCGTGCCCGTTCAACATGGAAAAGACGCGCTGCGGGCGGTGCGCGAACTGATGTTAACGGAGCACACCAACTGCATCTATCCGATCGAATTCCGCTTCACCGCCGGCGATCCGGCCTGGATGAGCCCGTTTCACCATCAGGACAGCGTCACGCTCTCCGTCTCGGGCGGACCCGGCATCGACTACTGGGACTATCTGCGCGACGTCGATACCCTCCTGCGGCGCTGCAATTCCCGGCCCCACTGGGGCAAAATGCATTTTCTCGACGCAGCAGATGTAACTGCGCTCTATCCGAAAGCCGAACAATTCCGTGCGCTCCGCCGCGAACGCGACCCGACCGGCGTATTTCTGAACGACCACCTCCGCGCCCTGTTTGGCTGATGGACGAGTGCGCAGCCTCACGCTGAGCCTATCAGTTACGGCCCGCTCTACGGGATGCCCGGACGAGTGTCCGGAGTCGACCCAAGGACGAACCCGCTCGCGCGGGATTGGTGCTTGAGGTGAGGTAGGGGGCTATCGTCACGGCCGTTTTGGCTTGAGCAGTTTAGGTCGGGGTTCGAGCATCGAGGGGTCAACCTTCAGCTCGAGAGGAGCCCCTGATGACCAACCCACCAGCCCAACCGTCCGTCAGCCCGTTGCGTCGGCGCATGCTCGAAGACATGGCGATGCGCGGCCTCAGAGAAGATACGCAGCGCGACTATATTCGTTTCGTAAAGAACTTCGCGGCGTTTCTCGGCCGCTCACCTGATACGGCGACTTCCGAGGACATCCGCCGTTTTCAAGTTTACCAGCACGAGAATGGCGCGCAGCCGCCGACGATCAATAGCTCCGTATCGGCGTTGCGCTTCTTCTTCACCATCACGCTCGACCGGCCCGACCTGTCGCGGCGGCTCGTGATAATCCGTCACCCACGTAAACTACCAGACGTGCTTAGCGTCGAAGAGGTCGGGCGATTGCTTGAGGCAGCACCTGGCGCCAAATACAAAGCTGCACTCGCCACCGCCTATGGCGCCGGGCTGCGCGTGTCCGAAGTCGCCGCCCTCAAGATTGACGACATCGACAGCACCCGCATGCTGATCCGTGTCGAACAGGGTAAGGGGCGCAAGGACCGCAACGCCATGCTGTCACCGCAGTTGCTGGAACTGCTGCGGCTCTGGTGGCGTGAGGGCAAGCGCCGGAACGTCATATTGCCGCACGGCTGGTTGTTCCCAGGCCAGAGATGCACCGATCCGATCTCCACTCGTCAGCTGCACCGCGCTGTCCATGAGGCAGCCGAGGTCGCCGGTGGCTGTGACAATGGATTCTGGCCCACTTGTGCTGATGAATTCTGGCCCACCTCCCGGGGTTGGACAGGCAGGGCCGCCCCGCGGGGCGGCCCTGCCTGTCAGCGGTTCTTTTTCTCCTT
>NZ_JAKGBZ010000061.1 GCF_021556475.1 Acidiphilium iwatense | reverse complement strand
AACTTCTCAGACAGGAGACCGTCGCGTGAAGTGCGCCATCAACGGCGCCGCAAAATCAGCCGGAAATCACTACCGCAGAGCGGTTTTGTTCAATCCCCCCAGTCAAATGACGACACACCCTAGTGGATTGATCCCAACGTTTGGTGCCCTCGCCGGACGGCGGCGATAATTTCGCCGGGGTCTGCCTTCCAGACGAACGGTCGGGGGTCGCCATTGTGCTCCTTGATGAAGCGATTGATGGCGGCCTGCAGGTCGACGACGGAATGAAAGACACCGTTTTTCAGGCGTCGGCGAGTGAGTTTGGCAAAGAAACCCTCGACGGCGTTGAGCCACGAGCAGGACGTCGGGACGAAGTGGAAGGTCCAGCGTGGATGCCTGGCCAACCAGGCGCGGACCTTGGGCTGCTTGTGGGTGGCGTAATTGTCCAGGATGACGTGGATGGCCTTGTCCCTGGGCATTTCTGCCTCGATGGCGTTCAGGAAACGGATGAATTCCTGATGCCGGTGCCGCTGCATGTTGCGGCCGATCACCGACCCGTCGAGGATGTTGAGCGCGGCGAACAGGGTTGTGGTTCCGTTGCGCTTGTAATCATGGGTCATGGTGGCGCCGCGGCCCCGCTTCAGTGGCAGGCCGGGCTGGGTGCGGTCGAGCGCCTGGATCTGGCTCTTTTCATCGACCGACAGCACGATGGCGTGGGCCGGCGGGGACACATACAGCCCGACGACATCGTGCAGCTTCTCGGCGAAGGCCTTGTCGTTGGACAGCTTGAAGCTGCGCCAACGATGCGGTGCCAGACCGTGATCGTGCCAGATTTTCACCACCGATGATGCGGCGATATCTACGGCCTTGGCCATCGCGCGTACCGTCCAGTGCGTGGCCTCGTGGTCAGGCGGCTCCAGCGTCAGCTTGACGACCTTGTCGATCAGCGCCTTGTCGAGAGGGGCGATCCCCGGCGGCCGGCTCTTGTCTCTGAGCAAGCCATCCACGCCCTCGACCATGAAGCGTTCCTGCCAGCGCCAGACGCACGGCTTGGACTTGCCCGTCGCCGCCATGATCGCCTGCGTGCCCAGGCCCTGTGCCGTCAGCCCGCGAGCGAGAAGCGTAGGCTGCTGAATTTCCTACTTTCGAACTGCACCTGAAAGCACGGCGCGCTCACCGTCGAGTTCAAAGAACTCTTTGATATCCTTGCAGAAATCATCGCCAAGGCCACCCATCTCGAAGCGGCCGAAGGGATGGAATTTGCAAAATACGAGATATGGCTGGGGGACCTGGATTCGAACCAAGGCTGCCCGGGTCAGAGCCGGGAGTTCTACCGCTAAACTATCCCCCAATATCGGCCACGCACGGGCGTGCCGATCATGGCTGAGCCGGAGCTAGCACCAGCCTGTGCGCGAGGCAACCATCGTCGTGCGGGCCGCCGATTTTCGCGATGATGCAATTCTGACTTGCTCTCCGGCCATGGGTGCGGCCATTATATAAGGGTCATGGCAAGCGACGTAGCCCTGCCGATCCACCCGGTCAGCGGCCGGAGCACCACCGAGCGTCGCGGTGTCGACCGCTTTGCCTCGCCCCAACGCCGTACCCGGCCGCCGGCCTTCGCCGCCATCGATCTCGGCACCAATAATTGCCGCATGCTGGTGGGCGTGCCGAGCGGTCCGGCTTTCCACGTGCTCGACAGTTTCAGCCGGGTCGTCCGGCTCGGCGAGGGGCTGTATCGGACCGGCGTTCTTTCGGACTCCGCGATGGATCGCGCGGTCGACGCGCTGGCGATCTGTGCCGAGCGCCTCAAACGCTGGCAGGTCGCCGA
The DNA here is from genome assembly GCF_021556475.1 of Acidiphilium iwatense. Classification (GTDB taxonomy): domain Bacteria; phylum Pseudomonadota; class Alphaproteobacteria; order Acetobacterales; family Acetobacteraceae; genus Acidiphilium; species Acidiphilium iwatense. The sequence continues at coordinate 12,603 of NZ_JAKGBZ010000061.1, read as the reverse complement.
AATCAGGGCGATCGCGACGGAAGCCTGCCGCCAAGCCGAGAACGGTGCCGATTTCGTCGCCCGCGCCCGTTCCGCCACCGGCTTGCCGCTGGAGACCATTTCGCCGCGCGAGGAGGTCGGTCTTGCCTTGGAAAGCTGCGCCTCGCTGATCAATCAGGCGGAACGCCGCGCCTTGCTGTTCGATATCGGCGGCGGTTCGACCGAACTCGCCTGGGTGCGGGTGCCTGGGATGGGCGCCGACTCGGACCGGAATTTGCCGCAGCTCATCGGCTATCACTCGATTCCGGTCGGCGTGGTGACCTTGTCCGAGCGTTGCGCCGGCTGGTGCGAAACCGAAGCCGGCTTCGCCGGGGTGGTGGACGAGGTGAAAGCCCTGCTTCGCCCGTTCGAGCAGATTCACCGAATCGGCCAGGAGATTCGCCAGGGCGGCGTGCGGCTGGTGGGCACCAGCGGCACCGTCACCACCATTGCCGGCATCGCGCTCAACCTCGATCGCTACCGGCGCGGCGCCATCGACGGTGCTGTGCTGCCCCGCGGGCAGGTGGCCGATGGCCTCGCGTCGATCTGCGCCATGGGCCGCGCCGGCCTTGCGCAGCACCCGTGCATCGGCCCCGACCGGGTCGATTTCGTGCTGCCCGGCTGCGCGATTTTCGCCGCCATCGAGGAAATGTGGCCGACCCAGGATCTCGCCGTGGCCGATCGCGGCCTGCGCGAGGGCATGCTGATGCGGATGATCCGCTCGGCACGCAGCCGGCATCGCCGCTATAACGCATAGCAACACGGATCATGACCGACGAGATTCCTCAGGGGCGCCGCACCGCCGTGCGGCTCAAAACCGCGCGCAAGCACAAACCCTCCTCGCAGCGCTGGCTGACCCGCCAGCTCAACGACCCTTATGTCGAGGCCGCCAAGGCGAAGGGTTATCGCTCGCGCGCGGCGTTCAAGCTGATCGAGTTGGACGAGAAATTCGGCCTGATCGGCCGGGCGAGCCGGGTGGTCGATCTGGGCGCGGCGCCGGGCGGCTGGACCCAGATCGCGCTGGAACGCGGTGCGGCGCGGGTGGTGGGCATCGACCTGCTGCCGATCGACCCGATCGCGGGGGCGACGCTCCTCCAGGGCGATTTCCAGGATGACGCGATGGAGGCGGCTTTGCGCACGGCGCTCGGTGGCAGGGCCGATCTCGTGCTGTCGGACATGGCGCCGAACACTACCGGCCATACCGCGACCGATCATCTCAGAATCATGGGGCTTGCCGAATTGGCGCTCGATTTCGCGTTCAAGACGCTGGAACCCGGCGGCGGATTCGTTACCAAGCTGTTTCAGGGAGGCGCGCAAGGCGGGATGCTGGCCCTGCTGAAGCAACGTTTTACCGCCGTGCGCCATGCCAAGCCCGCCGCCAGCCGGAAGGATAGCCGGGAATTATATCTGGTCGCGACCGGCTACCGGCCCGAGTGAAGGTTGCGTGCCAGTTCCACGCGGCAGGCTTCCGCGTCCGGCTCGCAATCCCGTGCCAGCCACCAGGCGCGAGCCGCGGCAAGCGCCTCGCCGACCGGTGGGCCCGGTTCGGCCCCCAGCGCCAGCGCGTCGCGGCCCTTGAGCGGGAAGATCGGACGCGGCGTCGCCGCGAGACGCGCGCGCAAGGATGTTCGGTCGGCATCGTCGGGCGTGAGCCAGGTGCGGCCGGTCAGGATGTCCGGCTCGGTGTCGGCCAGCGCGCGGCGCAGCGCGCCGATTTCGATATCGGGCGGCAGATCCGGCGCGATGCGCAGCGCGGCGAGGCGGGTCCGCTCGGCCTCTGACAGGCGCAGCCGCTCGGCGAGACCGGCGCCGTCGGTTTCGATCAATGCCGCGAGGCGCAGGATTGGATCGGGCGGTGCTTCGCGCGATAGGACCGCCTCGAATCGCGATAATGCTGCCGATTCGGGGAGAACGATGCCGAGAACGCCGGTTTGCACCATCAGGCGCAATGCCGTGCGCGGATCGGGCGTCGTCAAAATCTGTTTGAGTTCCTGCCAGACCCGCTCGGCGGAAAGCCGCGCCAGCCCCTTGCGCAACTCGGTGATGGCGGCGATCGCCGCGGCATCCGGCTGGCCGCGCCCATAGCGGGCGAAGAAGCGGAAGAACCGCAGGATGCGCAGATAATCCTCGGCGATCCGCACTGCGGCGACCCCGACGAACCGCACGATGCCGGTGGCAAGATCGGCGCGGCCGCCGAAACAGTCGAACACCGTACCCGCGCGGTCCATCGACATCGCGTTGATCGTGAAGTCGCGCCGTGCCGCGTCCGCGCGCCAGTCATCGGTGAACGAAACGGTCGCGCGGCGGCCATCGGTCGCCACATCGTGGCGCAGCGTGGTGATCTCGAAGCTCCTGCCGTCGATCAGCGCGGTGATGGTGCCGTGATCAAGGCCGGTCGGGATCGCGCGGATGCCGGCTTGCGCCAGGCGTTGCGCGACCGCCTCGGGTTCCAGCGGGACCGCAAGATCGATATCGGCGCATTCGCGCCCGGCGAGGATGTCGCGGACCGCGCCGCCGACGATCCGGGCTTCCGGCAGCGCATTCCAGAGGATTTCCAATCGCGGATCGTTCATCCGCGCTCTATGCCGGTTTTTTTGCCGGCGAGACAGTCGGGGGCGGCTGTGACCCGATCGGGATCGTCGTTATTGTGAAATTAATAAAGTTCTGTAATTATTTCGCATACGGCGGCCGTTTCACGGTTTTCCGTACCAAAACGGATTTTGCATCAGGGGAGTTTCATGTCCAATAATCTTCCGCGCCGGTTTTTGCCGGCCCTGTTTCTGTTGCCGATCGCCGGCTGCGCTTCGATCGTCGATGGCACCAATCAGACCTTATCCGTTCAGACCACGGCAGCGGGCCAATCTCTGGCGGGCGCTCAATGTGCGCTGAAAAGCAATAAAGGAACGTGGTTCGTCAATACGCCAGGCACGGTCACGGTGCATCGTGCCTATGACAATCTGAACATAAAATGCGCCAAGGCCGGGTATCAGCCTGGAATCGCGACCGTCGCATCTTCCACCAAGGGCATGGCCTTCGGTAATGTTCTCTTCGGCGGGGTGATCGGCGCGGGCGTGGATATGGCCGACGGTGCCGCCTACAATTACCCGAAACTGATCAAGGTGCCGATGCAGCCGGCTGTGACCGCCTCCGCCGCGCCGACGGCGGCCACGGTCAAGCCGGGCCAGCCGGTGGACTGATTTTCTATTCCGGCGCGCGCAGCGCCTCGGCGAGGCGGAACAGAATCCAGGCGGTCGCACCCCAGATCACGTGGTCGGGGTGCGGCCAGACCGGAAAATCCCGCGTCCCGCCGCGCCAGTGCGCGCGCCGCCATTCGGGCAGGGCGGGGTTGAGCAGGTCGCCGAGGCCGAGCGGGAAAATCGCCGCCACCTCGCCGGGCGATGCGGCAAATCGCGGCTGACCATGGACCAGTGCGGTAATCGGCGTGATATGAAATCCGGTGGCGATGATATAATCGTCGAGCCGGCCGAGAATTTCGACCGATACGGGATCGAGCCCGATCTCTTCCTCGGCTTCGCGCAAGGCGGCGGCCTCGTGCGAGGGGTCGGAGGGGTCGAGCGACCCGCCGGGCAGCGCCACCTGGCCGGCGTGATGGGCGAGATTCGCCGCCCGGCGGGTGAGCCATACGCCGCGCCGGGGCTCGATCGCGACCAGGACGGCGGCGACGCGCGCCGTACCGGCCGCCTGGCTGCGCGCCGCCCGGCCGGCAAGGCGGCGGCGCAGCTCCGCCTCGTCCATCAGCGCGGATGATTGATCCATTCAGCCGGCGCAGTGCGCGATTTCGCCAAGCGAGAAGAACATCCCCTGGCTCCAGACGCCGAGCACGCGCTTGCCGTAGCGCATTCCAGGCTCGGCGAGCGCGACCAGCTCATAATAGACCGCCCGGCTGATCCGTGCCTCGATCGGGAACGTGCCGGCGCCATCGCGCACATGCACATAGGGCGTCGGCTCGCAGGTCAGCAGGTCATGGGCCACGCGCAGCGGGTGGGCCGGGCCGGCGGTGATCACCTGATCGACATTGGTTCGGAAATGCAGAATCTGGGATGCTCCCTCGCCATGCCAGTCGAGCCCGACGGCGACGAAAGGGGCGTCCTCCACCTCGATGCGGCCCCGTTCGGCGGGCGTTTCGAGAAGGAACTGGCCCTCCTTGTCGCGCTTGAGCACGCTCGCGAACAGGCAGACCATGGATTTTCGGCCGATCGGGCTGCCGCGATACAGCCAGCTTCCATCCCGCCGGATCAGGAACGGCAGGTCGCCGCACTCGACCGGCACGCGCCGCGGCATCATGGATTGGATCATGCCGAGGCCGCGCGATGCCGGATCGAGCGGAATCAGCGTAATGCCGGCAGATTCGGCCTGCTGCGCCGTGCCGTTGTTCCCCATCCCGTTCTGCGTCATGGTGTCCTTGGCCCTATGGAATCCTGGTCGGCCGGCGGTACCGCAATGGTCGTTCACCGTCCCGGCCTCTATGTTCCGATCCGATCGTTCATACATGCGGATATAGGCAAGGGAAACATCGGGCGAAACCACACAGGCGATCACAAATGACCAGTATGTTGCAGAAAGATGTCGGCACCGCCGATCTCTCCGCGAGTGGAGACGTTCTCGCGCGGTTTGCCGCCGTCACGGCACGTCTGGCTTCGGCGCGGAGCGAGGTGCGGCGGGTGATTATCGGCCAGGACGCGGTGATCGACCAGTGCCTCGCCGCCCTGCTCGCCGGTGGCCACGCGCTGATCGTCGGTGTTCCGGGTCTCGGCAAGACCAAGCTGGTCGAGGCGCTGGCCGCGTCGCTCGGGCTTTCGACGCGGCGCATCCAATGCACGCCGGATCTGATGCCCGCCGACATATTGGGCAGCGAGGTGCTGGAACAGGCGGCGGACGGCACGCGCGGCTTCCGGTTCATCGAAGGCCCGGTCTTCACCGAATTGCTGATGGCAGACGAGATCAACCGCGCCAGTCCGCGCACCCAGTCCGCGCTGCTCCAGGCGATGGCCGAGCACCGGGTCGCGGTGGCCGGGCTGAATCGCGCGCTGCCGGCGCCGTTCCATGTGCTGGCGACCCAGAACCCGCTGGAGCAGGAAGGCACCTATCCGCTACCGGAAGCGCAGCTCGATCGGTTTCTGTTCGAAATCCGCATCGACTATCCGGCACTTGCCGACGAACGTGCGATGCTGCTCGCCACCACCGGCACCGACGAGGCCAGCGCCGCCGCCGCTCTCGGCCCGGATGATCTGCTCGCCGCCCAGCGCCTGGTGCGCGCCATGCCGGTGGGCGAGCTTGTGCTCGAAGCGATTCTTCGCCTGGTGCGCGGCGCGCGGCCGGAGACCGCGATCATTCCCGATCTTGCCGAAGCGCTCGCCTGGGGTCCCGGTCCGCGCGCGGCGCAGGCGCTGATGCTCTCCTGCCGCGCCCGCGCCTTGCTCGACGGACGCGAGGCGCCGAGCCTCGACGATGTGGCGGAACTCGCGGCTCCGGTGCTGCGTCATCGCATGGGATTGTCCTTTGCCGCGCGGGCCGAGGGCGTCGGGGTCGAGACGCTGATCGCGAGCGTGGTGGCCAAGGCACTTGGCTGACCCTGGGCCGGCCGGACGGACGATCGCAACGGCGGAATCCCTCGCCGCAACCCTTTCGCCATTGCTGCTTGCGGCCCAGCGCCTTGCCGCCAGCACGGCACCCGGCCGCCATGGCAGGCGGCGTGCAGGCGCGGGCGAGCAGTTCTGGCAATACCGCGACGTGCGCGACGGCGATTCGCTCCGCGCGATCGACTGGCGGCGCAGCGCGCGGGGCGACCGCCTCTATGTGCGCGAGCGCGAATGGGAATCGGTGGAGACCCTGGTGCTCGACATCGAAGATCATCCGGGGATGCGCTGGGGTTCGGCGCGGGGGCGGGAAACCAAATGGGAGCGCGCGGTTCTGCTCGGGCTGGCGGTCGCGGCCCTCGCCTTTGAGGGTGGCGAGCGCGTCGCGCTGTTCGGACGGATGCAGCCGGTCGGGGGACCGGGCGCGCTCGCGCGCCTTGCCGCCGGGCTTGCGTTGCCGACGACGGCAAAACCGGTTGCGGGCCGGCTCGCTTTGTTCGGCGATTTTCTCGATGAACCCGGCCTCATCGCCGCCGATCTCGCGTCGCGCGGCGCGACGGAGCGGGGTGGCGTGCTGGTTCAGGTGCTCGATCCCGCCGAATGCGATTTTCCCTATCGCGGCCGGGTACTGTTCGACGGTGCGGCGAGCGAGAAACCCGAAGATATCGCCCGCGCGGAGGATATCGCGAACGCCTATCACGCCCGGCTCACCGCGCAGCGCGACGCCGTGGTCGCGGCGGCGGAGGCTGCGCGGCTGATTCCGATTTTCCACCGCACCGATGCGCCGCCCGGCCCGGCGCTCGCCGCGATCCGCGCCGCGCTGGAGCCGGTCGCGTGACCGGCGCGCTGTCCTTCGCCGCTCCCGCCGTTCTGGCCGGGCTTCTGCTGCTGCCCGCGTTGTATTTTCTGCTCCGCGCGACGCCGCCCGCGCCGCGCCGGCAGGTCTTTCCGCCGCTGCGGCTGTTGCGCGAGATAGCGCCCACCGAGCGCAGCCCGGTGCGGATGCCGCTCTGGCTGCTGATCCTGCGCCTGCTGGTCGCTTCCCTCGTGATTCTCGGTTTCGCCGGACCGGAAATCGTCCCGCCGCGCCTGCTTCCCGGCACCGGCCCGATCCTGCTCGCCATCGACAATGGCTGGGCTGCGGCCGCCGATTTTCCGGCGCGGATCGCCGCCGCGCGGCGCATCGTCGAACAGGCCGGGCGTCGCGGCGTCGCGCTCCTTGCCACCGCGCCCGATGCAGCGGAGCAGAAGCCGCATGCGACCGGCGTGCTCACCCGCGCTCAGGCGTTGGCGGCACTCGGCGCGATGGACGCGGAACCCTGGCCGTCGGATCGCATTGCCGATCTGGCAGCGGTGCGCGCCGCGCGGACGCGCATCCATGATCTCACCGGCGTTTATGTCGCGGACGGGTTGGCGCAGCCGGGCCTGGGCAGGTTTATCGCCGCCCTCGATCCCGCGCGCATCGTCGCCGCGCCGGCGCGGGGAATTCGCCTGCTGAAACCGCCGCGCATCGCCCGTGACGGGGCGCTGATCGCCCGGCTCGCGGTGGTCGCCCAGCGCGATCGCGTGATCCAGCCGGTATTGGCGGAAAATGCCTCCGGCGGCGCGCTGGCGCGGGCGATCATCACGATCCGGCCCGGCAGCACGAAAGGGGAAGCCCGGATCGGCTTGCCGGCAGCACTCGCCAACAAGGTCGTGAAGCTCGTCCTGCCCGGCCGTCCGGCGCCGGGCGGGGTCGCATTGCTGGGGAGTGGCGCGCGCCGCGTCGTGGCCGGTCTGGTGGCGGGCGGGACGGCGAATCCCGAGCAGAAACTGCTCGGCGCACTCTATTATATCCGCCGCGCCCTGCCGTCCGGCGCTTCGGTACGCACGGGAACGGTCGAGCAACTTGCCGAATCGGGCGCGAGCACCATTATTCTCGCCGATGTAAGACTGCGTCCGCCCGAGATCGGCATGCTGCAGCGGTTTATGGACGATGGCGGCGTGGTGATCCGATTCGCCGGGCCGCTGACCGCGACGCGATCCGACGCGCTCGTGCCAGACCGGCTGTTGCGCGGCGTGCGCGCGCTTGGCGGCGCGCTGACCACGGGAAAACCCGAGGCGGTCGCGGGTTTCGCCCCCGCTTCGCCGCTCGCCGGCCTGCCCGCGCCGAAATCCGTCACGGTGACGCGGCAGATTCTGGCCGATCCAGCTTCGCTCGACCCCGCGACGGTCTGGGCGCGGCTCGCCGATGGAACTCCGATCATTCTGGGCGTGCGGCAGGGACGCGGCGTTCTGGCCGATGTGCTGACCACGGCGAATACGGCGTGGTCGGACTGGCCGATCGCCGCAGGTTTCCCGGCTCTGATCGGCCGGCTGGTCCGGCTCGGTATGGGAGAAGCACCGAAATCCGGCATGCTGAAACCGCTGCGCGCGCTGGACGGCGCGGGGCGCCTCGTCGTGCCCGGTTCGGCGGCGCAGCCGATCGAAGCCGCCGGTCTGGCCCAGGTTCCGGTCTCGCCCGCGCATCCGCCCGGCCTGTGGGGCAATGTGCACGGCGCGGTGGCGCTCGATATCGGCGGCCATGTGCCGCTGCCGGAAGCGGCGGATTATCCCGCGACCGTTCCGGTGACCGGGCTCGACGCGTTGCCGCGCGCCCGGCGGTTCGGTCCCGCGATCCTGGCCGCGGCGCTGTTGCTTCTCAGCGCCGATCTGCTGATTTCGCTGATCCTGCGCGGTGCGTTGCGATTGCGGGTCGCGGCGATCGGTGCTGTTCTTCTCCTGGCCTGGGGCGGTACTGCCCGCGCCGGCGAGATTCCCCCCGCCGCGCTCGCCACCACGCTCGCTTACGTGAAAACCGGCGATGCCGCGATCGATTCGGTAAGCAAGGCCGGCCTTGCAGCTCTGTCCGACACGGTGAACCAGGAGACGGCGGCACGGCTCGGGCCGCCGCGCGGTGTCGTGCCGGGGACCAGCAATCTGCAGCTTTACCCGCTGCTCTACTGGCCGGTCACCGGCGCCACCACCCCGCCCGGCAAGCATGCCTGCGCTGCGCTCGACGCTTTCATGGCCAGCGGCGGATTGCTGGTGATCGATACCGATGGCGGCGGAACGGATGAACAAGGCTCCGGCGCCGGGTTCGACCCCGGTGCAAGGGAGGCGCTGCGGCGCGTCACCGCCTGTCTTGCGATTCCGCCGCTCAAGAGGCTCACGGCCAACGACACCCTGGCCCACACGTTTTTCCTGACCCGGCATTTTCCCGGCCGTTTCGACGGCGCGCCGGTCTATATTGCGGCGAAAGGCGGCCGCGACGCCGACGGCGTCAGCCCGGTGGTGATCGGCGCCAATGACTGGGCCGGCGCCTGGGCGACCGACAGGGCGGGCGCGCCAATGCGCGCCATGCTGCCCGGCACGCCGGGCCAGCGGCTCCATGCCACCTGGTTCGGCATCAACCTTGTGATGTATGCGCTGACCGGCACCTATAAATCCGATCAGGTGCAGATCCCGGCAATCTTGCGCCGGCTGTCTCGGTGATCGGCCCCGTGACTTTCGATCCGCTGATCCCGGCTTGGCTTCTGGCCGTGCTCGCCACCCTCGCGGCGGCAATCGCGGCTGCTGGCGTCGCCCGCCGGGCGCGCGGCGCGGCGCTGCGGGCGCTCGGTCTCCTGTTCCTGGTTCTCGTGCTGGCCGGCCCACGCTGGCGCGAGCGCACCACCGCGCCATTGCCGGATATCGCCGTGATCGTCCGCGACCGCTCGTCCTCGATGGCGATCGGCGATCGGGAACACCTTGCCGATGCGGCGTTCCATCACCTCGTCCATACGCTGCCGAAATCAACCAGGCTTGTCGTGGCGAGCGTCGCGGGCAATGGGCATGACGGCACGCCGTTTTTCGCGGTGCTGCGCGATGCCCTGTCGTCGATCCCGCCCAAACGCCTCGCCGGGGTGGTGGCGATCAGTGACGGCGAAGTGACCGATAAACCGATCCCGCTGCCTTCGAACGTTCCGGTCTCGGCGCTGATTCCGGCGCGCGGCAACCAGACGGATCGGGCGCTCGCCCTGATCGACGCGCCGCATTACGGCCTGGTCGGCCATCATGTGGTGCTGCGCTTCGCGGTGAGCGATCATGGCATGGACGATCGCGGCATGAAGGTGCCGGTGCAAATCTCGATCGACGGCAAGACCGTCGCGCGGCTGCAGGCTCCGGCGGACCGGCCGGTTTCGGTAAAACTGCCGGTCACTCACGAGGGCGGCTCCGTGGTCACCATCGCGGCGGCAGAGCTGCCGGGCGAGGTTTCGGCGGTGAACGATCAGGCGGTGTTCACGCTGACCGGCGTGCGGCGGCGGCTGACCGTTCTCCTGGTTGCCGGCGGGCCGAATCCCGGCCTGCGCACCTGGCGGCTTCTGCTCAAATCCGACCCCGCCGTTCGGCTGGCCAATTTCACCATCCTTCGTCTGCCTTCCGAGGCTTTGGCGGCGCCCGTGCATGACATGTCGCTGATCCCGTTTCCGGTGGATCAGTTGTTCAACCGCGATCTTGGCAGGTTCGACCTCATCATCCTCGACCAGTTCAGCAATAACGGGCTTCTGCTGCCACCCTATCTCGCCAATATCGCGGCGCATGTGCGCGCGGGCGGCGCGCTGCTGATCGAGGCCGGGCCGGAATTCGAAGGGCCCGCCTCCCTCGCGGATTCGCCGCTGGAGCCGATTCTCCCGGCCCTGCCGGATGGCGCGGGCACGGTGACCGGCGGATTTACGCCCGCGTTCACCGCGACAGGGCGGCGCCATCCGGTCACCGCGCCGCTCATGCACGCGGCGATGGCGCCCTGGTATCGGTTCGAGAGCGCCCGACGCGTGCGCGGCGTCATTCTGCTCCGCACGCCCGGCGCCGACGGCGGAGCGCCGCTGCTTGTGCTCGCGCATGAAGGCAAGGGCCGGGTCGCGATGCTGCTGTCGGACCAATACTGGCTCTGGGCGCGTGGTGCTCTCGCCCATGACGAGGCGATGGCGGGGCCGGCCGAGCCCTTGCTGCGCCGCACCGTGCATTGGCTGCTGGGCGAACCGGCGCTCGCGGCGAGCCGGCTCACTGCGCATATTGCGGGAGGCCGGCTCACCGTCGAACGGCGTTCGCTGAAAGGCGGTGCGCCCGGTTCGGCGCAGGTGACCGATCCATCGGGCAAGTCCACGACGCTCGCCCTCCATCGCATCGCTCCCGGCCGGTTCACTGCGAGCATCCCGGCTGGCGCCGCCGGCGTGTGGCGGGTCAGCGCCGGCGGAATGACCGCCTATGCCGGTGCGGCGAATGACGATCCCGCCGAATACGCCGATCTCGCGGCGAGCGACCGGATTTTCGCGCCGCTCGCGCGGCGATCGGGCGGGCGCATCGTCTGGCTCGGCCGCACGCCCAAGCCGGGCTGGGGCGGGCTGCTGCACCGCCGCCGCGCGCGGCTGGTCACCGGCGCGCGCGATATTCCGCTGCTTCCCGCGTTGCCGGCGGCGATTCTGGCTTTCGTCCTGATCGCCCTGGCCTGGTGGCGCGAACGGTAGTTTACGCCGCCGTGATCGTGTTGCGAAACAGGCTGCGTCCCGTGCTGTCGATGAAATCGAGGCCGATCGCATCCTTCGTTGCCGCGCAGGCGAGAAACCCGTGCGCACCGGAGACGAACCCCGTGCGGCTCGCCGGGCCCGGCGTATAGGTCTCGGACCCCGCGCCGGTGGTGACATAGGCGATGCCGCCCATCTCGACATACTGCATCGTGTGGTCGTGGCCGTTGATATAGAGCTTCACCCGATGCCGGCGCAGCAGAGGCTCGATCGCCGCGATCAGGTCCGGCTGGTCGTGCCCGGCGCCGCCGAGCGTCGTGTAGATCGGATGATGGCCGATCACGATTTTCCAGCGCGCCGTCGAGCGGCCGAGCGCGGTATCGAGCCATTCGCGCTGGGCGTGCGGATTCTGCCCCTCAATACGCGTGGAGGTGCCGAGATATTTACGGATGAACGGTGAGGTATCGAGATAGAAAATCTCCGCGTCGCTCCGGTCCGGCAGGGTTTTGGTGCGGGTGTAATAACGGGCGGGCAGATGCCAGCGATGCGACAGCTTCGAATAGTCGATCTGCGCCTCGACATCGCCGCGATAATCGTGATTGCCGAGAATGACGTGCCAGGGGCGCTGCAGCGCGGCTTCGGAATAGACATCCTCGAAGCTGCTCCGCCATTGCGGATCGTGAATGCTCGTCACGCCGCTTTCGTAGAAATTATCCCCGGCGGAGACGATGAATCGCGGGTCGGATTCCGCCGCCGCGGCTGCCATCGCCCGGCCCACCGCGATTTGATGATGCGCGCCGTGACGGCCCCAGTCGCCGATTACGAAAAATCCGAGTTTCTGGTCCGCGGCGGCGGCGGCCACGGCAGGCGTCGCAGCCAGGAGCGAGGCTGCGCCGATCTGGGCCGAGCCTTCAAGGAAGCAGCGGCGGGAAATCGGGTCATGATCGGCTGGCATGAGACAACTCCTCGGTTTGCCGGCCTGCTCTATCGCCGGTCCGATTGGTTGTCATATGACAATTCGGCGTCGGACGGGCAGCCCAAAAAGGGCGGATGATTGCCGGATCGTGACGACTTTCAGTCGGTCACGCTCCAGCCTTTGTTTGGGCGAGCAATTTCATGGCTTTGCGGATCGCTTCGTGATTCCGCTTAAAGCCATATTGCTCTAGCAGCGTGTCGGACTTAACGCGACGCGGAAGTGTCTGGTAGGGTCGAGCGTGGATCGATCATCTTTCACCCCGGACCTCCTGCGCATGAGCAACTTCCGCCCGATTGACCGCGATACGGACTTCCTGATGCCGCGGTCGGTGGACGAGTGGTTGCCGGAGCGGCACCTGGCACGGTTTGTGGTCGAGGTGGTGGGTGGATTTGATTTGCGGGCGATGACCGGCCGCTATCGTGGCTCGGGTCAGGCATCCTACCACCCTCAAATCCTGCTTGGCATTATCATCTACGGTTATGCCACCGGG
>NZ_JAKGBZ010000060.1 GCF_021556475.1 Acidiphilium iwatense | reverse complement strand
AGCGTCGCCGAAAACACAGGCTGATCCGCCAACTCGCGCGGATCAGCCTCAATCCCAAGCACACCGAACATGACCGCGTCCGCACGCAAATGTCGATCATGTGCGTCAAAATGCGCGCTTACGATCGACCCCCTGCCGGGTTGAGCAGATACACTTTCGGAGATTCAGATCGTCCCGCACCTTCAAGGAGTTGAAGTTTCGGAAAGCTATGACTGGAACTTATGCCCACACCGTGCCATCTTTATCCTGAAAGCCAGCCTCGATCCGCCTGTCCGGCCGCAACCCGCCAGCGCCCATATTGTCATGGCGGTGGCAGCCACGGTCAGGCGTGCAGCCAGGCGCAGGGGGTAAATGCGAGATCGAAGGCGTTCAGATAGACTTGGCGGCCGATCAAGGGGGTTGCTGCTGTGCCAAAGAGTAGCGGAACGCCGGGAACCCGAATCCCTTCGACCTCGATCTCGGTGTCCTGTGCTTTGTAGACAGTGACGGTTCCCCCACCCGCGACACCGATCCTGACCTGCTGGCCACGTGCCGCGTGGATGGACTGGAGAATGCTATCGTCGAGGAGAGAGACATCGCATCCGGAATCGATCAAGCCGAATTCCCGGCGGGAAGCCACGCCGGTCCGGGTATTGATTATCCGGAACCACACGTAGGCGCGGGTGCTGACACCGGAACGGACACCCGTCGGTCCGGGCTGACCATATGGGAGTTGCGTTGCAAACGTGAGCTGGGGCATCAGGCAAGCACTCGGCTATCGGCAAAGGCAATCACGCAGAGTCGCTTGGGGTCCTCCCGCTCCAACCACTCCAACATGGCCGCGTTTTCGGGATGGTTGAAAACAACCTGCTCATCACGAACAGCCAGCCAGCGCTGTGGATAGTCCCGATGAAACGCTTCTGAGCCCAACTTCGCCCGAAGCCATTCAGTGTCGCTAGCCAAGCTCATGATGGTCCTGGATCATTTGGCTTTTCTGGCGCGTTTTCCGCCAGTAATCGGCGGTTCGGCTTCGTCCGATGGCGTCTGATTTGCCATAAATGCCACCACGTTCGTGCCATCCTGGCCGATTGGGCCGAAAGTCAGCTTGATGGTGCTGACGCGCTCACCTTTGCCTTTTGCCGATATATCAAGGAGCCAGACCTTGAGACCGCCGCTCGCTTCGGCGCTCACAGTGACGGCCAGCGTCAGCTCGCAGCCACTCAGAGAAATTACAGGATCATTTTTGGGCGCCTCATCGCGCGCCTTCCGGATTTCGTGCGCGGTGCGAGTGATCAGGTCAGCGAGCTCAATACCTTCGGGAGCAGCCATGACGTCTTCTCCTTGCCACCACAGGAACCTATCGCTCAAATCCATTTTTATTTCAGCACAAAATTGCGCTGTTGGCCCGAGAATTTTGGCGCGCCGGTAGGTGAGGCGAAGGCAGACCATCTACGGCGCGTGCTTCCTGTCCTCCGCCACCCGTTGCTCTATTCTATATCTGATAATGTCCTTTATCAGATATCGATGAAATTCAAGGGGCCGACCGATTGCCGAGTTCAGCAAGCAGATCCTCAATCGCTTGTCGAAGCCGGGGCAAATCCTCCTGAGTCGTGCGCCATACGATCCCTTGGTCCACCGTCGCATAGCCATGGATCAGCAGGTTCCGAAACGCCACAGCATTTGCCAGGTCGGGAACCCTGGCGGCTATGGCGGGTGCCGTCTTTGCCAATCGATTCAATGCCTCGCCGATGATCTCGAAATGCCGTTCGACCGCAGCATTCAGCATGTCATCAGCAAGATAGTCGTCAAAAGATCGTCCCGCGATAAACCGCAAGATCGCATCGGCACTTTCGCGTACATCCCATAGAAAGCTGCGCGGATCACGCTCCATGCAGCGTCACACGCGACCGGGCAATAGCGGCCTGCAGAAACGGATTGCGGATCGCCCCGGCGACGGTCAAATCAATCTCGCGGCCTAGCAAGGCCGCCAAGGCATCCCGCAGAGCGAGGAAGTCGCGCAATGCCGGTGGTGCATGTTCTGGCTCGAACTCCACCAGAAAGTCGATGTCGGATTTCTCGGTGAAATCGTTTCCTCGGGCCGCAGAACCAAATAGGTCCAGGCGCCGGACGTGAAAGCGCCGGCTCAATTCTTCGAGTTCGTTGCGGTGGGCGGTTATGGCCGCAATCATGATCCAGTGAGCCTCGAAATCGTGCTATGGCTGACGTTGTAGCTCCGGGCGATTTCCCGCACAGCCTCACCAGCCTCACGCCGGTGTAACGCCTCCTGGCGTTGGTGATGGGTAAGCTTCGGCTTTCGCCCCATGCGCACGCCTCGCGCCTTCGCCCTATCGCGCCCTTCGCCGGTTCTGGCCCGGATCAGCTCCCGTTCAAACTCGGCCAATCCACCCAGGACGGTCAGCATGAGCCGGCCGTGCGGTGTCGTAGTATCGGCCCAGGCATCATTGAGCGATCGGAAGCCGGCCTTCATGTCTGCAATCGTTGCCAGCGTGTTGAGCAGGTCGCGAGTGGAGCGCGCCAGGCGATCGAGCCGGGTTACCACCAGGGTGTCGCCGGCTTCGAGCTGGACGATTGCCTTGTGCAGATAGACCCGATCGGTCCTTGCGCCGCTGGCGGTCTCCTTGAACACCTTTTCACACCCAGCGGCCCGCAGCTGACTCACTTGGGCGGCGACGCTCTGGCCATCGGTGGAGACCCGTGCATACCCGTAAATCATGGCCTAACTATGCACCAGAGTTATGCACCAGAAAAGGCCGCTTCACGCCTACGAGGGGATAGCGGTGCGAAATTCGTGAAAAAAGCACCACGCCCGGTCGAATGCGCTGTGGTGGGACACCTTGAAGCGCCAAGAACTCTGCACATATTTCTTCTCATTATCGAGGAGCAAGAGTAGTAAAAGGAGAAAAGAAGAAAATGGCAGATTTTCGCATGATAGAAGTGGATTTCGACGTACACAGGTGCATCGAAAACGAGCGACACGGGTTCTACGAAAGCCCGAATGACGCGCTCCGGCGGCTTCTAAGACTCGGAGAGCCGAAATCCGCCTCGGCAATGGCGCCCCCTTCGTCCCCACCGAGCCGGGCGAGCTGGAACGACCAAGGGGTAACGCTTCCGCATGGGACTCCGGTCCAAATGCGATACAACCGGCGCACTTATGAGGGACAAATTGTCGATGGCTCGTGGGTAATCGGGGATCGGAGATTCGACTCCCCGTCGGGTGCGGCTAGTGGCATTGCTGTCACCAAGAAAGGGAAGAAGACGCGCCTAGACGGCTGGATTTACTGGCAGGTTAAGCTGCCTGGCGAGGACAGTTGGAAACCCCTCGAAAGCCTGCGCCCAAAAATTACACTTGAACAACTAGGTTTCACAACTGAACAACTAGGTTTCACAACTGGTGGGCCATAGCACAGAAGCGATGGTTGCCTCAGCGCAAGAATTACAGGAGCCCTGATCATGGCGAGGAACATCATGCCGACAGGGTACAGAATCGACAGCATTCCAAGGCGGGTTGTTTGCCTGATCTGTAGCAGCGTGGCAGCAAAAACTCTCGATGAGCTACCCCACTGCCCCCGGTGCGGGGGCAGCTACTGCCAAACCTGCATGAGCAAGGATGAGCCGATGTTGCGGTGCGCGGGCGACGGTGTCGCTGACTGGGGTGCAGACACGAAAGTGAATTTTATGGACGCTAGACATGAACGAGGCAGGAACATTTGTCCGTTTTCTCGTCCGAAAACCGGCTTGTCCCGTATCTCGCCTCCCGCCGTGGTTGCCGGACACTTTTGAACTTGTCCGATAAATCCTCGTTTCCCGGACAAGCGTACGTAAACGCTACTTCCGTGTCGGGACCCCAGATACAGGACTTTCCCGCGGTCGCTGGATCAGCACGGGCCGGCGAAATGTCGAAAGTCGCGCCCATTCCCGCCTGAATCTGCAACTTTCCAGTTCAAAGTGTGGGAACAAAGCATTTTCTGCCGGCGGCCAAAACGCACAGCTTCGCGGTCACTGGGCCGGAAAGGAAGAATGGTGGTATTCATCGTCATAGGCGTATCGCTCCTCGGAGGTTCAGGCAGGCTCTCACCCGCCTCGATACGCCGCCTTTCTCACCCTGCCATCACCCAATTTCGGCCATAGCTCCGGAGGTACCATGTATTCACTCTATCGACGGACTAGGGAAGGAACCACGACCCGTTACGAGCTCGACAAGAAAGAGCCTAGGATCAGCCTTTTCGGCTGCAACAATGGGTTCATACCATGGTTGCTGAGCCTCAAGATTCCAGACGGTCAAGGTGAGCCTTACGATTGGCATGTCGATGTTCTCGCTGAACTCGACAGCCAGAAGGATTATCGCTCCAGCACATTAGTCATCGATTTGAAGCCAAAGCAAAACAAAACCAACATTTCACTGTATGAGGTCATGGACGTATGGGGCCAATCAGATAGCGGCTGGACTCCGATACTCTTGCGGCTTGGTGGGTTGTTCGTTGACCAAAACCCAGAAGGAATAAACCGCGAGAGCTTCGTGCGTGATGATAAAGATATTGATGGGCCGATCTACGAATTTCTCTACCTTTCTGGTTCCGTGGGGTGCGGGAAACTTGATGGATTGTGGGTACCGCCGCCGGCGAGCCCAACCAATGCAGCTTTGCTTTGGCCGGGAGCGCTCAATTATTTTTTCCGCTGCATCTGCGAGCGCACGCCAGATGTTCTGAACTGTCCGCCGGGCTGAGAACACTTCAGTCCCAGAATTCCCCATTATGGAAAGTGGGCGGAAGTGACAGGGAAGTCGCCGGATAGTCGTATGGCCGAGGGCACGCCGGCGGCAGAATAGAAGCGGCGCGGCGACTGGTTAAAACCCATCTGCAGGGCCACGCCAGGCCGCCGCGAATACTTGCACGAGAGGTCAGCGGCGATCACGGAATGCCCCCGAAACGTCATGCCGCCGATGGTATCGAGCGAGGGCGATGGGTTTGGTCGCCACGACCGGCGAGCAGGCCGGCGATCGAGATATCCTCGTTCAGTCCTTCCCAATGGAGCCCCCGTGAACTGATGCGGCATGCCAGACGCTGTTCCGGTGCCGCGCGAAACAGCCGCGGGAACCAGGCCAACGGGACGCCGAGAACCCGACCATCATCCAGAGTGACCCACATCGAGTCCTCGTCGAACCGCACGTCGCGGGCTCTAGGCGAAGAATTCATCCCACACTCCCATGATCCGCTGCCGGTTGGCCTCGATCACCGCGATCAGGCGGCCGAGGGTCTTGGCGTTGAAGCCATCATTGTAGGCCACCGAGACCTCGGGATACAGCCAGAATTTCGCTTCCACATCGTCTTTCTCGACGTGAACATGGACCGGCTCTCGGGGATCGCCCTCATTGGCGTAGAAGAAGAACCGAAATCCCTCATGGCGGAAAACTACCGGCATTCAGGAAGCAGCAGCTCATTTGGGGTGCCGCAGGATTGAAACCACCAGCTGACCGCCTCGTGAGAAACCATCCGGCCCGCAGTGACATCGGCCTCGGTTTCGGCCATGGCACCGGCTTCTTCGGCGTCATCCGCCGGATCGAAGATTGAAGAGGCAGGCTTGGCTATCATTCGGTCAATTCCTCAATACCGGAGTCTTTGCTCGCCTAGGGCCGAAGTCAAGCAGAACCTTGCCCGGATGATGGTCTGCCGGCTGGTCCCGAGCTCGCGGGCGAGAGCGGAAACGGAGACGCCGGCATCGAGCCGGGCGGCAACCTGCCGTTTCTGATCCTCGCTCAGGCTTGCTGGACGACCCAGCTTCTTGCCGGTGCTGCGCGCCCGGCTCAGGCCGGCCTGGGTGCGTTCCACCAGAAGATCGCGTTCGAATTCGGCGACGGCCGCGATGACTTGCATGGTCATCCGCCCGGCCGAGCTGGTCAGATCGACCCCGCCCAGGGCGAGGCAATGGACCCGGACGCCGAGCGCGGCGAGGGCATCGACGGTGGTGCGGACATCCATGGCGTTGCGCCCCAAGCGGTCGAGCTTGGTGACGACCAGCACGTCAACGGCTTCCAGGCGATCGAGCAGTTTGCGGAAGGCTGGGCGCTGCATCGCCGGCGTGCTGCCGGAGATGGTTTCGGTGATGACGCGGGAGGGCTGGACGGCGAAGCCGGCGGCCTTGACCTCGGCGACTTGGTTTTCGGTCGCCTGACCGGCGGTCGAGACGCGGGCGTAGAGGAAGGTGCGGGCCATGGTTGCGCGAATACGTCCGAAAAGGGTGTGCTATAGTCTCCTATGCGCAAAACCATGTCAACCCCATATTTTGGACAGATAAAATCGACCTGTCCGTAAACGATCGATTTTGAGCATCCTGCACCATTATGTGTGAAGGGGCGGATAGTGCACCGCGCGTGTCGCAGTTTATGATGCGAGTGGTTTCCCGTGTGCGACAAATATGCGCGATGGCAAAACCCCTTTGTGGTCCATGGGGCTACGTGATGCCGCGTGATCTACGACAAGTGCGACAACCTCTGTCTCGGTTGGGGGGAAAGCGGACTGCCGGCTTTGGGGTGAGATTTTACCTAACAGGCCGCTGAAAAACCCTCGCTTGCGAGGTCGGATCGTGATTCGCTGAGCCTCCCTGACCTGCTATAATTTCCGCTCGACCAAAGACCGCCAGACGACAAAACCCCACCTCGCGCATGCGAGGTGGGGCGGTGTCATTTTGTGTTCTCAGTATTGCCGGCGCCGAACAGGCCGTTGTCGAGGGCCAGTTTGTGATCGAGCAGCCGCTCGGCAAGTTCCTGGGTCACGGCCTCAAGTGTCACGAGATCGGCCACGATCCGGCGTTCGGTGTCGGGGCTGGCTCCCTGTTCATCGCGCTGCTGGATGCTGGCGCGAACCAGATCCACCGTTTCGGAGACCAGCGCGAAGGCCTGGTCGATTTCGTGCATAGTACGAACCACAGTAAACTTGGCGTGGACGTCGGCGCGCAGCGCTTCGATGAGGGTGCGTTTAGTCATGGTCATTTCCTTTCGGATGATCCACCGCAGGACGCGCCGAGCCATGGAAGGTGATCCGGCGGGCGCAGATCGGAAACCGCCGCACGAACCGATCGTGCGGACGCCAGGCGATGGATTGTCGGGATCTGCCCGAACAATATAGCAAAAATATCGTTTATTTACAATAGATTATTTGAACTCAAGCCAATGTTTCGGCGCTATATCCCTCTCCTCCTGCCCCCCCGCGTTTTCCCACGCTCCGAGCAACCGTTGAGCCCGCAGGCGCATCGTCTCGCGCTCCTGCTCGAACAGACCGCCGGCAAAGCGGGCGGCATGACGCTGATCGGCGCGCCGATAGTGCCGGGACACGACCTCTTCCGAGACGCCAAGGATTGCGGCCGCCAGTCCGGGTCGGCTCGGCGCGGCATCCGCAAGCGCCGTGGGTAGCCCGCGTCGAGTGCTATGTGGTCCGATGGTGGTGCCGAACTCTCGCGCCGTCTGGCGGCGGAACATACCTTCGATCCCGCGCAGCCGGAACCGCGTGCCGTCGGCGTTCAGCCAGAACCAGCCGGCATCGGGGGTATCGGCCATTTCCGGGTGGACGACATCAAGATAGTAGCGGAACAACCGGTGAAGATGCTCCGGCAGAACGCATTCGAGGCTGCGGCCGTTCTTGACCTCATGGTGCGCAAATTTGAGCCAGATCTGATCGCCTTGATCGATGACGTGCTGGCCGATTTGCATGATCGCCAGGTTGCCGATCCGGATCGGGAACACCGCCAGCAGCCCGAAAATCAGGCCGTTGCGCACGTCACGCCGGGCGGCCTCGTATCGCGCCGTGAGTGGTCCGTTCCCGCCACCTTCTTGCAGGATCGACCGACCGCGTTCAATCAGCGTCATACCAAGCTTCGTCATCTCTCGGGGATCTGGAATATGTTTTTCGACGAATTGCTGCGGGTATATGTCGTTGATCGACACACCGCCCGGACGGGTCAGCCAATCAAGCTCGACCGCTGGTTCCATGATCCTCAGCGCCACGCGCAGGTCAAACAGCCGGACTTTGATCGAGTTCGGCAGGTTGCCGCGGGTGGTCAGCATCTCGACGAAGACGGCGACATTCGGCGGCGTGACCAGTTCAGCCGGTCGCCGCGAGACCATGTCAACCCCTGACTGGTTCAAAACCGCTAGGAATGCGCCGTAGCCGCGCGCGGCGTTACGGATCGACATCGGCCGAAGGGCATCGGCGTGTTTTGGCTTGGCGAGGCGGCTGCCCTTCGGTGCGGTGCCGGTCTCCCAAAGGGCCCGATGTTCATCCGGCCATTCTGCGAGCTTCAGGACCAGGCCCGGCTTCGCCACCGTCCTCGCGTCGTTGCCTGACCGCCGACGAGTGCGTGAGGACTGTGCATGAGTGCCCTTCTTTTCCACGGTCATCGCTGGGGCTCCCTTGACGGGGCCACCGGGCTTGTTGGTGTCTGGCGCCGCCGGCTGCGCAGCCGCTGCTGCGCGGCGACAGCGCGGGCGAGCGACGGCCGTGACTCGACGCGGTCGAGTTCGAGCAGTCTGGCCGCTTCACGCACCGCGAAAATCATTTCTAAACCGCAATAATATTGCATCGTAGTCTTCGGCGACGCGTGACCGAGCACCCGCGAGACCAGTTCATATGCGCCAGGCTGTCGTTTCAGGATCCGATAGGCAGTCAAGTGGCGCACCAGGTGCAGATTGAAATCGACGCCGATTTCCTGCTCGACGCGTTTCGCCAGTTCGTTGGCGAACTCGCCTTTTTCTCGCGGCTTGCCATCAAGGCCGGGAAACAAAAACCGATTGTTGGCGCCGGCAAGGATCGGCAGGAATTCCCGTTCAAACCGGTCGATCATTCCGGTGAGACGGGGCGAAAACTCCCAGACGATGCCGCGGCGGCGCGTCTTCGTCGCCGCAGCCGGGATGTCAAGGCCGGTGACCCGCCCGGTTTGCCGGTCGCGAACAAGATGGCGATCGCAATGCAGCCCGATCAGGTTGCGCCGCCGCAGCGGCACCGCCAGCGCGATCTCGAGGGCGACGGCATACATCGCCTGAAGCGCCGCCCGATAAGGATCGAGGCCGAGCTCCGGCAACCGGCTGATCCAACTCTCAGGAAGATAAAGAAGTGCTGCAGTTACATCCGGATTATTGAGGGCCCGCAGCTTGCGCGCCACGCTTTCGTTCATCTCGCCCTGCGCCGGGGGGCGAACCGCGGCGCGAAGATCAAGAATCGTCATGATCTCGTCCTCTGGCAGCCGGGCATGGTAGACCGCGATGATCCGCAGCAATCCGGAAATACCGGCGACGTGGGTGCTCGTCGGCTCCCAGCCTTCCGGATGATCGGGGAGTGTGCCAAGACGGATTTTCAGCCGGTCGAGATGGAATTGCAAAATTGCTTTTGGTCGTTCGGGTGGCGTCACCAGATCACGAAGTCCGGTGAAAGACTCACGAGGAATCCCTGTATCGATCAGCGCTGCGACCGCCGCCCGAATCTGCATCCGGCGATAAACGATCGTTTCTGGACTGACCGCGCGGGAGCGCCGGAACGATTGAGCATTCCCGATGCCATTACCTGTCGCTGCACGAATAACCGCTTCATTGCGAAACGGATTGGATCGGTCCGTGCCTTTCAGACCTTTTAGGAAGTTTTCTACATCCGCCTGAAAAATCGTCGGCATCTGCTCGATCGGCACCGTATAGTGATCGCGCATCCGCGGCCGCCGCAATTCGACCTCTGGCCAGCCAGGAACGTTTTGCCGTGCCCACAGCCAGTTGGACGCCGTCCGGCGAATGATAGCCGGAATGTTCTCGGTGAGAGTTTCCGTGCGCAGCCACGTCTCGAAGCGCTCCAGGAGTTCGGCCGTTACCGCGTCTGGTTCTATGACGGCCAGGGTGAGGAAGCGCAGGAACCGCACGATCCCGATCCGCCGCTCGTGGGTGGGCAATGCGGCATGCAGCGCCGACCATTCCGGCGCGAGAACATTGCGCCGCGGTCCGGCGTCGGCGTGGTGCCCGAGACGAATTAGAATCTGCCGCAACGCGCTGATAATATTTGTGAAATTCGAGTTGTTCAAATCATGGAAGGCCGGCGGCTTCACCCAGAGGACAGTGTTCAGGTAATTGCACGACCAGCAGTCGATCCCGGCAGGCGGCGGCCGTTCGGCTTCGACCCGTCGGATGATCCGCTCTGCAGTCGCGAAGGCCGATGCCCAGTTCCGACGCCGCGAGGCGGGAACGTCGGCCCAGGTTCCGATGGCGACCTTGATCGCGGCAATATCGAGCGAAACTGTTTGAAGAGTCTGCACCGCGTCCGCGACGCCAGCGAAACCAGCGGCGGCCGGCCTGAAGCCGGTACCAAGATTGAGACTGGCTGTTAGGCCGCCCGCCGGGGGTTCGGAATCGTTTTTTGATGGGTTGATCGCGGGTGTGATGGACATGGCTGGCTCCGAACATGCGGTCTGGCAATACGCGGCAAAGAGCGGCAAATCATGAATAGGATCGCTTGTCAATCTACTCAACTTCGCGTTAGTTCTATTCATGATCATTGTCCAATATGCTGATTTGACACGAGTTATTCTGATCGTCCAGCACAGATCCGACTGCCGCCGTGATCAGCCGATCAATGGCTTCTGACGGGACGAACGGCGTCCGCCCGATCCGCACCGACGGTAACCTCCCTTCCGCAATCCACCATCGCACCGTCCGCCGCGAACGGCCGAACACTTCTGCCACCGTGTCCAAAGGCATCAAGCGACGGTCCAGTTCCGAGGGTGAAGAGAGCGACGGGCAGCAATTCTCGGCACCGCCACCAGAAGGGGTCGCCGTTGCGGCAGAAGTAGCAGAAAAAATTTTCAGCTCGGGCATGTTGACCTCCGTGATGCGAGGCGTTCTAGGCATGCCATTTCGGTCGCCGCAGCAACGAAAATAAACTGTCAACCGAAAAATCGATTCCGCGACAGGTTAGCGTCACAATTTTTCCTTGACAGGATTTTCACCGCGACGCGGCGACCAAAAATTATGTTCGCTTGGCGTGCGGTAGGGAGGCCGCCCCGACGGACGGACCGGCCCGGGCGATCCATCGAACCAGCGTCGAAAGGCCAATGCCAAGATCACCGGCAATCTCACGCTGCGTTCGGCCACTCGTGCGAACTAGCCGGACTGCTTCCTCTTCAAATTCCTTCGTAAACTGTCTTTGCTGTGTCATCGAGTTCCTTATACCTCATACGGAACTCTCCACTTTTCCGAAGCAAGTCCAACAGAGCCCTAATACGAGACCGTGACGGTGATCGTATCCGAATATGACCCCGGCGCCACATTTTCGTTGGCCGGAATTTCTCCGTAGAATGTCGTGGTCTGTGAATAGGATAAAATAACCAGCACAGGGAACGTGTTGTTGAATACGGCTGACCCGCCGGTACCATCCCCCCAGACCGTGGTGTCGGCCGCGTTGGTATAGAGTTGATAGCCGAGCGTGTCTCCGCCACTGGTCATGGTGCGGAGCGTATATGAACCGCTCGATCCGGTACTCGCCGAAAGCGTATAGCTGCCGCCCCCGAGGCTGACCAGCGCATTGCAGGAAACGGTGACCGTGCCCGAAGAGGTATCCGCGGCGCCGGACAACGGAGAATAAACGCCGAAGGACAGCCCAGTTGCGCTGACGGAGCAGGTCTCTCCAAGAAGCGACGCGTGAGCGGATGCAACCGGAAAGATGCCAGCTGCGAGAAACGCGACGATCAGCGCCCGGCGCATCGAACTGGACCGATCTTTTGCAGTGGGGCCGTCGTTCTCCGATAGAGAATCTCTGCGATGCATCTCCCGCCGCGCGGCTTCACGATCGACACAGGGTTGATCCCCCGCACCAAGCCGGTGATGTAGGCTTGGCCATCATAGCCGACCGGAAATTCCGCTCCAGTGCCGACCAGCCGGGCAATGCTGCCGACCGGCGGCGGTTTTCGGTTCCCGTTGATGAAAGTCACCAGCGCGCCGTCGCCAGGTTTCATCGGGAATTTTACAACGACGCCTGCGCGATAGCCTGGAACCACGTTTCGCTCGGTATATGGCAGCGTCGCGTCGAATGGCGCGTCCAGTGGGTCGATGGAAATCTTGTTGTTGCCGAAGGATCTCAGGTCCGGCACGAGAATGGTGCCGTCGGGATTGGTAACGCCGACTTGGCGATTCTCGGAAAAAACCTCAACCTTCGGCACACCGGTATCGACAACGGCGAAGCTGTCGTTGATCGTATTCGACGCGAAGACCTGGCCGTCGACAACCGATAGGGCCCCTCTCACCTCGGCCCTTACCGTTGTCCGCACCCCGATCCGCCCGACGCCGATCGAAAACAGTCCACGCTTCGACTCGTAGTTCGCTGTCGCCGAGCCGTTTGCCGGCGCCTGTGTCGATTGATCGATCTGGTAGCCGAATTGCCCAGGCGAAACGATGGATTGTTGCGCCTGCGCCTGTCCGTAGAGACCGGAACTGCCGCCGATGCCGACGGATACCGACCTTCGGCTTCCCAGCGGCACTGTCACGCCGAAAAGAAATCCCGTCGCCCCCTGTCGCGCCAGGTCGCGATAGCCAGTCGCGTAGAAATCGACGCCGCCGCGCTGGATGGAGTATGTCGCCGAGACGATATGCGCGTGTTCAGCCGGCTGCGGCTGCATGATTCCGTTGAACGCCTGGCCGCCCGCCAATGAGCCGAGAAGATTCCGGTCGAGCGTATAGGTACGGGTATCGAAACCGTTATATGCGACCCCGATCGACCCGTATCGGCCGAGATTGAGTCCGGTATTGGCCGTTATCTGGCGATAGGGAACCGGCTGCCCGTTGACCGCCGCCAAGTCCTTGAAATTCCGGCTCGAAAACTCTGCCGATGCGCCCCAGTTCAAGAATCGACCATTATGGGAGATCCCGACGACCGCCGCATTGCCGTCACCCCCTGACCCCGTGGAAACGGCCATGTCGATCTGAAGAACTGCGGCGTTCATGAGATTGACGACGAACCCGCCACCACCCATCGCCAGGCCGGATGTTCCCTCCGCCACCTCCCTTTACATCCCAACCCCATGCCGCATCACGAATAGCTGAATTCAGCCACTTTTCGCACATTAGGTGTTGCGTGCTGACCCATAGAGAGCCATCGTATCCCACAGCTCATTTGGGATTGAGTGTGGGAACAAATGGGACGCCTTTCCGCCACCACTGTGAAGGCCGCCAAGGAGTCCGGACGCTATGGAGATGGCGACGGGCTTTACCTGGTCGTCACCGCCAGAGGTAGCAAATCCTGGGTCTGTCGGGTTCAGAAGAACGGTAAGCGCCGGGACATCGGCCTTGGCAGCGTCAAGGAAGTGCCCTTGGCGCCCCGTGGCGCAGAAAGACTTGAACGCGGCGGCGCGGGGCGGAAACAGCGTAGGAGCGGAGGCGGTCGTCATGGGGATATCAGGCTCAACGCCGTCGCCACCGGCAGATAAAGTGTGCGCGGCCGCCGTACCAAGGGCGCGAAGCCGAAGGCCGCATAGAAGGCCGCCGCCCGGTCGTCGATGGCGTCGGCGAAGATGGCGTGCGCGCCGATCGGCGCGGTCGCCACGGTCTTGATCGCATCGAATAGCAAGGCTTCTCCAAGCCCTTGCCGGGCGTAATCGTTATGCCGGCCAAGCCAGCCGATCAGCACCGCCGGAACGGTCGGGTAGCGCGGCAGTTTCTTCGCCAGCGTCTCGGGCACGTCCATCAACGGCATGTTGCTGGATGAGAGCGTGTAGAAGCCCGCCACTCGATCCGTCGCGATCTCCCTGGCGACGAAGCAGGTGGCGTATTTGCGCTTCACGTCCTGGAAGACGGTCTCGCGGAAGTAGCTGTCAATTCGGTCGTTGCCGCAGGTGAAGTCCGCCCGCTTGTGCGCTTTCGCCAGCGACTCGATGACGAAGCGGACGCTCACCGGCGCCCGATCAGCTCGGCATGGCGCTTCGCCGCGCGGGCCAAACGTGTGTTCGGTCGGGGCGGATTGATCAGCGCCTCGGCGAAGCGGATTTGGTCCTCGCGCGCGAGGCGCATGATGTCGGCCTCCTCGACGACGCGGCGGGCGTCCTCGCCGGCCGTGGCGATGAGATAGCCAGTCAGGGTCATGCCGCGCAGGCGGGCGGCGCGCTGCATCTGGTCGTAGACCTGGACTGGGACGCGTGCTTCCAATCGGGCGGTCTCGGCTTCGATTTGGGGCTTGGGCATAGGGGCCTCCTTCGGCTCCATTATATACGGCATAATGCCGTATTGATCAAGGCGCATCACAGCCCCAGCCCGATCTGCCGCTTGCGGCTGAAGCTCCACTCAATGCCGCCGTCGTGATCATCCTCGACTTATGTGCAGCGCGCAGTGATGTGGAGTCGAGGCCGTTTCCCGGCCTTAGTTAACGTCGTGGATCGCCCCCGCTCAACATAACCGATGCTGCGCCGGGTAGCGTGGTTCTCCCACCC
>NZ_JAKGBZ010000006.1 GCF_021556475.1 Acidiphilium iwatense | reverse complement strand
CGGGTCATCATCCTGCTCGCAGAGAAAAATAAGGCCGTTGTGATCCCGCCGAAGGCAAACCGCAAAGTCGCCCGAAACTATGATCCCGACCTCTATAAAGCACGCCACCTGATCGAGAACTTCCTTGCCAAACTCAAGCAATTCCGCGCCATTGCAACGCGCTACGACAAAACCGCCAGAAACTTCCTCGCAGGCGTCCACCTCACCGCCACCGCTATCTGGCTTAATTGACGACACACCCTAAAATTCGAGCCGCAAAATTATTTTTGGTCCTTTCACATTTCCTGAAGACACTTCGTCTCAGGATGGCGAACAACCGGCACATCGATGGACAGGGCGAAGACCCGGCGGCAACGCTGGTCCGGGCGGCGTTCAACCTCGGCCGGCATTATCAGGCTGATGCCGAAGTCCTGCAGCAACGCTACGCGGCGGAGCTTCGGGATCTGATCGCCGATGCGCAGGGTGAATGGCAGGCTGGTGTTCGTGGCGAGTCGATACGGGCAGATCATAGTCTGAAATATGCCGCGCCGATGATGGTCACGGCGCCGGTATCGGCGATCATGCGGTTCGCGGATTTGCCGTTCGACGCCCGCCACGTGGACGGGGTGACAGAGCGTCCCGGCGCAGGAATAGCCGGCGAAGCATTTGGCGGCGGAATATCGTCAGGAGCCTCGTTGCCATAGCATGCCCATTTGGATTCCTTCTTTTGCGACAAACCCGGCCTGACCGCGAAGACGAGATGGAGCTATGATCAGGCATTCGATGCTTGGCGTGGTCTGATCGGTGCCCGGCCGATCAGCCAGATACGCCGTCCGGACCTGAAACTATTCGCTGATCACCTGCGCGACAGGCCCAACAAGCGTGGCGGGCAACTGCATCATAAGACAATCGTGCGCAGCCTCGGCCATATCAAGAACTTCATAAGCTGGGCGGTGGCCGCCGGGCTGGCGGCCGATGACCGGTTCGATGCCGTTGCGGTTCGAAGCCTGACCGGCGAGGAGCGCCTGTCGGGGCCGCCGCGCCGGGCGTTCACCAATGACGAACTCGATCGTCTGTTCCGCTCGCCGCTGTTCGCGTTGCCGCGTCATCACCGGGATATGGCTGCGCGGTGGTTTCTGACGATTGCCGCGTTGACCGGCGCGCGCACCGAGGAGATCGCCACCGCGCCGGCCCGGCTGGTCCGCGTCGGCGACATCGACTGCATCGATCTGCGGGAGGTTGGCCGCAAGACCAGCGCCGCCCCACGGTTGATTCCGGTGCTGCCGGACCTGCTCGGGATGGGGTTGCGGGAATGGGGCGAGGCGCAGGTTGCTCGCGGATTCACGCTGGTCCAGCCCGGCGAAGAGCCTTGCACCGCCTCGGCCTGGTCGAAGCGGTTCAACCGCTATCTGAACCAGCACGTAGCGGACGATCCAAAGCTGGTGCTCTATTCCCTCAGGCATTCGTTCCGCCAGATGCTGCGCGCGGCGAATATCGGTGATGAACTGGCCGACAAGATCTTCGGCCATTCGACCGCGAAGGTCGGCGCCGGATATGGGCGCGATCTGAGCGTGGACGAGGCGCGCCTGTTCGTGGAGCGTGTCCGGCCGCCGATCGATTTGCGCCATCTCTGGAAGTCGGTAGCATGATGATCGTCACCGATATCGATGGCACTTGCATCGCGGTCGCCGCCTCATCTGTCATGTCAGGGGTGGCCAGTTCGCTGGCTTCGGGCGCAGGGCGACCCGGTCTGGGGCCTGATTGTCTGGCTTCGTTTTGGCTCTATCGCGGGTTAGCCAGCCATGCGCGCGTATCCGCGCGCAGCTGGGCAGGGGGCTTCGCCCCCATGCACCCCCACCAGGGGAGGCTTCGCCTCCCCGTGGACCCCTCCGTCGATTGCCTGTGTCACTTGATTACCGCTTCGATGTTGTCGCCCCGATCAGGGAAAGGGTGATCTGATGGGCACGCGGCGCGGCAGCGAGCAGCGGCGGATGGCGTCCGGGGTCATGGTGCGGATGGACGATGAACTGGCGGCCCGTGTCCGGTCTGCGGCTGACGCGGCAGGTCTTTCGGTTGCCGAATGGTTTCGTCGTCGCGTCGCTGATGCGGTTGGGTTTAGCCACGGGGCTGCTCGGCGAGGCTCCTCACGGCGATCGGGGAGCGTAGCGCGGTCTGAGCAGATTCGGCTGCTCGTCGCGGCTGCGGACCGGCTCGCGGAAGTCTGTGATCTCGGATGTGTCGGGCGCGCCGGGCTTTCGGATGACGCTCCGCTCTGTGCCGGGCATTGCTGCCATCCGATCATCACCGCCGCGCGCTTCGCGAGCGACGCTTTGGTCACGGCGATCGAAGCGGCGGGGTCGTCATGATTCAAGGCGGGACCCTGGGACGCGGTGGTGAAGCGCTGGCGCTGCACTTGCTCCGCACCGACGAGAACGAGGAGGTAGAGGTTCTGCCGGCACGGGGTGTGGCAGCGCTCAGCTTTCGTCCGCAACTTCGGGAGATGGTCGCCCGGACGGCGCACGGGCGGACGGAACGGCCGATCCATCACCTCCATGTCGACCCGGAGACGGAATGGACCGAGGCGCAATATGTCCGGCATCTCGAATTGTATGAGGCGGAATTCTGTCTCTCCGGCCAGCCTCGCCTCGCCGTCTTCCACCGCAAGCATGAAAGGGGCCATCGGCATTATGTGTGGACCATCGTGCGCCGCGACGGCAGCACAATCCGGATGGCACATGATTACGCCCGCCGAGAAAAATATCGCGCATCCTGGAATTCGAATTCGGCGAGCGGCACATCGCTGGTAAGCATAACCGCGCCGTCGCCGCTGCCTTGCGGTGAGAGGGGCGTCACGATGTGGTCGCCAGCCTGGAGGCGTCGGGGCTGCTCGATGTCGAGCGACCGGTTGCCGCCCTGACGCCGGATCAACGCCAGCAACAGAAACGCACCAGCGTGCGGCAGGCCCGCATCGAGGATGTCGTGCTGGCGGCGTGGCAGGAGACAGGCGATGGCGTCGCCTTCGAACGCGCAATCGAGGCGCAGGGCCTTTCTCTCGCCCTGGGCGACAAGGTGCCGGTCGTGGTCGATACCACCGGCAACGCCCATCCGCTGGCACGCCTAATCGGCAAGGCGGCAAAGGCGGCGACGCTCGGCTTGAGACCCTGACATTGCCGCCGCTCGCCGATATCCGATTCGAGACCCGGATCGTGCCTCTGATGGTGGAACTGGAGGATATTATGTCAAATCGCGTCCAACCGTGCCCCCCTTTTTGCGTCCAATTCTGATGGTGCTCGGGGCGACGGCAGTGCTGCGCTATGCCCGGCAAACCAATCCCAGCCGAACCTGGGCGACGCGGCTGCTGGAGCGCAAACGGCCGAAGGTCGTCGCCGTGGCGCTGGCCAACAAGAATGCCCGGATCGCATGGGTTTTGATGAGCAGGGACGAGAATTACGTCGCGCCGGCACTGTGATCGATATCGATCACGCCAGACCGGCCGCGATTGCTATCGCGTTGAGGTGCTGAGGAATGATGACGAACCGGTCGCATCCGGGAGCTGCTGAAATCCAAGAGGTCGGAGCGCCTCCAGAGCGCGCAATTTTGATCGGAAACCAGCTCGCGGACTTCATCATGGCCAGTGCGGTCCCATCGCACCACGAACAGGCCGTAGACATGACAGCACGCGATCATCGCCTCGTTCCACTTTCACCTTGCGCGACGGGGGCGTTCCAGACCCCCCGCGTAGCCCGGTATGGCCGCTCATCCCCATAGGATCTCGACCTCTGCCAACAATGCAGCCTTCTCAGCCGCCGACCACATCCGGCGCCGCTCAACCCGCGCGACAATCTCCCCCTCCACCAGCTGTCTCCTTATGAGCCTCCAGAAGGAGTCCAGCTAATCCGCTTGGGATCAGACCGCTACACGGCCGAGGCCGGGCGCTTACACTGATCCGATGGCCACCCCAATCTACACCGTTACGGATTCCAAAAGCCCACCACCAGCGCGGACACTACCCATGACGCGCCTCTTCAGCGTGCGCTCTTCGCTCATCATCGGACGTCTCCTCGATGACCGGCGCGTGCCGCACCCGACGAAGGGCCATCTCCCCCAGCGTCCGCAAAAGGCTCTGCCGCTGCTCCGCAAGCAACTCGCCCCACAGAACCGAGCTCAGCCGACTGCTGTCGCTCACCGCGGCCTCCAAGCCAGTGCGCCAGAGCGCGCAACGCTTGAAAGCTGATTCTCGGCGATTCGTCGAGCCCCATCAAATTACAAGCGGTGCCTTGTATGGTGTATCGAAAATCGCCTGCACTGGGTGCTCGATGTCGTGTTCCACGAGGACCTCAGCCGCCTGCGGTCCTGCGCCGGCCCACAGAACATGGCCACCGTCCGCCACATCGCCATGAACTTGCTGCGCGAGCCAAAAGACAAGCACAGCCTCAAAGTCAGGCGCAAATCCGCCGCATGGGACACCGCATACCTCGAAGCCTTGCTCCGGCAGTCACCGTGAGCACGCTTCAAGCGATCGCCCTGGCTTCTTGCCCACCCTCGGCGGGACGACGGATGAAGCCTGCTTCCTCTCGGCCGCCATGCGATGTATGGATTTTGTCTCGCTCAGGGCACGGGGCAATAGTGAAAGCCAGATGGGAAGATGACGTATTGGCGCACCGGCAGAAGCAATCTTCGCTGCCCGCCCGGCTTCACCGGCGCGAAGGCGTAGCCGATGCTGGTCGGCCAGCGGATTGCGGTGGTGCTGCCCGCCTATAACGCGGCGCGCACCCTGGCCCGGACGGTTGCCGAGATCGATCGCGACATCGTCGACGACCTGATCCTGACCGACGATGCGAGCGGCGACGAGACCGCGGCGCTCTCGCAGTCGCTTGGGCTGCACACCATCGTGCATTCCGAAAATCGCGGCTACGGCGCCAACCAGAAAACCTGCTATGCTGCGGCGCTCGCGCGGGGTGCCGACATCGTGGTGATGCTGCACCCCGACTATCAATATTCGCCGCGCCTGATCCCCGCGATGGCCTCGATGATCGTCTCCGGCCATTACGATGCCGTGCTTGCCTCGCGCATCCTCGGCGGCGGCGCGCTGGCCGGCGGCATGCCGGTCTGGAAATACCTCGCCAACCGGGGGCTGACCTGGACTGAAAACATCCTGCTCGGCCAGAAACTCTCCGAATATCACACGGGTTATCGCGCCTGGTCGCGCCGCGTTCTGGAACGCCTGCCGCTCGGTCGCTGCTCGGACGATTTCGTGTTCGACAACCAGATGATTGCCCTGGCAATCCATGCCGGTTTCCGCTTCGGCGAAATCTCCTGTCCGACCCGCTATTTCAAGGAAGCCTCGTCGATCAATTTCCGCCGCTCGGTGATTTATGGTTTCGGGGTTCTGGAAACCGCATTGCGGTTCCGGCTTGCCCGTGCCGGGTTGCGCCCATGGGCTCTCCTCGATGAAGCAAACCCATGACCGAAACACTGCCGCCCGACCTCGCACGGCCGATCAACCGCCGGCTGATCGTGGCACTGGCCGCCTTCGGGCTGCTCGGCGCCGCGTTTATCGCCAGCCTCGCCGGCGCCGCCGACTGGGCCGGCGCAGTGCTCGGTGCGCTCGACCGCCTGCGCGATCTCGGGCCGCTCGGCTGGATCGCCTTCGTCGGATTGCAGGCGCTGGTCGCCCTGATCGGTTTTCTGCCAGCCTCCCTGCTCGGCCTTGCCGCCGGTGCGGTCTATGGCATCGGGCTCGGCTTCGGGCTGGCGGCAGTTGGCGTGCTTCTGGGAGCGGCGGTCGCATTTGCCCTCGCGCGCTCGGCGTTCCGGCCAGTGATTCTCCGCCTGCTCGAAGGCCGCGCCGCCCTCGAACGGCTCGATACGGCGCTGACACGCGATGGATGGCGGCTTGTGTTGCTGATGCGCGTCTCGCCGGTGATGCCGTTTTCCCTGACCTCCTTCGCGCTCGGCCTGTCGGGTATCGACTTTCGCTCCTATGCGCTCGGCACGCTCGCGTCGCTACCCGCGCTGCTGCTCTATGTCGGTCTGGGCACGCTCGGCGCGAACGGGATCGCTTCGGCACATCGCGGCGCCAGCCCGCTTCACCTGATACTTCTTGGCCTCGGCATCGCCGCCACCTTGCTGCTCACGCTCAGAATCGGCCAGTTGCTCGCACGCGCCTTGCGGCCGCTATCGCAATCCTGACGGTTGCGATTCTCAAAGCTCCGGGCCGCGCCTCAGCTATCCGTCCAATCCTAGCGCCCGCAGCCTCGCCGATTCTTCGTCCCAGCCGGGACGATCCTTGACATGGATGAACAGGTGAACGCGACGTTCTAACAATCGCTCCAGTTCATTGCGCGCGCGCGAACCGATGGATTTCACACGCGAACCGCCTTCCCCCAGAATGATCATTTTATGTGCCGCGCGAGCGACATAGATGGTGACTTCGATCCGGGCCGAGCCGTCCTTGAGATCCTTGAAGGTCTCGGTCTCGACCGAGGCGCCATAGGGGATTTCCTCGCGGGTTTGTAGGAAAATCTGCTCGCGGACCAGTTCGGCGGCGAGCATCCGGTCGGTCTGGTCGGTGAGATCGTCCGGCGGGTAGAGATGCGGACCTTCAGGCATCGCCGCCCCCATTGCATCGAGCAGGCTGTCGATGCCGTCGCGTTTCAAGGCGCTGACCATGAAGACCTCGGAGAAGCCGCCCATCCTGCCCAGCATGTCAGCGAGAGGTAAAAGTTTTTCGCGGAGTAAAAGATCGATCTTGTTGAGGATGAGCCAGTGTCTGCGCCCGGTATTGGCCAGAGCTTCGAGCGGTTCGGCGAGATCGTCCGGGTTCGCACGGAAAGCGTCTACCAACATACAGGCAAGATCGGCGCCGGCGACCGACTCCCAGGCACTCGCGACCATCGCGCGGTCCAGTCGGCGCCTTGGCGCGAACAGGCCGGGCGTATCGACCAGAATAATCTGGGATTGCCCGCGCATGACGATGCCAGTGACGCGGAATCGCGTCGTCTGCGCCTTGGGGGTGACAATCGAAACTTTGGTACCGACTGCCTGATTCAACAGGGTGGATTTTCCGGCGTTGGGCCGGCCGAGCAGAGCGACGTAACCGCAGCGTGTCCTCATGACGTCAGCCGATCGAGCAACGCGCGCGCGGCAAGTTGTTCGGCTTCGCGTTTGGTCCCCGCCGCGCCCTCGGCCGAGGCATCGCCGATCATCACGCGGATGTGAAAGCGAGGCGCATGAGACGGGCCGATTTGCGCAATCAGTTGATAGACAGGCAAAACCGGTCCGCGGGCGAGTGCCCATTCCTGCAAGGCGGTTTTGGAATCCTTCGGCGGGGTTGCCTCCTGTGCGTCGATGCGGACGGCAAAGCTTCGCCGGACGAAGCGGCGCGCGGCGTCGAGTCCGGCATCGGCATAAAGCGCCCCGATGAGGGCTTCGAGCGCGTCGGCCAGAACCGTCGAGCGGTTGCGTACGCCGCGCTTGGATTCGCCGGGAGAGACTGAAAGAAGATCGGGCAGGCCGATCGCCTCGGCAATCGCGGCCAGCGATGGCCGCGACACCAAGTGCGCAAGGCGCGGGCCAAGCCCGCCTTCCCGCTCGCCGGGAAATCGCTCGATCAGCCATTCCGCGATCAGGAGGCCGAGAACGCGATCGCCGATGAATTCCAACCTCTCGTTCGACCCCATACCGCCCTGCCCGACGGCGGAGCGATGGGTGAGTGCCTCGGCCAGCAAACCGGGGCGCGCGAAGCTATGGCCGAGCAGGGCCTCGGCCTGCTCGTGCTTCACTTGATGACCGTGAACAGGCGATCCCACCGGATTTCGACGGGCCATTCCCAGAATTCCCACCACGGATGGTCGAGCCGGATCGAGAACCAGATCAGCCGCGCGCGGCCGACCACATTCGCGAGCGGAACATAGCCCACGGCGTTGAGGAAGCGCGAGTCTTCGCTGAAATCCCGGTTATCGCCCATCATGAACAGATGGCCGGGCGGAACGTGATAGACTTGCGTGTTGTTGGCAAAACCTTGGCTGGTCGCCTTGGCGATCAGGTGGGTAACGCCGTCCGGCAAATGTTCCTGGTAGAGCTTGACGCTGACCGGCACGCCTTCGCCGGAATCGAGCGGGGTTTCCAGATAGGTGCCGTCCGGCGTGCGGGGAACCTCGGTTCCGTTGATGTAAAGCTGACCATCGGTGACCTGAACCGTGCCACCCGGCAGGCCGATCACCCGCTTGATGTAATCGACGCTGGGATCACGCGGCAGGGCGAACACCACCACCTGCCCCATTTTCGGCACCGCGCCGAAGATGCGGCCCTTGAAATCCGGTTCGCCGAACGGAAAAGACCAGCGCGAATAGCCATAATTCCATTTGGTGACTAGCACGAAATCGCCGGGAAGCAAGGTCGGCGTCAGACTGCCGGAGGGGATGAAGAACGGCTCGAACAAAAAGGAACGGATGCCGACCGCGATCACGATGACATAGATCAGCGTGACGATCCATTCCTTGACGATCGAGCCGGTACTCTGCCGTTGCTGCGTCATGTGGTCTTCAGTTCCCATACAGGCGCCGCTTCAACCTTGCGCTGTGCGGGAAGTCAAGAAAGCTAGACGGCACAGGGGCGTGATTTGCACCGGCGCGGCGAGCGATTGTATGGCTCGGCCATCGCAACCTCCCGGACATGACCATGAAGCGTATTCTTGCTCCCATCGCCTTGTCGCTGATCGCCGTACCGGCCTTGGCGGCGCTGCCTCATCATGGGGCGAAGCCCCACAAGGCAGCGGTTGCGCAGAAAGCCGCCATCCCCGCCGGTCCGCCGCCGACGGCACCGCTCGCCGTTCCCGGTGTGCCGCAACCGCCGGTTCTGCCCGATCAGGCGAGCTACGTTCTGATGGATGCGCAGACCGGCGCGGTCATCGCCGAAAAATCACCGAATCTGGCCTGGCCGCCAGCGAGCCTGACCAAACTGATGACTGCCTATCTGGCCTATCAGGCGATCGCCCATGGCACGCTGAAAATGGATCAGACCGTGCCGGTGAGCGATGTCGCATGGCACACCGGCGGATCGCGCATGTTCATTTCGCCGAGCATGACCGTGACGGTGAACCAGTTGCTGCACGGGCTGATCATCGATTCGGGGAACGACGCCGCCGTTGCGCTGGCGCAGGCGGTGGCAGGCAGCCGCAGCGCTTTCGTGCAGTTGATGAATGGCGAAGCGGCCAAGCTGCATCTGGCCGGCACGCATTATACCAATGTCGATGGGCTGCCGGAGCCGACCTTGCGGACCACAGCGATGGACGTGGCGCTGCTGTCGCGCGCGATCGTGACGAAATATCCGGACTATCTGAAGATTTCGGCCAAGAAGCACTACACCTTCGATAAAATCCGCCAACGAAGCTGGAACCCGGTGCTATTCCACGATCCGACAGTGGATGGCCTGAAAACCGGCCGGACCAAGGAAGCCGGGCATTGCATCGACGCTACGGCAGTGCGCAAGGGCAGGCGGCTGATCGCCGTGGTTCTGGGCGGGCCAAACTGGGTCGCGAGTACCAATTCCATCGAGGCGCTGCTCGATTACGGCTATCAATTCTATACCAATGCGACCGTGGCGACCGCCGGTAAAACGGTCGGCACCATGGCGACCCCCGAACTCCAGAATACCGCGATTCCGGTCGCCGCCGCACATGATGTGGTGATGACGATTCCGGTCGTCACCGCAAAGGCCCTGATCACCACGGTCAGCTACGATCCGCCGGCGCAGGCCGGAATCGTCAAGGGCGCTCGGGTCGGCACCATCACGGTCGCATCCGGTGGTAAAACGATTGCCACAGTCCCGGCGGTTGCCGAAATCGCCGACAAACCAGCGGGATTCCTCGCCAGGATGCTGCGTCGGCTGCACAAGGCGCTGTGAAGGCGCCCAACGGGTTGCAAATCCCGCCCCTTCAGGGCATTATCCCACCCAAGATTGGCGGTCCGCCGATCGTGATCGGGCGGATCGCCGGACGCAACTCGGCGGTCGCGCCCGATTTGTCATTGAAATTGCTGTAAATTCGATTCCCGCACAGCTTACCCTGGAGAGACTGCATGTCCGGCACGCCCCTCGACAAGATCCGGAATATCGGCATCACCGCGCATATCGACGCTGGTAAAACGACGACGACCGAGCGCATCCTGTATTACACCGGCGTGTCGCACAAGATCGGCGAGGTGCATGACGGCAACACCACCACCGATTATATGGACCAGGAACGCGAGCGCGGCATCACCATCACCTCGGCCGCAGTGACCTGCGAGTGGAAGAACCATCGCATCAACATCATCGACACGCCCGGCCATATCGATTTCAACATCGAGGTGAACCGCAGCCTGCGGGTGCTGGACGGCGCGGTGTTCATCATCGAGGGCGTGGCCGGCGTGCAGCCGCAATCCGAGACCAACTGGCGTCTCGCCGATCGCTACAACGTGCCGCGCGTCATCTTTATCAACAAACTGGATCGTACCGGAGCGGATTTCTATCGCGCCTTCGCGACTTTGAAGGAAAAGCTCGACATCGTTGCCCTGCCTCTGCAATTGCCGATCGGCATCGAAGATCAGTTCGTCGGCGTGATCGATCTGGTTGAGATGAAGGCGATCGTCTGGGAAGGCGGCGAGCTTGGTGCCAAATTCCACGACGAAGCGATTCCGGCGGATCTGCTGGAAAAGGCCAAGGAACACCGCCAGATCCTGCTCGATACCGCTCTCGCGGTCGATGACGCCGGCATGGAGGAATATTTCGACAAGGGCGACGTTTCGGTCGAAACGCTGAAGCGCGCGATCAAGACCGGCACGATCAGCGGCGCGTTCCGCCCGGTGTTGTGCGGTACCGCGTTCAAGAACAAAGGGGTGCAGCCGCTGCTCGATGCGGTTCTCGACTATCTGCCGAGCCCGGTCGATGTGCCGGGCATCAAGGTCGCGGCCGAGGAAGGCGAGGAAGAAGGTGATCATCAGCGCCGGATCAAGGCCGACCCGAAGGCACCATTCGCCGGCCTCGCCTTCAAGATCATCAACGACAAATACGGCACGCTCACCTTCGTACGGGTCTATGCCGGCACGCTGAAATCGGGCGATTCGGTGCTGAACACGACCAAGGGGCACAAGGAGCGCATCGGGCGGATGTTCCAGATGCACGCCGATAAGCGCGCCGAAATCAAGGAAGTGATCGCCGGCGATATCGCGGCGTTTGTGGGGCTGAAGGATACCGGAACCGGCGATACCCTTGCGGCCGCCGAAGACCCGGTCATTCTGGAGCGCATGGCCTTCCCGGTGCCGGTGATCGACATTTCGGTCGAGCCGCGGACCAAGGAAGCCGTCGAGAAAATGACCCTGGCGCTGCAGAAGCTGGCCGGCGAAGACCCATCTCTACGCCTGCGCACGGATCAGGAGACCGGCCAGACCATCCTGTCCGGCATGGGCGAGTTGCATCTCGAAATCATCATCGATCGCCTGAAGCGTGAATACGGCGTCGAGGCCAACATCGGCGCACCGCAGGTGGCGTATCGCGAAACCATCTCGCGCACCCACACCGAAACCTACACCCATAAGAAGCAGTCGGGCGGCTCGGGCCAGTATGCCGAGGTAAAGATCATTTTCGAGCCGTTGGACCGCAATGAAGGCGTGGTGTTCGAGAATAAGGTGGTCGGCGGCGCGGTGCCGAAGGAATATATCCCTGCGGTGGAAAAGGGCATCAAGGTGCAGGCCGATACCGGCGTCCTTGCTGGTTTCCCGACGGTCGATTTCAAATACACGCTGGTCGATGGCAAGTATCACGACGTCGATTCGAGTGCGCTAGCCTTCGAAATCGCTGCCAAGGCGTGTTTCCGTGAGGGCATGAAAAAGGCGAACCCGATCATCCTCGAGCCGATCATGGATGTGGAAATCACCACGCCGCAGGACCATGTGGGCGATGTGGTAGGCGACCTCAATCGTCGGCGCGGCATGATCCAGAACCAGGAAAGCTCCGGTTCCACGATCATCGTGCGTGCTCAGGTGCCGCTGAAGGAAATGTTCGGCTATATTTCGAATCTTCGCAGCATGACCAAGGGCCGCGCATCGTTCACCATGCAGTTCCACCACTACGATCCGGTGCCGCGCAACATTGCGGACGAGATCATGGCGAAAAGCGCATGATCACCGTGCCGCAGGATCGGCGGGAGTAACGCGATGCGGCTTCGCTGGGCGCGCGGCCGCGGAACGATCGAAACCACAACGGGGCCGCGCGCAAGCGAATGGCTGGGATTGGATGACGCGGGCAACCCGATTGCCCGCGTCATTCATTTGGAGGGCCCGGTCCAGACCGAGCACGGCGTGTTCCGCGCGATCGCACTGGACCAGGAAGCGAAGCTGATCCGCCTTCTGCCGTTACCGCCCGCCGATGGCGACTGGCTCGCGGTGATCGGCGGCCGGGTCGTCGGCCGCGCCGCCGCTCCCCTCGCCGCCGTACGGCGGGCGGAAGCGGCTCTCTAGGCCGATCGTTCAGGATTGGTTGGCCGCGAGTCCGATATGGCTTTGCGCGCCGGCCGGAAACGACGTGCCGTAGGCTGCGTTGAACTTCGAAACCAGATTTGAATTACCATCTGCGCAGGCGGCCAGCAGGCCGAGCGATGCGACGGCCAGGATTCTGGGCAATGCATTCATCGGGGTAACTCCCATGCCATCGCGTGGTAGCAATTTGAAACCTGCCTCCAATGTGACATTTGAAGTTTTATATTGCAACCATTAACGACGCGAGACAGCCATGGTGAAACGTAAGAGCCACGAAGATATGCTCTGCCCGATCGCGCGGCCGCTGGATGCGATCGGCGACTGGTGGTCCCTGCTGATCGTGCGCGATGCCTTCGCGGGCAAGCGCCGCTTCGGGGAATTCCAAAAAAGCCTCGGGTTGGCGAAGAACATCCTCGCGGCACGGCTGCGCAACCTGTTGGCTCATGGCATTTTAGAGGCAGTGCCGGCTTCGGATGGCAGCGCCTATCAGAACTATGTTCTTACCCAGAAAGGGCACGATCTGTTCCCGGTGCTCATAGCACTGTGGCAATGGGGCGAGACGTATTTTTTCGAATCCGGTGAATCTTGCCCACCCCTGATTGACCGCCGGGACGGCCTACCGGTCCGGCCGCTGGAACTTCGCGCGGAAGATGGCCGTCTCCTTGGCGCGGCGGATGTCGTCGTGAAACGATAGAATTGGCTGCGTCGGCAATTAAGTTCCTAAAATCAGTAAGATTTTAGACTTGATACCCGCGTGCTATGGTTGCCCAAACCGAAGGAGCGGCGACTTGGACCAGCAAGCGAAACCTAATGTCACGGCGCACGACATCGAGGGAGCCGAGCGGGTCGTTGGCATCCGCTACACCCCGGCGGAGCGCGCGCTGATGGACGGCGCGTTCGCCGAGCAGATCTTTCTTGCTCAAACCCGCCGCGCCTATGTTCTCGATGACCAAATCGCCCCGGCCACGGTGTTCGATCCACGCCTTCCCGGCTTTTCCATGCGCGATCGGGGACCGCTTCTTATCCCCGAAACAACGTCGGAACTTCCTGAAGATGACGATGCCATCGCGTTTGCCCCGATCGCCACCCAGATTGCCTGGATCCGCCAGGGCAGACTGACCGCGACCCGCCTGACCGGTCTCTATCTCGACCGGATCGAACGGCTGAACCCGCGCCTGCTGTGCTACGCCCGTCTCAATCCGGCGGCGCGCGACGAGGCCGCGATGCTCGACGCCCGTGCCGCGCGCGGCGACTGGGCCGGACCGCTGCATGGCATTCCCTATGCCTGCAAGGACATCATCGACACGGCAGGCATCGTCACCGATTGGGGCGCGGAACCCTATCTCGGCCGCATCCCGGAGCGCGACGCCGTGGTGGTTGAACGGCTGCGCGCGGCCGGCGCCGTTCTGCTCGGCAAATCGAGCGTCGGTGCCCTCGCCTATGGCGATCTCTGGCATGGCGGACGAACCCGCAATCCATGGAACACCGAGGAAGGAT
Organism: Acidiphilium iwatense; assembly: GCF_021556475.1. Lineage (GTDB taxonomy): Bacteria > Pseudomonadota > Alphaproteobacteria > Acetobacterales > Acetobacteraceae > Acidiphilium > Acidiphilium iwatense. The sequence continues at coordinate 125,611 of NZ_JAKGBZ010000006.1, read as the reverse complement.
CGTCCGGGTCCTCCGCCGGCTCAGCCTCGGCCGTCGCGGCCGGGCTCTGCGGCTTCTCACTCGGCACCGAGACCTATGGCTCGATCATCTCGCCCTCGACCCGCTGCGGCACGGTGGGTCTGCGCCCGACCTTTGGCCGGGTTGCCCGCACCGGCGTCATGCCTCTCTGCCCGAGCCTCGACAAGATCGGTCCAATCTGCCGCACGGTTGATGATGCCACCCTGATTCTTTCGGCAATCAACGGCGCCGACTCAGCCGATGTCGCGAGCATCGCCACACCATTCGGCGGCGATCTCGGCCTCGACCCCGCCACCCTGCGGGTCGGCTATTTCCCCGTGGATTTCGAAAACAATGATACTCTCGACGAGGACCGCGGCATGCTGGAGCATTGCCGTGCGCTCGGGGTCACGCTGGTCGAATGCGAACGCCCCGATCTGCCCTATGACAGCCTTGTCTCGATCCTGATGACCGAAGCTGCGGCCTATTTCGAGCCGCTCACCCTGTCGGACCGGGACGACCTGCTTGCCTGGCAGGATGTCCATGCCTGGCCCAACCAGTTTCGCATGGCGCGTTTTCTCTCGGCGGTCGATCACATCCAACTCGACCGGCTGCGCCGGCGTGTGATGATCGCGCTTGACGAAGTCTTTACCGGCATCGACGTTTTGATCGGCCCGAGTTTCGCAGGCCCGATGCTCGGAATCACCAACTTCACCGGCCATCCATGTCTCTGCCTGCCCTCCGGCCTGATCGACAGCCCAAGCCGCCTCGCGGATACGCTCGCCGGCACGCAGAGCGATCCGGCAGCGCCTCGCTATCGTGTGCCCCACTCGATCTGCCTCTGGGCGTCTCTTTTCGACGAAGCGCCGATGCTCATCCTCGGCCGGGCACTGGCAAACCGTCTAGCGCTCGACCTCCGGCCACCCATGACGAATCAGGAGAATATGTGACAAAAGGATAAAAAACGAGAGATATTGACCATAGTATCTTTTTAGGGAGATTCGCCCGCCATGGACGGAAATATCATCGATGCGAGCGGTCCATCCGCCGATCTGGCGCGCGATATGATGGTCGTTCGCGCCAGCGGCCTGCTCGATGCCGGGTTTTATGCCGCCCAAGCGCCCGAGTTGCCGCCGGAATCCGACGCCGTCACGCATTTCAGCACGACCGGCTGGCGCGACGGGCGCAAACCGAATCCGTATTTCGACCCCAAATTCTATTATGCAAGGAACCCCGACATCGCGGTTCTCGGACTGAACCCACTGGTTCATTACATCGAGTTCGGCGATCGCGAGGGACGCGACCCCTCACAGATGTTTCACGTGCTCTGGTATCGCGAGACCTACGGCATCCCGGATGCCGAAAACGCGCTCGCCGACTATCTTGCCCGCCGGCGCACCGGACAGGTCAGCCCGGTGCCAGTCTTCGACGCGGCATGGTATCTCGAGCATAATCCCGACGTCGCGGCGACCATGTCTGACCCGTTCGAGCATTTTTGCGCGTTCGGAGTCGCCGAATCGCGCGATCCCGCGCCGGGCTTCGATATCGGATTCTATCGAACCCGTTACGCCGCCGATATCGGCGACCAGAATCCGCTCCTGCACTATCTCGCTCATCGCGGAGGACGGTTCCTGCCGTGCCGCCCCGCCCACGAACGGCTGATCGCCGGCGCGGTACGGGCCGCTACCCGCCCGTCGCCCGATTTCGAATCGCTTCAGCGCCTGCCCCTAAGCGCGCCGCGCCAGGCTACCCTGCTCGCCTATTATCTGCCGCAGTTCCATCCGATCCCGGAAAACGATGCATGGTGGGGACAAGGCTTCACCGACTGGACCAACCTTGCCCGCGCGACTCCGCGCTTCGCCGGCCACTATCAGCCCCGCGTGCCGCGCGATCTCGGCTATTATTCGCTGGACGATCCCGCGACCCTGCCGCGCCAGATCGATCTTGCCCGCGCCGCCGGCATCGGCGGGTTCGTGTTCTACTATTACTGGTTCAACGGCAGGCGGCTCCTCGAAAAGCCGCTCGAACGCCTGCTTGCCGACCCCGCGCTGGATACGCGCTTCTGCCTGATGTGGGCGAACGAGAACTGGACCCGGCGCTGGGACGGGCTGGAGCGCGAAATCATGCTCGCGCAGGATTATCGCGCCGAGGACGATATCGCGCTGATCGACGATTTCGCCCGCCACTTCGCCGATAAACGCTATATCCGGCTCGACGGCAGGCCATTGCTGATGATCTATCGTGCGGCACTGATTCCCGACGGCGCGGCAACCATTTCACGCTGGCGTGCCTTATTCGCCGAGCGGCACGGCGAAAACCCGCTGATCTTCATGGCACAAAGCTTCCACGACTACGATCCCGCTCGGCACGGCCTGGATGGCGCGGTCGAGTTTCCGCCCCACAAGCTGGTGGTCGATGCCCCCAAGATCAATGCGGGTCTCGATCTGTTCGATCCCGAATTCTCGGCCGATGTTTATCGCTACGACGATATCGCAGCCGCTTCGCTCGCCGAACCCGATCCGTCCTATCCGCTGATCCGCACTGCCGTTCCCGGCTGGGACAACGACCCGAGGCGCGAGGGTGCGGGTGTCGTGCTGCACGATGTATCGCCCGCCGCCTACCAGGCCTGGCTCGCCGCGCTGATCGAACGCGCCCGGTGCAATCCGGTGTTCGGCGAGCCGATCGTCTGCATCAACGCCTGGAACGAATGGGCGGAGGGTGCCTATCTTGAGCCCGATTTGCATTTCGGCGGCGCTTTCCTGAATGCAACCGGCCGCGCCGCAACGGGAGTGCATCCGGCCGATACAACGCGCAACGTACTGCTGGTCGGCCACGACGCCTTGGCCCACGGCGCCCAGATGCTTCTATTGCATCTCGCCCGTCATCTGCGCCGCAATCACGGCATCACTCCGCGCATCCTGCTGCTCGGCGGCGGCCCGATGATCGCCGCCTATGAGGCCGAAGGCGTGGTCGATCTCGCACCCGACGAAGGCGCGCTGACCCGTCACATCGCGCTCTATCGAGAGCGCGGCATTGCCTGCGCCATTGTCAACAGCACGGCCTCGGCGCGGATTTGCCGCCTGCTTGCCGATATTGGCATCCCATCCACCCTCCTGATCCATGAAATGCCCCGGCTGATCCAGGAGAAATCCCTGCGCGGCGTGGCTCGCCAGGGCATGAATGCCGCCCGCGCCGTGGTATTCTCGTCCAATTTCGTGCGCGACGCGCTTTGTGCGGCTCTCGATGCGGCTCCTCCGACGGTTCATGTTCTCGCCCAGGGCAATTATCAGGAAATCGGCTTCACCAATGCCGCCCGTGCCGAATTTCGCGTCGCCCACGGCATCAAACCCGAGGATTACGTCGTGCTCGGTGTCGGGTTCGCCGATCTACGCAAAGGGTTCGACCTGTTTCTTCAGATATTCCGCCTCTTTGCCGCTGCTCGCGCCGATGTCCATTTCATCTGGATGGGCGAGGCGCATCTGTGGATTCGCGATTACCTTGGCACCGAAATCGCCGCTGCCGCGGCGACCGGACAATTCCATTTGCTGCCATTCGATGAGGCTATCGCGCCTGCCTATGCAGCGGCGGATATCTACGCTCTCACCTCGCGCGAAGACCCGCTGCCCACCACGGTGATCGAGGCGATGGCTGCCGGCGTGCCCAGCATCGCCTTTGAAGCTGCCGGCGGCATTCCCGATCTGCAACGTGAGACCGCGACCGGCAGCGCCGTGCCTCCGGGCAATGTCGCCGCCTTCGCGGTCGCCCTGGCCGCGCGCCTGGATCATGCCGCACTGGAAGCCGATCGGCCGCGCATCGCCAGGATCGCGGCGAAACGTTTCGATTTCGCCGCGTATACAAACGCTCTGCTCGGCATCGCCCACCCCGGCCTCGTCCGCATCTCGTGTGCCGTGCTGAGCTACAATTACCGCGACTATCTGGCCGAACGCCTCGGCTCGGTCTTCGGCCAGACCTACCCGGCCGCCGAAGTTCTGCTGCTCGACGACGCATCGACTGACGACTCGGTCGCCGAAGCGCAGCGCATCGCCGCGGATTGGCGGCGCAGCCTCGTGATCCATCACAATCAAACCAATAGCGGATCGGTCCTTGCCCAGTGGCGCCGCGCCGCAACCCTCGCTGCCGGCGATTTTCTCTGGCTCGCCGAAGCCGACGACGCGGCCGAGCCGCGTTTCCTCGCCCGTCTGGCCGATGCGCTGAGCCGTACGCCCGATGCGGTGATGGCGGTAGCCGATTCTCGCGCGATCGATTCTAAAGGCCGAACGGTGATGGAGGATTACCAGCGCTATTATATCGAGTCGGAGATCACCGACCTTGCCCATACCACCGTCTTCGAAGCACAGGATTTCGCCGCCCGGTTCCTCGCCCGGCGCAATCTGATCCTGAACGTGAGCGCCGTGATCTTCCGCCGCACCGCTCTGCTCGCCGCGCTGGAGCGCCTGGGCGATGAAATCGAAACCTGGCGGCTGGCCGGCGACTGGCGTGCCTATCTCGAGCTTCTGGCCGCAGGAGGCGGCTCGGTGGTCTGGCTGGCCGAGCCGCTGAACGTTCACCGCCGGCATGATCGCGGCATAACCCAGGCGCTGGACGCCGAACGCCACCTGGCCGAAATCGCCCGGATGCAGGACATCGCCGCCGAACGGCTCGGATTGGATGATGCCGCAAGACAGCGTCAAAGCGCGGACCGCGCCGAGATCGCCCTTCGGTTCGGTGTCGCAAAAATCGACACTGCATTGCACAATTCAACCGAGCCTGCTTAAACCGGGATAACAAGACTCCCTTCGGCTATCATTTCGGAACGACGGATAATTCAAACCAGACTAACTGGGGTTTCGGTATGAACATCATGATCACCGGCGGCTGCGGCTTCATCGGTTCGGCCGTGATTCGCCATCTGATCGCATCATCCGATCATCGGATCGTCAATATCGACAAAATGACCTACGCCGCCTCCGAGACCGCGCTGGGCACCGCCCGGACCGATCCGCGCCACACCCTGATCCGCGCCGACATCGCCGATGCCGCGGCGATGCGCGCCGCCTTCGCGACCCATCAGCCCGACATGGTGATGCACCTTGCCGCGGAATCCCATGTCGATCGCTCGATCGACGGACCGCGCGATTTCATCGAAACCAACATCACCGGCACCTTCGTGCTCCTCGAAGCCGCCCGCGCATATTGGACCGGCCTGCCGGCGACCCGCAAAGCCGCGTTCCGCTTTCACCATATTTCGACCGATGAAGTGTTCGGCGCGCTCGACCCGACCGATCCGCCGTTCACCGAAACCACCCCCTACGATCCGCGCAGCCCCTATTCGGCGAGCAAGGCCGCCTCCGATCATCTGGTCCGCGCCTGGCACCATACCTACGGCCTGCCAACCATCGTTTCCAACACCACCAACAATTACGGGCCGTGGCAATTCCCCGAGAAACTCATCCCCCTCGTCCTGCTCAACGCGCTCGACGGCAGGCCCCTGCCGGTCTATGGCGACGGCTCCAACCTGCGGGACTGGCTGTTCGTCGACGACCACGCCGAAGCCCTCGCCCGCGTCGCCACCACCGGCGAACCGGGCGCGACCTACGCCATCGGCGCCCGTCAGCCGCGCAGCAATCTCGATGTCGTCACCGCGATCTGCCGCATCCTCGATGCCAAACGTCCCGATCCCGCCGGCCCTCGCGCGCGACTGATCCGCTTCGTCACCGACCGCCCCGGTCACGATTTCCGCTACGAAATCGACCCTTCCCGCTCGGAATCCGCTCTCAACTGGACCGCCCGCCACGATTTTGAAACCGGCCTCGCCCGCACGATCGACTGGTATCTCGACAACACATCGTGGTGGCAATCGATCCGCACCGCCCGCTACGCCGGTCAACGCCTGGGAACCGCGGCATGACCAGCGCCGGAACGGTGATCGGGAAGATTCTCCTCCAGGTGCATTCCATCGGCGTTCGCAGACGGAGCCTTGGCACCTTTCTCCCCACACCCAGCCTGGCATCTCAGCGTGGAGCCCTGCTGTGATTACCAAGGGCATCGTTCTGGCCGGCGGTTCGGGAACGCGGCTGCATCCGATCACCCAGGCGTCGTCGAAGCAATTGCTGCCGGTCTATGACAAGCCGATGGTGTATTATCCGCTATCGACACTGCTTCTGGCCGGAATACGGGATATTCTGCTGATTTCGACGCCGGTGGATCTGCCGCAATTCCAGCGTTTGCTGGACGATGGCAGCCAGTTCGGCATCACGATCACCTATGCCGAGCAGCCGAGCCCGGATGGGCTGGCACAGGCATTTCTGATCGGCGCGGATTGGCTGGGCGGGCAAAGTTGCGCGCTGGCGTTGGGCGACAATCTGATCCACGCGGATCATTTGTCGGTATCGTTGCGTGCAGCCGCCTCGCGGCCCAAGGGGGCGACGGTCTTCGCCTATCAAGTGCGCGACCCGGAGCGGTATGGCGTGGTGAGCTTCGATGCTGACGGAAGGGTGGTGGACATCGTCGAGAAACCCGCGGTACCGACCTCCAACTGGGCGGTCACCGGACTGTATTTCTATGACGAGCGGGTGACCAATTTCGCCCGCTCGATCAAGCCTTCGTCACGCGGCGAGCTGGAGATCACCGACCTCAACCATCTCTACCTGAACGATGGTTCGCTGCAGGTGGAAAAGCTCGGACGCGGCACCGCCTGGCTCGATGCCGGAACACCCGATTCATTGCTGCAAGCGGCAACCTTCGTGCAAACGATCCAGTCTCGCCAGGGCAACCTGGTCGGTTGCCCCGAAGAGGTGGCTTTCCGCATGGGCTATATCGACGCCGAGACTCTGCGCGGCCGGGCCGCACGGCTCGGCAAGACCGAACTTGGACGGGTTCTGGCCGAATTGGCCGACGGGCTGCATGGATAGGGATTGAGGCCGGATGATCGAAACGCTCGAAATCAAAGATGTTTTGCTGATCACCCCGCCGCGGTTCGGCGATTCGCGCGGCTGGTTTTCGGAAAGCTGGAACAAGGCGAAGCTGGCGAGCGCCGGTTTCGTGCAGGATTTCGTGCAGGACAATCACTCCTATTCGGCGAATCGCGGCACGATCAGGGGGTTGCACTGCCAGATCGCGCCATTCGTGCAGGGTAAGCTGGTGCGCTGCGTGCGCGGCGCGATCTGGGATGTCGCGATCGATATCCGGCGCGGATCGCCCACCTACGGTCGGCACGTGGCGGCAGAACTCAGTGCCGCCAACGGCACGCAGCTCTGGATTCCTGGCGGGTTTCTCCATGGATTCTGCACCCGGGAACCAGAGTCCGAGGTGATTTACAAAGTGACCGGCGGCTACGACAAAGCCTCGGAGCGCGGGGTGATCTGGAACGACCCCGATCTCGCTTTGCCGTGGCCGATTGCGCCGGATGAGGCGGTTTTGTCGGAAAAGGACGCAATCTTGCCCCGTTTCGCCGCCTGCGAGAGCTGGTTTTCGGTGTGACATGAAACCGGGCCCGATCCTTATCACGGGTGCGACGGGTCAACTCGGCATGGCCCTTGCCTTGCAGGCGTCGGCCCGCGAACTCGCGCATGTCGCGGTCGGACGGCCAGATTTCGATTTCGACGCGCTTGATACCGTCGGCCGGTGCGTCGCGGCGACAGCCCCCTCGCTGATCGTCAATGCCGCCGCATGGACGGCGGTGGATGCCGCAGAAACCAACGCGGACGCCGCCTATCGCGCCAACCGGGACGGACCGGAAGAATTGGCGGCGCTTTGCCGGATACACGAAATTCCGCTGATCCATGTCTCGACCGATTATGTGTTCGACGGCGAAAAGGGTGCGCCCTATGTCGAAGCCGATCCGGTCGCCCCGCTCGGCGTCTACGGTGCCAGCAAGGAGGCTGGCGAGCGCGCGGTGCTCGGCAGCGGCGCCGATGCGATCGTGCTGCGCACCGCCTGGGTGTTTTCCGCACGAGGCAAAAACTTCGCCCGCACCATGATCAACGCGGCGCGCAGAACCGGCGCGCTCAAGGTCGTCGCCGATCAGCGCGGCGCGCCGACCGCAGCCGAAGATCTCGCCGGTGCGATTCTCGATATCGTGGTAAAACTCCGGCGCAACGGCTGGCGCACAGAATATCAGGGCGTGTTTCATGCTACCAATACGGGCGAGACCACATGGCATGGCTTCGCCGAAGCGATTTTCGATGTCGCGGCCCTGCATGGCGAGGCTCGCCCGACCGTCACCCCGATTGCGACCGCCGACTGGCCGACGCCCACTAAACGCCCCGCCGATTCCCGGCTCGACTGCACGAAGCTCGCAACGATCTTTCAGATGACGTTGCCTGACTGGCGAGACGCGACGCATCGGGTCGTCACCGCGATTCTTTCACAGGATCGGCCAACGTGATCGCGATCCTGCTCTCGACCTATAACGGCGCGCGCTTTCTCGCCGAACAATTGGACAGTTTCGAACAGCAGACCGACCGCGATTGGTGCCTCGTCTGGCGCGACGACGGTTCCACTGACGACACCAGGACCATTATGTACGATTTTACCGCCCGCATCGGCGAGATGCGCTGCCGCGAAGCAGCGGGATCGGGAGTACATCTCGGTGCCGCACAGAGTTTTCTTGCCTTGCTGCCCGAAGCGGCGGATGCCGAAGCGGTTGCCTTTGCCGATCAGGACGATGTCTGGCTGCCCGACAAGCTCGCCCGCGCCCGGCACGGGCTGGCCTCGGCGGGCAACCGGGCAGTCCTTTACTGCGCCCGACAATATCTGGTCGACGAGCATCTGCAGGGGCGCCGTCTGTCGATTTTATCTGGAAACCAACCAGGCTTTCCGGCCAGCCTCACCCAGAACATCGTCCATGGCAACACCATGGTCATGAATCGTGCGGCGGCCAATCTGGTGTCGCGCATCCCCGGCCCGCTCGGCACGGTGCATGACTGGTGGAGCTATATCGTGATCACCGCCTGCGGCGGCGAAGTGGTGATCGATCCCAAGCCGGTCGTGCTCTATCGCCAGCACAAGGGCAATCTGATCGGCTCGCCGCCGTCCACTCTGGCGCGGGCGATCGCCGCGATCCGGCGTGGCCCCGGCAGCTTCATGACCATGATGCGCCGCCACGTGTTCCAGCTTGCCGCGCATACCGAGTATCTGACAGATCAGGCACGAAACGATGTTGCCCGGATCGGTGCGGGATTGCGCGGCGGCATCGCGCGGCGCACCCACGCATTGCGTTGCCCCGGCTTGAAGCGGCAGACCGAGCTGGAAAACGTGCTGTTTCGGTTCTGGTTCATGATTGGTTAATTTCAAATGCCTTCAAGCGCCGGACGAGCGCATCCGCGCTCTTAGGCTTCCGCGTCACAAGGCGCGCACCGCATTCGCGGCGGCAGCGGACGAGTATAGAGGCCATGACCTGAGCCCCTGAAACTCCTCCGATTTTAGGTAGAGTCCGCCTGAGCAGGAGGCGGAGATGAAGGGATCGCGTTTTACCGAGGAGCAGATCATTGGGATCCTGCGCGAGCAGGAGGCGGGGGCGAAGACGGCAGACGTGTGCCGCAAGCACGGCGTGAGCGAGGCGACGTTCTGCAAGTGGAAGGCCAAGTTCGGCGGCCTGGACGTCTCCGAGGCGCGTCGGCTGCGGCAGTTGGAGGACGAGAACACGCGGCTGAAGAAGCTGCTGGCCGATGCGATGTTGGACAACGCGGTGTTGAAAGACATCGCCTCAAAAAAATGGCGAGACGATCTACCGGGAAATTCCCGGGCCCGAGCAACAGCTCCTGTCCCTGGCGCATATCCTGCTCAGCCGCGGATTGTTGTCGGAACGGGAACTGGGCGAACGGCTCAGGGTCATCCGCAAACGTCTTGAGGCTTGCTGACGCGACCGGAGCACGCGCCGCCCGTGGCGACGCCCGGATCACCCCGATCCGCCGGCGGGCTATCGCCCACCCAAGCCGCCAAGCGGGTTGGCCTCGGACGCTCGACACTCTACCGCGAGCTCAACCTCATTCCGCCCGATATGCGGCAACCCTTCGCACCGCCAAATTCATTGCAGTCATGTTCTTGAAACGTTCACAAAAACTGTTGTTCCACGAACAACCGGCGCAATGGCCTCTATAGAAGATGATAACTACATCTACCCTTCCCGGTTGCGGTCGACCATCCGTCGGCGTGCCTGAACGATATGAAAGCGCATGGCGATTTCGGCAGCTTCGGCCTCCTGGCCGCGAATCGCATCCAGGATCAGCCGGTGCTCGTGCAGCACATGAGCCGCACGTAGGCTGGGGCCGGTCCGAGTCAGATTGAGCGACAGCGCCATGAAGCCGCGCAGTTCGGCCTGGAGTTCGGCGAGCAGGCGCGGGAAAAACCCGTTGCCGCTGGCCTCGGCGATCGCAACGTGGAAGGCGAAATCAACCTCCGCGGTCATCGCTCCCGCATCAGCCTGCACCCGCAACGCCTCATGCGCCGCGACGATCCGATCCAGTTCGCGCGTGCCGCGCCGCTCGGCGGCAAACCGCGCCGCGGCGCCTTCCAGGCCGACCCGAACTTCGAGACAGCGCAGCAACGCCGAAACCGCGCCCGGATCGACAAAATCGGCAAGCCGCTCCGCCGGGCGCGCCTGCACATAAGTGCCGGAACCCTGGCGCGCCTGCACCAGCCCGTCGGCACGCAGCCGCTGAAGCGCCTGTCGCACCACCGGGCGGGAGACGCCGAAGGATTTGCAGATTTCGGTCTCCGACGGTAGCCGCGCGCCCTCGGAAAGTCTGCCGCTGACGATCTGTTCAAGAATCTGGCCGTAGAGCTGATCGCTGAGGCGCAGCCGCCGGGCAAGCACCAGCGGCGCCGACCTGCGCGCGACAACGTCATCGCCAGTGTCGTCGCGCCCCGATTGGCCGGTCGTTTTCACCATGTATCGAGACATAACGTGAAGCCGCCTTGCGGCAAGCCGATCTTTGCGTGCCGGACGGTGCCGCGCATCGCGAGACTCAGGCGGCCAGCGCCAGCGCGCGATCGGCCGCAAGTAGCTCCCGCGCCGCCGCCCCGATCGCCTGGTGATGTGCCGTCTCGATGTTGGACAGCATCGGCAGCAGCGGTCCGGTTTCGGCAATTCCGGCAAGGCGCACCGCCTCGTGCAAAACGCGGATCGGGTTGAGCGCGTTGCGCAATTCTTCCAGCGGGAGGAACAAGGCACGCAGCCGCGCGGCTTTGGTAAAATCGCCGCCCCGGCAGGCAGCAAGCGTGGCCATGGACAGGTTTGGCGCCACGCATACCGAGCCGGAGGTGAATGCCGTAAGCCCGGCATCGCGCAGATGGGCAAGCGCGGGCAGTTCGCCCATGCCGCTGACCATGGTGTCCGATCCCGCCGCCTCGCATAGCGCGGCGAGATACGCGTCGGGCAACGGATCGGGCCGTTCCACCGCATATTTCACCGCAGTCACCATACCGGCCTGAACCAACCGAGCGAGTGCTGCCGGCTCCAGATAATTCTCCGCCCGGAGATAGAGGATAACCGGCCGCCCGAACGCCTCGGCGATCCGCGCAAGCCCCGTTTCGACACCGGCAGGTGTCGCTTGCCCGTTCATCGGCAGTACCATGGCGGTCGGAAAATCCCGGCCGCGCAACCATCGCGCTTGATCCATCGCGAGGCCGAAGGACGGCCCGATCGAAGGGATCAACCAGGTGTCCGGTGCCGCCACCCCTTCCAGCATGTCGAGCAGGGACGCGTAATCGCCCGATCCTATATTATAAAAATTGGCATTTCCGCCATAGAGCAGCGTGGTCACTCCGCCGGCTTCGAGATGCCGCACGATCGCGCGATTTTGCACCGTGTCTGGCGAGAAATCGGCGCTCCGTGCCAAAGGCGGCACCGCCAACACCGAGCGGGTGAGGTCGTCTTTGGTTACAGGCGTGGTTTTCATGGTGGTGCCGCCCCGTTAGAATTTGTTATTATTTAATACATATTTGGCATAATCTGTCTATTCCTCTGTCCGCCTACCCGACGACCGGCGAACCAGACGCCGCACAGACACGGAGGTTTGGCTTGAAGTCCTGGGACCGCATGCCAACCGTAAACGGGCCAAGCTTCAAGCGGCATCCGGCTCGCAACCGAGTCATGGCGCGCCCGCGAGGGTTGCCGCGTCCGGCGCCGCACCTTAAGACCTGTTCAACGAGGAGAATCGCACATGGCCAGCAGCAGCGACCACGCCAGCAACGAAATTGCGCTGGAGCGCCAGAAGGCAATCCTGTCGCGCAAGCCGACCGAAGCCGGGCTGATGGCGAACGCAATCCGCGCGCTGGCCATCGACGGCGTGGAAAAGGCGAAATCCGGCCATCCCGGAATGCCGATGGGCATGGCGGATGTTGCGACCGCGCTCTGGACCAAATTCATGAAATACGACGCGGCCGATCCGCACTGGCCGGACCGCGACCGCTTCATCCTGTCGGCCGGCCATGGCTCGATGCTGCTCTACTCGCTGCTGCACCTCACTGGCTACGAGCACATGACCATCGAGGACCTCAAGCAGTTCCGCCAGCTTGGCTCGCATACCGCCGGCCATCCCGAACGCGGCGAGCATCCGGCGATCGAAATGACCACCGGCCCACTCGGCCAGGGCATATCCGCCGCCACCGGCTTCGCGCTCGCCGAACGAATGATGGCCGCGCGCTTCGGCAAATCCCTGGTCGATCACCGCACCTGGGTGATCGCCTCGGACGGCGACATGATGGAAGGCGTCAGCCACGAATCCTGCGCCATCGCCGGCCATCTGGCGCTGAACAAGCTCACCGTCCTGTACGACGACAACTCCATCTCGATCGACGGCAGCACCGCGCTCGCGATGACCGACGATGTGCTAAAACGCTACGCCGGCTATGGCTGGGCCACCAAACGGATCGACGGGCACGATCCTGCACAGATCGAGGCCGCAATTCAGTTCGCCATGCGCAGCCGCAAGCCGACCATCATCGCCTGCCGAACCATCATCGGCTTCGGCGCTCCGCACAAGGCCGGCACGTCCAGCACCCACGGCTCGCCGCTCGGCCCGGAAGAAGCAGCCGCCGCCAAGGCGATGCTTGGCTGGACCGCGCCGCCGTTCAGCGTGCCGCCCGAAATCCTGAAACCCTGGCGTGAAGCCGGTGCCCGCGGCGAAGGTGCGCGCCGCGCCTGGCTGAAACGCCACGCCTCGAACAAGCAGAAAGCCGAGTTCGACCGGGTTCTCAACGGCGACCTGCCGACCGGCTATGCCGAGGCGATGACCGCCCTGCGCGAAAAGATCGTCGCCGAGAAACCCAACCTCGCGACCCGTCAGGCCAGCCAGCTCGCGCTCGACGCGCTGGTGCCGGTGGTGCCGGAAATGGTCGGCGGTTCGGCCGATCTCACGCCCTCGAACAACACCTTCGTCAAATCGATGGGCACCTGCGTGCCGGGCGACTATTCCGGCCGCTATATCCATTTCGGCGTACGCGAACACGGCATGGCCGCCTGCCTTAATGGCCTCGCTCTGCATGGCGGCCTGATCCCTTACGGCGGCACGTTCTTCATTTTCAGCGATTATTGCCGCCCGGCGATCCGCCTCGCCGCGATCATGCGGGCGCGGCCGATCCTGGTGCTGACCCATGACAGCATCGGCCTCGGCGAGGACGGCCCGACCCATCAGCCGGTCGAGCATCTCGCCTCGTTCCGCGCCATGCCGAACGTCCTCGTGCTGCGCCCCGGCGACACGCTGGAGACCGCCGAATGCTGGGATATCGCGCTCCACCACAAGGACGGCCCGACCCTGATGATCCTGAGCCGGCAGGCGATGCCGGCCCTGCCGCGCCAGCACGGCTCGGAGAACTTGTCGGCGCGCGGCGGCTATGTCGTCGCCGACACCGAGGGGCCGCGCAAGGCGACGCTGATCGCCACCGGATCGGAAGTCGCGATCGCGGTCGCGGCGCGCGATGCGCTGGCCAAGGAGGGCATCGGCGTCGCGGTGGTCTCGGTCCCGAGCTTCGAGCTGTTCGGCCGCCAGGATGAAGTCTACCGCACCGACGTGCTCGGCCTCGCGCCGCGCATCGGCATCGAAGCCGCCGTCGGGTTCGGCTGGGAACGGCTGCTCGGCGAAACCGGCACCTTCATCGGGATGCACAGCTTCGGCGCCAGCGCCCCCTATCAGAAACTCTACGACCATTTCGGCATCACGCCCGCGGCCGTCGTCGCCGCGGTCAAGTCGAAGCTCTGACCATAATCTTCTTTCCGACAGGGAGTTCTCAATGGTTGTGAACGTCGCGATCAACGGTTTCGGCCGCATCGGGAGACTGCTGCTGCGCGCCATGATCGAAAGCGGGCGCACCGATATCGAGCCGGTGCTGATCAACGACCTCGGCAGCGTCGAGGACAACGCTCATCTGCTGCGCTACGATTCGGTGCATGGCCGGTTTCCCGGAACCGTCGATATCAAGGGCGACAGCATCGTCATCCACTATAACGGTCGCGCCTACGCGCCGATCCGCGTCTCCGCCGAGCGCGAGCCGTCGAAAGTGCCGCTCACCGGTGTCGATGTCGCGATGGAATGCACCGGCCTGTTCACCAACCGCGCGGCGGCGGCCCGGCTGATCGAAGCCGGCGCGCGCAAGGTGCTGGTTTCCGCTCCGGCCGACGGGGTCGACGCCACCATCGTCTACGGCGTGAACCACCACACATTGACCCGCGACATGACAATCATCTCGAACGCGTCCTGCACCACCAACTGCCTCGCGCCGATGGCGATGGTGCTGCACCAGGCGTTCGGCATCGAGCGCGGGTACATGGTCACCATCCATTCCTACACGGGCGATCAGAAAACCGTCGATACCCTACACAAGGACCGCCATCGCGCCCGCGCCGCCGCCCTGTCGATGATCCCGACCAGCACGGGCGCAGCGCGCGCCGTCGGCCTCGTTTTGCCCGAACTCAAGGGCAAGCTCGACGGCACCGCGATCCGGGTTCCCACCCCCAACGTCTCGCTGGTCTCGCTCGACGTGAACCTGAAACAGCAGCCCACCAGGGACGAGATCAACGCCGCAATGAAAACCGCGAGCGAAGGCGCGCTCGACGGCATCCTGCACTACTCGACCGACGCTCTGGTCAGCTCCGACTTCAACCACGTGCCCTATTCCTGCAGCTTCGACGCGCCGCAGACCACCGTGGTCGATGGCGCGCTGGCCCGCGTGATGGGCTGGTACGACAACGAATGGGGCTTCTCGAACCGGATGAGCGACACCGCCGCACTGTTCGGATCGCTGTAGGTGCCCATCCCCTACCGTACGCTCGACGGGCTGGACGTGCGTGGCCGGCGCGTGCTGCTACGCGCCGATCTCAACGTGCCGCTGCGCGACGGCCGGATCACCGACCTCACCCGGCTCGAACGCCTGTCGCCCACCATCGGCGAACTGGCCGGCAACGGGGCGCGGGTGATCGTGCTGTCTCATTTCGACCGGCCGAAGGGCCAACTGGTCGCAACCATGTCGCTCCGCCCGGTCGCCGAGGCGCTCGGCGCGGTGCTGCACCGCAAGGTGGCTTTCGTCGATGACTGCATCGGCCCCGAGGTCGCCCGCGCGATCGCGGCGCTGAACGACGGCGAGGTTCTGGTGCTGGAAAACACCCGCTTTTACCCCGGCGAGGAAGCCAACGACGCGGCGCACGCCGCCCGGCTCGCCGCTCATGGCGAAATCTACGTCAACGACGCGTTTTCCGCCGCCCATCGCGCCCATGCCAGCACCGAGGGCATCGCGCGCATTCTGCCTGCCTATGCCGGACGCCTGATGCAGGCGGAACTGGTGGCTCTCACCGCCGCCCTCGGCAATCCGGCACGCCCGGTCGGCGCGATCGTCGGGGGCGCAAAAGTGTCCACCAAGCTCGACCTGCTGACCAATCTGATCGCCAGGGTCGATCTCCTGGTGATCGGCGGCGCCATGGCGAACACGTTTCTCGCCGCACAGGGCGCCGAACTCGGCAAATCGCTCCAGGAGGCCGCGCTGCACGACACCGCCCGCGCCATCATGAATGCCGCCGCCGGTCATGGCTGCGACATCCTGCTCCCGGCCGATTTCGTGGTCAGCGAAACCTTCGCTCCCAACCCGTCGACGCGGATCGTTCCCGCCGACGCGGTGCCGGCGAATACCATGGCGCTCGATGTCGGTCCCGCCACGACCGATGCGATCATCACGGCTGTCAAGGGTCTGAAAACCCTGATCTGGAATGGCCCGCTCGGCGCGTTCGAAACCCCGCCCTTCGACACGGCGACACTGCGCGTCGCCAATGCGATTGCGGCGGCAACCAAATCCGGGTTGATTTCGGTCGCCGGCGGCGGCGATACCGTCGCGGCACTTCGCCAGGCCGGCATCACCGACCGGCTCAGCTATGTTTCGACCGCGGGAGGCGCGTTCCTCGAATGGATGGAAGGCAAGGTGCTGCCGGGAGTCGCGGTTCTGGCGACGGACTCGGCGTAGGTCTTCTCCTGCTCGCCTGCCTGTTCTGGGGCACCTCGCCGGTCGGGATGCGCCTTCTGGTCGGCGCGACCGAACAGGGATTGCCGGTGCTGCCGGTTCTCGCCCTCCGCTACGGCTCGGCGGCGATTCTGTTCCTGCCTTTTTTGCTCCGCCGGCGGGTGCCCTGGTCGGGCGCGGACTGGCGGCGCGCCGCCCTGGCAGGCCTGTGCGGCATCACCGGCTATAATGTGCTGGCAAGTTTTGGCCAGCGCACCGTGGGCGCCGGGCTGACCGGGCTGCTCGATGCCGCCGAACCCCTGCTGATCCTTCTGTTCGGGGCGATCGCCGCCAGGCGGATGCCCCGCCCGATCCTGATCGGCACTGCCATCGCGGGTGCATGCGGAGTGGCACTGATGTCGGTCAGCATCGGCCCCGCCGAAGGCAGTGCTGGCGGCATCATGCTAATCCTGGCCAGCGCCGCCGCCTGGGCGCTCTATTGCGTCATGGCCCCCGACCTGATCGTGCGTCGCGGCTCGCTGCCGGTCACCGCGGCGACCATGGCCTTCGGCGCCGCCCCCATGGTTCTGGCTGGGGCGCCGGACATGGCCACCGCACTGCCGGCGATGACCCGCACCGATCTGATCGTGCTGGCCGCGCTGACGCTGGGGTCATCGACCATTTCGATGCTGTTCTGGAACATCGGCAGTGCGCGTCTCGGTGCGCAGCGCGCCAGCGGATTTCTCTACATGATCCCGCTGGTCAGCGTGGCGGGCGGCGCGCTTCTGCTCGGCGAGACCATCACGCCGGGCGAAATCGCCGGAGGCGTCATCGTTCTCGTATCGGTCTTCGTGGCACAAAAACGATAACGCCGCAGACCGGCAGGCGCCTCAAAGCGAGGCTCGGTTCAAGCCCTTGACGGCGCCCGGTCCGTCCCTGGCAAATAGGGTGGTGAACCGGATTCGCCCCATTGCTCTGATTACCGCGCTTGGATTCTCGTCGGGCCTGCCGCTGGCGCTTTCGGGGTTCACGCTCCGCCTCTGGCTCGCCCGCGCGCATCTGCCGCTGGCCGCGATCGGCTTCACCGCCAATCTCGGCATCGCCTATTCGCTGAAATTCCTCTGGGCGCCGGCGCTCGACCAGATTCTGGCGCCGCCGCCGTTCCGGCGCCTCGGGCGGCGGCGCGGCTGGCTGCTGCTGATCCAGCTCGTGCTGGCCGCCGCGATCGGCGGACTGGCGCTGACTCGACCGGCGCACGCGCTGGCGGCGACGCTGGTTCTCGGCGCGCTGGTGGCGTTCCTTTCAGCGAGCCAGGACATCATGATCGACACCTGGCGCATCGAGTTCTTCCCCCAGCGACTGCAAGGCGCGGCGACGGCGGGTTATGTGTGGGGCTATCGCGCGGCGATGCTGATTTCGGGCTCCGGGGTGATCGCGCTTTCGACCGTCATCGGCTGGCACGAGGCGATTCTGCTAATGGTGCCGCTGCAACTGCTGGGTGCGGTCGCCACCCTGCTCTGCGCCGAGCCGGAACCGCCGCCGGACCACGGCAGGATATCCGTCGCGGTGCGGTTCCGTCAGGCGGTGATCGCCCCGCTGGCGGAGTTCTTCTCGCGCCGCGGGGCGGCGATCATTCTTTCGTTCGTGGTCCTGTTCTACCTCGGCGAGGCCCTCGCCGGGGTGATGCTGGCGCCCTATTACACCTATCTCGGCTTCAACCGGGCGATGATCGCCATCGCCACCGGGCCGGCCGCGCTGGTCGCCGTGCTGGCCGGCACAGCCCTCGGCGGGGTTGCCGTGGCGAAGCTGGGTGTCGGGCGCGCGCTGCTGTGCGCCGGCGTGTTCCAGACCGCCGCACTCATCCTGTATCCGCTGCTGGGGCTCTATCCCCATGCGCCGCATATATTGTTCGCTACCAGCGTGGTGGAATCCTTCGCCCAGGGCATCTCGGATGCCGCGTTCATCACCTATCTGTCGGGGCTCTGCACGAAAGACTACACCGCGACACAATACGCGCTGCTCTCCTCGGTGGCGGCGCTGGCGCTGCGCACGGTCGGCGGGATATCCGGCGTGCTGGCGAATGCGATGGGCTGGATTCCGTTCTACGAATTCACCGTGCTCTCGGCGCTGCCTTCGATGGCCGTGATGATCTTTATTCTTCGTCGTTACCCACCAGAACCCAGAGCAGCGTGAGGCTTAATCGTCGGCGGGAGCGAATTCCACGTCGCGGTGGACATGGATCGACATCAGCACGCCGAAGCCGAGCATCACGGCGGTGAGCGCGGAGCCACCATAGGACACCAGCGGCAGCGGCACGCCGCCCACCGGGATCAGGCCCATCACCATCGCGAGATTGACGAAACAGTAGAGGAACAGATTGGTCGCGATGCCCAGGGCGGCGAGCCGGCCGAACTGATGACGGCAGCGCAAGGCGGTATAGACCGCCATGGTGACCATCGCGAACAGCAGGCCGATCAGCACGATGCTCCCGGCGAAGCCGAACTCCTCGGCGATGATGGTGAACACAAAATCGGTCTGTTTCTCGGGCAGGAAATTGAGCTGGTTCTGGCTGCCGTGCAGGAATCCCTGCCCCCACATGCCGCCGGAACCCAGCGCGATTTTCGACTGGATGATGTTGTAGCCGGCCCCCAGTGGATCGCGGCCGGGATGCAGAAACGTGAGAATCCGTTCCTTCTGGTAGCCGTGCAGATGGGCATAAGCAAACGGCGCCACCACCGCGACGATCGCGATGACGATGGCGAATTTCCACCAGCGCACGCCCGCACCGAGCAGCACCACGGCACCGATGCTCATGGTGATCAGCGCGGTACCGAGATTAGGCTCCTTCAGGATGAGTGCCGCCGGCACCAGGATTGCGAGCGCCGGCGGGATCAGGAACAGCGGATTGCCCACCCGCTCGTGGCTCGCGCGCTGGAACCAGGAGGCCAGCGCCAGGGCGAGAAACAGCTTCATCAGTTCGGAGGGCTGCACATGCATCCCGCCGACATCGAGCCAGCGTTTCGCGCCAAGCCCGACATGGCCGAACTTCCACACCGCGAGCAGCAGCACGATCCCGATGGCATAGAGCGGCCATGCGAGTTTCGCGATGATGCGGATATCGATCATGGCGATCGCGATCATCATGATGAGGGCCGCGAAGAAACGCTCGATCTGCGGTGTCGCATAGGGATGGCCGTGGCCGCCCGCTGCCGAATAGAGCGCTGCATAGCCGATGCCCGCGAGCGCGCTGCAGGCCAGAACGAACAGCCAGTTCACCCGCAGCAGCTTGTTCGCGATGCCGAACGATCGCTGGTAATAGGGGCGGTATAATTTGGTGGTCAACGGAGCGTTCATGCGGGGGCGGCCTCGGGCAGAGCGGCTTGCGGCGCGCTTTGGATGATGCCCGGCGGGGCGGCGGTGAGATCGCGCGTGAGGGCGGCGGTGATCAGATCATGGGCGATGGGGGCCGAGACCGAGGCACCCTCGTTGCCGTGCTCGACCACCACGGCGACGGCGAAGCGTGGCGCGTGGACCGGCGCGAAGGCGATGAAAAACGCATTGGGCCGGAACTTCCAGGGCAACGAGGCGTCGTTGAAATTCGATTTTTCCTGCGCTGCCGTCTCGTCATGGACCTGTGCCGTGCCGGTCTTGCCCGCCATATGCACGCCCGGCAAAGTGAGGCGCGAGGCCCAGCCGGTGCCGAGCGGCGTGTTCACCACCTCGAACATGCCCTGGCGCACCGCCGCGAGATGGCGATCATCCAGCCCGAGAACCGGCCAATGCGCCGCCGTGCTCCCCGGTTGCGCCACCGTGCCGACAGCGCGCGCGATATGCGGTCCGATCGCGCGGCCGCTGGCGATGCGGGCGGTCATGGTGGCAAGGCCAAGCGGCGTGACCTGGGTGTAGCCCTGGCCGATGCCCTGGATCACCGTGTTGCCTCTGGTCCACACCAGATGCCGGCCTCGTGCCCAGGCGCGGGTCGGCAGGAAGCCTTCGGAAACTCCGGGCAGATCGAGCCCGACACGGCCGATCAGGCCGAGCCGGCGGCCCATCGCGGCGATCCGGTCGATCCCGGTAACCAGCGCGGTATGGTAGAAAAAAACGTCGCAGCTTTGTTGCAGGGCGCTGACCACATTGACGTTGCCGTGGCCGTAATGGTCCCAGCAATAGAAGGTATGGTTGCCCAGCTTGAGATAGCCGGGGCAGAAGAAGGTGGTCTCCGGCGTGATCGCGCCGCATTCCAGAGCGGCAAGCGCGACATTCGGCTTGAAGGTCGAACCGGGCGCGTAGAGGCCTGCCGTCGCACGATCGTTCAATGGCCGCTTGGGATCAGTGATCCAGGATTTCCAGACCGATTCCGGCACGCCGGAATCGAACAAGGTGGGATCGAAGCCAGGCTGGCTCGCCAGCGCCAGAACCTCGCCGTTGGTCGCATCCAGCATGACCGCTGCACCCGCCTGGCCGGCGAGCTTTTGCGCCGCCAGGCTTTGCAGCCCGGCATCCATGGTAAGTTGAACCGTCTGGCCCTGGGTGCCGTTGTCGCGATCGAGCACACGAACCACGGTGCCGTGGGCATTCACCTCGGTCTGCACCACGCCGGGCGAACCGCGCAGCACCGTGTCGCGCGCCTGCTCGACCCCGGCGCGGCCCACCCGCATTCCGGGCAGGGCCAGCACCGGGTTTGCCTGCGCCTGAACCTGTGTGGGGCGCGCGACATAGCCGATCGTGTGCGAGGTCGCATCCCCCAGCGGATAGACGCGCGAGGCACCGACATCGACGAACACGCCCGGCAATTCGATCGCATGAACCTCGATCCGTGCCATTTCCGACCAGTCGAGATAGTCCTTGAGCAAAACTGGAATATAGCGCGGCTTACCCGAGATATCCCGGCCGATCCGCCTCCGCTCGGCATCCGACAGCGAAATGAGAGCGGCAAACCGATCGATCACCGACGCCGGATCGGGCGTCTGGATCATCATGAACAGCGCCCGCCAGTGCTGCTTGTTGCCGGCCAGGATGGCGCCGTGCCGATCGGTGATCAGCCCGCGCAGGGGAGCGAGCAGCCGTTCGTTCACCGAATTCTGCTTGGCCAATGTCGCGTATTTGCCGTGCTGAAGCACCTGCATCCGGTAGAGCCGCGCGGCGAGCGCCCCGAATGCCGCGAATTCCGCCGCCCCAAGCAGCAAGGCGCGGCGAGTGAAGATCGGCCGCAAGGCACGCTCGCGTTTCATGCGGTCAGGCCTGCTCGGGTGCCGCCGCACTGCGATGGGCGCGGATCAGCGCGACCGCGAGCGGCGGATAAAGCAAAATCGCGATCAAACCCTGCGCCAGAATCGGCCCCGGCGGCAGCAGCGCAAGATCGAGAACCGCGCGGGCAAGCCATTCCAGTGCCGAAATGGCAACGGCAAAGCCTGTAAAGGCAAGCCAGACCATGAGAAAACTCTGGCGCACCAGAACCCGGCGCATCGGCGCGACCGCCGCCTGTTCCAGCAACAGCAGCACCGCCCAGAGCCCGAGCGGCGAGGCGCCGAGCAGGTCGAGCAGGACACCGAGCAAGGCAACCACCGGCGCCGGTAACGATGCCGGGCGATACAGGCTCCAGAAATAGACCGAAGCGATCACGAACGCCGTGCGGCAGGCGGGTTGCGCCGGGATCAGGCCCGGCATCGCCAGCAGAATGGTCACCGCTACAATGCTCGCCGCCGGCAGGGCGTGCCGCGCGGTCCGATCGAGTCCACGCCAGAATTCCGGCGCGTCCATCATCAATGCCGCGCGGACGCAACGGCCGAATCCGGATCATGGCCGTATTCGAAGAGCCGCAGGATGCGAAGCCGCGCCATGCCGGCGAAGGGCAGAACCACCGGATCGTTGCGTCCGCGATAGTGAACGATGCCGACCGGCAGGCCATAGGGGAACACGCCGCCATCCGCGCTGGTCAGCACGATGGCGCCCTCGCGCGGCGGATCGCCCGGCGCCCAGTAGATCAGGCGCGGCGTCGCGGTATTCTGTCCCGCCATAATCGCGCGTTCGCCGTGCTTGCCGATCGCCACCGGCACCCGGCTGTTCAGGTCGGTGATCAGCAGCACCCGCGCGCTGCGCGATCCTGCCTGCACTACGCGGCCAACCACGCCGCGCCCGTCCATGGCGATGGCGTTGACGATCCGCCACGCATTCCGCGGGATCGTGACCAGGACGGATCGTGCGTAAAGCCCGCCGAGATCGGCGATGACCCGTGCCGAGAAAAAATTCGGCGTCGGCGTGGGGACAAAATGAAGCTGCGATTTCAGCGCTTCGTTCTGCGCGGCAAGCGCCAGCGCCACCGCCCGCCAGCGCCGCAATTCACGGTTTTGCCGGGTCAGGCGCAGATTATCGGCGTGCAGGCGAAACCAAGCGCCGATCGCCCCGCGATCCTGCGCGACCGCCGAAGCCGGCGCCGCCGCGGCGCGATAGAGTGGAGCAAGCGCGTCGTCGAGCCCGGTGCGCAGAACCGCACCCAAATGTCGATCGGCTCGCCCGGCCAGGACCAGGCCAAGGGAAATCAGCAGCATGACCGGCAGGGTCAGCCGCGCGAGCGCTTGTCGAACCGGCGCCGAAGGCCGCAGCATGCGGCATTCTCCGTTGAAAAATCGAGACAGTCAGCAGAGCCGTGTCTTACGCCACTCGATCCCAAACGCCAATGCCGTGCATGCAACTATGACGATCAATTTGTTCTTATTCGCGCGTCTGGGCGCGCTTGGCGGCGGATCGTTTCTGCAGATGTTCGGTCATCGCGCCGAGGATCAAGGCCGCGATCACTGCTTTGGCGGGATCCTCGCGAATCAGCGTCTGCGCCATGGTCAGCAATTCGGTTGCCACGCCATAACGCGCACGGGCAAGCAGCGGGCGCGGCCGGCGCCGCCATTGCCGGTTCGCGATGGCAAACAACCCTAGCGCGAAAATAACGAAGATGCCCCCGCAGATCAGCGCAGCATAGAGATCGCCCACACCGAGCGCGGCCGCCTGATAGATGGCGGCGATCAGGAAACCCAGCCCGATCGATCCCATCACCAAGCCGATCAGGGTGAGGGCGGCGCGCCGTTTCAGGTAACGCAGGGTGATCCCGTCGAGCAGGTTGAAAAGCACGCGCATCATGCTTCAAGCCGCCCAGTGAGTGGAAGATAGGGCGCCGTTCACGACGAGCGGCGGCGACGCAATAGCTGCGCCGCGAAAAGGCCGACACCGAAGGCGATGGCGAGGCTGGCGAATGGCCGCTCCTGCACCCGCTTTTCGACCCGGCCTGCTGCCTCGCCGCCCTTGATGCGCAACTGCCTGCCGAGATCGCCGATCTCATCCTCGATCACCGTGAGTCGGCCTTCGATCACGTCCTTCAAGTCGGCGAATTTCTGCGGAGAATCGCTGAATTCCTTGACCGTATCACCAGCTAGCCGCACGAGCTTGGTGCGCAATTGGTCGAAATCGTCCTGGAACCGATCGAACTCGCTGGTCAAAGTACTGACCGCGTCCTTGCGCCTGCTGCTCCAGCGTCTCATGATCCGCACCCCCATCGCCTTGCTCTTATTCAGGAATGGGGCTTTTGCCGCCCGGCTTCAAGCCACGCTGCCACAACGAAAGCGGGCGTTCCCGGAACCCCGGGACGCCCGCATCTCCACTCGCCGGACTCAGGCGAGGTCGAACCGATCGAGGTTCATCACCTTGCTCCACGCCGCAACGAAGTCGCGCACGAATTTCTGTTGCGAGGCATCGCACCCATGGACTTCGGCAAGCGCGCGGAGCTGGGAGTTCGACCCGAAGACGAGGTCGACCCGGCTGCCGATCCATTTCAATTCCCCGGTCGCACGATCGCGGCCCTCGAACACATCCCCGGCTTCCGAGGCCGGCTTCCAGACCGTTCTCATGTCGAGCAGGTTCACGAAGAAGTCGGTGGTGAGAACCCCCGGCCGCCTGGTGAAGACGCCGTGCCGGGAATCGTCGGCATTCGCATCCAGCACGCGCATTCCGCCGACCAGAACCGTCATCTCAGGCGCGGTCAGCGTCAGGAGTTGCGCCCGGTCGACCAGAAGCTCCTCCGCCGACACCGCCAATCCGGGCTTCAGGTAGTTGCGGAACCCGTCCGCGGCCGGTTCGAGCACGGCGAAAGAGTCGACATCGGTCTGCTCTTGCGTCGCGTCGGTGCGGCCCGGCGTGAATGGAACCTCGATTTCCTGCCCGGCGTCCTTCGCGGCCTGTTCGACCGCGGCGCAACCGCCGAGGACGATCAGGTCGGCGAGCGACACTTTCTTGCCGCCCGGCTGAGCGGCGTCGAACGCCGTGCGGATACCGTCAAGGATGCCGAGCACCTTCGCCAGCCGGGTGGGCTGGTTGACGTCCCAGTCCTTCTGCGGCGCAAGCCGTATGCGTGCGCCGTTCGCCCCGCCACGCTTGTCGGAGCCGCGGAAGCTGGCCGCCGAGGCCCAGGCGGTCGCCACCAGTTCGGAGACCGACAGGCCCGATGCGAGAAGTTTGGTCTTGAGGCTGCGGATATCCTGCGCGTCGATCAGAGGATGATCGACCTTGGGGACGGGATCCTGCCAGATCAGATCTTCCGCCGGGACCAGCGGGCCGAGATAGCGCGAGCGCGGGCCCATGTCGCGATGCGTCAGCTTGAACCACGCCCGGGCGAAAGCATCGGCGAACTGGTCCGGGTTCTCGTAGAAGCGCCGTGAAATCTTTTCGTAGACCGGATCGACGCGCAAGGAGAGATCGGTGGTCAGCATGGTCGGCGCGCGGCGCTTCGACGGGTCGTACGGATCGGGCACCGTGCCGGCACCCGCGCCGTTCTTCGCCTGCCATTGATGGGCGCCGGCCGGGCTCCTGATCAGCTCCCATTCATAGCCGAACAGGGTCTCGAAAAAATTGTTGTCCCATGTCGTCGGCGTCCTGGTCCAGATGACTTCCAGGCCGCTGCCGATGGCGTCGCTCCCTTTGCCGGAGCCGAATCCGCTCTTCCATCCCAGGCCCTGCTCTTCGAGGCCGGCGGCCTCGGGAGCCGGTCCGACCAGTGTCGCGTCACCCGCGCCATGGGTCTTGCCGAAGGTATGGCCGCCAGCGATCAGCGCCACGGTCTCTTCGTCGTTCATCGCCATGCGCGCGAACGTCTCGCGGATGTCGCGCGCCGCCGCGAGCGGGTCCGGCGTGCCATTCGGGCCTTCGGGATTCACGTAGATCAGGCCCATCTGCACGGCGGCGAGCGGTTCTTCGAGGTTCCGGTCACCGCTGTAGCGCTTGTCGCCAAGCCAGGTGTCTTCCGCGCCCCAGTAGGTCTCGTCTCCCGGCTCCCAGACATCCGCGCGGCCACCCGCGAAACCGAAGGTCTTGAAGCCCATCGATTCCAGGGCGCAGTTGCCGGCCAGGATCATGAGGTCGGCCCAGGAAATTCGGTCGCCGTATTTCTGCTTGACCGGCCAGAGCAGCCGGCGCGCCTTGTCGAGATTGACGTTGTCGGGCCAACTGTTGATCGACGCGAAGCGCTGCATTCCGGAACCGGCGCCGCCACGGCCGTCGCCGATGCGATAGGTGCCCGCGCTATGCCATGCCATTCGGATCAGGAGCGGACCGTAATGCCCGAAATCGGCCGGCCACCAGTCCTGCGAATCCGTCATCAGCGCGAAAAGGTCCTGCTTCAGCGCCTCAAGGTCGAGTTTGCCGAACTCCCTGGCGTAGTCGAACTCCTTGTCCATGGGATTGGACAGGGAGGAATGCTGGTGAAGCATGGCGAGGTTCAGCTGGTTCGGCCACCAGTCCCGGTTCGACCGTCCCCGAAAACCGCTAAGGGTGGAAATCCCATGCACTACCGGGCACGTACCGGCGTTGGCGACATTATCTCCGTCCATCTGTCTCTCCGATCGGGGCTGGGTTGATTGCTCTGTTCGTGGAGCCGCAGTGGTTATAGTCCTCTGAAGTCATAGGGGAAGTCGATTTTCTATATTTCTCTGATTGGTAATATCGATTATAAAGCGCAATGGACAGTTTTTACCCCGCGTCGCCGCGCCTGCTCGCCGGCCTGTCGCTCCGCGATCTGGAATATGCCCAGGCGGTGGCCGAACTCCGTCATTTCGGCCGCGCGGCGGAGCGCTGCGGCGTGTCGCAGCCGGCGCTTTCGGAACAGATCCGCAAGCTCGAAGCGATTCTCGGCGTCACGCTGTTCGAGCGCACCAAACGCCGGGTCGCACCCACCGCAGCAGGCGCAGCACTTCTCGTCCAGGCCGAGCGCGTTCTCGCCGAGGCACGGCATCTGCTCGCCTTGTCGCACGGCCAGCCCACCGGGATGACCGGACAGGTCTCCCTGGGCGCGATCGAGACGCTCGGGCCGTATTATCTGCCGGGACTGCTGCGCCTGCTGCGCGCCGAGCGGCCCGAGTTGTCGCTCCGCCTCACCGAGGCACGCACCGCGCGGCTGATCGAGCGGCTGATCGAAGGCGCGCTCGATCTTTTGCTCCTCGCCATGCCGGTGTCGCGCGCCGGACTGACCGCCGCGCCGCTGTTTTTCGAGCCGTTCCTGCTGGCGACTCCGCCCGGCCACGCGCTGGCCGGGTTGCGGCGTCTCACCCTCGACGATCTGCCGGCGGATGATTTGCTGTTGCTGGAAGACGGGCATTGCCTGCGCGATCAGGCGCTGAGCCTGTGCAACGCCAAGCCGGTGACCCGTCATGCGACCAGCCTGGAGACGCTGTGGCAGATGATTGCTGCCGGGGAGGGTTATTCGCTGCTGCCCGCGCTTGCCGTGGCGGCCCGGCCGGAACTCAGCGATCTCGTGGTCTGTCAGGATCTCGGAGATGCCTCGGCCGGGCGCACCATCGCGCTGGTCTGGCGCGCATCCGACCCGCGCGATCCGCTGTTTCGCGCGCTCGCGGCGCTGCTCGCGGGGATGCGGCCCGCGCCGACCCTTGCGGCGGTCGGCGGATGACGCGCGCTTCGGCAGATGCTACCGCCGCACCGATGATCCGCGATACGCTCAAGGCGCCCCTCAAATCGGTCTGGGTCCAGCAACCCCTGGGCGATCTGGCCGGGCTCTATCTGCACGGCACCATGGCCACGACGCGCTGGACCATCGATGCGGACGCCCTGCTCGGCGCCCTGAAGGCCGGTACGCCGTGCATCATCGTGTTCTGGCACGAATGCCTGCCCTCAATGCCGATTCTGTGGCGCGAGGCGGAACGGATCGGCGCCGGACCGAAAGGGTATGTGCTGGCCAGCCGGCATCGCGACGGGCGGTTGATCGCCCGCGCGATGCGCCATTTCGGCATCGAGACCATTTCCGGCTCGACCTCGCGCGGCGGGGCCGCCGGCCTGCGCGAACTCGCGCGCCTGTTCGAAGCGGGCCATCCCGTGGGGCTGACGCCGGACGGACCGCGCGGGCCGCGCCGCCGCGCCGCTCCGGGCGTCGCACAACTCGCCGCCCTGACCGGTGCTCCGGTATTCTGCGCCGCCGCCGCGACGTCGCGTGCACTCACCCTCGAGAGCTGGGATGCGATGCGGATTCCCCTGCCCTTCGGGCGCGGCGCACTCATCGCAAGCGGCCCGATTCTGGTGCCGCGGCGGGACTGGGAGGCGTCGCTCGCAATGATCGAGGCCGGGATGACCGCCAATCTCGCGAGGGCGTCGGTCCTGTGCCGCTGAGTCTTTCGATTTATCGCGGAGTAACGGCACTTACCGCGCCGCTGCTGCCGTTCTGGCTTAGCCGCCGGGCAAAACGCGGCAAGGAAATCGCCGCCCGCCTGCCGGAACGCTACGGTATCGCAAGCATCACGCGACCGGGGGGACGGCTGATCTGGATCCATGCAGCGAGTATGGGCGAGACCATGTCCGCGCTCACACTGATCGACATACTGGCGAATCACGCGGCCGTGCTGCTCACCACCGGCACGATCACCTCGGCCGGGCTGGCTGCCCGGCGCGCCCGCGCCATCCATCAATTCGTGCCGCTCGATGCACCGCGCTATGCAGAGCGGTTTCTCGATCATTGGCGGCCGGACACGGCGGTGTTCGTCGAATCCGAGATCTGGCCAAATCTATTGCGCGGCCTGGATGCGCGGCACGTGCCGCGGTTTCTGGTCAACGCTCGGCTCTCCGCCCGAAGCGCTAAGCGCTGGGCGCGGTTTCCCGCCACCGCGCGCGCGCTGTTCGATGGTTTCGGGTTCATCGCCGCGCAATCCGAGGCGGACGCGGCGGCACTGCGCGGGCTTGGCATTGATCGCGTCGAAGCGCCAGGGAACCTGAAATTTGCGGCCCCGCTCCTGCCGGACGATTCGGCTGCGCGCACGGCTTTGGAAACCGCTTGTCCGGGACCGCGAATTCTGGCGGCAAGCACCCACGCGGGCGAGGATGCGCCGATGGTCGCAGCCCATCGCGCCTTACTCGCCGGTCATGCGAACCTCACCACAATCATCGTGCCGCGCCACCCCGAACGGGCCGAAGCGATCGCCGCGCTCACCGCCGGCCTGCCGACCGCGCGGCGCAGCCGAGGCGAGATGCCGGTACCCGGCGGCATCTACCTCGCCGACACGTTGGGCGAGCTGGGGCTGTTCTACGGATTTTGCCCGATCGCCTTCATCGGCGGCTCGCTGGTGCCGGTCGGCGGCCATAACATGATCGAGGCCGCACAGCTCGGCTGCGCCGCGATCGCCGGGCCGCACCTCGCCAATTTCGCCGAAGCCGCTGCGATCCTCCGCGCGGCTGGCGGGCTGATCGATATAACGGATGGCACGGAACTGACCCAGGCATTCGACTCGTTGCTCGCCGATCCCGCTCGCGCCGCCATGATCGGCGAAGCCGGGCGCCGCGCCTGTCAGGGCTTCGCCGATCTGCCCGCACGGCTTACGGCACAAATTCTGGACGCAATCGCATGATCCGCGCCCCCGCGTTCTGGCAGCATGACGGATTCGCCGCGTGCCTGCTCGCGCCGCTCGGTGCCGTGACCGAAGCAATGACCGCCCGGCGGCTGGCACGACCGCAATATAATTGTGGCGTGCCGGTCATTTGCGTCGGTAATGCCGGCGTCGGCGGCGCAGGGAAAACCGTCCTGACACGGCATATTCTGGCCCGTTATGACGCGCGCGGTGCTGCGCCGTTCGCACTGACCCGGGGCCACGGCGGAACATTGCGCGGCCCGGTTCTGGTCGATCCGGCCCTGCATAATGCGCACGCGGTCGGCGACGAAGCGCTGCTGCTCGCCGCATCGGCACCTACCGTGGTCGCGCGGAACCGCGCCGCCGGTGCGCTTCTCGCCGTAGCTTCCGGCGCCTTGGCGATCGTGATGGACGATGGATTGCAAAACCCTGACCTTGCTAAAACCATTTCTCTCCTAACGATCGACGGCGGCACCGGATTCGGCAATGGACGGTGTTTGCCGGCCGGGCCGCTGCGCGAACCAGTCGCATTCGCCGCCGCGCGCTGCGCGTGCGCCGTACTGATCGGGCCGGATCAGACGGGTGCGCGTGCCGCTCTGCCGGCAACGCTGCCGGTACTGACCGCCGCTCTGCAAGGCTCGTGTTCGATGCCCCTGAAGGACGTCCGGGTGATCGGCTTCGCCGGCATCGGACGACCTGCCAAATTCTTCAGCACCCTGCGCGAACTCGGCGCGAAACTTGTCGAAACCGTCGGATTCCCGGATCATCATCTCTATCGGCCCGGTGATTGCGCACGACTCGCAGCCCTCGCCGAACGGCATCGTGCCGTTCTCGCCACCACCGAAAAGGACGCGGTGAAACTGCCAGCCAAAATCCTGGAGCGGTGTGCCGTCGTCACCGTGGATCTCGTTTTCGACGATCCAGCAACCCTGGAGCGCCTTCTGCCATGACGTTTTTGCACCGGATCGAATACGCCATGGTCCGCGGCTTTCTCGCGGTGTTTCGGAGGCTCGATCCACGGCGCGCCAGCGATCTGGGCGGCGCGATCGGGCGGTCGATCGGCCCGCTGATTCCGACCACGCGCGTTGCCGATGCCAACCTGCGCCGGGTCATGCCGGAACTCGACGCCGCCGCACGCCGGAAAATCATCCGCGACGTATGGGAGAATCTCGCACGCAACGCCGCCGAGTTTCCGCATCTCGCCAATTTGCGCGAAACCGCGAGCGGGCCCGGCTACGAAGTGGTCGGGGCGGAGCACGTCCGGGCCTTTGCGGCACGCGGCGGACCGGGCATCATCCTGACCGGACATTTCGGCAACTGGGAAATCATCCCGCTGGCATTCTACCGGCTCGGCGTTACCCTCGCCTTCTTCTATCGCGCCGCCGCGAACAAGGCGGTGGACGAGACGATTCTTGGTCTGCGCAAGGCAGCGATGGGCCAGAAAGTCGCCATGTTTCCCAAGGGTGCTTCGGGTGCGCGCGCGTCTTATGCACACCTGACCCATGGCGGGGTGTTGTGCATGTTGGTCGATCAGAAGCTGAACGACGGAATCGAGGCGCCGTTCTTCGGCACCCCCGCGATGACAACGCCGGCGCTTGCGGTGTTCGCGCGGAAATTTCGCTGTCCCATCCTGCCGGTCCACGTCGAACGGCTGGGCCCGGCACGGTTGCGCATCGTCTGCGAGCCCCTGGAATTTGGACAAAAGACCGAGGACAAGACCGAAGACGTCAAAGCGACGACCATCTGGATGAACCGGACGATCGAGCGCTGGGTCCGCGCCCGGCCGGGCGAATGGCTATGGCTGCACCGGCGCTGGCCGAAAGAGTTGGTTATTAAATGATGCCCTCGGACGCCGGGCGGAGTTGCGCAAGGTTCCGGCGATCCGAAGGATCGATGGAAACACAACGGAGGGGCGCGCATCCGCGCGCTTGGCTTTCGCGCCACTAGGCGCGCGCCGCATTCGCGGCGTGCAGCGGAACGAGCCAAGGCTACGTTACGCTGGTATTACCCATTGCCATGGATTAGGCTTGCGAAACAAAACAACGAGGGGGCATTCATGACTGCAATCGTTCCGCACGGAAGGCTCAAGCGCGATGCGCTCGGCCTGCCGCAGATCGTCGCATCGACGCTCGCGAATATCGCGCCGGCGATGAGCTTCTTCTTCGGCTTTGGCCTGATCGTGACCGGTGCCGGGGTTGCCGCGCCACTGACCATATTGGTCGCGATGGTGGTGATCCTGTTTCTCACCAATACCCTCGCCGAGTTCTCGAAATACCGGCCATCCACCGGCTCGTTCGTGACGTTCATCGGCATGGCGTTCGGCCCGGTCGCCGGTGCCGCCGCCTCGGTGTTCGTGGTGTTCGGCTATCTGGTCGCGGCCTCCTCGGTCGTGGTGATTTCGGGCGGCTGGGCGCACGACACGCTGAAACTGTTCCTCGGCATCGACATCCCCTGGCAATTACTCAGCCTGATCGCGACCGGCATCGTCGGGTTTCTGGTCTCGCGCGGTGTCGCACTATCCACCACCTGGGCGGCGGTGTTCTTCTATTTCGAACTTGTCCTCCTGATCGTCGGCGCGATCATCATGCTGGTAGTCAATCGCGGCAGCATCACACTGGCACCCTTCGAATGGCATAATCTGTCGGGCGGGCTGAAAGGCATCGGGCTCGGCTTTCCCATCGCGATCTATCTGTTCATCGGCTGGGAGAACTCGGCGACCCTGGCCGAGGAAACCCGCGACGCGCGGCGCAACATCCCGCGCGCGCTGATCATCGGCACGCTGTCGATCGGCATTCTGTATATGTTTCTCGCCTATGCGACGGAAATCGCCTTTCACAACAACGCGACCGCCATCGGCAAATCCGATATCCCCTTCGTCGATGCGTTCAAGGCATCCGCCGCCGGCTTGCTGATCATCGCCTATCTCGCTGGACTGACCAGCATTTTCTCCTCGCTGCTCGGCTTGACCAACAGCCAGGCGCGAATTCTGTTCAATTCGGGGCGCGAAGGGCTGCTGCCGCGCTTCTTCGGCAAGATCCATCCGCAGCACCGCACACCCTTCGTCGCGATGTGGAGCTTCGTGCTGATCGCCTTCGCGATCGTCATCGTGTTCGGCTGGAACATCAAGCCGGTCGATCTGTTCGGCGAAACCGGGTCGCTGGGGACGATTCCCGTTATCGTGACCTATCTGATCACCAACCTCGCATTGCCAGTCTATATGCTCAAATATCATCGCGTGGAGTTCAATGCGTTCAAACACGCCGTCATTCCGGTGGTCGGCACCATCCTGATGCTGTTCCCGCTCTGGGGCCTGGTGCAACCCGGCCAGCCTGCGCCTTACAATTTGTTCCCGTGGATTGCGCTTGGCGTACTCGTGCTATCGATCATCTACGGCATCGTGCTGGAACGGCGCGACCCCGACCTCGTTCAAAAGATCGGGTCGTATGTCGCGGATGAGGAGTTTTGATGGGCAAAAAATACCACATCGCGGTCATCCCCGGCGACGGGATCGGCCGCGAGGTGATCCCGGCGGCGCTGTCGGTGCTCGACCGCGCCGCCACACTTTGCGGTTTCTCGCTGGACTATGTGCAGTTCGACTGGAGCTGCGAAACCTTCAAGGCGACAGGCCGCATGATGCCGGAAGACGGCATCGTGCAATTAGCCGATTTTGATGCGATTTTTCTCGGCGCCGTGGGTTATCCTGGCGTGCCCGATCATGTTTCGCTCTGGGGATTGCTGATCCCGATCAGGCGCGAGTTCGACCAGTATGTCAATCTCCGCCCGGTCCGCTTGCTGCCCGGTGTGCGCTGCCCGCTCGCGGGCAAGAAACCCGGCGATATCGATTTCTGGGTGGTGCGTGAAAACGTCGAGGGCGAGTATTCGCAGATCGGCGGACGGATGTTCGCCGGCACCGATCGGGAGTTCGTCGAGCAGACCAGCATTTTCACCCGCACCGGGACCGACCGGATTCTTCGCTATGCGTTCGAACTGGCGCGAAGGCTCGACCGGAATCATGTGACCTCGGCGACCAAATCCAACGGCATTTTCCATACGATGCCCTATTGGGACGAGCGGTTCGCCGCCGTTGCGGCGGATTATCCCGATGTCAGGATCGATCAGTATCACATCGACATTCTCGCCGCGCGGTTCGTGATGTCGCCCGAGCGGTTCGACGTGGTTGTGGGCTCCAACCTGTTCGGCGACATCCTGTCCGATCTCGGGCCGGGCGTGACTGGGACGATTGCCGTCGCCCCCTCGGCCAATCTCAACCCGGAGCGAAAATATCCCTCAATGTTCGAGCCGGTGCATGGCTCGGCCCCTGACATCGCGGGGCAGGGAATCGCCAACCCGATCGGAGCGATCTGGGCCGCCTCGATGATGCTGGAGCATCTGGGCGAAGCCGACGGTGCCGCTCTGGTGCTGCGTGCGGTAGAGGCGGCACTTGCCGATCCTTCGGCGCCGCGCACGCCCGATCTTGGCGGGACGGGAAAAATGGCGGATCTGACAGCGGCGATTGTCAGCGCTCTTAGGTAGAGTGTGATGATGAATTTAGAGTCTTCCCTGATTGTGGTTAGGTGTTTAATCCCGGTGACGTTCTCCGACTCGCGTCATCTCCATCCCGGATGCCCCGAAGCCATGGCCTCGGCCTGCCCCTGGCAATACGAATTCGGGATCCCCTCCGGCGTTATTCCAGCGGTTACCCCGTTGGAACCTTACCGCCTTCGCCCACGCCTTGCTCATTGGCGCCGCCTGATACGAACCAGACACCGCAAGCCGCCATCCCCTTCCGCCAACGCCGCATCACGCGGCGGGAGGTCCGCTTGTCCAGAATTCGGCATAACGACGCCCGCCACGATGATCCCAAAAATCCTGGAACCCAAATTCATCAAAGCCGGAACGAAAAAGTCCGCGTGAGAAATGCGGGCTAGCTGTTATCGGTCGGTGTCAGGGCGTCTTTTTTCAGGTTTTGGGTCCAGAGCTTGATCCTCAGTGTCGAGTCGGGATTGGGCGCGCGGCGCGGCAGCACCAGAACCGCGCGCAGACCCGGCCGGTTATCGTCGAGCCGCAAGATACCGCCATGAAGATTGGCGATCGCCGATACCAGGGCAAGGCCGAGACCCGAGCCGGGCGTCGAGCGCGCGCTTTCCGCCCGATAGAACCGCTCGGTCGCGCGCGGACGATCGGTCTCGGGAATACCCGCGCCCTGGTCGGCGATGTGAATTTCGATATGGGTGGCATCCATCCGGGCCGAGATCGATACCCGGCATCCGGCCGGTGAGAATTTCAGCGCATTTTCGAGCAGGTTGGCGATCGCCTGCTGGATCATGTCCCGGTCGCCCACCATCGGCAGCTCGCGCGGCCAGGCGATGTCCAGCCCGATACCGCGCTCCTCGGCCGCGGCTTCGAAAAACTCGGCGAGATCGTCGAGCACAGGTGCGAGATCGATATCCGCGAAAGCCGAGCGCCGGGAACCCGCCTCGATCTCGGCGATCCGCAGCAAGGCCTGGAACACCTTGACGACCCCGTCGAGATCGTCGGTTGCGCGGTCGACAGCGCCGCGCAATTCCTCGGTCGTGCGGGCATGCGCTGCGGCATCTTCCAGGCGCGCCCGCGCCCGCGTGATCGGGGTGCGCAGATCGTGCGCGATCGCGTTGGAAACCTGGCGGACCCCGTCCATCAGCCGGGAGATGCGATCGAGCATATCGTTGATCGTCTCGGCGAGTTCGTCGAACTCGTCGCCGCTGCCGGACCGCCGCACGCGCTGGGTCAGATCGCCACGCGCGATCGCCCGCGTGGTCGCGGAAATATCGGCAAGCGAGCGTTTGAACAGCCCGCGAATGACCAGTGCGCCGAGAACGCCGAGCAGCAGCATCGCGGCGAGTGCCCAGAGGAGCCCGTCGCGCAAAATGTGACGCAGTTGGGACCGCGTGCTGACATCCCTTCCGACCAGCAACTGAAATCCGCCGGGCAGTTCGTAGTAGCGCAGCAACGCGTGCGAACGCAGGCCCGCCCGCTCCACCGGCATCGTGTACCAGGCATGGGGCGCATCGATACCCTGGGGCCAACGGGTCAGATTGCCGGCGATTCTATTGCCCAGCGGATCAACCAGCAGATAGATCGCGTTGTCGTTCAGGTTTTCGTCGATCCGGTTGCGCAGGGTCAGCACAAGCGCGGGCAAGCCTCCTTCGGTAAAATGCGTGGCGAGGCCCCGCGCATCGACCCGGATCGCCTCATGGGTCTGCCGGTCGAGCAAACCGACGGTCGAATACCGCAAGGAGGCCGCGAGCACGATGGTCGAAATGCCGAACACCAGCGCGTAGAGCACGGCAAAGCGAACGCCGGCCGAGCGTAGGAATCGCCTGCGCTTGCGTATCCGCACCGGCGGCTTCGGATCGGCTTCGGGTACGGCCTCGCTCACCGCGCCGCCTTCCGGGTAAGATCCCGATAGCGGCGTGATCGACGAAATCTCATTGCACGTTACGGCTCCTCGACCCTGAGCATGTATCCGGCATTGCGGACCGTATGCAGCAGCGGCGCATCGAACGGCTTGTCGATCTTCTGACGCAATCGCGAGACATGAACGTCGATCACGTTGGTTTGCGGATCGAAATGGTAGTCCCACACGCCTTCGAGCAGCATGGTGCGCGTCACCACCTGGCCGGCATGGCGCATCAGATATTCAAGAAGGCGGAATTCACGCGGCTGCAAATCCACCTTCTGACCGCCCCGTTTCACGCCGCGCGACAGCAAATCCATCTCCAGATCGCCGACCGCGAGCCGCGTCGTCGGCCCCTCGCCTTTGCCGCGCCGCGCCATGGCTTCCACCCTGGCGAGCAGTTCGGCGAAGGCGAATGGCTTGGTCAGGTAGTCATCGCCGCCCGCTTTCAGCCCCTTGACCCGGTCATCCACCTGGCCGAGTGCCGAGAGAAACAGCACGGGCGTCGCATTATCCTGGGCGCGCAGGGTTTCCAGCAGGCGCAGCCCGTCGATCCCGCCCGGCAGCATGCGATCGAGGATAATCGCGTCGAAATTCTCGGATGCCGCCATGAACAGCCCGTCACGGCCGTTATCGGCATGTTCCACCGTGTGACCGGCCTCGCGCAGTCCCTTCACCACGAAACCGGCGACATCCTTGTCGTCTTCCACAACCAGTATTCGCATCAGTCGCTCCCTAACTCCGCCGGCCTGCGGCCGACAACTACGGAAAGGCCGAAGATCCGGCCATTCCTATTTATGCGTAAATGCTCGATGCTGCCCGGCGGCACCGAAGCAACCGCACGGATCAGTGCGCTGGCATCGTTCACCGGCAGGCGGTTGATCGCGAGGATGACATCGCCCGGCTCAAGACCGGCCCGCGCGGCAGGTCCATCGGATTCGATTCCGGTCAGTTCCACCCCGGCCGCGCCGGAAGGCAGATCCGCGACCGACACGCCGAGCCAGCCGCGTGGAATGCTGCCATGGGCGATCAGGGCCGCGATGATTCGCCGCGCCATATTGGAGGGAACCGCGAAGCCAATTCCGACCGATCCGCCCGAGGGGGAAACGATGGCGGTATTCACCCCGATCACGTGGCCGTTCATGTCGAATGACGGACCGCCGGAATTGCCCGGATTGATCGGCGCGTCGAGTTGCAGGAAATGATCGAACGGGCCATCGCCGATCTCGCGGCCGCGCGCGGAGATGATACCGGCGGTGAACGATGTGCCGAGATCGAACGGATTACCGGCCGCGAGAATCCAGTCGCCCACCGCCATATGCGCGGAATTGCCCCAGCGCACGAAGGGCAGGTTCCGGCCGGCATCGATCTTGACGACGGCAAGATCGGTCAGTTGGTCGGCGCCGATGATCCGCGCCGGCAGGCGCTGCCCGTCATCCAGGGTGACGATGATGCGCGCCGCATCGCCCACCACGTGATTATTGGTCACGATGATGCCGGATGCGGTGACGATGAAGCCGGAGCCGGCTGCCTTGTTGACCGCACCACCGCCGGTAAATTCCTGCGGCTGGGCATTCCGCCGCGGTAGATGCGGCGGGGACGGTTTTCGTGCCCCGGCGACCTGAGTCACCGAAATGCCGACGATCGCCGGAGCGACGCGGCGCACCAGCGGGGCGAAGCTGGACGGCATGGCGAAGCCGCGCTGCGGCCGCAGGATCGCGGGAGCGACGACAAGAGCAGTGATGATCGCGCGGCGCCGAGCCGGCATTCTGGATTCCTGATGTTTCGATTCGTCGATGACATGGCACCCGGCCGACGCCTGCGCAAGATTCCGCTACACGGCTTTGCCTGAGCGTTGCGGCGACGTTACGAACTTGGCATGTTTCAGAGAGTTACCTACAGTTGTGGAACGAAACGAAGAATTTAGATAAAAAAATTGATGTAACTTCCTATTAATTTACAAAACTTTTAAGAATTGGATGCATTCCTGTCATCCCCCCTTTTGTTTCCGCCTGAAACTTGCCACAATCGGGATACGATGCGCCTGCACGGTTCCTGCGCGACTCTCGGTGATGATGCGGTGTTGCTGCTCGGTCCGTCCGGGATCGGCAAGTCGGATTTGTTGCTGCGGCTCATCGACCGGGGCTTCGTCCTCGTCGGCGACGATCAACTGGAACTCGAAGCGGGCCGGATCAAGGGCGTCTCCCCCCTCATCGGCATGATCGAACTGCGCGGGATCGGCCTGTTCCGCGCCGATCACCGCGATTCGGCGCGACTGAGGCTGGTCGTCAGGCTCGGCGCGGCCAAGGATCGCTTGCCCGCACCCGGCAACGACGCGGAATTCGGCGTGCCGCTCATCGCACTCGATCCGTGCGCCGCCTCGGCGACGGTCCGCATCCATTGGGCGCTCGACGCCGCCTGCGGCCGGCGCATGCAGCATTGCGGCGCATTCGCGGCATGACAGCGCAACGGTCGAGATTGGTGATCGTCAGCGGCCTTTCGGGAGCCGGCAAGAACTCGGTGCTGCGCGCGCTCGAAGATCTTGGCTACGAGGCCGTGGACAATCCCCCGCTCAGGCTGGTCGATACGCTGATCGATTCGGATAAGCCTCTGGCTATCGGAATCGACGCGAGAACTCGCGATTTTTCGGCCGATGAGGTGATCGAAACCCTGCATCGCCTGCGTCGATCCGGGCGCGCCCAACCTGAACTGGTATTCGCCATCGCGTCACCGGAGGTGCTGCAGCGCCGGTTCACCGAAACCAGGCGGCGGCATCCGCTGGCGCTGCAGGGCACGATCGGCGAGGGAATCGAGACGGAGCAGGCGCTGACCCGGCCATTGCGCGATGCCGCCGATTGGGTCGTCGATACGTCCGAACTGCCGCTGGCATCGCTGCGCCAATTGATCGGACAGCGATTCGGCGATCATGGGCCAGGCCTGTCGGTCACCTTGGTCTCGTTCGCTTTCCCCGCGGGCGTTCCGCGCGAGGCGGATCTGGTGTTCGACGCGCGCTTTCTGCGTAACCCGCATTACATACCGGATCTGCGTTCGCAAACAGGGCTCGACGCGACGGTTCGTGCTTATATCGAAAGCGATCCCGACTACCCGGAGTTTCTCAGCCGGTTGAGCGGCCTGATAGCGTTCTTGCTGCCGCGCTTCGTTCGGGAAGGCAAGAAATACGTGACGATCGCGATCGGCTGCACCGGTGGACGGCACCGCTCGGTGACGATCGCCGAGGCGCTCGCCGCGCGGTTGAGACCCCGGCATGGGGCGGTTCAGGTCGAGCATCGTGCCATCGGCGTCAAACAGGTTGAAGCGCCGCAGCAGGCGGACCGGCAGCGGGCGGATCGTTCCGGCCCGCGATCGGCGATACCCGGACCATCCGGGGGAATACGGAGTTACATGATGACCGGAGCGTTGAAATGATCGGGCTCGTCCTGGTTAGCCACGGCAATCTCAGCGTCGCGCTGCGCGATGCGATGGAACACGTGGTCGGTCCGCAGCGCAACGTCGCCACGGTATCGGTCGAGGCCGATGCCGATATCGAAACCCAGAGGCGCGAGATCGCCGCGCGCGTCGCCGACGTGGATACCGGGGACGGCGTGGTGGTGCTGACTGACATGTTCGGAGGCACGCCGTGCAATCTTGCCATGTCGATGCTCAACCGCCCGGATGTCGAGGTGATCGCCGGGGTGAACCTGCCGATGCTGATAAAACTCGCCAAGATCAGGGGCAGCCAGGGTCTGGCCGAGGCCGTGCAATGCGCGGAAGCCGCCGGCCGGAAATACATCGCCTGCGGGTCCGAGGTCCTGCAAAGCGTGCCGCCGCGTCGCGCGTGCGGATGAGCGACGAGAACCGCACCTCATCGACCCGGCTGGTCCAGCAGGCGATTATTCGCAACAAGCGTGGCCTGCATGCGCGGGCGGCGGCGAAACTGGTCACGCTGGCGGAAAAATTCAGCGCTTCAGTGGAAGTGTCGCGGGACGGCCAGTCGGTCTCCGCGCAATCGATCATGGGGCTGATGATGCTCGGCGCAGGTCCAGGCTCGGAGATCGAGATTTCGGCCGACGGCTGGGATGCGAAGGAAGCGCTCGCCGCCGTGCTGGAACTGATCGAAGCGGGTTTTCATGAAACCGGCTGACCATGAGAAGCGGTGACGCGCCACCCCGGAAATCCCGCCGGCAGACAAGGCTGGGCGGCACGCCGATCATGCCGGGGATCGGTATCGGACCGATCACCTTCGCCGAGGAGCCGGCGCTGCCGAACCCGCGGCAGAAAATCGCGGCAAGCGACATCCAGGCGGAGTTGCGCCAGTTCGACGATGCCGCCAAGCAGGCACGCAAGCAACTCGGCAAGCTGAAGGCGCGTCTCACCACCCTGCCCGAAGAGGCTCAGACCGAAATCGCGCCGCTGATCGAAGCGCATCTGCACATGCTCGGCTCGTCGAGGCTGATGCGGGCGATCCAGTCGGCGATCGAGGACCGGCTGGTCTCCGCAGCAACTGCCGTGATCGAGGTCGCCGAAGATCAGGCCCGCACGCTCCTGGCGCTGCGACGGGGCGCCGATGACGGGGCCGCCGCCGCGCGCCAGGCCGAGGAGGTACGCGACATCGGCCGGAGGCTGCTGCGCAATCTGACCCATCTTCCATTCCGCAGCTTTTCAGGCCTGCCGCAAGGCGGTATTCTGGTCGCCGAGCAGTTGCGCCCGTCCGATGCAGCCTTGATCGATCCGGCCCATTTTGCCGGCATCGCGACCGAGGAAGGCTCGGCCGATAGCCATACCGCGGTCATGCTGCGGGCGATCGGTGTGCCCGCCGCCCTCGGCATTCCCGGTCTACTCGCGGCGGCACGGCCGGGCTCGACCGCGATTCTCGATGGCGAATCGGGCGCGATCATCCTCAATCCTGGGCAGCGCGGGCTGGCGGAGGCTGCACGCCTGCGCACCTCTTTCGCGCGGGCGCAGCGGGGGCTCGTCCGGCTCCGCCGGCTGGCTTCGGAAACGCTCGATCATGTGCCGATTGAGTTGCAGGCAAATCTGGAACTTCCCTTCGAACTGCCGATGGTCGCGCAATCGGGAGCCACGGGAATCGGGTTGATGCGGACCGAATTCCTGTTCATGAATCGAGAAACCGTACCCGACGAGGACACCCAGTACACCATCTATCGCGAAGCGATCGAGGCAATGGATGGCGACCCGGTGACGATTCGCCTGCTCGACTGGGGGTCCGACAAGGAAGCCGAGGCTCTGGTCGCCAGCGATGCCATTTCCGTGGCGCGGGAGGCGAACCCCGCACTTGGTCTGCGCGGCATTCGCCTGCTCCTGCAGAATCCGAAACTGCTGGAGACCCAGATCGCGGCGGTTTTGCGCGCCGCCGCTTTCGGCCCGGTCCGCATCCTGGTCCCCATGGTCAGCCGGATTTCCGAAATCGAAACGGTCCGGCACGAAGTGGACAGGGTCTGGCGCCGGTTGCGCACGCGACAAACCCGCCTGCCCGCCTTGGCACCGCCGATCGGCATCATGGTCGAAACCCCGGCCGCGGCGCTGAATGCAACCGCCTTCGCACGGCACGTCGCATTCTTCGCGATCGGCACCAACGATCTGACTATGTATGCCATGGCCGCTGACCGAGCATTGTCGGATCGGACCGGCCTTTACGACCCGCTCAATCCGGCAGTGCTTCGCCTGATCGCGATGACCGTCGCGGCCGGCGAGAATGCCGGCGTATCAGTCTCGATCTGCGGCGAGCTGGCGAGCCGCCCGGAAGCCGTTCCGCTGCTCATCGGCCTCGGATTGCGGCAGTTTTCCATGCATGGCGGGGCGGTGCTGCGGGTCAAGCGTGCGGTGCGCGCGACCGAAGTGACCTCCTGCATCGGTCTCGCCGAAGCGGCGCTCATGGCGTCGGGTGCGAAGGTGGTGCACGCCTTGATCGCTCAGACGGCGATCGGCTCATAACGCAAACCGGCCCCGATCGCGCGATCGGGGCCGGTCATCAGTCAGCAGCGCCGGTTCAACTGCGGCGGTTGCCCATGAACTGAAGCAGGAACATGAACAGGTTGATGAAGGTCAGATAGAGTTGCAGCGCGTCATAGACGCTGCGTTTGGATGCGATATCGGCACCGAAGCGGTAGCCGTACTGGAGATAATCCGCCTTGATCTGCTGGGTCTGGTAGGCGGCAAGGCCGGTGAAGATCAGCACGCCGATCGCGCTGATGGCGAACTGGAAGGCCGAGGATTGCAGGAAGATGTTAACCACCATCGCAATCAGCAAGCCGATTACGCCCATGATCAGAAAGCTGCCAAGCTTCGCGAGGTTGGCTTTCGTCGTGTAGCCGTACAGGCTCATCGCGCCGAACGTGGCGGCGGTCACGAAAAACGTGGTGAGGATCGAGCGCCCGGTATAGACTAGGAAAATATTGGTCAGGCTCGCGCCCATCGTGGCGCAGAACGCCCAGAACAAAGCTTGCGCCTGGGTGGTCGAAAGCTTGTTCACCCCGAAACTCATCACCAGCATGAAGCCGAGCGGCGCGAAGATGGTGATATAGGCGAGGATGCCGGGCTGGCGGACCACGGCGCCGCTGGCGGTGGTCACCAGCGGGTAGAACAGATCGATCGCCTCGGTGTGCGAGATCGCATAGGAAATGATGGCGGTCAGGAGCAGGCCCGATGCCATCCAGTTATAGACCCGCAGCATGTAAGCGCGCAGGCCTTCGTCCAGAACTCCAGCGCCGGCCGCGACGCTCGCGCCACGGTAGGATCGCATGTCAGGACCAATAGCCATGATTGATCGTCACTCCTTCAAAGCGGCGGGACTGCCGCTTTCGTCCCGCTATTTTGGCCATTCCGTGGCGCCGATCAAGCAGAATCGGCGCCACAAGGGTTAGATCGGCGTAACGATCGGGAGAACTGCCAAGCAGAGCCGATCAGCGACGCAGATTGAGCCGGCCGATCAGAGCCTCGTAGCGCTTCACATCCTGCTTCTTGACGTAGTCGAGCAGGCGGCGGCGACGGCCGACCAGCATGAGCAGACCCCGGCGCGA
This sequence comes from Acidiphilium iwatense, assembly GCF_021556475.1. Lineage (GTDB taxonomy): Bacteria > Pseudomonadota > Alphaproteobacteria > Acetobacterales > Acetobacteraceae > Acidiphilium > Acidiphilium iwatense. Next base: position 82,832 of record NZ_JAKGBZ010000006.1, on the reverse strand, counting down.
ATGAAAATCCTTCGCATGGGTCTTGAGATGCTCGGTGAGGTTGTTGATTCGCTCTGAAAGCAGGGCAACCTGAACCTCAGGGCTGCCGGTATCGGTGGGGGTGTTGGCATACTCGCCGATCAGTGTCGTGCGGCGTTCCGCGGTAATCGACATCGCATTTACTCCTGCGTGATGAAGGTTAAAGCACGCGCTCCGGCCTGAGCATTCCGTCAACGAAACGGCCCAGAACAGCGAAGCGGCGACCCGCCAGCCCGCGCACCAACCCTCCATCGGGATTGGCGGCAGCCGGAATCCGGCCCATCAGGTCGACAAGGCTCAGCGCCATGCCGTTGCGAAGGGCGGCGGCCTCGGCTTCGGTCAGGGCCAGCGCCGGGATGTCGGCCAGCGCGGTCTCGACCGGACGCACGAGGTCCGGGTTCGTCGCGGCGCTATGGCCGGAATCGGCGAGCTTGTCCAGGGTGGTGGCCGCCTGCTCGGTGAACGGCCCCACGGCAAGCCTGCGCAGTGCCGCGATATGGCCAACCGTGCCGATTGCGCGCGCGAGATCGCGGGCCAGCGAGCGCATATAGACACCTTTGCCGGACGCGACCTCGAAAATTGCATGATCGGGATCGGGACGGCCGATCAGGTCGAACCGATCGATCTGTGCCGGGCGCGGCGGCAGATCGGGTGGCGCACCGGCACGGGCAAGATCGTAGGCCCGCTCGCCTTCCACCTTGATCGCCGAGAAAGCCGGCGGCACCTGCATGATGGCGCCCCGGAACGCTGTGAGCGCCGCCAGGATCGCCGCATCGTCGGGCCGCGCGTCGCTGGTGGCGATCACCGCTCCGTCGGCGTCATCGGTATCGCGCGCCTCGCCGAAGCGCAGGGTGAAGCGGTAGAGCTTGGTGCCGTCCATGATGTAGGGAACCATTTTGGTCGCCGCCCCCAGCGCGATCGGCAGAACCCCAGTCGCCAGAGGGTCGAGCGTGCCGCCATGGCCGACCTTCGCCGCATCGAGCAGGCGCTTGATCTTGGCGACCGCGTGGGCGCTGGTAATGCCCGGCGGCTTGTCGAGAACGATCCAACCGTCGATCTTTCGGCCGCGCTTCTGCCTTGTCTGAGGCCGTGTCATTCGATGTCCTGACGATTGGGAAAGATGAGGCGCGGGTGATAGCGAAGCTTGCGCGAAACGGGAAGCGCGTTACGCCCGAAACGCGCGGTGATCGCGGCGGAGCAGAAACAGCCCCTGCTCGCCGAACAGGTTGGCAAGCATCGGCGCACGCCGCCAGGGCGCATGGCGGCCGGCATCGTCGGCGGCGAGCCAGGTTTCGACCCGATAGCCCTCCTCGTCGCACAGGCTGAAGAAGTCGCGGATGGTGCAGGGATGGATGTTCGGGGTTTCGTACCACATCCGGCCCCAGGTTTTGGTCATCGGCATCCGCCCGGTGGTGAGCAATTGCCAGCGCAGGCTCCAATGGCCGAAATTGGGGAAGCTGACGATCGCCCTGGTGCCGATCCGCAGCATTTGGCGCAGCACCTCGCGGGGCCGTCCGACCGCCTGGAGTGTGCGGGATAATACCACATAATCAAAGGCATCGTCCGGGTAGTGCGTCAGATCGGTGTCGGCATCGCCCTGCATCACCGGCAGGCCGTGTGCGACGGCGCGGGTCACTTCGGCCATGTCGATCTCGATACCGCGCGCGTCGCATTCGCGGGTGCGGAACAGATGGTCGATCAGCGCGCCGTCGCCGCAGCCGATATCGAGTACACGGGAACCGGGTGCGATCATCCCTGCGATCAGCTCGAGATCGACCCGCATGTTCTTCGCGACGAAACGGACGGGCGCCGCGTCGTTCATGCCAGCCCCGCCGCTTCGGCCGCACCGCCGAGAAACCCGGCGATGGTGCGGTGGAAATCCGGCTCGTCGAGCAGGAACGCGTCGTGCCCCTTGTCGCTCACGATCTCGACGAAGCTGACATTGGCGGCGGCCTGATTGAGCGCCCGCGCGATCGTCCGGCTTTCGGCGGTGGGGAACAGCCAGTCCGAGCTGAACGATACCAGCAGGAACCGGGTTTTCGACCCGCGAAACGCGGCACCCAGCGAGCCGCCGTGATCCGCCGCGAGATCGAAGAAATCCATCGCCCTGGTTATGCACAGATAGGAATTGGCGTCGAACCTGCGCACGAAACTCGACCCCTGGTGCTCGAGATAGCTTTCCACCGCGAAGCGTTCGCCGAACAGGATCGGGCTGAGCACATCGCCGCCTTGCAGGCGCCTGCCGAATTTGCGGGTAAGCGCCGCCTCCGAGAGATAGGTGATATGCGCGGTCATCCGGGCGACCGCGAGGCCGCGCGCTGGGATCACACCATGCGCCCAGTAGCGCCCGCCATGAAAGTCCGGGTCGGCGAAGATCGCCTGCCGCCCGACCTCGTGAAAGGCGATGTTCTGCGCCGAATGATGGGCGGCGGTCGCGACCGGCACGGCGGCGAACACGCTTTCGGGAAACAGCGAGGCCCAGGCCAGTGCCTGCATGCCGCCCATCGAGCCGCCGATCACCGCGAACAGCCGGGAAATGCCGAGCCGGTCGATCAGCTTCTTCTGCGCGCGGACCATGTCCTGGATGGTGACCGGCGGAAATAAGGTGCCCCACGGCTCGCCCACGTTCTGATCGGACCGGCTGCGCGGGCCGGTCGAGCCCATGCAGCCGCCCAGCACATTGGAGCAGATCACGAAATACCGATCGGTATCGACCGGCTTTCCCGCCCCGACCATCGCGCCCCACCACGCCGGCTTGCCGGTCAAAGGGTGGGTTTCGGCGACATACTGGTCGCCGGTCAGCGCATGACAGACCAGAACCGCGTTGCTGCGATCGGCATTCAGCGTGCCGTAGGTGCGATAGGCGATATCGATTTGCGCCAGATGCGCGCCGCAATCGAGATCGAGGCCTTCGGTGAAGGTCTCGTGAAGATGCGCGATCTCGGGAAATGGCGACTGGTCCATGGCGGTCTCGATATGCGCGCAACAGGGGCGTCCGGCAAGAACCGGGACTTGCCGTGCGCCGCGCCTCCTGTATCAGGGAAGCTCCGTTCATCACACTGGTCTCTTATGTCCGACACATCGTCCCTGTCCCCTCCGCACGACACGGCTTCGGAAGCGCTCGCATCCCTGCGCGCCGAAATCGACGCGCTCGACGATCGGCTGCACGATCTTCTGATGGAACGCGCGCTCATCATCGAGCGCGTGGCGCGCGACGGCGGCAAGACCGGCGTGCCGATCCGCCCAGGGCGGGAAGCCGCCATGCTGCGCCGGCTGCTCGCGCGGCATCGTGGCGCCCTGCCGCCGCAGACCATTCTGCGCATCTGGCGGGAGCTGTTCTCCGGCGCGCTGATGATCGAAGGCGGGCTGACCATCGCCGTGGCCGATGGCGGGCAGGCCGAATTGCCGGCGGTCGCGCGCGAGCATTTCGGGCCGCTGACCGCGCTGCGCCGGCACCGCACGCCCTCGCAGGCGCTCGCCGATCTGACCAACGGCGCCGCCCATGCGGCCGTACTGCCCCTGCCGTCCGACGAAGACGATGACCAGGCCGCATGGTGGGTCGGGCTGATGCACGGCGGCGTGCCGCGTCTCGCGATCGTGGCGAAGCTGCCGTTCTGGGCGCGGCGCACCGAAGGCGTGCCGCAGGCTGGCGCCTATGTGGTGGCATCGCTGGCACCTGATCCCAGCGGTGCCGATCGCAGCCTGATCGGCATCGAGATCGCGCCCGATATGAGCACCGCGCGCATTGCCGGCCAGTTGACGTCTGCCGGATTCGACGTGGGTTCGATCCTGCCGCGCCGGGCGGCGAAACAGGAGGTCGGCTACGCTCTCGCCGATGTCGAGGGGCTGGTCGCGCGGGACGACCCGCGATTGAGCGCCATTGCAGGCTTTATGGCGACCCCGGTGATCCTTGGCTCCTACGCCGTCCCTTTCGGCGCGACTGGACCGACGCGATGACCGGACAGTTCAAACCCCACGGTCATCCGGGCCCGCATGCGCGGGACGCCGTGTTCTCGGTGCCGCCTTACGTGGGCGGAGAATCGACACTCAAGGGCGTCAACCGGGTGATCAAGCTCTCCTCCAACGAAGGCGCGTTCGGTCCGCCGCCCGGTGCCGTCGAGGCGATCCGGGCAGCGGCATGCTCGGCGCATCGCTATCCTGATGGCGGATCGGCCGCGCTGCGCGAGGCGATCGGTGTGCGCTTCGGGCTCGATCCGGCGCGGATCGTCTGTGGCAACGGATCGGATGAACTGATCACGTTGCTGATCCAGTCTTATGGCGGATCGGGCACCGAACTGGTGATGAGCGCGCACGGGTTCCTGATCTACGAAATCGCCGCCAAGCTGGCGGGAATGACCGTGCGCAAGGCCACCGAGCGCGACCTTGTCACTGATATCGACGCGATGCTTGCGCAGGTGACGCCGGCGACGCGGCTGGTATTCCTCGCCAACCCGAACAATCCGACGGGAACCCTGGTTCCACACGCCGAAATCGCGCGGCTGCGCGCGGGATTGCCCGAGGACGTTCTGCTGGTGCTCGACGCCGCCTATGCCGAGTATGTCGAACGCCCCGACTACGACGCGGGTGCGTTGCTGGTCGATGCCGGCGGCAACGTGGTGATGACCCGCACCTTCTCGAAAATGTTCGGGCTGGGCGGCGCACGGCTCGGCTGGGCCTATGCGCCCGCGCCGGTGATCGACGTGCTCAACCGCACGCGCATGCCGTTCAATGTCAGTTCGCTCGCCGCCGCCGCCGGAATCGCCTCGCTCGGGGAACCGGGCTGGATCGAGCGGTGTCGCGACCATAACAACCGGGCACGGGCGGCGCTGACCGCACGGCTGCGCGCATGCGGCATCACGGTTCATCCCAGCGAGACCAATTTCATCCTGGCCGATCTCGGCAGCACCACGCGCGCGGCTGCGGCCGATGCGCATCTGCGAACGCGGGGCATCCTTGTGCGCAACGTCGCCGCTTATGCCCTGCCGCAATGCCTGCGCATCACCATCGGGACCGACGAGGAATGCGACGCGGTGGCCGAGGCGCTCGCCGGTTTCGTCCGCGACCATGGCTGAACCGATCTTCGACCGCCTTGCCCTGATCGGCATCGGGCTGATCGGCTCATCGGTTGCGCGCATCGCCCGCGCGCAGGGCGATATCGCGCGGTTTGTGGTGGCGAATGCCCGCACCGAAGCCACGCTGGCCCGCGTGGCCGAACTCGGCATCGCCGATCTGTGCGAGATCGACCCGGCACGCGCCGTCGAGGGTGCGGATTGCGTCATGCTCTGCGCGCCGGTCGGCGCCTATGCAGCACTCGCGGCCGCGATCGGGCCACATCTGGCGCCGGGCGCGATCGTCACCGATGTAGGCTCGACCAAGCAGTCGGTGATCCGCGATGTCGGTCCGCATCTGCCGGAAGGCGTCCATTTTGTCCCCGGCCATCCGATGGCGGGAACCGAATTCTCCGGCCCCGACGCCGGTTTCGTCGAATTGTTCCAGGGCCGCTGGTGCCTGCTGACGCCGCCGCCGGGTACCGACACGGATGCGGTCGCGCGGGTACAATCGCTCTGGGAACGCTGCGGCGCGATGGTCGGCGTGATGGACCCGGCGCATCACGACCGGGTGGTGGCGATCGTCAGCCATCTGCCGCATCTGATCGCCTTCACCATCTGCGGCACCGCCGACGACCTCGCCGACGAGACGCGGCAGGAAGTGCTGCAATTCGCCGCCTCGGGGTTTCGCGATTTCACCCGCATCGCCGCGTCCGACCCGGTGATGTGGCGCGACGTGTTTCTCAACAACCGCGAGGCGCTGCTGGAAATGCTCGCCCGCTTCACCGAGGACGCGCAGGCGATGGCGCGCGCGGTGCGCTGGGGCGATGCCGCCTATATCGAGGACAAGGTTCTGCGCGGCCGCAAGATCAGGCAGGCGCTGATCGATCTCCATCAGGCTTGACCGCCCAGCCGAGCCAGTTTTTTGCTCCGCAGACGACCACTTGGATGACCGAATCGGCAAGATGACGCGCGATCGCGGCCCGCGTCTCTTCGACTGGTACTGAACTGGGTACGATCGGGTTGATGATGATGGCGGCGATCGGAATGGCACGGGCGCGCAAGGCTTCGACCGTGCAGAGCGTGTGGCTGATCGTGCCGAGATAGGCGCCGGCAACGACGATCGCCGGGATATCGAGTTCGGCGATCCAGTCGCGCACGGTATGCCGGTCGTCGAGCGGCACCATCGCGCCGCCTACCCCCTCGATGAGCAGAGGCGCCTTCGCCTGGGCGATTTCGCGGCGGCAGAAGGCGATCAACCCGGCGAAATCGATCGCCCTTGCCTCGCGCATGGCCGCCATGTCGGGCGAGAGCGGAGCCGCGAAGCGCCAGGGGCAGATGCGCGCGACCGCCGCGTTACTGACCGGCTCGCCCATCGCGGCAAGCAGAGCAGCGGCGTCGCTCTCGTCCGGTTTCGCCGGATCGTAACCGCTGGCAACAGGCTTTACCGCACGCGCGGCGATTCCCGAGGCGCGCCAGGCACGGATCATGCTTGCGGCGATATGGGTTTTGCCGATCTCGGTGCCGGTCGCGGTGACGAAAAACACGGTCATGCCGGAACCGCGACCATCGGCCGGACCAGGCCGGCGAGGCGCGAAATATCGGCCTCCTCATGGGCGGCGGTGAAGGTGAAGCGCAGGCGCGCCGTGCCCTCGGGCACGGTCGGCGGGCGGATCGCCGCGACCAGGAAACCATGCGCTTCCAGTTGCGCCTGGGCGGCTAGTGCGGCTTCGGCCGCGCCGAGAATCAGCGGCACGATCGGGCTTTGTGCCGCGGGCAGGCCAAGCGCCTCGGTAAACAGCCGCGCCTTGCGCAACGGTTGCGCGCAATAATCGGGCTCGCTGGCGATCAGGTCGAGCGAGGCGATCGAAGCCGCGACCACGCCGGGCGGCAGGCCGGTGGTGTAGACGAAGCTGCGCGCGCGATTGCGGATCAGGTCGCACACCACGCGCGACGCGCAGAGATAGCCGCCATAGGCGCCGACCGCCTTCGACAGCGTGCCCATCTGGAGCGGCACCGCCTCGCCATAAGCCGAGCCGTGCCCGGCATTGAGCACGCCGATGCCGTGGGCATCGTCGGTCATCAGCCAGGCGCCGTGCGCGTCGGCGAGTGCGGCGAGTCCGGCGATCGGGGCGAGATCGCCATCCATCGAAAACACCCCGTCGGTCACGATCAGCGCGTGGCGCGCCTGCCCCCGTGTGGCGGCGAGCAGGGACGCCAGGTGATCGAGATCGTTGTGGCGAAAGGTGAACAGCGCCGCACCCGCGAGCTTCGCGCCGGCCCAGATGCAGGCATGGGCCAGTTCATCGACGAAGATCGCATCCGTTTTGCCGGTCAGCGCCGGAATGATGCCGGTATTGGCGAGATAGCCCGAGCCGAACACCACAGCGTCTTCGGTGTCTTTCAACGCGGCAAGGCGGGATTCAAGCGCATCGTAGAGCGGATGGTCGCCGGTGACGAGGCGCGAGGCGCCGGCACCGGCGCCGTAGCGCTGCGTCGCCGCGACGGAAGCCGCGATGATCGTGGGATGGGTCGAAAGATTGAGATAATCGTTGCAGGAGAAGGAAACCAGCCGCCGCCCCGCGCGATCGAGAACCGCGCCCGGATGCCGGGCGGTGGGCGTCAGCCGCCGGCGCAGCGCGGCGCCATCGAGAGCGGCGAGTTTTGTCTCGGCGAATCGATCGAGCGAGTGAATTTTAGTGCTCCCTTCGTCCCTTCACGTGAACGTCGCGGAGGGTTATCAACGGGATCGGTCAACGGGGCAAATCGGAGGTTTCCATGTCGCTCACGCTCGATCCATCGCCCGCCGTTCCCCATGCCGCGACGCGGCAGTCTCCGACGCGAGCCGCGATTGCGGCGACCATGGCGCTGCCGTTGCCCGAACTGATTTTTCGCGCGCAGAGTGTGCATCGCGCGCATTTCAACCCGACCGAGGTGCAGATTTCCACCCTGCTGTCGATCAAGACCGGCGGCTGCCCGGAGGATTGCGGCTATTGCCCGCAGAGTGCCAGTTACGACGCAGGGATTCCGGCCTCGAAACTGATGGATCTCGAACCCGTGCTCGACGCGGCGCGCCGGGCGCGCGATGCCGGCGCCCAGCGCTTCTGCTTGGGTGCGGCGTGGCGTTCGCCGAAGGACCACGATCTCGACCGCGTGGCCGCGATGGTGGAAGGCGTGAAGGCGCTGGGGATGGAAACCTGCGTCACGCTGGGGATGCTGCGGCCCGATCAGGCCGCGCGGCTGAAATCGGCCGGGCTCGACTATTACAACCATAATCTCGACACCTCGCCCGAGTTCTACGGCCGGGTCATCACCACCCGCATTTATCAGGACCGGCTGGATACGCTGGCCGCCGTGCGCGACGCCGGGATTTCGGTGTGTTGCGGCGGGATTATCGGCATGGGCGAAGACCTTGATGACCGGGCCGGGCTGCTCGCCACCCTCGCGGACCTCGACCCGCAACCGGAAAGCGTGCCGATCAACGCGTTGGTCGCGGTGCGCGGCACCAGACTGGGTGACAGCGCGCCGATCGACCCGATCGAGTTCGTGCGCACCATCGCGGCGGCGCGGATCGCGATGCCGAAATCCACCGTGCGGCTTTCGGCGGGGCGGGAAGCCCTGTCGGACGAGGCGCAGGCTTTGTGTTTTCTCGCCGGCGCCAATTCGATTTTCTATGGCGACACGCTGCTGACCACGAGCAACCCGGCGGTCGCGCGCGATAACGCTCTGTTTGAAAAACTCGGGATGACCAGGCGCGCGTGACCGACCCGGACTGGCTCGCGACCGGCTGGAACCATGTCTGGCTGCCCTATGCCCAGATGCACACCGCGCCGATGCCCCTGCCGGTGGTGCGCACCGAGGGCAGCCGGATATTTCTGGCCGATGGACGGGTGCTGATCGACGGCATCGCGTCCTGGTGGACCGCCTGCCACGGCTACAACCATCCGCATATCCGCGCAGCCGTCGCCGAACAGCTTGAAGCGATGCCGCATGTGATGTTCGGCGGCCTGGGGCATGAGCCGGCCTATCGTCTCGCCACGCGGCTTGCCGGACTGATGCCGGATGGGCTGGAGCGGGTGTTTTTCACCGATTCCGGCTCGGTCGCCGTCGAGGTCGCGATGAAGATCGCGGTGCAGGCGCGGCTGAACCGGGGCGAACGGGGCCGGACGAAATTTCTCGCATTTCGCGGCGGCTATCACGGCGACACTTTGGGCACCATGGCCGTGTGTGATCCCGAGGAAGGGATGCACGCGTTGTTTGCCGGGCTGCTGCCCGAGCAGGTAATCGCTCCGCTGCCGCGCGACGATGCTTCCCGAGCGGAATTCGATGCCGTGCTGGAGCGCCATGCACCCGGCCTTGCCGGCATCATCGTCGAGCCCCTTGTGCAGGGCGCGGGCGGCATGGTGTTCCACGATGCCACCGTTTTGCGCCATCTGCGCGATGCCGCCGACCGTTACGGCCTGACCTTGATTTTCGACGAGATTTTTACCGGGTTCGGCCGCACCGGCGCGATGTTCGCGCATCGAACCGCCGGCGTCGCGCCCGATATCGTAACGCTGTCGAAGGCGCTGACCGGCGGCACGTCGCCGCTCGCCGCGACCATCGCGCACCGAGATTTGTTCGACGCCTTCCGGTCCGACGATCCGGCAAAAGCCCTGATGCACGGCCCGACCTTCATGGCCAATCCGCTCGGCTGCGCCGCGGCCAATGCGTCGCTCGACCTGTTCGAGACCGAGGATCGGCTGGGGCAGGCTGGCAGAATCGAGGCGCGGCTGCGCGCCGGGCTGGAACCGTGCCGCTCCATGCCGGGCGTGGTCGATGTGCGGGTGATGGGGGCGATCGGCGTCGTCCAGCTCGATGCGATCGAAAATCCCGCCGCCTTGCGCGCGCGATTGGTCGAGCGCGGCGTCTGGATCAGGCCGTTCCGCGACATCGTCTATCTGACCCCGGCCCTGACGATCGCCGACGATGAACTCGACGCGCTGATCGGCGCGATCGGCGCGGTGCTGGCACGCGCGGCCGCGTGATCCGCCATTCGGCGGTCACGGTGGGACGGCTCGGGTTATTCTGGCTGGCCTGGCGGCGCGCGGCTGCGCCGGTTCGGGGGCGGCATCCAGCGCGTGAGGGTGACTTTCGGGCCGGGCGGCGCGAGCCAGCCGGCGCTCGGGCGAAGGAAGCGCAACGAAGGGTTGGCGGGATTGGCTGGTGTGGGCGGGCGCGGCCTGGGCGGAGTTGCGCAAGGTTCCGGCGATCCGAAGGATCGCTGGAAGCGCAACGAAGGGTTGCGGGGTCTGGGTTTGCGGGGGCGCGCGGGCAGGCGGATGCCGGGCGGTGCGGCGATGCCGAGCATGTGGCAGAGCGGACGGAGGACGCGGCCGAAGCGGGGATCGGCGGCGATCAGGGTTGCGATATCCGGCTGGGAGAGAAAATGGGCGAGGCGGCTGGCGTGGCCGCGAATTTCGTAGCCGCCGGCGGCGGCGAAGCCGAACCGGCACGGCAGGATGGCACGGAGCGCGATTTTCGGGGCGGAACGGCGCTCGCGGGTGGGACGCGGCCCGGGTTTGCGGGGTGGTTCGAGGGCGCCCGCCTCGAATTTCGCGACCAGGGCGGCGAAGCGCGCGGCGAGGCGGCCGAGGCGGGCGTGGATGGCGTGGGCGAAGCCGTTTTTCGGCGGGCCGAACGCGCCGTGATGGCCGCAAGCGGCGACGGCCCCGCGAAGGGCGGTGATGATCCAGACGAATCCGGCGAGCGCCTCCATGAACATAGGTAGAACACGGCGGGCTGGGGGTGGGCAAGCGGGAAGTGTGGCCGATTAGGTGGCGAATGGAGTATGTTCGCAAATGTAGCTACATTCTCGAAGAAGATGCGGAAAAAAGAGCATATCGTGCGCATTACGGCTGACGAGGCCGGTAAGTTGTTGGCAGCGGGCGGCGACAAGACCGACTGGCAGCGGGTAAAAGCGCTGTCGCAGGAGGACGTGGAGCGACTGGCGGATGAGGATGATGGTCCTCTGCCTGAAGGCTGGGAGGATTCGATCAGTTTTGGGTCGCCGGAGCCGAAGAAAGATGTTCATATCCGGCTCGATGCTGCAGTCATATTTCAAGAAATTCGCACCGGTCTCATTCGGCTCCAATCAGTCATTTAGGCGATATACGATCGGAGGAAGGCAATATATTTTCTTTGGCCAATGGCCGGTCATAAATACCGGCCCGCCCCGCTATGACCTCTGCTTGTTGTGAGCTATTGCGCCTAATATTTGGATCCGCCTAAAAGCTCCGAGCCAATGCGTACGTTGAAAGTGGCCAGAGATAGAGCACATGCTCGCGTAGGCGGGCAAGGAGTAATGAATTGTTCAAAAGCGAAGTCAGGGACAGCACAATTAATGCTTTGTTAGAAAAGGCAGGCTCTCGAAACTACGGTCGTTACCTTTCCAAGATTGTCTTGAAGAGGGTCCGCGGCTTCAGTAATGAACCTGTTTCATTCGACTTCCCCGTGACAGCGATAATAGGCCCCAACGGCGGAGGAAAGACTACGGTTCTCGGCGCGGCTGCGTGCGCTTACAAAATTGTCTCTCCCCGACGATTCTTCGCAAAGAGCGGCAAGTATGATGAGAGCATGCAGGATTGGTCCATCGAATATGAGTTGGTAGACCGCTCCATAAATCAGAAGGACATTTTCCGCCGTACAGCGACCTTCAAAAACCATCGTTGGAATCGGGATGCGCCGGAGCGATCAGTTCTGATTTTTGGTGTTTCACGAACGGTGCCTGCGAACGAGCGAAGCGAGTTGCTCCGATGTGCCTCAGGCACGTTTTCTGTCCCAGACAACCAGATCGCTGAATTCCCCAATGTACTTCGAGACGCAGTATCTCGAATCCTTGGAAAGGATGTAACAGGATTCCGACAACTCAAACTACACGCGAATGGCGAGGTGACGCTGCTAACAGGCGTCACAAAGACTGGGACAGGATATTCTGAGTTTCATTTCGGGGCAGGAGAATCCAGTATCATCCGCATGGTGGCAGGCATAGAGGTCGCGGACGATCAAGCTCTGGTTCTGATTGAGGAGATCGAAAACGGCCTGCACCCTGTGGCGACAATTAGGCTCGTTGAATACCTAATCGACGTTGCCGAACGAAAGAAAATGCAAGTTCTATTCACTACCCATTCGAATGAGGCCCTGCAACCTCTTCCGTCGAAGGCAATATGGGTAGCGACCCAGGACCGCATTTTTCAGGGAAAACTTGATGTTCGCTCGCTTCGAGCGATCACTGGGCAAATTGAAACCAAGGCTGTCATTTTTGTCGAAGATCGGTTTACAAAAATCTGGGTTGAGGCCCTTCTTCGGCAGGGGGCCAATTTTCCTGTCGACCATGTGCAAATCCATGCAATGGAAGGTGATGGCACTGCTGTTGCCATGAACACTTACCACAACAAAAATCCGGTCATGGACACGCCCTCTATCTGCATTATCGACGGTGACTCCAAACAAGAGAGCAACGCCGAAAAACGGATCTTCAGATTGCCTGGCGAATCGCCGGAGGCGTATATTTTCGACGCGGTAGTGGAGTCCTGGGATACTATTGGAGGAAAGCTCTCGGTCGCTCTTCTACAACGGTTTGAAAACTCAGATCATGTTAAAAAAACCTGCATAAGTGTACGTCAGCAAACGATGGATCCGCACCTCCTGTTTGCTCACGTGGGGGAGCAGCTTGGCCTGATCCCGGAAACAACTGTAAGCGCAGCATTCGCGAACCTTTGGGCTCAGGCAAACCCTGAAATTGTCGAGAGCCTAATTTCGCCCTTGAGGGACATTCTTCCCGCTGACATTGCGGTCGCCAATATATGAAGCGGTGGAGTGCCTATAGACGAGCAAAAGATGGGTTATCGCGCTTACCTGCTACTCTTTATGCATAATTCACGAATTTCGTTCCAGCTCAACCCCGTAGGCGCGGAGCAAGCTTTTCGGGTGCATATCTCCGGTACGCCGTCTGGTCACGGGTGGTATCGCATTGCCATCGATTTCTTGACGCGAGAGCGAATTCAACAAACGTTTTTTGGCCGCTTTTTTTCAAAAAGCGGTGCTTGATACCAAGCGGCATGGGGATTGGGGCGCCCGGTGGATTGCTTCGATCGCTGCGCGACCTCGCAATGACGGGAAGTATGGATTGCTTCGCTGCGCTCGCGATGGCGGTCGGGGCGCGCGACGATGGATTGCCTCGCCGGCTGACGCCGGCTCGCAATGACGGTCTCCTGTCCGGTGCTGGGTTCAGAACGCGGATTCGGCGAAAATCCGGCCGACATCTCCATTCCACGCGCCATGATAGCGGCAAAGCCAATGCTCCGCCTGGGTCGGTGCGCCGTCGGCGATCGCCTGCAAGGGGGCGAGATAGATGCGCTCGTCCTCACCCGCCGCGTTCAGCATGGCGCGCGCGCGCAACCCTTCCGCCGCGATCGCCACGACATCGCGGCCGAAATCGCGCAGCGTGCCGGCGCCGAACTTGATGTCGAGCCCGCTTTTCGGCACCGCCTCGCGCAGCGCGATCAGATCGTCATAGGCGATGTCGCGAATCAGCGCGTAAGCGGCGTTCAGCGCCGCATCGTCATAAAACAACCCGGCCCAGAGCGCGGGCTGCGCCATCAGCATCGCCGGATTTCCGGAATCGGCCCCGCGCGTCTCGATGAAGCGCTTGAGCCGAACCTCGGGAAAGGCGGTGGTGGAATGGTCGGCGAAATCGCCGATCGTCGGTACCTGGCCTTCGAAACCGGCGAGCCGGCCGGCCATGAAATCGCGGAACGAGTGGCCCGACACATCGATATAGGCGCCGTCGCGATAGACGAAATACATCGGCACATCGAGCAGGTAATCGGCGTAGCGCTCGAAGCCGAAACCGTCCTCGAACACCATGCGCGGAATGCCGGCGCGGGCATTGTCGGTGTCGAGCCAGGTATAGGCGCGGTTCGATAACAGGCCGTCAGGGTGGCCCTCGCGGAACGGGCTGTTGGCGAACAGGGCCGTCGCCAGCGGCTGCAGCGCGTAGCCGACGCGCAGCTTGCGCACCATATCGGCTTCGGAGGAAAAATCGAGATTGGCCTGCACGGTGCAGGTACGCAGCATCATGTCGAACCCGCGCGTCCCCACGCGCGGCATGTGCGCGCGCATGATCGCGTAGCGGCCCTTGGGCATCCAGTCGAAATCCTCGCGCCGGGCGGTCGGGTGAAAGCCGAGCGGCGCGAAGCCGAGACCGAGGCGCGGGCCGACCCGGCGGACGCGGGCAAGATGCGTGTCGATCTCGGCCTTGGTGTCGTGCAGGCTGGCGAGTGCTGCCCCCGACAATTCGAACTGGCCGCCCGGCTCCAGCGAAATCGAGAAGCCTGGGCCGTTCAGGCCGATCGGCTGGCCGCGATCGAGAATCGGGGTCAGCCCTTCATCGGCCGCGATCATCTCCAGAAGGTCGCGGATGCCGCCGGGATTGGCTCGGGACGCCGCATAGGGCGGCGGCGCATGGTCGGTCAGACGGAAGCCGAAGCTTTCGTGCTCGGTGCCGACGCGAAACGCTTCATGCGGCTTGCAGCCGGCCTCGAACCATGCGGCGAGCTGGCGCGGCGACGTGATCGGCGTAGCGTCAGCCTCTCCTGGATTGGACAAGTGCTGCTCCTGAACTCAGTCTGTTTCGGGTGACGCAAGCATGCGCGCGAGCCCGGCAATGGCGGCGGTTTCGGCGCGCAGGACGCGCGGCCCGAGTGAAACAATCGTAACAAAGGCACGACGGGAGAGAACGTCAAGCTCCGCCGGCGCAAACCCGCCCTCGGGGCCAACCAGGAGAGCTACGGGTTGAAATGGAGGAACCATTACCAAGGAGGGGGCTTGCGCCCGCTCGGCCGCGACGAACAAACGCCGTTCGGGCGGCCATGTCTCGATCAGGCGGAACAGATCAACCGACGAACGGATGTCCGGTACCGATAGGCGCTCCGACTGCTCGGCCGCCTCGGTCGCGATCGCCGCGAACCGTTCGAGGTTCACCCGCGCCGTCTGGCTGCGGTCGGTGAAAACCGGGTGGATCGCCGAGACGCCGAGTTCGGTGGCTTTTTCGATGATCAGATCGCTCGCATCGCGCTTGACCGGAGCAAAGCAGAGCCAGCAATCCGGCTCTCTCTCTTGCGCACGGGCCTGGCGCGTGATGGCAAGCCGGGCGCTCCGCCGGCCGATCGATTCGATCGTGGCGTCGAACTCGCCATCGGCGCCGTTGAAGACGCGCAGCGCATCGCCCGCCCGGCGCCGCATCACATGGGCGAGGTAGTGCGCTTGCGCGGCGGTTGTGGCAATCACGCAATCCCGCGCGAGCGGCACCGGAACGTAGAGACGGATGATCGAGCCCATGGCGGATGGTCTATCAGCAGATCGGCGATTCACCGATATCAGGGCGGGCGGCTGGGTCGCCCGCCTGCCGCCGCGCGCCCGGCCCTTCGCGCTGCTGGCGCGGCTGGACCGGCCGATCGGCGCGTGGCTGCTGTTCCTGCCGGGGCTATGGAGCATATTGCTCGCGCGGCAGGGATTCTGGTTCAGCCTGTACCTGATCGCGCTGTTCGGCGTGGGCGCGGTGACGATGCGCTCGGCAGGCTGCGTGGTGAACGATCTGTGGGACCGCGAACTCGACCGGCGGGTCGCGCGCACCGCCGGCCGGCCGCTCGCTTCCGGCGCGATCTCGGTGCCGGGCGCACTGATATTCCTGGTGGTTTTGCTGGCGATCGGCCTCGGTATTCTGCTGCTGCTCGATCGCCCGGCCAAAATCCTGGGCATCGTTTCGCTGCTGCTGATCGCGCTGTACCCCGCCGCGAAACGGGTGACGTTCTGGCCACAGGTGATGCTCGGCGTGACCTTCGGCTGGGGCGCGCCGCTGGGCTACGCGGCGGCGCATGGCGGGCTCGGCTGGCCGGTTCTGCCGCTCTACGCCGCCACGATTCTGTGGATTCTCGGCTACGACACGATCTATGCGCATCAGGACCGCGAGGATGACGCGATGGTCGGGATCAAATCCACCGCGTTGCTGTTCGGCGGGCAGACACGGCGGTTTCTGATGGTCTGCTATGCGGGAACGATCGTGCTCCTTCTGATCGCGTTCGCGCTCGCCGGAATCGGCACTCTGGGGATGATCGCGCTGGCGCTACCCGGCGCCCTGCTCGCCTGGCAGATCGCGACCCTCGATATCGACGATCCGGCGCGATGCCTCGCCCTGTTCAAGCTCAACCGCGAAGTCGGACTACTGGTGGCGCTTGCGATCCTGTTCGGCCGATGAAGCCGCCGGACGACCCGCACGCCTTTATTCGTGCGGCAACCCTATTTGCCGCACCCGCGCTGGTGCCTGAAATCGGGCTGTATCTCGCCAGCGAAATAACCCCGATCTGGCAGGCAACCGAAACCTTCCTGACCGAAACCGGCATCGCCCCGCCTTATTGGGCTTTCGCATGGCCGGGGTCGATCGCGCTGGCACGGCATATGCTCGATCACCCGGAACTGGTGCGCGGCAAGCGCGTGGTCGATTTCGCGTCGGGTTCCGGTCTCGCCGCGATCGCCGCCGCGCTGGCGGGCGCCGTTCATGTCACGGCGATCGACATCGACCCGCTCGCGGGGGCGGCGATCGGGCTGAACGCCGCTGAAAACCATATGGCCGTCGAGGTCGCGATCGGCGATGCGGTCGGGACGGCGCTGACCGCCGATGTCATTCTGTGCGGGGATATCTGCTATGAGGCGCCGATGACCCGGCATATCTGGCCGTGGCTCCAAGGCTGCGCCGCGCATGCCGAGGTATGGATCGCCGATCCAGGTCGCGCCTACGTGCCGCGCGAGGGCTTGATCGAGTTCGCACGCTATGCGGTGCCGACCACGGCGGAGCTGGAAAGCCGCACCTCGCGCGATGCCGTGCTCTATAGGGTGACCCGCCTGCCCTTCAATTGACCCTGGCCAAACCGGGCAGTAAGCAGACGCAGCATTTCGATAGTCTTTCCAAACAGCGACAAAGAGGTGGTGAACATCATGCAGGATGTGCGTGAAGCCTTCATGCAAGGGCGCAACTCCACCGGGGCTATGGTCCAACGGCCGCTATCCCCGCATCTGCAGATCTATCGCCCGCAGATCTCTTCGACTCTCTCGATTTTTCACCGCATTGCCGGCATCGCTCTTTCGGGCGGCGCCGTGCTGCTCTCGCTCTGGCTGGCGGCGGCGGCGGCCTCGCCCAGCGCCTTCGCCGTCGCGCAATCGCTGGCCGATTCGATTCTCGGCATGATCGTCCTGTTTGGCTTCACCCTCGCTTTGTTCTATCATTTCTGCAACGGAATTCGGCATCTGCTGTGGGATGCGGGCTATGGATACGACCTGCCCACGATGCACCGCACCGGCTATGCCGTGCTGATCTGCAGCGTGGGGCTGACGGTGATTTTCTGGTTCATCGGTCTGGTGGTCGGGTGAGCGGCATGGGCAATGCAAAATCGATCAAAATCATGCGTTCCTCGCTGGGGCGGGCGCGCGGCCTGGGCTCGGCCAAATCCGGGGTCGGGCATTGGTGGGCGCAGCGCCTGACCGCGATCGCGCTGCTGCCGCTTTCGCTCTATTTCGTTTTGTCGGTTCTGCTGCTCGACGGCGCCAACCAGGCGGCGATGCAGCGCTACATGGCCGAACCCTGGAACGGGGTTTTGTTCCTCGCCCTGATTTTCGCGCTGTTCCATCATCTGCGGCTGGGGTTGCAGGTGGTCATCGAGGACTACATCCATACCGAAGCCAAGCGGCTCGCAGCCCTGCTGGCGATGCGGGCCGCCGTGGTCTTTTTCGGCATTCTCGCCGCGCTCTCGGTCCTGAAACTGACGTTCTGACAGCAATTCCCGACAGGATATATTCGCGATGAACGTAATGTCGAAGCCGTCCCTTGGCGCCTATACCATCATCGATCATACCTACGACGTCGTTGTCGTCGGTGCCGGCGGATCGGGGTTGCGCGCGACCCTCGGCATGGGTCAGGCCGGGCTGAAAACCGCCTGCATCAGCAAGGTTTTCCCGACCCGCAGCCATACCGTCGCCGCCCAGGGCGGCATCGGCGCGGCACTCGGCAACATGGAGCCGGACGACTGGCGCTGGCACATGTACGATACGGTGAAAGGGTCGGACTGGCTCGGCGACCAGGACGCGATCGAATATATGTGCCGGGAAGCGATTCCGGCGATCTACGAGCTTGAACATTTCGGCGTGCCGTTCAGCCGCACCGAGGATGGCCGGATTTATCAGCGGCCGTTCGGCGGCCATATGAAAGACTATGGCAAGGAGCCGGTGCGCCGCGCCTGCGCCGCCGCCGACCGCACGGGGCACGCGATCCTGCACACGCTGTATCAGCAGAGCCTGAAACAGGATGTGGAGTTCTTCGTCGAATATTTCGCGACCGACCTCATCATGGACGACGAAGGCGCCTGCCGCGGCGTGATGGCGTGGTGCCTGGAGGACGGCACGATCCACCGCTTCCGCGCGCAGATGGTGGTGCTGGCGACCGGCGGTTACGGCCGCGCCTATCTCTCCTGCACCTCGGCGCATACCTGCACCGGCGATGGCGGCGGCATGGCGCTGCGGGCGGGACTGCCAATGCAGGACATGGAGTTCGTGCAGTTCCACCCGACCGGCATTTTCCCGGCGGGCTGCCTGATCACCGAAGGCGCGCGCGGCGAAGGCGGCTATCTGACCAATTCGGAAGGCGAACGCTTCATGGAGCGCTACGCACCGACCGCGAAAGACCTCGCCTCGCGCGACGTGGTGTCCCGCTCGATGACCATCGAGATCATGGAGGGTCGCGGCTGCGGCCCGAACAAGGACCATATCCTGCTGCATCTGGAGGGGCTGAAGCCCGAGCAGTTGCACGAGCGTCTGCCCGGCATTTCGGAAACGGCACGGGTGTTCGCCGGCGTGGATGTGACCAGGGCGCCGATCCCGGTGCTGCCGACCGTGCATTACAACATGGGCGGGATTCCGACGAACTACCGCGCCGAGGTGCTGCGCCCGACCAGGGACGACCCGGAAGCGATCGTCCCCGGCCTGATGGCGGTAGGCGAAGCGGCCTGCGTTTCGGTGCACGGCGCCAACCGGCTGGGCACCAATTCGCTGCTCGACCTTGTGGTCTTCGGCCGGGCGGCGGCGCATCAGGCGGCGAAAATCGTCACCTCCGGCGCATCGCAGGCCGATCTTCCGGCGCGCGCGGGGGAAGCCTCGCTCGACCGGCTGGATGCCACGCGCCATGCCAAGGGCGACACGACGGTCGCTTCCCTGCGCGACACCATGCAGCGTACCATGCAGAACCATGCGGCGGTGTTCCGCAATTCCAGGACGCTGAAGGAAGGTGCCGACAAGATGTCCGCGCTTTGGCACGGGCTAGGGGATGTCAGCGTCGCCGATCGCGGGTTGATCTGGAATTCCGACCTGATGGAGGCGCTGGAATTGCAGAATCTGATGGGCAATGCGCTGGTCACCATGGTCTCGGCCGAGGCGCGCCACGAAAGCCGGGGTGCCCATGCGCATGACGACTATCCCGAGCGCGACGATCATGAATGGATGAAGCACACGCTGGCCCATTGCACGACGGAAGGGGCGGTGTCGCTCGATTACCGCCCGGTGCGGATGCAGACCCTCACCAACGACGTTTCCGTTTTCCCGCCCAAGAAGCGCGTGTACTGACAAGAGGTTCCGAACCATGGCCGAACTGACCCTCCCGAAGAACAGCCGCGTCGGAAAAGGCAAGACCCACAAGGCGCCTGCCGGCGCCAAACGGGTCAAGGCGTTTCAGGTCTATCGCTGGAACCCGGACGATGGCGGCAATCCGCACACCGATACCTACGAGATCGATCTCGATGCGTGCGGCCCGATGGTTCTGGACGCGCTGATCAAGATCAAGAACGAGATCGATCCGACTCTCACCTTCCGCCGCTCCTGCCGCGAGGGCATCTGCGGTTCGTGCTCGATGAACATCGACGGCACCAACACCCTCGCCTGCCTCAAACCGATCGAGGAGGTGAAGGCGGACGTGAAGATCAACCCGCTGCCGCACATGCCGGTGGTGAAGGATTTGGTGCCGGACCTTACCCTGGCCTACGCGCAGTATCGCTCGATCGAGCCGTGGCTACAGGCGGAGACCGCGCCGCCCCCGGATGTCGAGCGGCGGCAGAGCGTCGAGGAACGCGCCGAGTTGGACGGCATGTGGGAGTGCATCCTGTGCTTCTGCTGCACCACCTCCTGCCCGTCCTACTGGTGGAACGGCGACCGCTATCTGGGGCCGGCCGTGCTGCTCGCCGCCTACCGCTGGATCGCCGACAGCCGCGACGAAGCCACCGGCAAGCGGCTGGATGCGCTGGAGGACCCGTTCAAGCTATACCGGTGCCACACGATCATGAACTGCACGCAGACTTGTCCGAAGGGGCTGAACCCGGCGAAGGCGATCGGGAAGATCAAGGAGTTGATGGTCGAAAGGCAGGGGTAACTGCGTTGCCCTGAGCCACTTCACCCGCGCGGCGATGGATTGCTTCGGTCGCTGCGCGACCTCGCAATGACGGGTGGGGGAGTTGTTGGCCTATCCGCGAGGCAGGCGGATCACGAATCGGGCGGCGATGGATTGCTTCGGTCGCTGCGCGACCTCGCAATGACGGGTGGGGGAGTTGTTGGCCTATCCGCGAGGCAGGCGGATCACGAATCGGGCGCCGATGATCGCGCCCGTCGCGTTGCGGCGGTTTTCGGCCATGATCCGGCCCTGATGCGCCTCGACGATCTGGCGCGAGATTGACAATCCCAGCCCGGAATGGCTGCCGAAACTCTCCGATTGCGGGCGTTCCGAATAGAACCGATCGAAGATGTGGTCGAGCTTGGCGTCGGGAATGCCCGGCCCTTCATCCTCGATCGCGAGTTCGATGGTGCTGCCGGTCTCGCGGCCACGCAGCCAGATTTTGCCTTGGGCCGGGCTGAACGAGACGGCGTTGCCGATCAGGTTGCGCAGCACCTGAACCAGCCGCCCCTCCGCGCCGCGCACCACCAAGCCGGCTTTCGGCGCATCGAGCACCATCACCGGATCGTCCGGCTTGCGCGTGGCGTCGTGGATTTCGGCGAGCGTCGCCAGGATCGGCGCGAGATCGACCGGCGCCAGGGCAGTGCGCGACATTTCCGAATCGAGGCGCGAGGCGTCGCTGATGTCGGAGATCAGCCGGTCGAGGCGCTGCACGTCCTGGGCGATGATGTCGAACATCCGCGCCGCGCGGACCGGATCGTCCATCCGCCGGATGGTTTCGATCGCCGAGCGGATCGAGGAGAGCGGATTCTTGATTTCGTGGGCGACATCGGCGGCGAACCGTTCGATCGCGTCCATCCGCGCCCATAAAGCGCGCGCCGAGGCTTCCAGCGCGCGGGCCAGCGCGCCGATTTCATCCTCGCGCGCGGCGATCGGCGCCGGCACCGGCTCGGCCAGCGCCGTCCTGCCCTCGCGCAGCCGCCCCGCCGAATCCGCGAGCCGGAGCAGCGGGGTCGCGATGGTCCGTGCCAGATAGGCCGACAGCAGAACGGTCAGCGCCAGCGCCAGAACGAACAGGCCGAGGATCGAAACCCGGATCGCGAATACCGCGCGATCGACCCCGCTCGCCTCGCGGGTCAGCAACACCACCCCGACGGAATGCTTCGAACGGACAATCGGCTCTGCCACCGTGATCAGCAGTCGCCCGTCCGGCGCGCGGCGAATATAGGGCGGTGCCTGATGCTTGTGCGGAATGCTGGTCAGGCGCAGCGCCTCGCGCACGCTGGGCTGCCAGCCAAGCCCGGCGGCGGCACCGCCCGAACCGGCGGGTACCCCGTCCGGGTTGGGCAGGAAGGCGAGAAACTGGTCGTAGACGAAACTGACCACGCGCGCGAAATCCCCGCGCGGCTGAACCGCCGGCAAGGGCTCGGTAATGATCGCGCCGCCCGGTCCCTGGCGGATGCGCGAATTCGCGATCACCTGCCCGTCCGACCCGTAGATCAGCGCCTGGGCGTTCGGCGTCGGTTCGATCAGCCGATAGAGCAGCGGCCGCGCAAGGTCCGGGTTGAGCGCGGGCTGGTTGGCCGCATTCGGCTGCACCGCCGATTCGGCCAGCGCGCCCGCATAAATGCGCGCCTGCTCGCGCAGCGCGGTGACCTCGGCGGTGAGCAA
This sequence comes from Acidiphilium iwatense, assembly GCF_021556475.1. Taxonomy (GTDB): domain Bacteria; phylum Pseudomonadota; class Alphaproteobacteria; order Acetobacterales; family Acetobacteraceae; genus Acidiphilium; species Acidiphilium iwatense. The sequence goes on along the minus strand of NZ_JAKGBZ010000006.1, from coordinate 60,572 downwards.
TCCATGCTGGTACTGGTCGAGATAGAGCAGCGCCGCGACGATCAGGGCCAGCGGGAGGGCATTGACCAGCAGAATCCGGCGCAGCAGCGGCGACAGCCGCGCCCGCCGCCGCCGTGCCGGGGAAGTCGCTTCGCTCATGACTCCTTGTAACGATAGCCGATGCCGTAGAGCGTCTCGATCTGGTCGAATTCCTCGTCCGTCGCTCTGAACTTCCGCCGCAGGCGCTTGATGTGGCTGTCGATGGTACGGTCATCGACATAGACGTTCTCGCCATAGGCCGCATCGATGAGCTGGTCGCGGGATTTGACCATGCCCGGCCGCGCCGCCAGCGCCTTGACCAGCAGGAATTCGGTGACGGTGAGCTGGATATCCTGACTTTTCCAGAGGCATTGATGCTTCGTCTCATCCAGGGTGAGATGGCCGCGCGCGATCACCCCGGTCGGTACGACGCCCGATCCTTCGGCGCGGCTCGTTTCGTTGCGGCGCAGCAGGGTGCGAATCCGCTCCAGCAGAAGACGCTGGCTGAACGGCTTGGTGATGTAGTCGTCCGCGCCGAGACGCAGCCCCATCAGTTCGTCGAGTTCGTCGTCCTTGCTGGTCAGGAAAATCACCGGCATCGCCGAGCGGGCACGGAGGCGCTGGAGCAGTTCCATGCCGTCCATGCGGGGCATCTTGATGTCGAGCACCGCGAGATCGACCGGCCGCGCCATCAGCCCCTGCAGGGCGGATTCGCCGTCGGTATAGGTGCGGACCAGGAATCCTTCCTGCTCCAGCGTCATCTGCACGCTTTCCAGGATATTGCGGTCGTCGTCGACCAGGGCGATGGTATGTTTCATGGTTTTTGCTTCGCAGAGGCTTAATCGCAACTTTCTCGCCGTGACGTGACCGGAATATGAGGACAATGCAAGACCTCGCCGAACCGCCCGACGATATCCACCGCGAGGCGCGGCTGATTCTGCGCGCCGCGCGCGCCGGCAGTCTCGCGGTGATCGAGGATGGCGCGCCGATGATCGCGCTGGTCACCCCGGCGATCGCGCTCGACGGCACACCGCTGATCCTGCTCTCGCGGCTCTCGGCGCATACCAGGGCGCTTGATGCCGATGGCCGCTGCGCGCTGATGGTCGCGGGTGCCGCCACGGAGCGCAATCCGCAGACCAGCCCGCGCCTGTCCCTGACCTGCCGAGCCGCGCGCAGCGACGCGGCCGCGGATCGGGCACGCTATCTCGCGATCCACCCCTATGCCGCATTCTATGCCGGTTTCACCGATTTCGGGATATTCCGGCTGGAAATCCTTACCGCCCGCTATGTCGGCGGCTTCGCCCGCGCGGCGGCGCTCGACCCGGCCAGGCTTGCGCCGGGTGCCGAGGCTTTGCGCGACGGCGAGGCCAATGCGGCCGCGATCGCGTCGTTGAATCGGGATCGGGCACAGGCGCTCGATGCGATCGCCCGGCGCCATGGCGGCAGCGGAGCCGGCTGGCGGGTTGTCGCCCTCGATCCAGACGGCTTCGATCTCGCGCGGGACGATATCGTGTTCCGGGTGCCGTTTCGCCGGACATTGCGCCAATATGCCGATTCTCAACACGAAATTGCTGGATTCGGTGCCTGATAGCATAATTGAGTTTCCGGTGGCGTCATTGTGTTTTCGTTTTCCGGTTTGGAAAAACCCGAAACCCCGTCCATATAGGGAAACTTCGACACCCGAGATGCTAGTGTGGTGGTTCTGAAGTTCCTACGCATATGCGGCGGCGATTTTAGGAACTTCAGAACCAAAAACCACACTAGAATCAAATGTTTGCTAGTGTCCCGATTCGGAAGTTCGTAAGGTGCTGGTTTGAACGACAACGAACTTCCGAATCGGGACACTAGACGCCCAAGAGACACCAAAGGAAAGAGATGTTCGACGTGAACGCGAATGGCCTCGACTCCCTGAAACACGATCATGCGGCGCATCAGACAACGATCCTGACCGGAACCGGCGTACGCCGGGTCGCCGAACTTCACGCCAATCTGACACCGCCGAGCCTGGTTGCCCATGCCTTGCGCCGTGGCGAAGCCAGACTCTCGGCCGATGGCGCGCTCCTGGTGCAGACCGGCGTGCATACCGGGCGCTCGGTCGCCGACAAATTCGTGGTCGATGAGCCGGGCGTGACCCGCGATATCTGGTGGGGCAAGGTCAACCAGAAACTCTCGGCCGGGCACTTCGCCACGCTCAAGGGTCGGGTGCAGGCCTATCTGCAGAACCGGGAGGTGTTCACCCAGGATCTGTTCGCCGGAGCCGATCCGAAAAACCGGGTTCGGGTGCGTCTGATCACCACCAATGCCTGGCAGGCACTGTTCGCCCGCAACATGTTCATCCGCCCGAAAACCGAGGAACTGGCCGGATTCGAACCCGATTACGTCATTCTGCACGCGCCGGAGTTCGAGGCCGATCCCGAGATCGACGGGGTTCGATCCAGCACCGCCATCGCGCTGTCCTTCGCGGAGCGGTTGATCGTGATCGCCGGCACCAAGTATGCCGGCGAGATCAAGAAATCGATTTTTACCGTGATGAACTGGCTGCTGCCGGAGCGCGGCGTTCTGCCGATGCATTGCAGCGCCAATATCGGCAGGAACGAGGATGTGGCTCTGTTTTTCGGCCTGTCGGGCACCGGCAAGACCACGCTCTCCTCAGATCCCGAGCGACGGCTGATCGGCGATGACGAACATGGCTGGGGACCGAACGGCGTGTTCAATTTCGAGGGCGGCTGCTACGCCAAGGTGATCGACCTTTCGGCCGAGGCCGAACCCGAGATTTTCGCCGCCAGCCACCGCTTCGGCACGGTGCTGGAAAACGTGGTGGCCGATCCTTGCGGCGTGGTCGATCTTGCCGATCGCACGCTCACCGAGAATACCCGTTCCTGCTACCCGATCGAGTACATCCCGAATGTCGAACTGTCCGGGCGCGGCGGCCAGCCGAAACACGTGGTCATGCTGACCGCCGATGCATTCGGCGTGCTGCCGCCGATCGCGAAACTCACCGCCTCGCAGGCAATGTATCATTTTCTCTCCGGCTACACGGCGAAAGTCGCGGGCACCGAAAAAGGGCTCGGCAAGGAACCGCAAGCCACGTTCTCGACCTGTTTCGGCGCGCCATTCCTGCCGCGCCACCCCAAGGTATATGGCGAATTACTCGCGAAACTCATCGCCGAGCACAACGTGTCGTGCTGGCTGGTCAATACCGGCTGGACCGGCGGCGCCTATGGCACTGGCAAGCGCATGGCGATCAGGCACACAAGAGCGCTGCTCAACGCGGCCCTGTCCGGCGCGCTGGAGGGGGCAAAATTCCGGCCCGATTCGGCATTCGGGCTGATGATTCCCGAAGCGGTTGAGGGCGTGCCGGCGAGCGTGCTCGATCCGCGCACGGCCTGGACCGACAAGGCAGCCTATGACCGGCAGGCGGCCGAGCTGGTCGGGCGGTTCGAGACGAATTTCGCCAATTTCGCCGATCTGGTGGACGACGACATCCGCAACGCGGCGATCCGGTCGGCGGCATAATTCAGGCGCGCGGCCTGTCATCGAAACTTCATCGCGGCGATCTTCCGTGAGACGATCGGTTCGGTCATGGAAGATACAGATCGACAGGAGAATTCGATGACGGCTCGCCGCTTTGTCCTACCCTTGTTGCTTTCGACGGCCCTGCTGGCACCCGCGACAGTACTGGCGAACCCCGCCATCGAGGCGCCGGCGCCAAAAGCGGCATTGCCCTATTCGCTCAAGCCGTCGCGGGAACCGCGACTTTCCACCGCGCAGATAGCGAGCCTGATCCGGCATCGCATCAAATACGTGTTCGTCCTGTATCAGGAAAATCGATCCTTCGATTCCTATTTCGGCACCTATCCGGGCGCGGACGGGCTCTATTCGCAGCCGGCTTCCGATACGCCGGGCTTTACCCAGAAAATCATCGGCGTGTCCGGCAAGGTCGAGACGATCCGGCCTTTCGGGATCGGGCCGAAGCAATTCGCCGCCGATACCGACGATATCGACCATTCCCACCCGATCATGTTCGCGAAAATGCATATCGTGAACGGCCATGCGGAGATGAATCGCTTCGCGCTGATCGAGGAGAAGAAATACTGGACATCCGGCGCGACACCCTCGCTCAAGGCCAAGCAGATGGGCGAACTCGCCATGGCGCACGAGGATTGCGACACGATCCCGATCCTCTGGCGCTATGCCGATCGGTTCGTGCTGATGGATCACATGTTCCAGGACATGGTCGGCCCGTCCACCCCCGGCAATCTGTCGATCTTCGCGGCGCAGACCGGCCTGACCCAATGGGCGCTGCACCCGCACGAAGCCTGGACGAGCGTGAACCAGCCGGGCGAGCCGGTCGATGCCGATATCGACCCGCTCTGGGGCTCGCGCGAAGACCCGTTCCACCACAGGCTCGTGCCCTATAACCCGCGCGACTACGCGCATGACGGGCCGGGCAAGGTCCAGCTCAACCAGACCTATGCGACGCTGGCGCTGACCACCGCCGGCGGAGCGGTCAAGGCAAAAACCAGCCACGATCTTAACCCGAAGACCGATCTCGCCGATGTCGGCAAGGACGTGGCGTTCATCCAGCATCTCGACCGGCACAAGATCGCCTGGCGCTGGTTCGAGGAAGGCTATTCGTCGAAGCCGGTTCCCGGCGATCTCGGCCCGAAGGACGCGGAAGGGGTTCACGCCTCCTACATCACCCACCATAACGGCCCGCAATATTTCGGCTACATCGCCAACAACCCGAAAATGGCGGCGGATATGGGCGGGCTGCGCGATTTCTTCGCGGCGGTGAAGGACGGCACGCTGCCGGCGGAAGGCGGCGTATTCTATGTGAAAGGCGGCTACATCAATGGATTCGGGATGAAGCCGGCCGATCCCGATCCGGCGGTGCAGCGCAAGTTCCTCGGCGACGACGATCATCCGGGCTATTCGGATGCCGAGATCAGCGAGGCGATGCTGGCCCGCGCGATCAACGCCATCGCACGGAGCCGATACTGGGCTCATGCCGCGATCATCATCACCTGGGACGATTCCGAGGGCGATTACGATCACGTGCCGCCGCCGGAACTCGCCAAGGCGCCGGACGGTACCGTGCTCAGCGACGGGCCGCGGGTGCCGTTCCTGGTGATCTCGCCCTATGCGCGGGTACATACCGTGTCGCACGCGATCGGCAGCCAGGCCTCGGTGGTGAAATTCGTCGATGCGGTATTCCACCTGCCGCCGCTGGCCACTCTGCCGGACGAACAGAAGGGCCGGGAAATCGGCGAGAAAAGGTTTGGACAGAAATACATGGGCCCGTTCGACGCCGAAACGCCGGACGTGACCAATCTGTTTTCCGCCTTCGACCCGGCAAGGCTGGACGGCAAGGCGAAACCCCTGCCCGCTTCCTATGCGATGGTGCCGGCTGCCTGGACCACCGAATTGCCGGCGCAAACCGGCGCCGATTGCAAGATGATCGGGATCGTGCCGACCAACGTGCAGTTGCGCATTCCGAATCCGATCCCGGCCGATTTCAACCCGCGCCCGAAAACCGATCCGACCAGGAGTTGATCGCCAAAAGAGAGTTCAACCTTGACGTGCATATGGCGATCGTAGCACTCTTCGTTACCGTTCCAGCACGGATCGGCATTGCGGAGCAAAAACATGAAACTGGCCGTTGCGGGACTTGTCGCCATCGGGATGTCGCTCGCCGCCGCCCAAGGGATGGCGGCGAACGCCAAGCCAAAAAAACACGATCATGCCGATCCGGCAAAATTACGGGGCAAGGAATTCAAGACCCTTGCCGCCGCGAAATCATCTTGCGGATCGAGCCCGGTGGTCTGGGTCAACACCCACGGCGTGGTGTTTCATACCCAGAAATCGCGCTGGTTCGGCCATACCAGGTTCGGTGCCTATAGCTGCATGGACGCCGCCAAGGCCGCCGGATTTTGGCAATCCAAATATTAAAGCATGGCTTTAAGCGGAATCGCGAAGCGACCCGTAAAGCCATGAAATTGCTCGCTCAAACAAAGACCAGAGCGCGATCGACTGAAAGTCATCACGCTCTGCGTCGAATCGAATTCAACCCTTGTGCGGCGTGACCTTGTGCGGCGCCGCGGCCATGTGGGCACTCTGGCCCGGCACCTTGAACTGCGTGCCGTAAGACTGGTTGATTTCCTGAACCAGCTTGGCGTGCGGCGTGAAGAACGGCGCCGCGCTGGCGATCATTGGCGCAGCTACGCCAAGACCGGCAAGAAGAACGATTACCCGAGTGGTTTTGGTCATCGGAACGATTCCTTAGATTTACGCGATATCGCAGGGGGATTTCCTGCTCGCCCCGAGACATGGACGCTTCAGACCGGAGACAGAAGCCGCGATCGCGGCCTAAGACTTATGTTTAGCACGCATGAAATCGGCAACAAATTACGGCCTTCTACCTAAAGATTGAATACATGGCAGTCCGCGCGGAATCCAATATGGTAGCCTCATGAACATCGACCCGTTGCTGCACGAATGGACCCCGGAGCTGACCGCCTGGCGGCGCGATTTCCATGCCCATCCCGAACTCGGCTACCAAGAGCATCGCACCGCCGCACGGGTTGCCGAACATCTTGCCGAATTCGGTCTCGAGGTCGCCACCGGGATCGGCGGCACCGGCGTGGTCGGTACGCTGCGCTGCGGATCGGGCAATCGCGCGATCGCACTCCGCGCCGATATGGATGCGTTGCCAATGGACGAAGCCAATGGGTTCGACCATCGCTCGCAAGCGCCAGGCCGGATGCATGGCTGCGGGCATGACGGCCATACCACCATGCTGCTCGCCGCGGCACGCTATCTCGCCACGACGCGCCGGTTTTCCGGCACGGTGCATTTCATCTTCCAGCCCGCCGAGGAAGGCGGCGGCGGTGCTGCGCGGATGATCGAGGACAGGCTGCTCGACCGTTTTCCGTTCGACGCGATATTCGGCGCCCATAACGACCCGAACCTGCCGGTAGGCACGGTCTCGGCCTCACCGGGAACGGTGAACGCGGCCTCCGACACGCTGACGATCCGGCTGACCGGCAAGGGCGGCCACGCGGCGCGGCCGCACCAGGCGATCGACCCGATCGTCGCCGGGGCGCAGATCGTGCTCGGGCTGCAAACCATCGTCGCGCGGCGGGTCGCGCCGACCGATTCGGCGGTGATCTCGATTTGCACCTTCAACGCTGGCAGTGCCCATAACGTCATTCCCGAAACGGCAATTCTGGGCGGAACGGTGCGAACCCTGCGACCCGACATCCAGGACCAGCTCGCGCGCGAAATCCCCGATCTGGTGCGCGGCCTCGCGGCGGCGTCGGACACCGAAGCTGAGGTGAGCTATGCACGCGGCTATCCGCCGGTGGTCAACGACCAGACAATGGCGGAGGCAATGGCGATAGCCGCGGCCTCGGTGGTCGGGGCCGACAGGGTGCGGACGACCCTGCCCGCCTCCATGGGCGGCGAGGATTTCGCCTATTACGCCCTGGCCCGGCCCGCCTGTTTTTTTCGGATCGGCCAGAGCGAGCCTGAGAAAGGCAATATCCCGCTGCATCATCCGCGCTACGACTTCAACGATGCGATTCTGCCGATCGGCGGCGCCCTGTTCGCGGCGATCGCCGAACAGGAACTGCCTGCGTGAGCGTGTTCGGCGCGGCATCGGCCGCGTTTCTGCTCGCGTTTCCCGCTCTGCTCTCGATCGTCAATCCACTGGGTGGCGCGATCATCTTCAACGAAGTCACCGGCGCGCGCAGCCACGCCGACCGGCTCGTCCTGGCGCGGCGGGTGGGATTGAACAGCGCGCTGGTGATGCTGGTTTCCCTCTGGTTCGGCAGCTACATCCTGAATTTTTTCGGGATTTCCCTGAACGCGCTCCGGCTCGCCGGCGGGCTCGTGGTCGCCGCGCGCGCCTATCAGATGCTGTCGGCGCCCGAAGCGCAGGAGGAGCGCAAACAGGCGCAGGCCGCGCCCGCCGAGGAAACCGGCGAAGACATTTCCGCCATCGCGTTCTTTCCGCTCACTTTACCCTTCACGACTGGACCGGGAACGATCGCGGTGGCCATCGCTCTCGGAACCCAACGCCCGGCGGACTATGGCGCGCCGCTCGCACTGTTTTTCGCCGGCGTGTCCCTCGCCGCGATCGCCCTCGCGCTGATCATCTGGCTGGCTTATGCCACGGCCGACCGGCTGGGCGCCATACTCGGCCCCACCGGCCGCCGCGTTGTCGCCCGGCTCGCGGCGTTTCTGCTGCTCGGCATCGGCGCCCAGATCATGCTGTCCGGCGCGATCCCGGTGCTTCATCAAGCATTGCACGGGTAGCTCCGCCACGGCGGGGCCACCCTGCCGAAAACGCAGCACTGAGGCAGTAGCGCTTACTCGTATCGCACCTTATTATCTCTCCCGCGATGGATACCCCTCCCAACGAACCCGATCTGCTGCTTCTGCTGCATGATGTCGCGCGCGCGATGCGTCTCGAACTCGACCGGCGCGCGCGCCTGCACGGCATGAACCGCGCGCAATGGGCGATGCTGCTCAAACTGGCCCGCCATCCGGGCTTGTCCCAGAAGGATCTCGCCGAATTGCTCGAGGTCGAGCCGATGACCGTGGCACGTCTGACCGACAGGCTCGAAGCACGCGGCCTTGTCGAGCGGCGGGCCGATCCGAACGACCGGCGCATCTGGCGCTTGCATCTGAAGCCCGCCGCCGAACCGGTCCTGCACGAGGTGGACGCCCAGCGCGCCGCCGTGGCGGCCGTGGTCACGCACGATCTTCCCGCAGAAACGATCCGCACGATGATCAGGGGATTGATCCTCATGAAGGCAGCACTGATCTCCCCCGAATGCAGCGTGAAAATTCAGGCGGCGACCAAAGCCCAACAGGAGATGGTTTGATGTCCCAGACGAGTTCCGCCTCCAGCGCGGTTGCGCGGGAAGCCGATGAACGCGAGACTAGAGCACGCGCCGACGCTCGGGCCGGCAGGCGTTCCAAGCTTCTGCGCCCTGTCCTCATGGTGGGCGGCGTTCTGGTCATCCTGCTCGCGGTATTGCTCTATTGGCTGTTCACCGGCGGATCGGTGTCGGTCACCGATACTTACGTCAAGGCGGCGCGGGTTCAGCTTTCCACCGATGTGCCCGGCTTGGTACGAACAGTCGAGGTTCACGATCATGAAACGGTAAAGCCCGGACAGGTTCTGTTCCGGCTCGACCCGTCGCGGTTTCTCGTCGCGATCGATCAGGCCAAAGCCCGCGTCGCCCAGGTCCGGCAGCAGATCAACGGCGCGCGCAAAAGCTATGCGGCGCAGCTCGCCAAGATCGATGTCCAGAAATCGATCGTCGAAAACGACCGGATCAATTTCCGGCGCTACGCCTCGCTGGTGCATGGCGGCGGCGTAACCCAGGCCGATTACGACAATGCGAAATACAAACTGAAAGGCGCCGAAGCGACGCTCGATGCCGAAGAGGCGCAAGCCGGCGTGGATCTCGCGAAACTGTCGGGCAATGCGAAAATCCATGCCAGCGACACCCCCCAGTACAAGGCGGCGGCGGCGGCGCTGGCGACCGCCGAGCTGAATTATCGCCATTCGGTGGTGCGCGCTCCTTTCGCCGGTGTGGTGACCGAAACCGAGAAGCTGCAGCCCGGCATGTTTCTTCCCGCCGGAACCGCCGCGTTCGGCCTCGTGTCGTCGAGCGATGTCTGGGTCCGCTCGCAGCCCAAGGAAACCCAGCTCACCTGGGTCAAGCCGGGCGACAAGGTGCGCATCCATGTCGATGCCTATCCGGGCAAGCTCTGGCACGGCGTGGTCGCGAGCATTTCACCGGCAAGCGGATCGAGTTTCTCGATCCTGCCGGCGCAGAACTCGTCGGGGAACTGGGTGAAGGTGGTGCAGCGGATTCCGCTGCGGGTGAACGTGGTGAGCGGGCCGAAGGATCTCGCGCTGCGCAACGGCATGAGTGCCGAAGTCACCATCATCACCGGACATCAGCACAAACTCTCCAACCTGTTCTGATCGCGGCGCGGGATCATGGCCGGCCAGGACGCCCCAAAAGAAGAGGTCATGCGGATCGGCGGCATGCCGCGCGTGATCGTCACGGTCGGGTGCATGATCGGCACGCTGATGCAGGCGTTGGATGCGACCATCGCCAACGTGTCGCTGCCCTATATGCAGGGCTCGCTGTCGGCGTCCTATGACGAGATCACCTGGGTCCTGACCTCATACGTGATCGCGGCCGCGATCATGACGGCACCCGTCGGCTGGCTCGCCACGCGGTTCGGCCGGAAGAACATCTTCCTGATTTCCCTGATTGGTTTCACGATCACGTCGATGATGTGCGGGGTGGCGACCTCGCTCGGGGAAATGGTGGCCGACCGGCTGCTCCAGGGCGTGTTCGGCGCGGCCCTGGTGCCGCTCAGCCAGTCGACCATGCTGGATATCTACCCGGTTGAACAGCGCGGCTCGGCGATGGCGATCTGGGGCATCGGCGTGATGATCGGGCCGATCCTCGGCCCCACGCTGGGCGGCTACCTGACCTATTTCTACAACTGGCGCTACGTTTTCTTCGTCAACCTGCCGTTCGGCATCGCCGCGACCCTGGCGCTCGTCTTCTTCATGCCGAAACGCGCGAAACGGCCGGCATCCGGTCATTTCGACTGGATCGGCTTCGGTGTGCTGTCGCTGTTCCTCGCCTCGCTGCAGATCATGCTCGATCGCGGCCAGGAAAAAGACTGGTTCGGCTCGACCGAAATCATCACTTTCGCGGTGCTCGCGGTCATCGGGCTTTATCTGTTCGTCGTTCACATGTTCACGGCCGAAAACCCGTTCATTCCGCGCGGCGTGTTCCGCGACCGCAATTTGAATGCCGGGCTGATCACGATGTTCGCGGTGGGCTCGGTCTTGCTGTCATCCTCGACCCTTATGCCGCCGTTTCTGGAAAAACTCGGCAACTATCCGGTCGAGGCGGCGGGTCTGGTCATGGCGCCGCGCGGGTTCGGCACCATGGCGGCGATGATGATCGCCGGGCGGCTGTCGAACAAGATCGATCCGCGTTACATGATGTTTCTCGGCTTCATGCTGCTTCTGGTCTCGTTCTGGATGATGATGCAGTGGCTGCCGAGTTCGCCGCAATCCTATCTGCTGGAAACGATCATCGTTCAGGGCGCCGGACTCGGCTTCGTGTTCACCCCGTTGCAGGTTGTCGCCTTCTATACGCTCGATCCCGGACTGCGCACCCAGGGCACGTCACTGCTCAGCCTGACCCGCAATGTAGGCATGGCGGTCGGTATTTCGATCACCGAAGCCGTCCAGGTGCAGATGGCGCAGGTTTCCCACGCCTCGATCTCCCAGAGCATCTCTCCGTTCGACCGGATGCTTCAGGTCGGCGGTTCGGTGGGAAAAATGCTCGACCCGGCGACGAAACAGGGGGCCGCTTTGCTGAACGCGATGATCGATACCCAATCGCAAATCATTTCCTTTCTCGATGCGTTCAAATTCATGCTGATCATCAGCATTCCGGCGGTGTTCTGCCTGCTGCTGATGCGCAAACCGCCCCCGGCCGCAACGCCGGCTGCCGACAAGCACGAGATGGCCGTGATGGAATGATCGCGGACGATACCCTCCCGGTCCGGTATTTCGAGGATTTCGCGCCGGGCCAGATCGCCACGACCGGCGAGGTCGCCGTGACCGAGGCCGACATGATCCGTTTCGCGACGGAATTCGACCCGCAGCCGATGCACACCGATCCCGAAGCGGCTCAGGCGATCACCGGCGGGTTGATCGCCAGCGGCTGGCACACCGCCTCGCTCACCATGCGCCTGCTGATCACCGGACGCGGATACCGCCCGGCTCCCGGCACGCTCGGGCTTGGTTTCGAGGAGCTGCGCTGGCACCGCCCGGTTCGCCCTGGCGACCGGCTGCGGCTTCAGGTCGAACTGCTCGCCACCCGGGCCAGCGCGACCCGCCCCGACCAGGGCATCATCACCTCGCGTTTCACCACGCTCAATCAGCGCGACGAGATCGTACAGACCATGACCAGCAGCGCGATGGTACCGCGCCGGCCGGTCACGGATCAGGCGGATTTGGACACGGCGCGGAGCGTTTCGTAGCGCGGGTTCTTCCGCCCTATTTCGTGCCGAACAGCCGGTCGCCGGCATCGCCGAGACCGGGGCGGATATAGGCGTTCTCGTCAAGCGCGCGATCGATCGCCGCGGTGAAGATCGGCACATCGGGATGGGCTTCGCGCAGTACCGCGACACCTTCGGGAGCGGCAATCAGGCAGACATATTTCACCCCCCTCGCCCCGGCGCGCTTCAGCCTGGTGATCGCCGCGACCGCCGAATGGCCGGTCGCGAGCATCGGGTCGACCACGATTGTCAAGCGCTCGGCGACGTCGTCCGGCACCTTGAAATAATATTCGATCGGCAAGTGGCTGGCCGGATCGCGATAGACGCCGACATGGCCGATCCGCGCCGAGGGAACCAGGTCGATCATGCCGTCGAGAATCCCGTTGCCGGCACGCAGGATCGAGATGAAGCAGAGTTTCTTGCCGGAGACCTGACGCGCGGTCATCGGCTCCAGCGGCGTCTGGATATCGACGGGCTGCAATGGCAGGTCGCGCAGCACCTCGTAGCCCATCAGCAGGCTGATTTCCCGCGTCAGCCGCCGGAACTCGCCAGTGGGGGTGGTGGCCATGCGCAGCAGGGTCAGCTTGTGCTCGATCAAAGGGTGATCGATCACCGTGACGGATGAGGTCGTATCGGCCCCGCCGCTCATCGCACACGCACGGGCTGGGCGCTGCGCGGACGCGGCACGGTCTTTGCCACCGTCTTCGCCTTGTCCGCCTTCGGCGTCGTCCGCCGCTTGACCGGAGCGGCGGCGGCATCGCCGTTCCGTGCGGCGTGGCCAGCGGCGCGGCGCGGCGCAACCTGATCCGCGGCCACGCGTTTTCCGGTGATGCGCTCGATCTCGGCGCGGAACGCGAGAAGGTACTTCTTGAGGTCGAGTTCGCGCGCGGCATAGTCCCGCGCCCCCGCGGAAAGCCGGGCCGCGAGGGCACGATCGTCGAGCAGGCCAAGCGTGGTGCGCGCAAGCGCCGCCGGATCGAGCGTCGGGCTCACCAGCCCGGTTCTGCCATGGTCGACGAATTCGGTGACCGTTTCGGTGTCGGAGCCGATCACCGGCGCGCCGATCGCCAGCGCTTCACGCAGGCTCCAGGACGCAACGAACGGATACGAATAGTAAATATGGGCATCGGAACGCTGCAGCAGTCTGATATGATCCTCGTACGGGATGCGGCCGAGAAAATGCACCCGTGCGAGGTCGATCCGGCCGCCGACCTCCTTCATCATGATCGATCGCCAGGTTCCGCTCTCCGGCGCGGCGCCGTAGCTGACCTCGTCGCCGCCGACGATCGACACGACGGCATCCTTTCGCTTGGCCAGGATGGCCGGCAGGGCGCGCATCAAAACGTGGAATCCACGATACGGCTCGAGATTGCGCGCCACATAGGTGATCAGCTTCTGTTTCGGCGTCACGGTCAGCTTCCCGACCGACAGCGTGCGGCGCCTGATCGCCGGGTCCGGCTTGCAGATGTCGAGATCGACACCTTCGCGAATGATGGAAATGCGCGAGCGCGCCCATTCGGGATAGGTTTTCCATTGCCAGGCAGTCGGCGTCTGGCCGAACTGCTCCAGGGCGGTCGCGAGGTGATTGACGCCGTTCTTGGCCCGGACCGCGCCGAACCGCTCGGGCGACATCGGAAATTCCGGGTCGAAATTCACATCGGTGCCGTCCAGCCGGTAGTAGAACTCGAAATAGCCGAGGATCGGCACGCCCGGAAAAATATCGACGAGATTGAGCAGCTCGCCCCAGCCATGATGACCGATGATCACGTCCGGCTCGAAACCCAGCGCCTTGATCTGCTTGGCGCCGGCATAGCCGGCCTCGGCGCGCCGCATCGCGACATCGAATTCACGGGCGCTGGGATGCACGGCGGCATGAGTCGCCGGCGGCCGCGCATAGGTGACTTTTCGGACCCCGGCGATCTGGTTGCGGTTCGGCTCGGTCATGAACACGATCTCATGGCCGCCCTGGGCCAGGAGATCGCGAACGATATGCAGATACTGGCCCGGAAAATTCTGATGAACGAAAAGGAACTTCACGTGCTTGCGGGAGGTATCAGCGGCGGCCGCGCGCGGCAGCCTTGACCCGGCCGCGCGGCACCAGGCCGATCCGAACCGCCTCGAGCGCCGCGAGACTGTCGGCTTCGCAAGTTTCGTCGTTGCCGACCGGACCTGCCTTCGACCCGTCGACAAAGCTGGCCTCGCAGGCGATATCGAAGCGTTCCGCCGCCTCGCCCTGCAGGCGAACCCGCAGACCAAGCAGCGGCAGGGCCATGCCCCGGCTGCCACAATACTGGCCGGCTTCGACCCAAGGCGAGAGCCAGCCGCGGCCGAGCACCGCCTGATACGAGAAATCGACCGGCGCGATCCCTTCGGGTGCCGCGATCGCGATCCCTTCGATCCACGTTCCGGTTCCGGGCTCGCCGAGCCAGTCGCCGAATTTCGCGCCGACATCGCCCCTGGTCTGGATATGCGCGAGCACATCCATGACCTCGGGAGGCTGGGCGGGTGCCGTCGGCGCCGGAGCCGCGCCGTTGGCAAGGCGCATGACCTGAAGCCGGGGCGCGGCATCGGCCAGCCCGGCAATCTGATAGACGGTGACGAGGATCTGCGCCGGACCTTCGGAAACCCGCACCAAAGCCGCATCGCCATGGCCGGAAAGCCAGCCATCGGCGCGGAATCCGGTGATTTCGATCCCTGTCGCGCCGATCGGCGGCGGCGAGATCCGCACTCCAGGCAGCCCCTGTTCGCCGGTCGCCGCCGCGCTGGCTTCGTTGACGATGCAGAAAAGGCCGGAATCCAGGGTCATCAAATGACCGGTGACTTTCAATTCCTGTATGGAACCGGCCTGCAGGGCCGGCTTCGGCGCTTGTTCCGGTTCGGTCTTCTGGACGGCGGCTCTGGACATCAAGGCGTCTCCGTTAGGGCACTGGTCAATATTGAGCGATGGCGCGTAGGTTCGGCATCGGCGAACGATTATTGAGATCGCCCAAATCCGGCCGCCACGCAAGGAGCGCATCGTTGATCCGCTGCACGGGCATTCCGAGCGGCAAAACCAGGCCGCGACCGGTCGCCCTGATCCGCTCGGCCTGAGCGCCAAGATCGAACGTAACCGCATACAGGCCGCCGCGCCATGCCTCGCTGAGGGCGAAGCACCAGGTTTCCGGCCAGATCGACGGCAGAAAGGCGAGATGCGCCCCGGAACGCCGGATCAGATCCCCCGCCTCGCCCTCCTGATAGGGGCCGGTGATGATGATTCGGTCCGTTTCGATCAAGGGTGCGTCATCCTCGCTGGCGCCAATCACCACAAAGGACAAAGCCAGGTCGCGGGCGGCGGCATCCCGTGCGCAGTCGAGCAGGACATCGTAGCCCTTGGCCGGACCGATCCCGCCGACGACCGCGATCAGGCGGTGGCCTACCCCCACGGGTGGAGGCTTCAGCGCCACGGATACCAGATCGTCCTCCCAGCCCGTCACCGCTACCGCGATTCCGGGGAAATGCCGGCGCAGCCGCCGTGCCGCATCCTGTGACGGCGCGACCACGCGGCGCGCGGCGTGCAACTCGGCACCGGACCGGGCGACGAGATCGGCCGGGGCGATCGGGTCGGTCAATTCGCTGCCGGCCTCCTCGATACAGGCAACGCAGCCATCGACATCCGGCTCGCCGCAATACCGGCGGCGCGGTCCGATCAGATTCACTCGCTTGCAGAAAACCGAATAGTCGTGAATCACGTGTTCGGCCGGAACGGCGAGCCGCTCGGGCAGCGAGCGGATCAGCGGATGATGACCGAGCGTGTGGTGAAATTCGACGTGTTTGACGCGCTCGGCCTTCAACAATGCGACCAACCTGTCGATCTCGCGCGGCAGGCGATATGTCAGGTTGGGA
The DNA here is from genome assembly GCF_021556475.1 of Acidiphilium iwatense. Classification (GTDB taxonomy): domain Bacteria; phylum Pseudomonadota; class Alphaproteobacteria; order Acetobacterales; family Acetobacteraceae; genus Acidiphilium; species Acidiphilium iwatense. The sequence goes on along the minus strand of NZ_JAKGBZ010000006.1, from coordinate 44,555 downwards.
AATTCATTGGAATGACCATCGGTAACGCGCGCCGCGCCGATGCCGGATTCGCGCTCCTCCGTGGTGGAAAAATCGGGCTGCACCAGGATCGGGCGCAAACCCTCCGCCCGCAATTCGGCCATCCGGGCCTCGACGACACGGGCGATACCGCCGCCATGATCGTGCGAGACCAGAGCGACGGCGCCGTTGCGGACCCGCCCGATCCGAAACCGGGCATGGTCGAGGCGGCGGCGCGAATCCCGGAGCGGGTCTGACTGATGGTGAGCTTCGATCAGGGCGTGATAGCCCGGATGCAGCCGCTCCAGCAGGGCGAGATTGCGGGCGCATAGCGCGGCACCGGCCGGCCCGAACGAGGCGCCGCCGCGATGGGCCACGAAAACCCCCGGTACGCCGACATGGCGGAAACCGAGGCCGGCTGCCCGCCTGCACCAGTCATTTTCCTCGCCATAACCCTGGGCGAAGATGTCTTCCCTGAACAGGCCGGTCGCGGCGAGAGAATCATGGCGAATCGCCATGCAGAACCCGATCGCTGTCGGGATATCGATCGCGGCATCGCGGTTCGCGCGCCACGCCAATCGATCGATCGTCGCGACCTCGGCCGGATCGGGTGCGGGATTGCCGCCGCCGCGCGATGGATAGCTCAGGATCGTCGCCTCGTTCGACAGCGGCGTGGCGCTGGCAATGTCCGGCCCCGCATAGAGCGCGGCGTGAAGCCGCGCCGGCGCGCCTGCGGGCAGCAGGATGTCGGCGTTCAGCAGCAGAATATCGCACGCGCCGAACCGGCGCCGCGCGGCACGCATCCCGGCATTCGCGGCACAAGGAAACCCGCGATTGACCCGATGACGAACCAGAATGATCCTGCCGAGACGGCGTTCCTCATCGAGGAACCGCTTGAGACCGGGCTCCGGCGAGGCATCGTCCACCACGATGACCGGGACCGGCTCATCCAATGAAGCGTGGAGCGAGTTCAGAGCCGCCTCGGTCGTCCCGGTATCGCGATAGACCGGCATGACCACGCACAGACGCGCGCGTGGCGGCAAGCTTCGCCGGACCGGCCGCGTCGCGACCGGTTCAAGCCCGGCAACCAATTGCGGATCGATCGGCGAGCCATATAGCGGGGTGCCGTGCGCCGTTTGGACCCGGAACGGCGGAGTGAGGCCCCGCAACGTCCTGGCGCCGATCCGAAACCCGTGACGGGGCAGGAACGGCGCCTGAACCGCCGGTTCGAGCATCCGGCGAGGCCGGATATTCCGCCACCGCCCAGCCGAATCGACCAGAACCAAAACGGGCGACCGGCTCGGCGCGGCCCAATTGATCGCCCAGCCGGACATGCCTGCTCCATCCGCCTCGACGATACCGTCGATCCGACGCAATGAAGCGAGATCAATCGGGCTGCCGAGCAGGCGACTGCCATCGGAAGTGACATCCAGCCGCGACGCCTCTTCGTGTACCACTGAACGAGGCGCTTCGATCCGCAACCGCTCCCCAGCGGCGATACCGCACCAGCCCTGCATCCCATTGCTCCGCGCGATTTCTCCGGCAAGGCGCCCGAACGTCGCATCCGGCGGGATCTCATAGCGTCCCAGCATGGCATCGAGAGCCCGCGCCGCCCTCGCGCGATCGCCGTCGCGCTGGCTTACCCGCGCCAGCGCGATCCATGCGGCGGAGCAGTCGTAGCCAGCGGCGATCGCCTCCAGTTCGTCGCCAGCCTTGGAATCGCCCAAGGCGGCAAGCACCAGTGCCAGATCGAAACGCGGCCTGGGGTCATCCGGTGCGATCCGGCAGGCGCGCTCCAGCCAGAAGCGCGCGCGCGGAAAATCGCCGGCATCGAGTGCAATTCTGCCGCGCGACCACGCATCGGCGGCCTCGCGATCGCGCCTTTGCCGGACCGGGTCGGCAGTCATCCCATTCAATCGCTGGCGGCACGGCTGGGAAGCGGGTCTTCCTGGGATGCCAGTTCGGCGAGATCCAGCCTGGCCTCGTCGATGCCCTGGGCCAAAGCGCGCTTGAGCCATTGGGCCGCCAGGACCGGATCGGCCGGTCCGGCAAGCCCTTTCCGCAGATAGCGCCCCAGCATCAACTGCGCGACCGGATGGTTCAGTTCGGCGGCCCTGGCGAACCAGATTTGCGCCTGCACCCGCTCGGTCGGAATGTCGTGCCCGCCGCCATAAAGCGCACCCAGGGCGAACATCGCACCGGCATGGCCGGCATCGGCCGCACGGCGGAACATGTCGCTTGCGGCGGCATGATCCTGCGCGCAGCCGCGCCCGTTGACCATCAATTCCGCAACGGTGACCATTGCCTCGACCATGCCCGAATCGGCTGCGCGGCGGATCCAGCGATAGGCTTCGGTCGGGTTTGCCGAAACCCCCTTGCCGTCGAGCAGCATCCGGCCATACCAATATTGCGCGTTGACGACGCCCTCCGCCGCCCGGCGCAACCAGGTCACGGCCCGCCCCTCATCGCGCTTCATGCCGATGCCTTCGGCGAGGCAGACGCCATAATTGAACGCACCGATCAAATCGCCCGATTCGGCGGCCCGTTCGAACCATTCATGGATCGGCAAGCCGTCCAGCGACGACTGCCGCGCCTCGCCCTTGAGCATCAGATTGCCGAGATCCGCCTGAGCCGCGGAATCGCCCTGCTCGGCGGCGCGGGCGAGCCAGCGCGCCGCTTCGTCGGGGTCGCGCGCCACGCCCGCGCCGGTCAGATAGAGCATGCCGCCCGCACGCGCGGCGGTCCGGTGCCCCGCTTCGGCGGCAACCCGGAACCAGATCGCTGCTTCGGCATAATTGGGCGGCAATTCTCCGCCGCGCGCATAGAGGTCGCCGACCAGGGCGGCCGCCTCGGGATCGCCCGCCAATGCCGCGCGACGGAGCCAGGATTCGCCCTCGATCGGATCCGGCGCGCAGCCCTGCCCGGTCAGCAGCATGGCGCCGAGCTTCGCCTGGGCATTCCGCACGCCGTGGATCGCCGCCTTGCGGTAATGGTTCAGCGCGCGCGCCGGATCGGGCAGCACGCCGACCGCCTGCTCATGGATAACGCCAAGCAGGTAATGCGCGGTCGGCAGATCGGCCTCGGCGGCTTTTTCGATCTCGCGCATCGCCGCGACGGTTTTCTCGCCGTCATCAGCGCGGCGCATCAGGATCATGCCGATTCCAAGATGTCCCTGCGGCCAGCCTTGATCGGCGGATTTGCGATACCATGATTCGGCCTGCTCCGGGTCGCGCAGATCCTCGGGACCGTTTGCCAGGATGTAACCGAGCAGCGCCTGGCCATCCGCCGCGCCGGCTTCGGCGGCACGCCGCGCCCAGACCAAGGCCGCCGGATAATCGGCATCCCTGTTTTGTGATTCCCCGATCGTGTCGCCGAACAGGGTTGCCGTTTGCCCGACCTGATGGCTCTGGAGCCCATGAAGAAACAGCCCGGCGATCCGGCACTGGCTCTCGATATGCCCGCTCTCGGCCGCACGCATGAACCATCGCGCGGCTTCGCGCGGGTTATGCCCGAGGCCGTTTCCCTCAAGATAGGCCTCGCCCACGCGAAATTGCGCTTCGACAATCCCCGCCTCGGCCGCGACGCTGAACAGCCTGGCCGCCCGGTCCCATTGTTTCTGGCCGGCAAGCTCCTCGGCGCGCTTCAATGCCCGGCGTGGCGATAATGCGGCAAAACGATCAAGAGGGTTCATGATGGCCGGTATCGTATCGGTTCACGGCTCCCGCATGCTGTCATAGGCGACAGGCATGATCTTGGTGACGAAATAGGACAGGATGGTCCGGCGCCCGACCTTGATGTTCGCCTGCAAGGGCATGCCGGGCACCAGACGGAAACCCGACGGCGTGTTATGCAGCATCAACTCGTCCAGCGATATCCGAGCCTTGTAATAAAGCGTGTGCGGACGGTTCGGCAGCGCGGAACCGCCTTCGCCCGGCTGCATCTCGGGGCTGAAACTGTCGGCGCTGACCGATTTCAGCGTGCCCTTGGCGGATCCGTAACGGAGAAAATCGAACGTGTCGAAATTGACCGTGACCGGATCGCCGACATGCACATAGCCCGATTCCGTGCCGCTGATATCCGCCTCGATCGACAAGGGCGCATCGATCGGCACCAGCGAAATGAATTTCTGGCCGGACTGCAACACCGATCCGACCGAAACATGAGCGATCGTCAGAACGATGGCATCGCGCGGCGCGCGCAGAACGACGAGTTGGCTCTGCAACCTCGCCTTTGCCAGATCCTGCTCGGCGGTAATCAATTTGCTCGTGGTTTTCGCGAGATCTTCGGAAACGCCGGCGGCCCATTTCTTTTGATAGGCATCCCGTTCGGCGCGCTGTGCCGCGAGATCGCGCTCGCCTGCCGCGGCGGTCGCGATCGCGCTCGACAGGGAACTGGACACCGTGAGCCTGTCGTTGAGCGCGATGAGCGAGTTCAGCTTGCTTCCCACCTGCAATTTCTGCAACTGGTTGCGCATGTTCTCGACATCCTGCGCCACATTGACGCGCTTCTTGTAGAACGAAGCCTCGTGCTCGCTTTTCGCCACGATCATCTGCAGCTCGGCGATTTTCTGGTTATAATTTTCGATCGTATAGGTTCTCTCGGCTCCCCGGCTCTGAAAAATCGCGGCCTGCAGCGCCTCGGCCGTATTCGGGTGCCGAGGTGCGTAAACCGTACCGTTCGCTTCGGCCTCAAGCCGCGTCTGCTCCGCCGACAGCGCGACGACCTGCGCCTTGAGCGCCTTGAGATTGGCATGAGCGAAGGTCGGGTTGAGCTGGGCGAGCAATTGACCCTTGCGGACGATCTCTCCCTCGTGAACCTTGATCGACTGCACGATCGACGTGTCGAACGGCTGCATCATGATCGTTGGCGCTGACGAGACAAGCTTGCCCTGCGCGGTGACGACCTTGCTGACCCGAACGGTCGCCGCGATCGCCAGGAGCGCGAACACCATCGCGGTGACGATCAGCGCGGTATAACGCGAGACGGCCGATACCGGCGTCGCGATCACCGCGGCGGTGGGCGACTGGAATTCGAGCAGCGCCATCGGCGTATCGCCAAGCTGGGCCGGAGTCGCCAGACTCATGCCCGAGGCGTCCTGAATGCCGGGATTGTTGTCGCCCTTCCGCCCAAGGGCCGGGAGGTTAATCTCCTTGAGCAAGCGTCGGAGTCGGCGCATGACGGCCTCCCTCGGGATTCATGTGGCGGTTCTGCTGGAGCCAGAGATGGCGGTAGATCGCGCATCGCTCGACGAGTTCGCCGTGCTTGCCGAGATCGATCACCTGCCCCGCATCCATCACCAGGATCTGGTCGCATTCGACCAGCGAGGCAAGCCGGTGCGAGATGATGACCATCGTTCGCCCGCGCGCGATTCGCAGAAGATTCGCGTTGATCAGCGCCTCGCTCTCGGGATCGAGCGCGCTGGTGGCTTCATCGAGGATCAGCAGGCGCGGATCGGCGATCAGAGCGCGCGCGATGGCGAGCCGCTGCTTCTGCCCGCCCGAAAGATTGGGCGAGCCTTCCTGCACGAAGGTTTCATAGCCTTGCGGCAGGCGTTCGATGAATTCCTCGGCGCCGGCAAGCCGGGCGGCACGGATCGCGTCCTCGAAGCTCAGCCCAGGTCTTCCGGCGACGATGTTATCGCGCACCGAGCCCCGGAACAGGAAATTATCCTGCAGCACGACCCCGAAGCTCTTGCGCAGGTGCCGCAGATTGATCTCGCGCAACTCGGTGTTATCGATCTTGACCGCGCCGGTATATTCGCGATTGATCCCTTGCAGCAGGCGGGTAATCGTCGATTTGCCCGAGCCCGACCGGCCGACGATGCCGAGCATGGTGCCTTCGGGGACCGCGAAATTCACCTTGTTCAAGGCAGGCGTCTTGGTGCCTTCATAGGTGAATGTGACGTTTTCGAATTCGACCGATCCCTCGAAGCGCGGGCGCAAACCGGTCGTCAGCGCGCGGCGCTCGGTCGGGCGGTTCAGCACCTGTCCGACGATGCCGACCGCCGCCCTCGCCTCCTGCGCATCCTGGATCAGCCGCGCGAAGGACACCAGAGGTCCGGCAACCCTGCCGCCGAGCAGCATGAAGCCGACAAGCCCGCCAAGCGCCAGCGGGTTTTGCGACGTCACCGCGAGGTAGCCGCCAAGAAGCAGCACACCGCCCTGGGCATAACGCTCGAACGGCAGCGACAGCGCGACAGGCCAGTTGGTCAATCTGCCCATCTGGATATTGAGCCGGCTGGTTTCGGCGACGCGCTCATCCCACTCGTCGGCGCGCACTTTTTCCAGCGCCAGCGCTTTGACCGTGCGAATCCCGTAGATGCTTTCCACCATCACCGCGCCCTTGAGGCTTTCGGCGGCGATGATCTTGCCGGTCAGGCGCGCGATCGCGGGCAGGAAGGAGGTGATGATAACGGCAATGATCGCGGCCGCGATCAGGATCGTCCATGCCAGGAATGCATCGAGATAGAACAGGATGGGCAGAATCAGCGCCACCATGAACATGTCGATGAAGGTCGAGAGCAGGCGTCCGGTGATGAAGTCGCGAACGCGATAGATCTGCGCGGCCTTATACGACAATTCGCCCGCCTGGTTCTTTTCGAAGAAATCGATCGGCAGCGTCATCAGACGGTCGAAAATCATCAGGTTCAATCGCGCATCGAGCCTGGTCGAGAGAATGACCAGCATCATTCGCCTTCCCCAGGTCAGGATCGCTTCCCAGATGATGGCGACGATGAACACCAGCGTCACCAGGATCAGGGTATTCATGCTGCGATAGATGATCACGGTGTTCAGCACGACCATGATCATCAGAATCGGCAGAACCTGCAGGATGGTCAGCGTGACCGAACTGATCGCGACATCCCGCAGAATGCGCTTTTCGACCCAGACCATCTTCCACAGCAGCGCGAAGTTGAATGCCGGCTCAACCTCCTGCCCGCCCCGCTCGCCCCTGATCAGCAGGACGGCACCGTCCCACACCTGGCGCAACTGGAGTTCGTCGACCGCCACGGGCGCCGAGCCCAGAGGTGCTCGGGGATCGCGCACGAAAATGATCCCGCGGTCCCGGTCATGCGCGACCATGATCGCGGCACCGCCATCCTGCAACAGCAGAACGACCGGCGTGGTGGTCTCGACCTTGAGCAATTGCCGGAAATTGAGGCGAATCCCGCGCGCCCACAGCCCGGATTCCCGCAGCCACTCCACGAGGTGCGGAGACATGGGCGCTGTTTCCGCCGGATCGGACCGGAGGGTTTCGATGTCGAGGTCGACCCCGTGAAAGCGGGCGACTGCCTTTACGGCCAGGATGCGGACATGGAGAGTTTCTGGCTGCTCGTGTCCGGTCGTATCGGAAGCGTCATTCATCGGGCGTATCGTCCTTCCGTCTGCCCAGGCGGGAATCGTCCGGCACAGAGCCATGGCGTTCGATGGCTTCGGCACGGCAGGCGGGCTCGCGCGCCGCCCGTCTTCTTGGATGTTTCTTTTGAATTCAATCGGTTAACTAAAGATATCGCCATCAAGCTCGTCAATAGCATAAGGGGCATCGGCGTTTCTATAGCATCGAATTCCGATAATCCGATTAATTTTCCACAAGCCATCTCTCGATTGGCACAAATCCGCCCCTTGATCGCGCTCTTGCATCATCCCGCTTCAGTGCGGCATCCCTGTTCGAAACAGGAATGGAGTCCGCCGCATCATGGAAATCCGCCCGGCAACCCCTGACGATCTGGCCGAATGCCAGGCGATCTACGCCCACCATGTCCTGGAAGGCACTGGAACCTTCGAGGAAACGCCTCCCTCGCTCGAGACGATGACCCGGCGCTACCATGGTATCGTGGATGCCGGGCGATCCTGGCTGGTCACAACCGACGATACCGGCGTGCTCGGTTTCGCCTATTTCGATCAATATCGCCCCCGATCGGCCTATCGGTTCGCCGCCGAAGACAGTGTCTATGTCCGCGAGGATGTGCGGGGCCAGGGAGTCGGCAAAGCGCTCGTGCGCCGCCTGCTCGCCGATGCGAGCGAGGCCGGATTTCGCCAGATGCTGGCGGTCATCGGAGATTCGCAAAATATCGGATCGATCGGGGTTCATGCCAGCCTGGGCTTCCAGCGGGTCGGCATTCTTCGCGATGTCGGGTTCAAGTTCGGCCGGTGGCTGGACGTCGTCATCATGCAGCGAAGCCTCGCCGGCGATTATCAGGCTTAGATTTCGAGGGCTTTGCGGTTCAGGCGTGTCCCGCCTCTCCCGAAAGCGCCGCCGGATCGATCCCGATCCGGGCAAGGGAGCGGCGCCATTTCGTCTCTGGCGACCGATCGAACAGAATCGCATCGTCGGCCGAACCGGCGAGCCAGAAATTCGCGCTGATTTCGCTCTCGATCTGCCCGGCACCCCAACCCGTATAGCCCAGGGCAAGGACGCAGCGGCGCGGGCCGTGTCCCTCGACGATCGCACGCAGAACGTCGAGGCTCGCGGTCATGGCATGGCCATCATCGACCTCCAGCGTCTCCCCGGTGCGCCAATCCGCGGAATGCAGCACGAAGCCGCGCCCCTGATCGACCGGGCCGCCGGAACATACCGGGATGTCCTGCGTAGGCGGGGTGTCCGCGAGATTCAGATTTTGCACCAGCTCGCCGAATTGCGGCCGGGCGAGCGGACGATTGAGGATCAGCCCCATCGCACCCTCATGCGAATGGGCGCAGACATAAATGACCGTCCGCGCGAAATCGCGCCCCACCAGCCCTGGCATGGCGATCAGCAAACGGCCGGTCAAAACGATCTCGTCCATCGGCATCAAATAGATATTAGGGCGGATATCGGCTTCGTCATCCCGCCCCTATCCTCTGCGCGCAACCGCGGCGCAAGGGTCGCTGCCTTCCGGCCGCTTCACGCGCGTGCCGGGTTCGGCTACCACACGGGCCGGCAAACCAGAGGCCAGGAGAAGACACGATGATCAAGGTGGGCGACAAATTGCCGACGATGAAGCTGATGAAGCCGACTCCGGACGGACCGCAGGAGGTCGATACCGGCGCCCTGTTCGCCGGCAAGACCGCGGTTCTGTTCGCGGTTCCCGGCGCTTTCACGCCCACTTGCAGCGCCCGTCATCTGCCCGGCTTCCTCGAGCACTACGATGCCTTGCGCGCCAGAGGCGTCGACGAGGTGGCCTGCCTCGCGGTCAACGATGTCTTCGTGATGGGTGCCTGGGCCGCGAGCCAGAGCGGCGGAGACAAAATCACCTTCCTTGCCGACGGCTCCGGCCTGTTCACCCGCGCTCTCGGGCTGGAACTCGACCTGACCGCGCGCGGCCTCGGGGTTCGCAGCCAGCGTTTCGCGCTGATCGCAAAGGATGGCGTGGTCGCTCATCTCGCCGTGGAACAGGCGGGCGGATTCGATGTGAGTCGCGCCGAAGCGATCCTCGAGGCGCTGCCACCTTCGTGACCGGATCGTCCGGGCCGACGCTTAGCGTCGTCGTCCCGTGCTTCAACGAAAGACCGAACGTCGCCCCGATGGTGAGGGCGCTCGCCGCGAGCCTTGAAGGACTCGATTGGGAAGTCATTTTCGTCGATGACGACAGCCCGGACGGCACCGCCGAGGAAGCCCGCCGTCTGGCGCGCGAGGATAACCGGGTTCGCTGCCTGAGACGCATCGGGCGGCGCGGTTTGTCCTCCGCGGTGATCGAGGGCGGTCTCGCCAGTTCGGCCGACATCATCGCGGTGATCGACGGCGACCTCCAGCACGACGAAACCAAGCTGCCGGCCATGCTCTCGGCGTTGCATGCAGGTGCCGATCTGGTTGTCGGCAGCCGCCATGTGGGCGATGGCGACGCCGCCGGTCTCGCCTCGCCGATGCGGGCCAGGCTGTCGAACGCCGGGATCAAGCTCGCGCAATCCCTGGCGCGCGTGCCGATCACCGATCCGATGAGCGGATTTTTCATGCTGCGGCGCGACCTGTTCGAAAGCCTCACGCATCGGCTGACCGGCCAGGGGTTCAAGATCCTGCTCGATCTTCTCCTTGCGGCACAGCATCCGCTGAAAATCGTCGAAATCCCCTACCGTTTCCGCCGGCGCACCGCCGGCGAGAGCAAGCTCGACATCCTGGTGCTCGTCCAGTTCGCCGGCCTGCTGATCGACAAGGCGCTCGGCGGCACGATTCCCCTGCGATTCATCGCCTTCGCCCTGGTTGGCGGCTTTGGTCTGATCGTCAATCTCGCCGTCATGGAACTGGGCCGGCATGCCGGCCTCGATTTCGGCACCGCTCAGGCGCTGGGCACGATCGTTGCGATGATCGCCAATTTCGAGATGAATAATCGCCTGACCTATCGAAGCTCCCGGCTGAGGGGCCCACGCTACTGGCGTGGTCTGATCCTGTTCATGCTGGTCTGCGGATTGGGGGCGATCGCCAATATCGGCATCGCACGCGCCCTCTATCGGGAAAGCGCGACGAGCCTGGCGGCCAGCGCCGCCGGCTCGGCGATCGGGGTGGTGTGGAACTACGCGGTTTCGGCGACGCTGGTGTGGCGCCAGCGATGACGCGGCGATATTTCCTGCTCTTTATCGCCGGCATCACCATCGTCCGATTGATCGTCGCTTCCCTGGTGCCGCTTGCCCCGGACGAGGCCTATTACTGGCTGTGGTCGCGGCATTTGCGGCCCGGCTATTACGACGACGCGCCGCTGATCGCCCTGTGGATCAAGGCCGGAACCGGCCTGATCGGCCAGTCCCCGCTCGGCATCCGGCTGCTCTCGCCGATCGGTGCGGCGATCGGGTCCCTCCTGCTCTGGCGGGCGGGGGACGATCTGTTCCCCGGCCGGAATGCCGGCATCGTCGCGGCGATCCTGCTCAATGCGACCCTGATGCTCAACGCCGGAGCGATCATCACCACGCCGGATACGCCGCTGCTGCTGTTCTGGACGGCGACGATCGCCGCCGTCGCGCGCTGGCACGCCACCGGCGACGATCGCTGGTGGATCGCGGCCGGGATAGCGGAGGGGCTTGCTTTCGAGTCCAAATATACCGGGGTTCTGCTATTCCCGATCGTCGGGCTCTGGCTGCTGATGTCACCCGCTGGCCGGGCTGCGTTGCGCCGGCCGCTGCCCTGGATCGGACTCGGCTTCGGCCTCCTGCTGTTCGCGCCGGTGATCTTCTGGAATGCCGGGCATGGCTGGGTCAGCTTCGCCAAGCAGGGCGGCCGTTCCGCGCATCTCGATCTTTCCGATACGCTCAAACACCTTGCGGGCCTGATCGGCGGCCAGCTCGGTCTGGCGACCCCGATTGTCGCCGCGCTGATGGCGGCCGGCGTCTGGCGGGCGATCCGCGACCGGAGCATCGCAAATAAACTTGTCTGGCTTTCGGTGGTGATTCCGGGCGCGATCTTTGTCGAACACACTTTGTCCGGCGCCGTGCAGGCTAATTGGCCTTCCATCCTATACCCCGGCGCCGCCTTGGCCGCTTCCGGCGCGGCCAGCGACATGACGCGAAAATGGCTGCCCGCCGCGGTCACGCTGGGCGCCGTCATCACGGCAATCGTCTATGCTCAGGCGATCGCCGCACCGATCCCCCTGCCCGTCCGGCACGACCCGACCGCCCTCGAACTCGCCGGCTGGCCGCAGTTTGCCGCAGGCGTCGCTCGTTTCGCTCAGGTCAGGCACTCGGCCTTCATCGCGGGAACCGATTACGCAACCGTCGCCGAACTGGCTTATCGCCGGCCAAAATCGATAGCGGTGATCGGCGTCGGCCCGCGCTGGCGCTATTTCGATCTGCCCAGCCTTGCGCCGAACGCCCGCCAATCCGGCCTTCTGGTCGAACCGCGATACCTGAAACCACAAACCGATGGCCGGTTTCACGATGCCACGCTGATCGGTGCGCTCGATCGGCGTCGCGACCATAAGACGATCGAGGTTTACGACCTCTATCGGGTCGAATTAGGTTCCGCCGTGCCCGATGCAATCGTGAGAGACGCGCGATGATGCAGCCCCCTACCCAAGACGACATCGTCCGCGCCCATCGGATGATCGCGCCTTTTATCGTCCGTACGCCGGCCTTGCGATCGCCGATCCTCGACGAGGAAACCGGGGCCACGGTGTTCATCAAGGCGGAACCGTTGCAACGAACCGGAAGCTTCAAGCTGCGCGGAGCCACCCACGCGCTGCTGCGCCTGCCGGAAGCAGCCCGTGCGCGGGGCGTGGTGACATATTCGTCGGGAAATCACGGTCAGGCCATCGCCTGCGCTGCCGCAACTCTCGGTATGCGCGCGACCGTGGTCATGCCGTCCGACGCCCCGGCGATCAAGCGGGACTCGACCGCGCGCTGGGGTGCGGAGATCATCACCTATGACCGGCGCAAGGAGGATCGCGCCGCGATTGGCCGGGTGATTGCCGAACGCACCGGGGCCGCGCTGATTCCACCCTACGACCATGCCGACGTGATTGCCGGTCAGGGAACGCTTGCCGTTGAACTGGTCGAGGACGCGAGGGCAGCGGGATGCGAACTCGATATGGTTCTCGTCTGCACCGGCGGCGGCGGCCTGACCGCCGGCTGCGCGCTTGCCCTGCAGCTTTTATCCCCGGAAACAAGGCTGATCGCCGTCGAGCCCGAAGGCTGGAACGATACCGGCCGCTCGCTCCACGCGGGCCGCCGCGTGGCGAATGACGGCACCGGATCGCCTCTGTGCGACGCTCTCCTTGCCATGGAGCCCGGCGAGCTGACCTTTGCGATCAACCGGCCGAGGCTGGCCGGCGCCGTCGCGGTGTCCGATCAGGCGGTCCTGGCGGCGATCGGCTTCGCCGTAAGGACATTGAAGATCGTCGTCGAGCCAGGCGGTGCGGTCGCCCTCGCCGCCTTGCATGCCGGCTTGCTTCCGGTCGCCGGCCTGACCGTCGGGATCGTCCTGTCCGGCGGCAATGTCGATCCTGCGGTCCTGGCCCGCGCGCTCGATTGCTGAACTCACCGAACCGATTCAGCTTCTGTTAATCCTGCCTCGCGATACTCCGCCGCAAAGGCGGTGGATGAACGATGGCGGTACGGAAAAATCGAGGCAGGATGGCCGGCAATCAGCCGGTCAACCTGATCATTCGCAAGGAGGAAATCGTCGAAGGCGTGCCCCATGGCGGAGCATGGAAAGTCGCTTATGCCGACTTCGTGACGGCGATGATGGCGTTCTTCCTGCTGATGTGGCTGATTAACGCGACGACGGAGGCGCAACGGATCGGCCTGGCCGATTATTTCAGCCAGGCCAATATTCTCAATCGCGGCGCATCGGGCGAAGGCAAACCGTTCGGCGGCCATACCCCGTTCGATCATGGCGCCCTGTCATCCGATCGGGGCGCCGTTCGGGTGACGATCGGCAATAACCCGGTGCCGCGAACGGTCGCCCGCACGCCCCCTGGAGCGCATCACCATCCGGTTCCGCGATCGGGAATCCATACCGCCAGATCGGGCAAAACCATCGGAGATATTCAGCCCGGAAATATCGGTCATCGCCGGTTCGCCGCCGCGACCAGGGCGATCAGACAAGCGATCGAGGCGGACCCGTCCCTGCGCAGCCTGGCGCGCCAGGTCAGCATCCACGAAACGCCGGCGGGTCTCAAAGTTCAGATCATGGATACGCACAAGCGGCCGATGTTCGCACTGGGCTCGGCGCAGCCCAACCCGATGACGCGCGCCCTGATCAGAAAAATCACGCCGATCCTTGCCCGACTTGGCAATCCGATCCGCATCTCCGGCGACACCGATGCACGGCCCTATCGGGTTCCAGGCCATAGCAACTGGGATCTCTCGGTCGATCGGGCGAATGCGACGCGTCAGCTGATGGAACATTCCGGCTTGCCGAAAAATCGGATCGTCGCCGTTTCCGGTTACGCCGACCGGCGCTTGCTCCTACCCGAACATCCGCGCGCCGCCGCCAATCGCCGCATCGCGATCCTGGTGTTGCGCCCCGCGCCTGCCACCGGCCCGAACCTGCCAAATCCCCGATGACGCCGTGACCCGCCGCAGCCGATATTTCCGCGTGATGCTTCATCTATGCTGACCCTCGGAGGTTTGGCATTCCTTCTGGTGTGCGTGTTCGGCGTGTTCGTCGCGAGCGGCGGGGCGATCGGCCCGCTCATGAAGGCATTGCCCCTGGAATTCATCACCATCGGCGGGGCTGCCTTCGGCACGCTCGTCGCCGGCAATTCCATCCATCACATCAAGCATACGCTCGGCGATTTCAAGAAAGTCCTCAAAGGCGGCTTATTTCAAAAAGCCGACTACACGAACCTGCTCTGTCTGTTGTTCTATCTGGTGCGTCTGGCGACCACCAAGGGAGCGATGGCGCTCGAAGCGCATATCGAACGACCGGAAGAAAGCCCGGTATTTCAGCATTTTCCGGCGATCCTGAAAAACCGCCACGCCACGGCGATCATTTGCGACTATCTGCGCATGGTCGGCATGAACGCCGACGATCCGCACCAGATCGAGGATGTGATGGCGCGCGAATTGCGAAAAACCCTGACCGAAGAACTGCACGGCGCGCATAATCTTCAGGTCATGGCCGATGGACTGCCCGCTCTCGGCATCGTTGCCGCCGTGCTCGGCGTCATCAAAACCATGGCTCATATCAGTCAACCTCCCGCCATTCTCGGCGAAATGATCGGCGAAGCGCTGACCGGCACTTTTCTCGGCGTGCTGCTGGCCTATGGCATCGTCGGACCTTGTGCCGTGCGGTTGCGTGGCGTGGTCGAGGAGGATTCCAAATATTTCGAGGTCATCCGGGCCGTCCTGGTCGCCCATCTCCACGGCAACGCCCCGCAGGTCAGCGTCGAAATCGGCCGAAAAATGGTGCCGAACATGCACATGCCCAGTTTTCAGGAACTGGAAGATTCGGTCAAAAGCCTGAAAATTGGCGCCTGATACCCCCGCTTCGATCTTGATAAACATCTTGAACGAACCGGGGTCGACGCTCAAAATAAGGTGCAACACACCGGATAGGACATGACAACGACTATTCCCGGCCCATATTTTTTCGAACCCGCCACGCAGTCAAGGACGCATCGCGCATGAGCGGCCTCATCGTGGAAGGCGCCGGCCAACTGACGACGTTTTCCAATGCGGTGGATGCGGTGGCCGAAATTCGCTCGATCTACGATCGCAGCCTGGCGACGATCACGCGGCAGTTCGAGCGGCGGATCAATGAACCCAGCCGTAACGGCAAGGTCGAGGCGCCGTATCCCTATGTCGCCTTCGCGGTCACCCCAGACCAGTTGAACGTGGATGCGCGCCTCTCCCACGGCGTGTTTCTCGAACCGGGTGTTTACGGCACGACCGTCACCCGTCCCGATCTGTTCGGCGCCTATTACGAAGAGCAGATCGGCCATCTGATGCGTCACCATGGCTGTGACGTTCATGTCGGCCCGAGTACCACGGCAATCCCGTTCGCCTTCGCCGTCCAGGATGCATCGGGTGCCTCGGCGGATTTCGATTTCGAGTCGCTGCTCGACCGCGTGACCGTTCCCGATCTCTGGACGATCAACGACGCGATCGCCAACAGCGCGGTTCGCCCTCTGGCCGGAACGCCCAATCCGCTCGCGCTGTTCACCGCTGAACGGGTGGATTTCTCGGTCGCACGCCTGCACCATTACACGGGCACGGCCGCGGAACATTTTCAGTCCTTCGTTCTGTTCACCAATTATCAGCGCTATGCCGACGCTTTCATTGACTACGGGTTGCGCGAACTGGCCGCTGGCGACAGGTTTACCCAACTGGTCGGGCCCGGCGATATCGCGGTCGAGCCGGGAATGGATGATGACGCGGCATCCCTGTTCGGCCGGAACCTGCCGCAAATGCCGGCCTATCACCTGAAACGGCCGGATGGCACCGGCATTTCGTTAGTGAATATCGGCATCGGCCCAAGCAACGCGAAAACGATCACCGATCACGTCGCGGTACTCCGGCCGCATTGCTGGCTCATGGTGGGGCATTGCGCCGGGCTTCGGCGCGGCCAGGTTCTGGGCGATTACGTGCTCGCCCATGGGTATGTCCGCGCCGATCACGTCCTCGACGATGAATTGCCGCTCTGGGTTCCGGTCCCCGCGATCGCGGAAGTCCAGGTCGCCCTCGCGGATGCAACCACGCGGATCACCGGCCTGCGCGATCACGAACTGAAAACCAGGCTCAGAACCGGCACGGTCGCGACCACCGACAACCGGAACTGGGAAATCCAGCTCGGCGACTATTTCAGTGCGTTCAACAAGAGCCGCGCAATCGCGGTCGACATGGAATCGGCCACGGTCGCCGCGAACGGGTTTCGCTTCCGCGTGCCCTACGGCACCCTGCTCTGCGTGTCGGACCGGCCGCTGCACGGCCAACTCAAGCTGCGCGGCATGGCGAATACGTTCTACCGCACCAGCATCGATCAGCATATCATGATCGGAATCGAGACAATGAACATCCTGCGCGAGCAGGGCGTCGAGCGCCTGCACTCGCGCAAGCTGCGCGGCTTCGTCGAACCCGGCTTTCGGTAGCCCCGCTTTCCGGTAGCTATGGAATCGCCTGCGCAACGGGTGTTTGACAACGCCCATCCATGACCCGATCATGGATCATGCGACGCTTTCTCGAAAACTGCATCGATCAGGCCCTCGGGCGGATGCCGGCCGACCTCGTGATCGGCAATGTGCGCCTGTTCAACCTGGTCACCGGCACATTGAAGCCGGTCGATATCGCCATTTGTGGCGACCGGATCGTCGGCATCGGCAGCGATTATCAGGCAGCAAACAGGGTCGATGGCGAGGGGCGCATTGCGGTTCCCGGCTTCATCGATACCCATGTCCATTGCGAATCCTCCCTGGTCACGCCGCTGGAATTCGAGGCGTGCGTGCTGCCGCGCGGCACCACAACCGCGATTTCCGATCCGCACGAAATCTGTAATGTCCTCGGCACCGCCGGCCTCGACTATATGCTCGCCTGTGCCGGGCGGATGGTCATGGATCTGCGCGTGCAGCTCTCCTCCTGCGTGCCGGCGACCCATCTCGAGACCGCCGGCGCCCGAATGGATGCCGCATCCCTTGCCCCATACCGGTCGGCACGGCAGGTCGTCGGGCTTGCCGAAATGATGAACTTTCCCGGCCTGCTCGCCAAAGACCCGGTGGTCATCGACAAGCTCGCCCTGTTCCAGGATGGTCATATCGACGGTCACGCCCCGATGCTTGGCGGACGCGCGCTCGACGCCTATCTCGCCTGCCGGGTTCGCAACTGTCACGAAACCACGAGCCTGAACGAAGCTCGTGAAAAACTCGAAAAGGGCATGCATCTGCTGATCCGCGAAGGTACCGTCTGCAAAGACCTCGCGGCACTCGCTCCGGCCCTGACGACGGAAACCTCGATTCTGTGCAGCTTCTGTACCGATGACCGCAATCCGCTCGACATTGCCGAGGAAGGCCATATCGACCACCTGATCCGCCGCGCGATCGCCCTGGGCGTGGCGCCGCTGCACGCCTACCGCGCCGCGTCGTTCTCAGCGGCGCGCGGATTCGGCCTGACCGATCGCGGCTTGCTGGCGCCGGGTCAGCGCGCGGACATCATCCTGCTTGACGATCTTCACGACTGCGCCGTCGCGCGGGTCATCGCGCGCGGTATGCCGGTCGAGCCCAATCTGTTCAAAAATCGCACCGCGCCGTCGCCGATCGGGCTGGACAGCGTGCGCCGCGCCCCGATCCGCCCGGAGGATTTGCGTGCCCCAGCCGGCGGGCCGACCGGGCCGGTGATCGGCATCCTCCAAGGCAAGATCGTGACTGAATTTCTAACGATGGATCTGCCCTGGAAGGACGGGTTGCGCCACCCCGACCCGGCGCGTGACGTTTTGAAAGTCGCGGTACTCGAGCGGCACGGCGTCAACGGCAATATCGGGCGCGGCTTCGTCAAGGGATTCGGCATCGCCGATGGAGCGCTCGCCGCCTCGGTCGGGCACGACAGCCACAATATCTGCGTCGTGGGCTCGAACGATTCCGACATGGCACTTGCCGTCAATCATCTGATCGCCCTCGACGGCGGTTTCGTCGCGGTGCAAAGCGGCGCCATTCTCGGATCGCTCGCGCTGCCGATGGCAGGACTGATCAGTCTCGAACCGTTTTCAACCGTTCGCGCCCAGCTCCTCGTCTTGCAGCGGATCGTCCGCGACATGGGCTCGCGCTTGCCCGAACCGTTCCTGCAACTGGCCTTTCTGCCTTTGCCGGTGATTCCGCACCTGAAAATCACCGATCGCGGGCTGGTCGATGTCGATCGGTTCGAACTTATTCCCGGTTAGTGCTGCGCGGCCGCGGCTTCGATCCGCACCATCACCGCTCCCCGCTTACGACTTCCAGCGATTTTCGGGTGGCATTGATCGTGAATGGCAGGATCATGGCCGTGACCAGGCCCGTCAATGCCATGAACAGAAACACCGCCAGGAAACCCACCGAACTGCCGCCCCACGAATAGATGGCAATCGCCATGATCGGGCCGATCGCACCGCCCAGATGTCCGGCTCCATCGGTCAGCGAAACGCCGGTCGCCCGTGCTCGTGTCGGAAAACTCTCCGCCGTCAGCGCATACATCAATGGCACGAAGAAGCCATTCGACACAGATAGCAGGAACACCGAGACATAAATGACCGTCGAACTGCCGGTGACGCCGATCACCACGAAACCGGCGGTCCAGACCAGCATACCAATGAGAATGCTATATTTGCGCTCGAAGGCATCACCCAGGGCGGTGGCAAGAAGCGACCCCAGCGGATAGCCGATGGAACTGGTCAGCATGAATGCGATGCTGTGGGCGAGCGTATAGCCGCGGGCGACGAAAAATGTCGGCCCCAGCCCCAGCCACGCATAAGTGCCGAGGTACCAGATGAACCAGAGCAGAAACAGCAATACCACGCGACCGACGAACGGCGCGCGGAACAGTGCCGTGGTCGGGAAGCCCAGCATATGCACTTCGGCCGCCACTTCGATGGGCGGAGGCAATTGATCGCCGATGCGCGCCTTGGCCCTGGCTTCGGCCGCATCGATGATTGCCGCGGCTTCCGCCAGCCGGCGCTTGCTCAGCAACCAGCGCGGCGATTCGGGAATCCAGGGAAACGCGAAGAGCGTGAGGCCGCCAAGCGCGCCGAGCAAGAACATGGCTCGCCAGCCCCACGGAAAATTCGGCACCAGCATCAGGGCAATCACGGGAACGATCCCCAGGCCGATCATCGCGAACATGCTCGCAAGACCCGTGTATCGGCCCCGCACCGATGCCGGAGCCATTTCACCGATGTAAGCGGAAATAACGGCGATTTCGGCGCCGATACCCATGCCGGTGATGAACCGCCCCACGACCATCGAAACGATACCGACCGCGAAAGCCGTTCCGATGCACCCGACGGTGAACAGCAGCGTCGCCGTCATGATTCCGCCTTTCCGGCCGATCATGTCGGCGAAATTGCTGTTCAGCCAGGAACCGGCAATGTAACCGATAAGACTCGCTGTGATCGGAATAGCCTGCTGTCCGGCGGTGAAGTGCAGAACCTTGCTGAACACCGGCAAGCCGAACGCGACGTTGGTTATGTCGAAAAACGCGATAAGGTAACCTATTCCAACAACCCAGAGAACCAGCTTGGAATGGGGCCATAAAGGCAGCCGGTCGAGACGGGCGATCAGCTCCCGCTCAGCATCCGCATCATAGCTATTCGATTTCATGGAGTTCCTCGTCATTATCTGACATTGCCGTTTCGGTCTGACCGGTATCGTGGCAGCATCCGTCAATAGGATTTCGGCAGGCCCAGCACCTTTTCGGCGATGAAGCAGAGAATCAGCTGCGGGCTGACCGGCGCGATCCGGGGGATCATCGCCTCGCGGAGATAGCGCTCCACGTGGTACTCCTTGGCATAACCAAAGCCGCCATGGGTCATGACCGCCTGCTGGCACGCCTTGAATCCGGCCTCCGCCGCCAGATATTTTGCCGCGTTGGCCTGCGCCCCGCAGGACAGGCCTTTGTCGTAACGCCACGCCGCGTTGAAAATCATCAGCCGGGCGGCTTCGAGCTCCATCCAGCATTCGGCGAGCGGATGCTGAATCGCCTGATTCCTGCCGATCGCCCGGCCGAACACCACGCGCTCTTTCGCGTATTGCGACGCGCGTTCCAGCGCGACGAAACCCAGCCCCACCGCCTCGGCCGCGATCAGAATGCGCTCCGGGTTGAGGCCGTGCAGGATATACTCGAAACCCTTGCCCTCTTCGCCGATCCGGTCCTCGACCGGGACTTCCAATCCGTCGAAAAACACCTCGTTGGAATCGACCGCCTTGCGGCCCATTTTCTCGATCTCGCGCACCGTGACCCGTTTGCGATCGAGCGTGGTGTAGAACAGGCTCAAGCCGTCGGTCCGGCGGCGCACCTCCTCCAGCGGCGTGGTCCGCGCCAGGATCAGCGCCTTTTCGGCGACCTGTGCTGTGGAAATCCAAACTTTCTGGCCATTGACGACATAGCGGTCGCCCCGGCGATCGGCACGTGTCTTGAGCTGCGTCGTATCGAGGCCGGTATTCGGCTCGGTCACGGCAAAGCAGGCGCGCTCCCTGCCGGCGATGAGCGGCGGCAGCATCCGGCGCTTCTGCTCTTCGGTGCCGAACACCACAACGGGATTGAGCCCGAAGATATTCATGTGCACCGAAGACGCGGCGGTCATGCCCCCGCCGGATTGGGAGATCGCTTGCATCATGATGGCGGCCTCGGTGATCCCGAGCCCGGCGCCGCCATGCGCCACCGGCATGCAGATGCCGAGCCAGCCATCCTGGGCGAGTGCTCCGTGCAGTTCGGCGGGAAACCGGCCATCGCGGTCGCGCTCCAGCCAGTAATCGTCACTGAATCGAGCGCAGATGCGCGCAACGGCGTCGCGGACCGCCTCCTGTTCCGGTGTCAGGGCAAAATCCATGATCTATGTCTCCGGGCCTGAAGGAAGCGTCATCGCTCCATCGGCGCCGAACACCGCATCCAGCGCATCGCGGGCAGCACACAGATGAAGCGCATGGCGCACGATCGACGCTTCGATCCGATTGAGCGGCCCGACGACCGAAACGGCGAACCACTCTCCGCCGACCCGGACGGGTGAGGCGATAGCCCCGAGATCGGCGATGCTTTCGCCCAAATTCGCGTACCAGCCGCGCTCGCGCGAGGCGTCGAGATCGGCCTCCAGCGCCGCCAGATCTTTCGCGGTACGCGATGTGAAGCGCTGCCAATCGATTTTCGACAGCAGTGCAAGCCGGTCCGCCCGGTCCATTGCGCCCAGAATCGCCTTGCCGAGCGAATTGGCGTGCGGCGGACGCATGTCGCCGGCCTCCGCGATATAGCGCACGCTCTGCGGCGAGGGCACGTAGTCCAGATAAAGAATCCGCGTTTCCTTCATTTTGCCGAACACGACGGATTCGGCGGTGGCGTCGCGCAGTGCTTCGAGCGTCGGGCGCACCCGTTCGAGCAGCGGGTCATGCGCGGCGATGATGCTCGCGCGGGCATAAAGGCGTCCGGTTGGATAGAAACCATTGCGCCGCTGGATTTCGTACAAATACCCTCGGCCCGCGAGGGTGCGCACCAGTCCGAGGCAGCTGGAGGCCGGAATCGCCAATGCCCTGGCAAGCTCCGTCAACGTCAGCGGGCGGCGATGCTCGGCAAATGCCTCGAAAAGGTCGATCGTTCTGGCTGCTGTTTTTACATCCATGAATTTATTTTCAATATTTAGAATTTTCTGTCAAGCAGGCTCGGAAAATTCTTGACAGGAGACGGCGACGATCGCGATGATCGGCGCGAAGGACTCGGGAGTGGCATTATCCATCCAACGCTTGACCGGCCAGATTTCTCGGCACATCCACGGACAAACTCTCTGCCCGGATGAATGCGAATGACCGAAACCTCCCCGATCGCGACTGCCCAGATCCTCCGCACGCTGCACATCGTCACCTGGGGCTGTCAGATGAACGTCTATGATAGCGCGCGCATGGCGGACGTGCTGCGTCCGCTGGGTTATCGCGCGGTCGATACGCCGGACGCCGACATGGTGATCCTGAACACCTGCCATATCCGCGAGCGCGCCTCGGAAAAGCTGTTTTCCGAACTCGGCCGGCTGCGCGCGGTCAAGGACGCGCGCGGCGGAGCGATGACGATCGCGGTCGCCGGCTGCGTCGCCCAGGCCGAAGGCGCGGAAATCCTCGCCCGCGCCCCCTACGTCGATGTCGTGGTCGGTTCGCAGGCCTATCATCGCCTGCCCGCACTGATCGCCGAGGTCGAGGCGAAGCGCCGCGCCGTGGTCGATACCGATTTTCCAGCGGAACAGAAATTCGACCATCTGCCGGCGCAACAGGCCTCGCAGGGCCCGATCGCTTTTCTCGCCATCCAGGAAGGCTGCGACAAATTCTGCACCTTCTGCGTGGTGCCCTATACACGCGGTGCCGAGCAAAGCCGTCCGGCCGCCGCCATCCTCGCCGAAGCAAAACGCCTTGTCGCCGGCGGGGCACGCGAAATCGCCCTGCTCGGCCAGAACGTCAATGCCTGGCACGGCGACGGCCTCGACGGGCGCACATGGCCGCTAGCGCGCCTGCTCGCCGAACTCGCCGACATCCCCGGCCTCGCCCGGCTGCGCTACACCACGTCCCACCCGCGCGATATGGATGCCGCCTTGATCGCCGCGCATCATGACAATCCGAAACTCATGCCGTTCCTGCATCTGCCGGTGCAGTCGGGCTCCGACGCCATCCTCCAGGCAATGAACCGGCGACACGGCGTGGATCTATTCCGCCGCATCGTGGCCGATCTGCGCGCGGCGCGGCCGGATATTGCGCTGTCGAGCGATTTCATCGTGGGCTTCCCCGGCGAAACCGACGCCGATTTCGCCGCCACCATGCACCTGGTGCGCGAGACGGGTTTCGCCCTCGCCTATAGCTTCAAATACTCGCCGCGTCCCGGCACGCCCGCCGCCGAATCGCCCGATCAGGTGTCAAAATCTTTGAAAAACAGCCGCTTGCAGGAACTTCAAGCGGTGTTGCGCGAACAGCAGCACGATTTCAATCGGGCGCAGATCGGCCGGCGCTTCGATGTTCTGTTCACCGGCCCTGGCCGCCATCCCGGCCAGATGGCCGGGCGCTCACCCTATCTGCAGCCGGTGATCGTCAACACCGCCAGTCTTGTTCCCGGAACGATCCACCCCGTGACAATCGCCTCCGCCAACCCCAATTCTCTGATGGCCACCCTCAACCAGGAGCAAATCGCCGCTTGAGCCAGATCGCCGGACCGCAAGCCTCGCTTTCCCGCACTCTTACCTTCAACGACAACAGCTTGTTGTCGGTTCTTCTAGGCGATCACGATCGCAATCTCGCCCGAATCGAGCAACGGCTTGGCGTTCGCCTCGCCTGCCGGGGCAATCGCGTGTCGATTTCCGGCGAGCCGAGTCGAGTCGAGGCGGCGGAAATCGCGCTGTCGTCACTCTACCAGCGCCTGTCGCAGGGCGAGGCGATCAGCGTCGCGGAAGTCGATGCGGCGGCACGGCTGGTCGATCCCACGATCGACCCCCGCCTGCCGCTGTCCGACCTGCCGGCAATCCGCACCCGCAAGGGCGCAGTCGGCCCGCGCAGCCCAGGGCAGGCCAGCTATATCGACCTGCTCTCCCGCTTCGAGATGGTGTTCGCGATCGGACCGGCCGGCACCGGCAAGACCTATCTCGCGGTCGCCCAGGCGGTTGCCATGCTCATCTCCGGCCGGGTCGACCGCATCGTGCTGTCGCGCCCGGCGGTCGAGGCCGGCGAGCGGCTCGGCTTCCTGCCCGGCGACATGAAGGAAAAGGTCGATCCCTATCTCCGCCCGCTTTACGACGCGCTGCAGGACCTGTTGCCCGGCGACCAGATGACGCGACGCATGGCCTCGGGCGAAATCGAAATCGCCCCGCTCGCCTTCATGCGCGGCCGCACGCTTGCCCATGCCTTCGTCATCCTGGACGAGGCGCAGAACACCACACCGGTACAGATGAAAATGTTCCTCACCCGCATGGGCGAAGGTACCCGCATGGTCATCACCGGCGATCTCTCGCAGATCGACCTGCCGACCGGCAACCGCTCCGGCCTCACCGACGCACTCGACACGCTGGAAGGGGTTTCGGGCATTGGCGTCGCCCGCTTCACCGTGAACGACGTGGTGCGTCACCCGCTGGTGGCCCGCATCGTCGAGGCCTATGATCGGCGAACGACGGCGCAGCAGGAGCGCGAACGCGAAAACTGATGGAGCCTCCACAAGAATCCTGTAGTTCGCAGGAACCCTATAGTAGGCTCCCCTTCGACGCCGCGGCGTCGCGGGGGGAGATCATCGTTGCCGAGCCGCTTTGGCGGCGCTACGTCTCGGCACCCGAACGGCTGGTCGCTCGCGCCCTGATCGCGGCGGGATGCGCGCCGTCGGTGGTTCTCACCAACGATGCGACGGTGAAGCGCCTCAACGCGCGCGACCGTGGCCGCAACAAGCCGACCAACGTGCTCACCTACGAGGCGCCGCCCGAAATCATCGTCGCCCTCGGCACCGTGCTGCGCGAGGCGCGAGCGGCGGGCAGACGCCCCGCCCATCATCTCGCGCATCTGATCGTCCATGGCGCTCTGCATCTGGCCGGCGAGGATCATCACCACGCGGGCGACGCCCGGCGTATGGAGCGACTGGAAGCCCGGCTTCTCGCTCGTCTTGGCGTGCCGAACCCGTGGAAACACCAGTCATGAGCGGGAGCTGGTTCACCAAGCTGCTGCACAAAATGCGCGAACAGCCCGATCTGCGCCAGCAGATCGGCGAGCTGATGGAAGAGACCGAAGCCGAGCTCGACACCGAAGACGGCGGCACCGGGCTCGACCGGCAGGAACGCGCGCTGATCGCCAACGTGCTGCGGCTGCGCGGCATTACCGCCGACGACGTGATGGTGCCGCGCGCCGACATCGTCGCGATGCGCGCCGACGTCACGCTCGATCAGGCGATCGACCAGATCCGCCGCGAGGGCCATTCGCGGATGCCGGTGTTCGGCGAACATCTCGACGATGTGCTCGGCATGGTCCACATCAAGGACGTGATGGGCTATATCGGCCCGTCCGATCGGTTTTCGCTGCGCGCCATTCTGCGCAAGCCACTGATGGTCGCCCCGCAAATCCCGGTGCTCGATCTTCTGCTGCAAATGCGCCAGCGGCGCACCCACCTCGCCCTGGTGATCGACGAATATGGCGGCGTCGATGGCCTCGTCACCATCGAAGACCTCGTCGAAACCATCGTCGGCGATATCGACGACGAACACGACGAAATCGAAGGCCCGATGCTGATCGAACGGGACGACGGCAGCGTCGATCTCAACGCGCGCCTGCCGATCGAGGAGTTTGAAGAGAAATTCGGTTCGGTCCTGACCGAGGAAGAACGCGAGGCCGATCTCGATACGGTCGGCGGCTTGGTATTCACCCTCGCCGGTCGTGTTCCCACCCGCGGCGAAATCATCGCCCATTCCGCCGGCATCGAATTTCTGATCCTCGACGCCGACGCGCGCCGCATCCGCCGCCTTCGGGCACGAAAACTGGGAAAGTCGGAAATTTAGAATCGTCAATGCGACGCCGAGCGCCCCACAATACGATCCCTTCGATCAAATCAGCCCCCCATTACACGAGCAATCCATTCCTTCAATGGCCGGTGTCGCGAAAAATGGATTACCTGCGCGTCGTTTCGGCGCTCCACCGCGCTGCTGACACCAATAATCATCGGGCTGAAAGGTCATTGTCAGGGGCGATTTGTAGCACCGCCGCGATCCCGCTACTCTCTCACGGATGCGTCCCGGCATGGTCATATTTCCGGCGCTTATTGTCCTCGCGCCGGTCGCGGCGCGTGCGGTTCCCTGGTTTCGCGGTCTCTGTTCGGTCACGGAGCATGGTTTCGGCCGCGTCTTTCCGGTTTTGGCGGTGCTCCGGGCGGACCGATTCTACGGTCCCGCCGGATGCTCGGCGATCCTGGCGGGAATCGTCTTTGGCCTTTATCTGCTGATCCATTGCGGGCGGATCGTGCCAAAGAACATGAAATCGCTCAACTATTCCCTGGTGCGAATGACCCTTGCGTCAAACCCGGCGCTGAGACGAAACCCGAGCACGGCATCGATCCGCCGGCATATCGCCGTGGCGTTGACCGGCGTGATTTTATTTACGATCATGTATCTTTGTTTGTTGCTCAACGATATCGACGGCTATATCCGGTGGTCAGCCGCACCAGATCCGCACTGGTATGCGATCCGGCCGAATCCCTTCCTTTTCGGCTCGATCGTTTCAGGCCAGGGCATCGTCGAAAGCCTCATCTATCGTCCCCTCGGTTCCCCCCATCGACTGTTCGATGCGGTCACGAGCGGATTCAGGGTCGCGATATTTTTGGGCTGTTTGGGTATGATCGCGAGCTTTCTGCTCGTTTTTCTGTTCAATGCCCGTACTGTCTGGCGAAATACCCGATCCGACCTCAGGCGGCTTGCGCTGGATCATTCCGCTGCGCACCATGCTCCGCGTTAGAACCAAATGGAATTGCGGGACTGATCCGCCCCTCCGAAACAACGCGGCCTACCCCCCCGTCACGCTCATGTGCCGCGCCAGGGCCGGCCGGTTGTGCTCGCGGTCGATCACGAAATCATGCCCTTTCGGCTTGCGAGCGATCGCGGCGACGATTGCGTCCCGCAGCACCGCATCGTCGTCGCTGCTGCGCAGCACCGCGCGCAGATCGGCCGCGTCATTCTGGCCGAGGCACATATAGAGCGTGCCGGTGCAGGTCAGCCGCACCCGGTTGCAGCCCTCGCAGAAATTATGGGTCAGCGGCGTGATGAAGCCGAGCCGCGTGCCGGTCTCCGCCACGTCGAAATACCGCGCCGGGCCGCCGGTCGCATAATCGGTCGGCCTCAGGGTCCAATTCCGCGCCAGCCGGGTCCGCACCACCGACAGCGGCAGATACTGCTCCAACCGGTCGCCGTCGATCTCGCCGAGCGGCATGGTCTCGATCAGGCACAGATCGAACCCGTGCTGTCCGCACCATGCGAGCATCGCATCGAATTCGCCCTCGTTCACGTCCTTGAGTGCAACGGTGTTGATCTTGACCTTGAGCCCCGCCGCCTTGGCCGCCATCACGCCGTCGAGCACCTGCGGCAGGCGTCCCCAGCGGGTGATCGCGGCGAATTTATCGGCGTCCAGCGTATCGACGCTCACGTTGATCCGCCGCACCCCGGCCGCCACCAGTTCTTCCGCGAACCGCCCCAACTGGCTGCCATTGGTGGTCAGGGTGAGCTCGTCGAGCCCGTGGCCCAGCCGCAATCCCAACCGGTTGATCAGCGCCATCACCCCGCGCCGCACCAGCGGCTCGCCCCCGGTCAGGCGCAATTTGCGCACCCCGAGCCCGACAAACACCCCCGCAAGCCGCTCCAGCTCCTCCAGCGAGAGCAGGTCGCTCTTCGGCAGGAACGTCATATCCTCCGCCATGCAATAGACGCAGCGGAAGTCGCATCGGTCGGTCACCGAAACCCGCAGATAGGTGATGGAACGCCCGAACGGATCGATCATGAGGGTAATGTTTACCTCTATGGCCATTAGCGCAAGAGGCGCGCGCGGGGGCGCCCTGCAATGATAGCGGCGCGGAATAGCTTGACCGCGACGACAACTCTGCACCATATCGGGAGGAATATATATTGTTTTCGGCTGCGCCGAGGCTTGGCCTTGGCCGTTTGCCGCTGTTCCTGAGGTATGACGATGACTTTGCCCCTGATGCCGAAAGCCACCGCCGTGTGGCTGATCGAAAAGACCGCTTTGACCTTCGAACAGATCGCCGATTTCTGCGGCATGCACCCGCTCGAGATCCAGGCGATCGCGGATGGCGAGGTGGCGCAGGGAATCGTCGGCTACGATCCGGTCGCCAACAAGCAGACGACCGCCGAGGACATCAAGCGTTGCGAGGCCGATCCCTCGGCACGGCTGAAGGTGCTGGAAACCGCCCTGCCCGGCCCGAAGCGCGGCAAGGGCTCCCGCTATACCCCCGTCGCCAAGCGGATCGACCGGCCGGACGCCATCGCCTTCATGCTGCGCAACTATCCGCTGGTTCAGGACGCTCAGATCGTCAAACTGCTGGGCACCACGAAGGAAACCATCCAGAAGGTGCGCGAGCGCAGCCACTGGAACAGCGCCAATATCAAGCCGCGCGACCCGGTGATCCTCGGCCTCTGCAAGCAATCCGATCTGAACGACGCGGTAAGCGCCGCGAATGCCCGCGCCGAGCGCGAAGGCCACCCGGTACCGCCGCCGCACCATCATCATTCCGAGGACGAAGCGGCCTGATCACTCCCCTGGGCCGGTTCGCCGGCCCAGGCATGGCATGTCGTCCGGCCTCTATGCGTTCGTTTTGAGTCGCTCCAACTCTTCCTTCAAGCGGAGTTTTTCCAATTTGAGCCGGGCAAGCTGGTCGTCATCGGGGCGGGGACGGCTATCTTCCTCGGAAATGCGGGCTTCCAGCCCGGCATGGCGAACCTTCAACGACTCGATCCTAGCTTGCAGACTCATTATCGATTCCTTTCCGATCATGGGAACCTTCGATCGAAGCATTCCGGCACCGTTCGGACGGCGCCATTGCCGAGTCTAGACCTCGCCGATGCGGGATGTCATCAAACTTTTATGCAAGCCATCCGCAACGCGGAACATGGATTGGCCGAACCGGCAAAGCAGCGCGGGACGCGCGGGCCGGAAATGTGGTAGAGAGCCGGGCATGCTGACCGACAAGGATAATCTGCTGCGGCAATTGCATGGGCTGCGCAGCGAACATCGCGATCTCGATACCGTCATCGCACGGCTCGGCGACCAGGCCGCGATCGACCAGTTACAGGTGCAACGGCTCAAGAAGCGCAAGCTGATGTTGCGCGATCAGATCCTGCGGCTGGAAAGCCGGCTGATCCCAGACAACATCGCATGAAGGCCGATACCGCGCCGTTGATCGGCGTTATCATGGGCAGCCGCTCGGACTGGCCCACGATGCGCCATGCCGCCGACATCCTCCAAACCCTCGACATTCCGTTCGAGGCCCGTGTGGTCTCCGCGCATCGCACGCCGGAGCGCATGGTGGCCTATGCGAAATCGGCGCGCGAGCACGGCCTGCGCGCGATCATCGCCGGCGCCGGCGGAGCAGCCCATCTGCCCGGCATGGTCGCCTCGCTCACCACCCTGCCCGTCCTCGGCGTGCCGGTGGAAAGTGCTGCCCTGCGCGGCGTGGACAGCCTCCATTCCATCGTCCAGATGCCCGGCGGCGTGCCGGTCGCCACTTTCGCCATCGGCAAGTCGGGAGCGATCAACGCGGCTTTGTTCGCGGCCGCCATGCTCGCCCTTACCGACCCGGCGCTCGCGGCACGGCTCGAATCCTGGCGCGCCGCGCAGACCGCGAGCGTGCCGGACGCACCCGAGGACCCGCACGAAGGCTCATGAAATTCCCGCTCCACCCCAACGCGACCATCGGCATCGTCGGCGGCGGTCAGCTCGGCCGCATGTCGGCGATGGCCGCCGCCAGCCTCGGCTATCGCTGCCATATCCTTACCCCCGAACCCGATGCGCCGGCGTCCCAGGTCGCCGCCACGACTACCCTCGCCGATTATGAAGACCGAGCCGCGCTGATCCGCTTCGCCGACGCCGTGGACGTCATCACCTTCGAGTTCGAAAACGTCTCCGCCGAAGGGCTCGACCTTCTCGCCGAACGCAAGCCGGTGCGCCCCGGTCCAGACATTTTGCGCATCAGCCAGGACCGGATCGCCGAAAAATCCTTCCTGAATCAGGCCGGCGTGCGCACCGCGCCCTGGGCCTCGGTCGAAACCCTCGCCGAACTGCGCGCCGCCATCACCCGCATCGGCCTGCCCGCCGTGCTGAAAACCACCCGCCTCGGCTATGACGGCAAGGGCCAGGCGCTGATCCAATCCGCCGCCGAAGCCGAACTCGCTTTTGCGCTGCTCGACCCCAAGCCGCTGATCCTCGAAGGCTTCATCGATTTCGCCGCCGAATGCTCGGTCATCGTCGCGCGCGGCGCGGACGGCACGATCACCGCCTTCGACACGGTGGAAAACCGCCACCGCGACCATATTCTCGACCTTACCGTCGCGCCCGCCCCGTTCGATCCCGAAATCCGCGCCGACGCCCAGGCCATGGCGCTGCGCATCGCCGGGCATATCGGCCTGGTCGGGCTGATGGCCGTCGAATTCTTCATCGGCCGCGACGGCGCCGTTCTCGCCAACGAAATCGCGCCCCGGCCGCATAATTCCGGCCACTGGACGATCGACGCCTGCCCTGCCTCTCAGTTCGATCTGCATATCCGCGCGGTCGCCGGGCTGCCTTTGCCGCAGGCGATCCGCCATTCCGACGCGGTGATGAAAAACCTGATCGGCCCGAAGGATATCGCCCTCTGGCCGAAAATCGTCGCGACCCGCGAACTGATTCCCCACCATTACGGCAAAACCACCGCCCGGGCTGGCCGCAAGCTCGGCCACGTCACCACCCTGTTCCCGCACGGCGCTCTGCCCGGCGAATTCGGCATCGCCGCCGCGCTGGGGCCGCTTGGCACATCGGTGGAGGAGTAAGGTCGGGGGTATTACCTCCTTACCTTTGCTTTTCCGCCGTTTCCCCTACCAGTCGCACCGCGGTCGCCAGCGTATCCGCCTCCGCCGCCGGTTTGTCGGGGCGCAGCCGCAAAATCCGTGGAAAACGAAGGGCAATTCCCGATTTGTGCCGGCTGGATCGCTGCGCGGAATCGAACCCCACCTCGAACACAATTTTTTGCTCCACCTCTCGCACCGGCCCATAGGTCGCAACCGTATGCGCCCGTATCCACCGGTCCAGCACTAACAGCTCCGCATCCGTATATCCTGAATATGCCTTGCCGATCGGCACCAGCGTTCCTTCCTCGGTCCAGACTCCGAACGTGTAATCCGAATAGAAGGACGAACGCTTGCCGTGGCCGCGCTGTGCATACATCAGCACGCAATCGAGGCTGAGCGGATCGCGCTTCCACTTCCACCACGGCCCCTTCGGCCGGCCCGCGAGATACGGCGAATCGCCGCGCTTGAGCATCAGCCCCTCGATGCCCGAATCCCGCGCCCCGGCGCGGAGCGCCATCAGTTCCGCCTCACCCGCGAACGCAATCTGCGGCGACAGATCCATTCGTGCCGGCCTTACTCGCGCGAACCAATCCTCCAGCCGCGCGCGCCGCGCATCGAACGGCAGCGCCCGCAAATCCTCGGGGCCGTCGAACAGAATATCGTAAAGCCGCACCGCGACCGGATAATCCGCGCGCAATTTCGCGGCCACCGACTTCCGGTTCAGCCGCTGCTGCAAATCGGCGAACGGCGCCACCACCCCGTCGCGGATCACCAGCAACTCGCCGTCGAGCACGGCATGAAAATCCGTCGCCGCGAGGATTTCAGGAAAAGCCGCCGAAATATCGTCGGCTCCGCGCGAATAGAGCCGCTTTCCGGCCGGTGTGGCGACCAGTTGCACCCTTATGCCGTCCCATTTCCACTCAGCCCGATACGCGCCCCAATCCAGCGAAGCCCGATCCGCATCCTCGATCGGGTGCGCGAGCATCGGCGGGCGGAACACCGGCTTCCGCCCCGGCTCAGGCCGTGATGCGCGACCCTCCAGCCAGTCGAATAACGGCCCATAGGGCGGCTCAAGCCCGTGCCACACCTCCTCGATCGCACCGACCTCCACACCGAACCGCTCCGCCAGCGCCAGCTTGGCAAGCCGCAGCGACGCCCCGACCCGCAATCCGCCGGTCATCAGCTTGATCAGCGCGATCCGGGTCGAAACATCGCTGGCATCCAGCCACCCGGCTATGATTCCTGGAATCTCCCCTTTCGGCACCCCGCGCAGCACCGCGACCACCTCCGGCAATTCAGGCGGTGCCAAAACCTGTGCGCGCGGCCAGATCAGCGCGATCGTTTCCGCCAGATCCCCGACATAATCATAGGACATCACGAACAATTCTGGATCGGATCGCGCCTCCGCCAATCCGCGCAGCACCGCCGGCTTGGCTCCCGGAAAATCGAGCTTGCCGGCGATCGCCGCAAGCGCGAAACCGCGCTCGGGGTCAGGCCGATGCGCGAAATAATCGGCCAGGAGCAGAATCTTCGCGTTGCGCCCCTGGGTATAGATCAGCCGCTCCAGCAAATCGGCGAACGGCTTCAAGATTCTTCCTCATCGTCGTAACCGATCAGGCTGAGCGCCCGGCCGCGCCGCCCCATCAGGCCAAGCTGGCGGATCAGCGCGCTCTCCGCGCCATGCGTCACCCAGATTTCCGGCGCCTGCACATCCTCGACCGTCGCCAGCAACTCGTCCCAATCCGCATGGTCGGAAATGATCAGCGGCAATTCCACCCCGCTCGCCTTGGCGCGCTGGCGCACCCGCATCCAACCCGAGGCGAACGCCACCACCGGGTCATCCAGCCGCCGCGCCCAGCGATCCGCCACTGCGGAGGGCGGCGCCAGCACGATCGCTCCCGTCAGCGCATCCTTGTCCGCCATCGTCGCCGGCTGCAAATCTCCAAGCCGCACGCCGAGCGCCTCATAAAGCTCGCAAAGTTTTACCAATGCCCCGTGCAGATAAATCGGCGCGCCATACCCAGCCTCCCGCAGCAGCGCGATCAGCCGCTGGCACTTGCCCAGCCCGTAGCAGCCGACCAGATGTGGCCGGTCCGGGAAAATCTCCTTCGAATGCAGCAACTTGCTGATCTCTTTCGAGGTTTCGGGATGACGGAACACCGGCAGTCCGAACGTTGCCTCGGTCACGAACACATCGCAAATCACCGGCACGAACGGCGCACAGGTCGGGTCCGCCCGGCGCTTGTAGTCGCCCGAAACCACTGCGCGGCTGCCCCGATACTCCATCACCACCTGGCAGGACCCCAGCACATGCCCCGCCGGCACCAGCTTCACGCCGACCTCGCCGATCCGCAAAACCTCCCCGATCGCCGCCGCTTGCTGGGTCGCCCCCGCTCTGTCATCGCCCATCCGGGCGCGCATGATCGCGAGCGTTTCGGCACTGGCCAGCACATGGGCGTGCCCCGGCCTCGCGTGATCCGAATGGCCATGGGTGATCACCGCTCGCTCGACGGCACGCACCGGGTCGATGAAAAAATCGCCCGGAATGCAATAGAGCCCTTCGGGGCGCGGCTGCAGCCAGGTTTCAGGGTGCGGCGTCATCGCCGAAACATGGCTTCCGATTGCGCAAACCGCCAGCCCCCCTCATTCTGCCCGCGTGCCCGACAGCTCGAACGCCCTGCCTCCAGCCTTCGCCGCCTGGTTCGGTGCGAAGAACTGGTCGCCCCGCGCCCACCAGCTTGCCGTCCTGAATGCCGTCCGCGCCGGCGACGACGTTCTGCTGATCGCCCCCACCGGCGGCGGCAAGACGCTGGCCGGATTTCTGCCCAGCCTGATCGCCCTGGGCAACGACCCCACGCCCCGGCTGCACACGCTCTATGTCAGCCCACTGAAGGCACTGGCGACCGATATCGCGCGCAACTTGACCGCCCCGATCACCGAGATGGGCCTGCCGGTCCGCGTCGAGACCCGCACCGGCGACACCCCGGCCAATCGCCGCGCCCGGCAACGCATCGACCCGCCGCATCTGCTGCTCACCACGCCCGAAAGTCTCGCGTTGCTTCTCTCCCTGCCGGACGCGAAGAAAAATTTTGCCGAGCTTCGGATGATCGTTCTCGACGAAATCCACGCCCTCGCCGGTACCAAACGGGGTGACCAACTCGCCCTCGGCCTCGCGCGCCTCACCAGACTCGCCCCTGACGCCCGCCGCATCGGCCTGTCCGCCACGATCGCCCATCCCGAAGCGATGCGCGCGTGGCTCTCACCCGGCGGCCATGATCGCGCGACCCGCATGATCACCGGCGAACCCGGCACCGCTCCCGAGGTGGCCATGCTGATCGCCCCCGGCGATCTACCCTGGTCCGGCCATATGGGGCTGATGGCGGCGGAAGCGATCCTGCGCCGCATCGCCAGTGCCGGCATGACCATCGTTTTCGTCAACACCCGCGCCCAGGCCGAGTTGATGTTCGAGGCGCTGTGGCGGCACAACGCCGAAACCCTACCGATTGCCCTGCATCACGGCAGCCTCGACATCGCGCAGCGCCGCAAGGTCGAGGCCGCGATGGCGTCCGGCCGGCTGCGCGCCGTGGTCGCGACCTCCTCGCTCGATCTCGGCATCGACTGGGCCGGGGTCGATCAGGTGATCCAGGTCGGTGCGCCGAAAGGCATTTCCCGCCTGATGCAGCGGCTCGGCCGCGCCAATCACCGGATGGACGAAGCCTCGCGCGCTTTGCTGGTTCCCGCCAACCGCTTCGAGGTGCTGGAATGCGAAGCCGCGATCGAGGGCGTCGCCGCCGGCGCGCTGGACGGCGATCCACCCCGTCCCGGCGCGCTCGACGTTCTGGCCCAGCACATTCTCGGCTGCGCCTGCGCCGCCCCGTTCAAACCCGATGATCTGTTCGCCGAAATCCGCGCCGCGGCACCCTACGCCGATCTCCCCCGCAAGGATTTCGACGACGTGCTGCGCTTTGTCGAGGACGGCGGCTACGCGCTTTCGGTGTATGAGCGCTACCGCAAACTGTTCCGCGACGCCGACGGCAACATCCATGTCCGCAACGCCCGCATCCAGCGGCAATTCCGCATGAATATCGGCACCATCGTCGAGGCGCCGACGCTGAAGGTCCGCCTCGGCGGCCGGCGCGGCTTCGGCGGCATCACGCTCGGCGAGATCGAGGAATATTTCGTCTCGATGCTCTCCCCAGGCGACACCTTCCTGTTCGCCGGGCGACGCCTGCGCTTCCTCGGCATCCGCGAAACCACCGTCATGGCGGCCGACGGCGGCGAGGGCGACCCGAAAATCCCCGCCTATGAAGGTGGGCGGATGCCGTTGACGACCAACCTCGCCGATCGCGTCCGCGCGATCCTGCACAGCCCCGAAACCTGGCATCGCTTCCCCGAGCCGGTGCGCGAATGGCTCGAACTCCAGGCCACACGCTCCAGCCTGCCCGCGCCCGACGACCTCCTGGTCGAAACCTTCCCGCGCGGCGGGCGGTGGTATCTGGTCGCCTATTGCTTCGAGGGGCGGCAGGCGCATCAGGCGCTCGGCATGTTGCTCACCCGCCGGCTGGAGCGGTTCGGCGACCAGCCACTCGGCTTCGTCGCCACCGATTACGTGCTCGGCTGTTGGTGCGCCCGTGAGCCCCGGAACATCCCCCGCCTGTTCGAGGAGGACATGCTTGGCGACGACCTGGAAGCCTGGATGGCCGAGAGTTCCATGCTCAAGCGCAGTTTTCGGAATGTCGCGGTGATCGCCGGGCTGATCGAACGGATGCATCCGGGCGGCGAGCGCAGCCGTAGACAGGTCACGGTCAACACCGATCTGATCTACGATGTCCTGCGCAAACACGAACCCGACCATATTCTGCTGCGAGCGACCCGCGCCGACGCCGCGCATGGCCTGGTCGATCTCGCGCGCATCGCCGGAATGCTCGCCCGCGCGCGGGGGCGCATCCACCATCGCAGGCTTGGCCGCGTCTCGCCACTGGCCGTTCCCGTCCTGCTGGAGGTCGGCCGCGAGCAGGTGCACGGCGGCGGCGGCGAAGACGCGTTGCTGGAAGAAGCCGAAGCCCTCATCGCCGAGGCCATGGGCGATGCCGGCGCCATGGCGTGAACCCGCCCGATATGGAATTGACGGCTGCATGATCGCCGCCCCAATCCATCGCGCAAGCGAGCGCTTCCTGCTCGATCCTTCCGGCGCCGTGGTCTGGCCGGCAAGCCGAACCATCATCGTCGCCGACCTGCATCTTGAAAAAGCCTCGTCCCTCGCCACGCGCGGATCGTTGCTGCCGCCCTATGACAGCCGGACGACGCTCGACCGGCTTACCCTTCTGCTGAGCCGCTACGCACCCGAACGGGTGATTGCGCTCGGGGATTCATTTCACGACCCGCTCGGCCTGGCGCGCATGGCCCCGGACGACGCCGGCCGCCTCGCGCGCCTTGAATCGGAACAAAAATTCATCTGGATCGCGGGCAATCACGACCCTGCCGAGTCCGCCATGATCGAGCTGCGCGAGAAAAATTTCACCTTCCGCCACGAAGCATCGCGACTCGCACCCGGCGAAATCGAATTTTCAGGACATTTCCACCCGAAGGCACGAATCGCGACGCGGGGTGCCGCAATTGCGCGGCCCTGTTTCGTGGCGGATGCGCATCGCATCCTGCTGCCTGCCTTCGGCGCCTATGCCGGCGGGCTCGATGTGACCTCGCCTCCTATCCGCGCACTGTTTCCGCGTGGCGGCCAAGTCTTCCTGCTAAGCCGGGACCGGATCTACACCTTTCCGCTCGCCCATGCGGCGAAGGCGAGCTGATGGCGAAGGCGCTGCTCTGGCTTCGGAACGATCTCCGCCTCGCCGACAATCCCGCCCTCGCGGCCGCGCTCGACGAAGGGGAGGTGGTGCCGCTTTACGTACTCGATCCGGTGGCGAAATTGGGCGGCGCCTCGCTCTGGTGGCTGCATCATTCGCTGGCGTCGCTGCGGGACGATATCGCCGGGCGTGGCGGCCATCTAGTAGTGCGGCGGGGCGATGCGACGAAGATCGTCCCAGCGCTGGCACGGAAGATCGGGGCGGTTTCGGTGCATGCCGGCCAGGCGCATGAGCCCTGGCTGCGCGAAAGCGACCGCGCGGCAGCGGAAGCGCTGGCGCGCCTCGATATCCCGTTTCACCGTCAGCGTTCGGCCCTGTTGCTGTCGCCGGAGCATATCGCGAGCCGGTCCGGCGACCCGTACCGTGTCTATACCCCGTTCTCCCGCGCCGCCTTCGATGCCGTCCATCCGCGCTCGCCGATCGCCCCGCCGGATCGCCTGGCGGGGGGTGGGCGCGTCGAGAGCGAGCGGCTGGAGGATTGGGGGCTGCTGCCAACCCAGCCCGACTGGGCCGACGGCTTGCGCGGGGCCTGGACACCCGGCGAAGCCGGCGCTTGGGCGCGGCTGGGTGATTTCCTGGAGGACGATCTCGCCGCCTATGCGCGCGAGCGCGACCGGCCGGACCGCTCCGGCACCTCGCGCCTATCACCGCATCTGCATTGGGGTGAGATTTCGATCGACGCGGTCTGGCGCGAGGCGTCGGCGGCGAAACCCGATGGCAGCGGCAAACAGACTTATCTGAAGGAACTGCTCTGGCGGGAATTCGCCGGCTACCTGCTCTGGCACAACCCGAAGCTGGCGGTCGAGCCGCTGCGGGCGGAATACGCTTCATTCCCCTGGCGCCGCGCGCCGGCGGAATTGCGCGCCTGGCAGCACGGGCGAACCGGCATCCCGATCGTCGATGCCGGAATGCGCCAGCTCTGGCAGACCGGCTGGATGCACAACCGGATGCGGATGGTCACCGCCTCCTTCCTGGTCAAGCACCTGC
Source organism: Acidiphilium iwatense (assembly GCF_021556475.1). Classification (GTDB taxonomy): domain Bacteria; phylum Pseudomonadota; class Alphaproteobacteria; order Acetobacterales; family Acetobacteraceae; genus Acidiphilium; species Acidiphilium iwatense. The sequence continues at coordinate 7,095 of NZ_JAKGBZ010000006.1, read as the reverse complement.
TGATCCCCTGGCAGGAGGGCGCTGCCTGGTTCTGGGATTGCCTGGTCGATGCCGATGCCGCCAACAACGCCGCCTCCTGGCAATGGGTGGCCGGATGCGGCACCGACGCGGCACCGTATTTCCGTGTGTTCAACCCGGTGCTGCAAGGCTGGAAATTCGACCCGGACGGCGCCTATGTCCGCGAATTCATGCCCGAACTCGCGCAACTGCCGGACAAGTTCATCCAGAACCCCTGGGAAGCGCCGGAAGACGTTCTGCGCGAGGCCGGGGTGACGCTCGGCAAGACCTATCCGCGCCCGATCGTCGACCTTAAGAGCGGCCGCAACCGCGCGCTGGCTGCATTCAAGGAAATCGGGGGCAAGGGATGATCCCGCACGGCGTTCCGCTCCGCATCGTCGGCGACGTTCATGGCGATTCGCACGGTTTTGCCGCCGCCGTCGCAACCGACCGATTCATCGTCCAGCTCGGCGATCTGGTCGATGACGGGATGGACACGCCGGGCGTTTTGCACATCATGTTTCGTCTGATCGATGAAGGCCGCGGGATTTTTCTCCTCGGCAATCACGATTTCAAGCTGGCGCGCGCGTTGCGAGGCGATGCGGTGCAGCGCGGACCGGCGCTCGCGACAACCTTGACGTCACTTGATACGGCAACGGCAAGCCGCGCCCTTCACGAAATTACCCGCGCCCCGGCCTGGATCGCGACGGCGAAAGCGATGTTCGTCCATGGCGGCTTCCATCCGGCGATGCTGACGAGCCAGCCGCCGCCCTTCCCCGCCGGGCGGCCCGGCAAACTGCTCGCCCGCGCGCTCTACGGCCAGACGACCGGACGCACGACCGGCGCCGGCAAACCCGAGCGTCTGCTCGCTTGGATCGAGACCATCCCTTCAGGAATGACCGTCTATTGCGGCCACGACCAGCGCAGCACCAACGGCAGGCCGTTCACCCTCAACAATCCAGCAGGCGGGAGCGCGATCTTTCTCGACACCGGCGCCGGCAAGGGTGGTCATCTGTCGTGGATCGATATCAGTCTTCGGTCGCCGGTCGTTAGTCTTCGGGACGCAAGATCAGATTCTTCCGACGACTAACGATTAGATATGAATCGCGCGGCCCTCCACCGCGAGCGCCGCTTCCTTCACCGCCTCGTTCAGGCTCGGATGCGCGTGGCTGGTGCGCGCCACATCCTCGGCCGAAGCGCCGAATTCGATCGCCAATACCAGTTCGGCGATGATCGTGCCGGCATCCGGCCCGATGATATGGGCGCCAAGCAGTTTGTCAGTCTTCTTGTCCGAGAGCAGTTTCACGAATCCGTCGGTGTCGCCCATCGCACGGGCGCGGCCGTTGGCGGTGAACGGGAATTTGCCAACCTTGTATTCCACGCGTTCGGCTTTCAAATCTTCCTCGGTCTTGCCGACCGACGCGACCTCGGGCCACGTATAGACCACGCCGGGGATCGCGCCGTAATTCACATGACCCGCCTGCCCGGCAAGGATTTCGGCGAGAGCGACGCCTTCTTCCTCGGCCTTGTGCGCAAGCATCGGCCCGTCGATCACGTCGCCGATCGCGTAGATGCCTTTGACGTTGGTTGAGAAATGACCATCGGTCTTGACCCTGCCGCGCTCATCCATCGCCACACCGACCACGTCGAGACCAAGCCCTTCGGTAAGGGCGCGTCGCCCGATCGCGACCAGCACGGCATCGGCTTCCAGCGTTTCCGCCGCACCACCCTTGGCCGGTTCCAGCGTCAGCGAAACGCCGGACTTGGTCTTCTTCGCTTCGGTCACCTTGGTGCCGAGTTTGAACTTCATGCCCAGCTTGGCAAGAATCCTCTGGAACGCCGTTGCGATCTCGCCATCCATCGTCGGCACAAGCCGGTCGAGGAACTCCACCACCGTCACCTCGGCACCGAGCCGCCGCCAGACACTGCCAAGTTCGAGGCCGATATAACCCCCGCCGATCACCACCAGATGCTTCGGCACCGATTCCAGCGCAATCGCGCCGGTCGATGTCACGATCGTCTTCTCGTCGATCTCGACGCCGGGAAGCGGCATACTTTCGCTTCCCGTCGCGATAACGATGTGTTTTGCCTGATACTCCTTGCCATCGACCGTGACGGTATCGGCAGATTTGAAGGAAGCCGAACCCTTGATCCAGGTGACTTTGTTCTTGCGGAACAAGAATTCGACGCCCTTCACATTCGCGGTCACCACATCGGTTTTGTGACCCATCATACGCGCCAGATCGAACGACGCTTCCTTCGCCATCACCCCGTGCTGCGCGAAGCCATGCAGCAGCGCGTGATAGTTTTCCGAGGATTGCAGCAGCGCCTTCGATGGAATGCACCCGACATTGAGGCAGGTGCCACCGAGCGTCGCGCGCTTTTCCACGCAGGCGACCTTCATGCCGAGTTGCGCCGCACGGATCGCGCAGACATAGCCGCCCGGACCGCCGCCGATGACGATGACGTCGAATTGTTCGCTCATGGACGGCTCCTCAGATCTCGAGCATCAGGCGACGCGGATCTTCGATGTTCTCCTTCACGCGCACCAGGAACGAGACCGCTTCGCGCCCGTCGATGATCCGATGATCGTAGGAGACCGCAAGATACATCATCGGCCGAATCTCGATCTTGCCGGCGATCGCCATCGGCCGGTCCTGGATCTTGTGCATCCCGAGGATCGCCGATTGCGGCGGGTTGAGGATCGGCGTGGACATCAGCGAACCGAATACGCCTCCATTGGTGATCGAGAACGTGCCGCCGGAAAGTTCGTCCAGCTTCAACGCGCCGTCGCGCGCCCGCTTGCCGAAATCGCCGATCGCCGCTTCGATCTCTGGAAAGCTCATCCGGTCGGCGTCGCGCAGCACGGGAACCACCAGCCCGTTCGGGCTGCTGACCGCGATGCCCATATTGACAAAATTCCGATAGACGATGTCGTCGCCATCGATCTCCGCGTTGACTGCCGGGAATTCGCGCAGGGCGGCGACGCAGGCCTTCACGAAGAAGCTCATGAAGCCGAGACGCACGCCCTTATGCTTCTTCTCGAACGCGTCCTTGTATTCGCTGCGCAGTGTCATCACCGCACTCATATCCACCTCGTTGAAGGTGGTGAGCATCGCCGCGTTATTCTGCGCTTCCTTGAGGCGCGTGGCGATGGTGCGGCGCAGCCGGGTCATCTTCACCCGCTCCTCGCGAGGATCCTCGGCGCGCGGTGCCTTCGCCGCGGCTGGCGCGGGCTTCTCGGCCGGCTTTTCGAGAAACGCGATCACGTCGCCCTTGGTGATGCGGCCATCCTTGCCCGATCCATCGCCCACCTGCCCGGCGGCAATTTTTTGTTCGGTCATCATCTTCTGTGCCGCCGGCAGCGGCGCGTGATCGCCGCGCGAGACCGGACCGGACGGCGGCGGTGGAGGGTTCACCCCGCTCGGCGGGTTGGCGCCTGGCTTCGCGGCGTCGGTCTTCGCATCAGCCTTTGCGTCCTGTCTCGGCTCCGCTTTTGTCTCGGTTTTCGCCGGCGCCCCGGCTTTGCCATTGCCCGCACCGATGGTTCCGAGCAGCGCGCCGACTTCGACCTCGGCCCCCTCATCGGCCGCGATCGCTTCGATCGTGCCGGATTCAGGGGCATTGACCTCTACCGTGACTTTGTCGGTCTCCAACTCGACGACCGGCTCGTCGCGCTCGACCCGCTCTCCTGCCTTCTTCATCCAGCGCGCGACGGTCGCCGTCGTCACGCTTTCGCCCAGAGTCGGAACCTTGATTTCGGTGGACATCGTGTCGCCTTTCCTGTCAGCCTATCAAACGCCGAGCGCTTCCTTGACCAGTGCCGCCTGCTCGGCGGCATGGGTTTTGGCGAGTCCGGTCGCCGGGCTCGCCGCTGGCTTGCGGCCGACATAAACGGGCCGGGAGGCCGTCATCGCCGAACCCATGCAACCCAGAACGTGCTCGATCCGGCGATCGACGAACTGCCAGCCGCCCATATTCTCCGGCTCTTCCTGGCACCACACGATCTCGGCCTTGCTATACATCTCGATCGCGGATTTGAGGGCCTTTTTCGGGAACGGAAAGAACTGTTCGAGCCGCACGATGGCAACGTCGGTCATCGCGCGATCGCGCCGCTCGGCGAGCAGATCGTAATAGACCTTGCCCGAGCAGATCACCACGCGCCTGACCTGCTCGCTCGGGCCGATCGGGTCGATTTCGGGGATCACCGTGCGGAACGTGGAACCGTTGCTCATCTCGTCGAGCGTAGAGACCGCGAGCTTGTGCCGGAGCAGCGATTTCGGCGTCATGATGACCAGCGGTTTGCGGAAATTCCGCTTGAGCTGGCGGCGCAGCGCATGAAAATAATTGGCGGGCGTGGTGATGTTGCACACCGTCATGTTGTTCTCGGCACAGAGCTGCAGATACCGCTCGAGCCGCGCCGAGGAATGCTCCGGTCCCTGTCCCTCATAACCATGCGGCAGAAGCAGCGTGAGGCCCGACATGCGCAGCCACTTGCTCTCGCCGGCGGCGATGAACTGATCGATGATTACCTGCGCGCCATTGGCGAAATCGCCGAACTGGCCTTCCCACAAAACCAGCGTGCGCGGATCGGCGACCGAGTAGCCGTATTCGAAGCCGAGCACGCCGGCTTCCGACAGCAGCGAGTTGAAAATCTCGATCTTCGCCTGATTGTCGCGAATATTGTTGAGCGGTACATATTCGTGCTGGTTAGTCTGATCGACCAGCACGGCATGCCGCTGACTGAACGTGCCGCGCTGACAATCCTCGCCGGACAGCCGGACCCGGTGGCCTTCGAGAAGCAGCGAGCCGAAGGCCAGGGCCTCGCCGGTTGCCCAGTCGATCCCCTCGCCGCTCTCGATCATCTCGCGTTTGGCGTCGAGCTGGCGGGCGATTTTCGGATTGATATCGAAATCATCCGGCGAACGCGACAAGGCGGCACCGATCTCGCGCAGTTCGTCGAGCCCGATCGCGGTCGGTTCCTCGGTTTCACCATCCTCATCGCGCGACGAATTCAGTCCCGCCCAATGGCCTTCCAGCCAATCCGCCTTGTTCGGCTTATAACCGCCCGCCGCCTTGTAGGCGTCTTCGAGGGTCGCGACGAAATCCTGATACATCGCGTCGGATTCGGCATTCGTCAGCGCACCCTCGGCGACGAGGCGCTCGGCATAGAGCGTGCGGGTCGTCTTGCGCGCCCGGATCGCCTGATACATCAGCGGCTGGGTGAAGGCCGGCTCGTCGGTCTCGTTATGGCCGTGCCGGCGATAGCAAACCAGATCGATCACCACATCGACGGCGAATTGCATACGGAACTCGGTGGCGAGCCGCGCCACGAACACGACGGCTTCGGGATCGTCGGCATTGACATGCAGAATCGGCGACTGCACCGATTTCGCGACATCGGTGCAATAGAGCCCCGAATAGGCATGGGCCGGCACCGTGGTAAACCCGATCTGGTTGTTCACCACGATATGGATCGTTCCGCCGGTGCGATAGCCGATGAGCTGGCTCATCGCGAGCGTCTCGTAAACCAGGCCCTGGCCGGCAAACGCCGCGTCGCCATGCATCAGGATGGCCATGACGGAGCGGCGGCTGCGCGTGTCGCTCGCCATATCCTGGCGCGCGCGCACCTTGCCGACCACCACCGGATCGACCGCTTCGAGATGCGACGGGTTGGGCTGCAGCGACAGGTGCACCTGATTCCCGTCGATCGACAGATCGGTCGAGGTGCCGAGGTGATACTTCACGTCACCCGAACCCTGAACCGCATCCGGCTTGAAGCTCTCGCCACCAAATTCGGAAAACAGCGCGGTGAACGGTTTCTTGACGATATTCGCCAAGGTGTTCAGCCGGCCGCGATGCGGCATCCCGATCGCGATTTCCCCCACCCCGTCGCGCGCCGCCGTCTCGATGATTTCATGCAGCGCCGGGATGGTGCTTTCGCCGCCTTCCAGGCCGAACCGCTTGGTACCGACATAGCGGCGCTGGCAGAACACCTCGAACCCTTCGGCTTCGGTCAGGTGCTGAAGCACCTCGCGTTTCTGCTCCTTCGAAAACGAGTCGCGCCAGGGCGCACCCTCGATGCGGCGCTGCATCCAGGCTTTCTGCTCGGGGTCCTGGATATGCATGAACTCGACGCCGATCTTGCCGCAGTAGCTCTCGCGCAAAATCGCGATGATCTCGCGCAGTGTCGCCGTCTCGCGGCCGAGCACCTTGTCGATGAAGATCGGCCGGTTCAGATCGGCATCGGTGAAGCCATAGGTTTTCGGGTCGAGTTCCGGGTGATGACCGACCCGTTTGAGACCAAGCGGATCGAGATCGGCTTCGAGATGGCCGCGCACGCGATAAGCGCGGATCAGCATCAGCGCACGGATCGAATCGATCGTCGCCTTGCGGCTGTCGGCGGAGTCGATCGGCGCCGGTTGCGGCACACCAATCTCCGCCGGGGCGAATGCGGTTGGGCGCGGTGCCCAGGAAGCGCCCAGCGCATCGGTCAGCACCGCCTTCGTCTCGTCGCCCAGCGTCGCGAACAGGGATGCGAAATCGGGGTCAACGCTGTCGGGCGCGGTCACCCATTTCGCATACAGATTGGCGATGAAAGCGGCGTTGCCGCCATTCATCGCCGTCGCCAGAATATCCACACCAGCCATGTCAGAAATCCTCCGGCCGCACGAGGCCACCTGATCGTCTGCCCGGAAGTGCCCGGTCGAGTGTTAAAATCGATGCGAGAGACATAGTGCAATCACCTAAGCAATTGCACCGTATCGGCACCGGGCTGGAATGCTCATCTTGCATGAACATCCATCCCGTCAGTGCCCGGCCCGATACGACCACTGTTTCAACTCGCTGCGCTAGAGCAATATGGCTTTAAGCGGAATCGCGAAGCGATCCGCAAAGCCATGAAATTGCTCGCTCAAACAAAAACTAGAGCGTGATCGACTGTAAGTCATCACGCTCTAGGCGCGCAGCGCCTTCACCATGGTTGATCCGAGGGATGCTGGGCTGTCGGCGACATGGATTCCGGCGGATTTCATCGCCTCGATTTTCGCCTGGGCGGTGTCGCGCCCGCCGGAAATCACCGCCCCGGCATGGCCCATC
>NZ_JAKGBZ010000059.1 GCF_021556475.1 Acidiphilium iwatense | reverse complement strand
GAAGGAGAAAAAGAACCGCTGACAGGCAGGGCCGCCCCGCGGGGCGGCCCTGCCTGTCCAACCCCGGGAGGTGGGCCAGAATTCATCAGCACAAGTGGGCCAGAATCCATTGTCACAGCCACCTGGCGCGGATGGCCGGGGCGCCGGTTTGGGGGCTGGGTGGCGTCCGGCCCATCGAGTCCGGTGATCCAGCCGGAACGGTCAGCCAGACGCTCGACGGTGATGTGGGTCACACCTTCCTCCGAGTGTTGCAGCCGCCCCTCGGCGATGAGCAGCGTGGCGCCGAGGATTTGTTGCCGCAGGCTTTGCACCAGCGAAGGCCAGACAATGAGGTTGGCGATGCCGGTCTCATCCTCGATGGTAATGAACACCGTTCCCTTGGCCGTGCCGGGGCGCTGGCGGACGATTACCACCCCGCCCAGGCGGAGCTTTGTTCCGTTCCGGGCCTGGGTGGCTTGCCTGCAGGTAACAGCCCGGGCTTGCGTCAGCTTGTCGCGCAGCAGCGCGCAGGGGTGGGCGCGCAAGCTGAGGCCAAAGCTGCGATAATCCGCCACCACCTCTTCGCCAGCACTCATTAAAGGCAGTTCGGCTTGCGGTGCTGGGCTTGGTGCGATCAGCGCCGAGCCAGTTTGGCGCACTGCCACCTGCCAGAGCGCGTCGCGGCGGCCGGAGGTCAGGCTGGCCAGCGCCTCGGAAGCGGCCAAAGCTTCCAAAGCGGCTTTGGGCAGATTCAGGTCTTCGATGCTGGTAAACCGTCGCCCGGCCAGTTGCGTGGCCCAGCCTTGCTGGAACCCGTCCACCAGCCGCAAGCCCAGCCGCAACGCGCCGCCTTCCAATGTGCAGTCCCAGGCGGAGGCATTCACATCCACCGGCAACACATCCACCCCATGCTCGCGCGCATCGCGGATGATCTGCGCCGGGGCGTAGAACCCCATCGGCTGGGCGTTGATGAGTGCTGCCGCAAAGGCTGCCGGGTGGTGGCATTTGAGCCAGGCGGAGACATAAACCAGCTTGGCGAAACTCGCCGCATGGCTCTCGGGAAATCCATAGGCGCCAAATCCTTCGATCTGCCGGAAACATGCCTCGGCAAAGCCTTGCTCATAGCCGCGCCGCACCATGCGCCCGACCATCATGGTTCTGAATTTGTCGATGGTGCCGAGATTGCGGAACGTCGCCATGGCCCGGCGCAAGCCGTTGGCTTCCTCGGGCGTGAATTCCGCCGCCACCATGGCGATCTTCATGGCCTGTTCCTGGAACAACGGCACGCCCAAGGTTTTGGCCAAAATCTCTTCCAGCTCATTCGGCAAGCCGCCTGTGCGCGCCGGGTAGCTTACCGCCTCCTTGCCCTGGCGGCGGCGCAAATATGGATGCACCATATCCCCCTGGATTGGGCCGGGCCGCACGATAGCAACCTCGATGACGAGGTCATAGAATTTTTGCGGCTTCAGGCGCGGCAGCATGTTCATCTGCGCGCGGCTTTCCACCTGGAACACGCCGATCGAATCACCGCGTGAGAGCATGTCGTAAGTGGCTTTGTCCTCGAGCGGGATGTCCGCCAGATCATGGATGCCGAGCAGCGCAAAGCATTTGCGGATGCAGGTGAGCATGCCCAGCGCCAATACGTCCACCTTCATCATTTTGAGCGCGTCGATGTCGTCCTTGTCCCATTCGATGAAGCTGCGGTCCGCCATGGCGGCGGGGCCGATGGGCACGCTCTCATCCAGCCGCCCCTTGGTGAGCACGAAACCGCCGACATGCTGGGAGAGATGACGCGGCAGCCCCACCAGATCGCGCGCGATGATCAGCGCGCGTTTAAGGCGCGGCTCGTCCGGGTCCAGCCCGGCCTCGCGTAGCGTGTCCGCGCCCCATAACTCGTCGCCGGGGTTCCAGGTCTGCGCCGCCAATGTCGCGGCGGTGGCTTCGGGCAGGCCCAGCACCTTCGCCACCTCGCGGATGGCGGAACGCGGGCGGTAATGGATCACCGTGGCGGCGATGGCGGCCCGGTTGCGGCCATAACGGGCGTAAAGATACTGGATGACCTCCTCGCGCCGCTCATGCTCGAAATCCACATCGATATCCGGCGGATCGCCCCGCTCGGCGGAAACGAAACGCTCGAACAGCAGATCGCTCTCGGCAGGGTCCACGGCGGTGATACCCAGCGCGTAGCACACCGCCGAATTGGCCGCTGAGCCGCGCCCCTGGCAGAGGATTTTTTGTTCCCGCGCATAGCGGACGATGTCATGCACGGTGAGGAAGTAGCGCGCATAATTCAGCTGGGCGATGATGGACAGTTCCTTGTCCAGCAAGGCTCGTACCTTCTCCGGCACGCCAGCGGGGTAGCGCCAAGCCGCGCCGCTTCGCACCAGATTGGCCAGATGCTCATCCGGTGTCAGGCCCGGCGGTACGGGTTCATCGGGGTATTCATAGGAAATCTGGTCCAGCGAGAAATCCAACCGTTGCAAAATCTCCTGCTGGCGGCTGAGCGCCTCTGGAAATCTGTAAAACAGCCTGGCCATCTCGGCAGAGGATTTGAGGTGCCGCTCGCCATGCGGCTCCAGCAGAAACCCAGCCTGCTCGATGGTGCAGCCCTGGCGGATGCAGCGCATCACGTCCTGCAATTCCCGGATGGAAGCGCGGTGGTAGAGCACGTCATTCGCCGCGACGAGATGTAGGCCGTTGGCTTGTAAGAGGTTTTGCAGGGTGGTGAGCCGTTCCAGATCGTCCGGCGCGTAACGGCGCACCGCCGCCACATAAAGCTGCCCGCGTAAATTTGCGGCGGCCAAGCGTAGCCAGGCGGTGAACGCATCATCCAACACCGGCGGCGGCACGGCGATGAAAATTTGTCCTTCGGCATGGGCCAGAACATCCGCGAACCGGAGCCGGCATTCGCCTTTGGGCGCGTGGGCCTTGCCCAGGCTCAGCAACCGGCAGAGCCGTGCCCAGGCCGCGCGATCAGAAGGGTAGCAGACCAGGTCTGGAGCATCCTCCAGCACCAGCCGGCTGCCCGCCAGCAGGCGCAGCCCGGCGGCCTTTGCCGCGACATAGGCGCGCACCACCCCGGCCACGGTATTGCGATCGGCAATGCCGATCGCCTCATGCCCCAGCGCCTTGGCCTGCTCCACCAGGCTTTGCGGATGCGAGGCGCCTTCCAGGAAGGAGAAGGCGCTTTGGCAGAGCAGTTCCGCATACATCAGGCGAACAACCCGTGCAGATACCAACGCGGTGTGGCCACCCCTTCATGCAACCCGGCGCGGAACAGCCAGAAGCGGGCCCCTTCCATATCTTCCACCTGATAATAATCCCGGATCTTCTCCAATTCTGGCCGGGTGGGGTCAAAGGGGTGCGCCCACCAATCCCGCGCGATACGCTCCGGCCCCGTCGCCCAGCGCAGCCGATGGGCTTGTCCATCCCAGGTAAATTGCACTGGCGGATCATCGGGCACCGGGGCGATGGCGGTGATCGGTACAGGCGGGGTGAGCAAACGAATGGGGCGGGGGTGATGCGGCGTGGGCCACACCATGGGCCGGGCCTTCACGGCCATTCTTTGTACGGCGAATTCCGGGATATGCGAGGAATGCGGCGCCGCCCGCCAGAGTTTCTCGGGACCCAGACGGTTGAGCAACGTGTTTAGCGGCCGGGCGTAATCGGGGGTTTTTGCGCCCATGTCCTGTTGTTCCAGGGGCAGAGGCTCGGTCGCCGTCGCCTCCAGTGCGATGGCCTCGATGCCAAAGCCCGGATCGATCTCCCGCGCCAATTTTTCGATCAGCAATTTGGCGATTTGCATCTCATCCCGGCAGGGGGCGGCAAAGGCGAGATGGATTGCCGGACAGGCGCGATCCACCCGATAGAACCGGGCGGTGAGCGCGGTCGCCCCCAGTGTGGCCGCGGTCAGGCGCGCGCAGAGTTTGGTGGTCAGCCTGCGCAGCGCCGCCTGCAACTGCGCGGGCAGCAGCAGAGGGTCCATATACGGCTCTGCCTCCCGCCATTCCGGCGGCGGGGTGATGAAGCGGATGATCTCGGGCGCTTCACCCACCGCCTGGGCCAAGCGCAAGGCGGGGGCCTGTCCATAGCCCGCCACCAGCCCGGCACGTGGCAGACGCGCGAGCTGCCCGATGGTGCGGACGCCGATACGGCGCAGCCGGGCGATGGGGTCCGGCGCCAGCCGCAAGGCCGCCAAAGGCAGGGGCAAAATATCAGAACCGCCCGGCTTGCCATAACGCGCCAGCCCCCAGGCGGCGGCGGCCGTATCCGCAATCGCCATCCGGGCACCCGGCAGCCGTGCCACCAGCCGGGCTATCAACCCAGCCTCCCCGCCAAACAGATGCGCGCAGCCGGTGATGTCCAGCATCACCCCGTCAGGCGGGTCGGGGGCGGTGAGCGGTGTAAAAGCCTGGCACCAGAGTGCCAGCTTCGCCAGATCATCCGGCCCGGCGCAGGCCAGGGAGAGAAAGCGGCGCTTCTGCATCCCATCCCTCCTTCAGCGCAAACAGATACGTCCCCGGCATGGCCCCCTTGGCGTAGAGCAGCTCCGCCCGCAGCTTTGGTGCATGGGGGCCACCTGGTGCCGGGTGCACCATCCAGCGTGAGGCAAAAGCGGTGGAATCCTCCCGCGTCCGGGCGGGGGCGTGGCGCAGCACCAGCCCCAACCCGCCGCCTTGTTTTGCCGCCAGCGCCAGGCGTTTGCCGGCCAGCCGCGAAAGGGCTTCGCATGCTACGACCCCCGCCATACCGCCGTGCAAAGCCACTTCGGCCGAGCCCAACGCTTCGGCATCGTCCTCCGCCTGAGCAAACAGGTAGCAACCAGGATCAACTCCCGCCCAAGCCAGCCCTGGCGGATACCAGTCTGGTGCCGCGCTCACCCATAGAGCCGGACGCTCTCCCCAGACGATCCCCAGCAGTAATGCCGCCAGACCCGCATGTGCCGCCGTGCCCATCGGCGCGCGGAACTCATGCACGGCTGGGCAGGCGCGCAGAAAGGCCGGAAATGTAGTGGCGATAGCGTGGTGAGCGGACGAGAACATAGCAAGAACATTGAATCCACAACTCAGCCTGAGAGTCGAGTCGGATTTTGTGCGGCTGTATCATGACAGAAGACGGGCTTGGGCCATGGCCATACCGAAGGGGAGCGGGCAGGTGATGCCCAGGGAGGTTTGTGATGACGGCATAGCGCCCTTTGGAGACGTAGATCATAATTCAGCAATGCTCACAAAGCGGACATAGTTGGTCCAATGCCAAAGGGCAGGCATCCTACGCTCGCTCGATAGTCCGGTTTATCAAGTGCAGCATCTACTCCTCATTCCAGGGGAGATCGTCTGGGTCACTGTCCTCCGGAGGCAAACCTATCGGGACAATGGCGGCGCCTTTATTGGCAGGCCAAGGAAAAGGAAAGCGCTCGATTTGAGCTGTTGCCTCTATACCAAGCAGTTTCCAACGCATGGCATCATCAGAGTTTTTTCGCTCGCTACTATATGCGCCTAGATACTTAGTAATTCGTTCAGAAATTGTATTATCAAGACGTCGCAGGCAGTCGCCATCATTACAGAACCGATAATGCTTGACCCACCCTCTCATTATACCACTCACCCTGGTGAGGGTCTTCAGCAAAGACATCGACTGATCAATCTCTTTTGTGGTTCTCCCTTGCCGAAATGCGGCCATGCTGTCGAGCAGGGCTTTATCTATAGAATTAATCATCTTCATCCTCGAGCCAACAGCAGGCCGCAAGAGACCATTCGCAAACTCAATACCTAGAAAATTAAACACGTGGTCAGTCTTAGATTTCTTTGTTTTGGATTGGGAAGTATTCATTCCCATCTGTTTTAGGAGGTGAAGCGCTTTTGCGTATTTATTTTCTACAACCTGCTGCGAGGGGCCTAAGATAATAAAATCATCGATGTAGCGAATGCATCTAACGTCTGGGTCTTTATTCAACTCGCGATCAAAATCGTAAAGCAGAATATTTCCTAGCAGCGGCGAAAGCGAGTTGCCTTGCGCCACACCTATATCCTCGATTGGGAAGGCCTTTGCTGCCTCACGAAGTTGAGCCATATTTTCTAGTTCGACGGCAATGGCTTTCGAAAACAGAGCCATAAAGTCGTCATCGTTTACCGCCTTTGAGACAAGTCCAATAACGGAAGATTTGGGAATTTTGGTGAAAAATCCTGATATATCAGACTTCACCATAAACTTCGCCCCGTTTCCGATCGCGTCTAGAACGGACTCAACGGCAGCTGGGACTGCGGTTGTTTCTTTCTCCCTTTGCTTTATACCACCAAAACTATAAGGGGTCCTTATAAACCGTTCAATTTCTGGAACCGTCACCAGGACATCATGTATTGCTCTTTGAACGATACGAGATTCTACCCTGGCTACGACAAGGGGGCGGAAGTTCGACTTATCCCTTTTGTCTTTTGGAATTTTGACGCCCTTTGCGGGCGGAAAAGCAAAAGTTCCTTTCCGGAGCTCTGCACTAAGTCGCTTTAGATTGGTGTCTGATTTTGCCTCGAATGCCGCAACCTCCTTTTTTGTATCTTCCGATTTGGAGGTGCGTGCGTTTCGTCGGATAGCCAACCAAGCTTCTCGTAACGTCTTCGCGCGCCTGACTTGGAGTGTGAGCTTCGATTTCATTGACTGCGTTAGGGCCTGTTGGCTAACCCCCCGTCCGGCAAGCTGGTCTGTCCTCAGCGAAGGTGCCCTGAGGCCCGTTCCGCTCGATCGAGACTTGCGCCCCGACGCTGCATCTTGCCCCATGCTCACCGGTTGCCCCGGCCGCATAGGCGCTCAACGCAAGAGACATGATCGTCAAAGCTGCCCTGCGGCCGCCTTGCCGACTCCGTGCCACGATGGCACGTTTTTGCATGTGGTTCGCATTACTCGTTCTCCCTTAGAAGCCTAGCGTTTTTGGCTTTAAGGGCAAGCGCCGCGACCCCCGCCCCTCCCCGCCCGATAAATAAAGGCTGCCAGCCGTCCAACAGGTCCCTCGTAAGGTTAAGGCTACGGCTAGTGTCGTCCCGGACAGGTCAGGTCTGTCCTCAGCGAAGGTGCCCTGAGGCCCGTTCCGCTCGATCGAGACTTGCGCCCCGACGCTGCATCTTGCCCCATGCTCACCGGTTGCCCCGGCCGCATAGGCGCTCAACGCAAGAAGCCATTACCATAAATATACACCAGGGCCAACGTCGACGCAACATATAGTGCTACGTAGCCCTCGCTCGATTCATGTAGTCCGCCCAATTCGGTTTTGATGTCTCAGTTATCGCTAGCATTGGATAATCTCGTTTGTCCGATATCCACGGCCAAAGCCGCCCGCCCGTTCCCGGCCCAGTTGTCCAAATTATTGGACGGAAAGAACGCGCCCGTGCCGGTCTTTGAATGGCTCCCCTCGTCAGCTTGGAGGCGGACATTCGCTGTGGCTGGCGAGGAGAGATAAAAATTACAACAAGAGATATATGCTAGACTTTAGTAAATTATCACAATCCGAGAAGAGTAATGAATCCATCTATTGAGGGGCAAAAGCGGGATCTGGTTGAAAGTACATTACGAAATTTGGTCATAACGCCTGTGCCTGAGGCCATGCTCATTAATGACCAGGTGCAGCAGTGGCTAAAAAAGTACGAAATCGTCTTTGCAATGGATTGGCTTCGTACTGGAGAAGCCCGCGGCTTCAAGCAAAGCGGTGTCACTTCTCTCATCGAACTGACCTCGATTCTCAGGAGGGACGAGCCAGCTTATAGGCGCGGCACAAGACCCGAGAGGCTGGCTGTGATAATCGCTCTGGCCATTGTATCTATCTTTCAGGATCGCCTTGCCTCGATACCAGCACTGAATGATGTCGTGACTGTTGAACAGGAAGTAAGGCGGGTCTTCATGAACAAAACCGTCGCCTGCACACATTGCATTCCTTGCCGAATTATTCCCGAGCATGCCTCCTCATTCTCTATTGGGCCGGTAGAGTTCTACAGCAAGGATGACCTGATCAAGCGCGAAAGCTTTTCGGCAGGAGATCTCTTAGAGATGTCCTACGGACCGCTACTAAAATTCATGCAAAATCAGTCTGCCTATTGGGTTGCCGATGTAACTGTCGAAGGCTTCGACGAATTATCTGGATTGGAACGGGCTAATATTGCCATCGACCTCGCTCTCACTGCTGTCCAAATAGCGATCCCGTCCTATTATTCTCGGAGTATGGCTCGCCTTACGGATCGAACACTGCCGAGCACAATCGGCAGCGTCAAGAAGGTTGGCGGCAATGCCCGTTTTGGTTCGCAACGGCGCGATCCGGGACTTGGCTTTTCCGCAGGCGCATTTGATCAATATCTATCGAGATCTGCGCCTATGCTGGTGTCGATTGGGAACCGCGTCAGAGCCTATATCACTGATAACGCTGTGTTGCCCAAGCTGGATCAGAGCTGGAGCGATGCCGCCTACTGGCTCCATGAGGGGCTTACGGAGCCTCTCGACACCGTGGCCGTTACAAAGCTAGAAACCTCAATAGAAGTGCTTCTTTCGGCTGCGAGTTCTAAAAATAGCGGCTCTCGTCTCGAAGCCGCATTTTCATCCTTCTATGGCCTCTCGCCTGAATGCCCATATCCGTCTGGAAGCAACCGGAAGGTGAAAGACGTTGTAAAGGCAATCGTAGAAAGCAGATCCCGGATACTTCACGGCACCTTATCGACACTCACAGCTGACTCCCTGGCTACCGACAATCACGGCGGGAGACGTGTGCTTGAATTTTTGTGTATGGACCTGCTTGCGGCCTATTCATTGAAACTGGATGCTTACGCGTCAATTGTCGCCCCAAAAGACAACATCAAGGATTTCCTGGATTTCGTCTCGGCGGAGCGAGCGCCCCCTACATGACCAGCGTCTGCTTTGTAGGCTTCATGTTCCAAACCCGCCATTCCGCTCCCGGCCCGTCGTCGCCGAAAGCGGAATGCTTTGACGCGATTTTGATCAACGGGAGGTGGACAGGCGGAAAGTCACGGTCGTACGTGTTTCGAGATCAATTTGTATAATCGTTCCAACAGCGCCGCCGAAGGCGGGGGGGCATCGGCATCGATGGGGGTTGAGAGGCAGAGTTTTGCCGGATTTTTCATGACGGGTTTTGGTTCGGGAGAGTGTCTTCCGAAGCCTGTCATGGAGAATTGCCATGGATATCAATGCATCTGCCGCTGTGGCGGCTATAGGGTCCAATGACGGCCGTGCTGGTTCTGTAGGGTTCAAGGTCGATGTCAGCCGCGGGGAGTGGCTGGGCCGGGTGTCGTCGGAATGGTTTTCGCGTCCCGACGATGAGCGGTTTCTGTCGCTGCCGGATTTGTACCAGGCGGTGCGCGCGCGGGCGGACCGGGCCGAGGCCAGGACGGTGGAGAGCCGGGCGATTCGGGTGGAGGCCCGGCGCGACGATGGCGAACGGCTGGGGCTGATCGTGCCGGGGCAGGAGCGGCTGGTAGCCCCGACCCATTGGAGCTTTGGCCAGCTTTGCGGGCTCGTTGGCGCTCCGGCCGGCTATTTGCGCGAACTGCCCGCACCCTTGGCCGGGATCAATCTACAGCACGGGCTGCTCAACCACCGCACCGAACTGGTCAAGACCCTGGAAACCGATGACGGGCGCGTGGAACTGCGCGCCGTCACCGGGCCGGATTATGGCCGTATCTGGGACCATGAGCTGGTGGCGGCGGTGATGCGTATCGCCGGGAACGGTACCGGCGATACCGCCTGGAAGGTGCCCGGCGTGCTGGATTGGTCGACCATGACCCATAACCCCTATGTGGATGTGACGAAGGAGACCACCACGCTCTATGCCAGCGACAGGGATGTGTTCTTGTTTTTGGTCGATGACACCCACCCGATCGAGGCGGGGCGGCTGTCCAATGGCGATCCCGATCTGTTTTTCAGGGGGTTTTATTGCTGGAACAGCGAGGTCGGCTCGAAGACGCTGGGCATCGCCTCCTTCTATCTGCGCGCCGTGTGCGCCAACAGATGCCTCTGGGGCACAGAAAATTTCCAGCAGATCAGCATAAGGCATAGCAAATTCGCGACCCAGCGTTTTGCCCAGGAAGCCGCCCCGGCATTGCGGCGCTTTGCCACCTCCTCGCCGGCGCCGTTCGTCGCCGGCATCAAGGCGGCGCGGGAGCAGATCGTCGCGCGTGCCGACGATGAACGTGAAGGCTTCTTGCGCAAGCGCGGCTTCAGCAAAGGCGAGACGGCAAAGATCATCGCCACCGTGCTGGAGGAGGAAGGCCACCCGCCGGAGAGCGTCTTCGACTTTGTGCAGGGCATCACCGCTTTGGCGCGCTCGCGCCCGCACCAGGATGCCAGGCTGGAACTGGAGGGCAAAGCCAAGCAACTGCTCGACCGGGTGGGGTGAACAACGCTTGGTCGTTTGAGGGTTGAGATAGGGACGTACGCAAGCCGTGGGCCGGGTTTCCGGTCCACGGCTTTTTTCACGGGGCCGGGCAGCCGAGGGAAAGGGCGGCTGGGCGCTTGGTGACGGGTGGTGGGCGCGGAGAGTGGCTCCGGGCCGCCCGTCATGGAGTTTGTCCCATGGGTAAAACCACGAAAACCGTTCAGAAAATCACGCTGAGCGCCTCGCGCGACATCCCCTTCGACCGGCTGGTGCTGAGCCAAGCCAATGTCCGCCGGGTGAAGGCGGGCGTCTCGATCGAGGAGCTGGCGGCGGATATCGCCCGGCGGACCTTGTTGCAGAGCATCACCGTGCGGCCGGTGCTCGATGATAAGGGGGCTGAGACCGGTCTGTTCGAAATCCCCGCCGGCGGGCGGCGCTACCGGGCGCTGGAATTGCTGGTACGGCAAAAGCGTCTGGCCAAGACCGCGCCTATCCCGTGCGTCGTGCGCACCGAGGGCATCGCCGAGGAAGACAGCCTGGCGGAGAATGTGCAGCGCGCGCCGTTGCATCCGCTGGATCAGTTCCGGGCGTTTCAAGCGCTGCGCGAGAAAGGGCAGAGCGAAGAGGAGATCGCCGCGGTGTTCTTCGTCGCCGTCTCGGTGGTGAAGCAGAGGCTGCGCTTGGCCGCCGTCTCGCCCCGGCTGCTGGACATCTACGCCGAGGATGAGATGACGTTGGAGCAACTGATGGCCTTCTCGGTTAGCCCGGACCATGAGCGCCAGGAGCAGGTGTGGGAGGCGGTGCAGCGTTCCTACAACAAAGAGCCCTACCAGATCCGCCGGATGCTGACCGAAGGCGCGGTGCGCGCCTCCGACAAGCGGGCGCAATATGCCGGCGAAGAGTATGTTGCGGCCGGCGGGGCGGTGATGCGCGATCTGTTCCAGCAGGATGATGGCGGTTGGCTGCAGGATGCCGGGCTTCTGGCCCGCGTGGTGGCGGAGAAGCTGGAGCGCGATGCCGATGCGATCCGTGCCGAGGGCTGGAAATGGGTCGAGCAGGCTTCCGAGTTCCCATATGGCCACGGCTACGGCCTGCGGCGCATTCCGGGCACGCGCCGTCCGCTGACGGAAGACGAGATCGCCCAGGTCGAGACGCTACGGGCCGAGGCGGAGCGGATCGAGGAAGAGGCCGCTGAAGCAGATGAAGTCTCCGATGACGTAGACCAACGGCTTTCCGAGATCGAAGCGGAGATCGACGTGCTGACCCAGCGCCCGCCGGTGTACGACCCCGCCGAGATCGCCATGGCGGGCGTCTTTGTCAGCATCGATGGCAGCGGCCAGCTGCGGGTGGAACGCGGCTATGTCCGGCCCGAAGATGAGCCGCCGGTGGTTGAGGAAGCCGATGCGGCGGCCTTGGCAGGTGAGGGCAGCGCGCAGGGGCAGGATGGGTACGGCGCAGAAGATGGCATCGAGCCCGGCCGCGCGGATTCCAGAGTGATCACCGCCCATATTGGCGGCGGAGCGGAAGCTGAGGCCGAACCCGAAGAGGAAGATGGGCTCAAGCCCTTGCCTGACCGGCTGCTGACGGAACTCACCGCTTATCGCACGCTGGCGCTGCGCGAGGCGTTGGGCAACGAGCCCGGCATCGCCTATCTGGCGCTGCTGCACGCGCTGTGCTTGCGGCTGTTCTATCGCTATGGCGCCGAATCCTGCCTGGAGGTTGAGGCCAAGAGCGTCATGTTTGGCGCCCAGGCCCCGGGTTTGGGCGATACGGCTTTGGCCGAACGCATTGACGCCCGGCACGAGGCTTGGGCGGCGCAATTGCCCGAAGATGCAGCAGAGCTGTGGGATATTCTGTCTGGGTTCGACAGCGATAGCCGCGAGGCCCTGTTCGCGCATTGCGTGGCACTGACGTTGAATGCCACGCATGATGCCTATAACCGCCGCCCCCGCGCACAGGCGCATGCCGGGCGGCTGGCGGAAATTCTGGGGCTCGATCTGACTGCAACCGGGTGGGCGCCGAATGTGGACAATTACCTCGGCCGGGTGACGAAGGCCCGGCATCCTCGAGGCCGTACGCGAAGCCAAGGGTGAGCAAGCCGCGCAACGGCTGGAACACCTCAAGAAGACCGACATGGCGGAAGCCGCCGCGCAGGCGCTGGCGGGCACCGGCTGGCTGCCCGAACCGCTGCGCACAAAAGGCGTGGAAACCATAGTGATGCCGGCAGACGCCGCGGCATTGGCCACGCATGGTGCCGCCGTTGATGACAGCGCGGATGTGACCGGCGAGGGGGCTGAGGCAGCCGATCTTCCCGCCGCCGAACATTATGAACAGCCCGGGCCGCACGAGATCGCGGCGGAATAATCGCCACGCTCCCCGAGGCGGCCCAAAGGCCGCCTCGGCTCCCTTCCTTCAACGTCTTTATCCCACTCCCAACCCATCAAAACCCGGCTTCGTGCCGGGTTTTGCATTTCTGGAGACAGATCATGTCAGACCATCACAACCCGGCACTTGGTCAGCAACCGCCTGCCAGTCCCGATGCATTTTTGGCTTCATGGGAACAAAAGGAGCGCGCCTATCGTGAGCGCGCGTCGGCCGTGCTCGACGGCAACAAGAAAGCGCTGTTCGGTATTCTGGCGGAACATGGCATCACCGCCGTGATCGTGAATTTCGATGGCTATGGCGATAGCGGTCAGATTGAGGACATCACGGCCCAGAGTGGCGATGTTGCCGCGGAATTGCCGGATGAGCGGATCGAGCTTTTCCGCCCGGCCTGGGATAGCCCTGACATCGAGCGCCAGACCCACACGGTACGCGAGGCCATCGAGGCGCTATCCTATGATTTTCTGGCGCAGACCCATTGCGGCTGGGAGAATAATGATGGCGCCTATGGCGATTTTACCTTCGACGTAACGGCGGGCAGCATCACGCTCGATTATAATGAGCGTTATACCGCCACCGAAAATTATTCCCATGAATTTTGAGGAGGCGGCAATGGCACATCCCTACCATCACGCCATATCCTCGGCAAAAAAATGGGGCGGCACGGCGGAAGATTTTCTGCCACTGCATTCTTGGTTTGATGAGAGCAAGATGATCTCATCGGATTTTCGGCATCGAGCACTTCGCCATCACGCCGAGGGCATTTTTATGGCGGAGAGATTTTTCGGCCATGTCATAACGATCTCGACGGGGCGCGTCGTACCTGTGCGTCTGATCGGCGAGCAGCACGTTCGTGAAGATTTCGGCTTCATACCGGGCTTTGCGGATTGGATCAAAGCCATCCGGCCCGAACCCTGGATGGGACGGGCCACGACGCTGCACAAGCTGCTTGATCCTTTTGAAGTCGATGCTGCCTGAGCGTCGGCTTTTACCATCCATCTCTTTCAACCCAGAACCCGGCCCTGTGCCGGGTTTTGCATGTCTGGAGGCTGACATGGCGGATTATTTTTCACCGACCGTGATCCCGGAGGTCATCCCGAACGGGGACATGACGAAGCTGGAGCTGTTGTTGCTCTCGCATATGTTCGATGCGAACTCGGATGGCGACGGAACCTATTTCCATTCCTGGCAAGGGCCGTCGGATCTGATCTGGGTCAATCGTGCCGAACTCAGCGCGGCGCTGGATGAAGCCCGCGGCAGTGATAGCCAAGTGCGGGACTATGTGGAAGAAAAATTCAAAAACGTCGCTGCGGATGATACATCAATTGAACTGGATATGAGCGGCGTGTCGTGGGAGGTGATTCTCCAGGATGTCGTGCGGCGTTCCACCAAGCTGCGCTATATCACCGTGACGACGGCGTTCACCTGTTCAAAAATGCGCGCCGACGGGTTTGGCGGCATGGCGCTGTTCATCACCGCTGATGCCATCAAAGCCTGCTCGACCACGGAGTTTCTGTCGGATTGTCTTGCCGACATAGCCGGGCAGGAGGGCGGGTAGAAGGATGCCCGGAACGATCTACGAAACACCGTGACCAATGCGGATGGGCCGGATCCGACAACGGGACGGCCCATTTTGCGTGGGACGGTATTCTGCAGGCGCCGAAGGGACGGAATGTCCGCAGCCTCGCGGGAAACCGATACCACTGGCCACTGGCCACTGGCCACTGGCCACTTGTCACCCGTGCCGGTGAGAGGGCGAAGGCGCACTTCCGATTCGGAAGTAGCGCATGAGCAGGGCGGGGCGATAGGCTACGCTGTTCGGCCGAACGCCGAGGGTGGAGCCGGATTTGGAGCAATCTGTAGCGATGGAGGGGCAACAATGCCCAAGCCTGATTTTTCCATGCCGGTGGTCGAGCTGGCACAGATGCTGGCGCGGAAAGCCGAGGCTGTGTGCCGGTATTATCTGCCGGCCGGGCGGCGCGAGGGGCGTTATTGGCTGGTGGGGGATGTTCATAACACGCCGGGGCGGTCTTTGTTTGTACGGCTGAGCGGCGGCGACACCGGCAAGGGGGCGGCCGGGCATTGGCAGGAACATGTTGCGGCGAAAGTTATGTTGCGGATCTGCGGTTGGGCTTTGTGCCGCAGGCGATCGACGGCTTCCACGCAACATAATGTCAGGACGTGGCGGGGGGTTTGGTGATGCCCCGAGACG
>NZ_JAKGBZ010000058.1 GCF_021556475.1 Acidiphilium iwatense | reverse complement strand
TCCCATTGGTCAGCCCTCAGCCCATAACGCCCCATCAATCAGCCTTTCGGAATGCTGATCTGCTATGAATCAGGAAAACGGTCGCGCCGGAATCCCCCCGGTCAAATGACGACACACCCTAGTGTTCTATCGTTTCGGAAATTCGGAGAACGCTTCCGGCAACTCAAACGAATTTCCGAAACGGAACACTAGAATGACTATCAAGCGACTTGCGGAGCCGAACGATGTCTTTTCACGGGAGACCGCCGGGATCAGGGTGACCATCCGGGCGTTTTTCCTGGAAGACGAGTCGCGCCCGGAATCCCGGCATTTCGTCTGGGCCTACAAGGTGCGCATCGAGAATAACGGGCCGCTCACGGTGCAGTTGTTGCGGCGGACCTGGACCATCACCGACGCGCACGGCCATGTCCAGCAGGTCCACGGGCCGGGAGTGGTCGGCGAACAGCCGGTGCTCGATCCGGGCGATGCGTTCGAATATACCTCCGGCACCCCGCTGGAGACGCCGTCCGGCTTCATGAGCGGGATATTCCACATGATCGCGGTGGATAGCGGCGAAAAGCTCGATGTCGCCACGCCGTCGTTCAGCCTCGACAGCCCGCATGGCGATCTGCGGCTGCATTGAGGTTGCGGGATTGCCGGTTTAGACCATATGGCAGGGTGGCTGCGGCGTTCGAGCGGCCTGATTGGGAGATCGGACGTGGATATTGAAACCCCGAAGGACGCGCTGAATCGCGAGGTCGGCCTGAAGCGGCCGAGCCGTGCCGAGGCCGAGGCGGCGATCCGCACCCTGATCCGCTGGGCCGGCGACGACCCGGCGCGCGAGGGGCTGCAGGACACGCCGGCCCGCGTCGCGCGGGCCTACGAGGAGTTCTTCCGCGGCTATGCCGAGGACCCCGAAGATATCCTGACCCGCACCTTCGAGGAAATCGAGGGGTACGACGAGATGATCGTGCTGCGCGACATCCGCCTCGAATCCCATTGCGAGCACCATATGGTGCCGATCGTCGGCGTCGCGCATGTCGGCTATCTGCCCGACAAGCGGGTGGTGGGGATCAGCAAGCTCGCGCGGGTGGTGGATGCCTACGCCAAGCGGTTGCAAATTCAGGAAAAACTGACCGCGCAGATCGCCAACACGATCAACGACGTGCTGCAGCCGCGCGGGGTCGCCGTGGTGATCGAGGCCGGGCACGAATGCATGTCGACGCGCGGAGTTCACAAAACCGGGGTGGCGATGGTGACCAGCCGGATGCTCGGCGCGTTCCGCGACAACCCATCCACCAGGCGGGAGTTCCTGGCAATGATTTCGAACCGGCGGAGCGTGACGGTTGAGACGTAAGCCGAATTCAGGATTGCCGGTTCAGCCGAATTCGATTTTCAGAGACGCGTTCACAAGGCCCGGAAACGATATGCCGCCTTCGATCGACCAGGATTTCGGCGTCAGCAGGCTCTGGATGATTTTCCAGATCGATGCGGCGATTCCGCCGAGATAGTTCAAAAGATGGGACACCCAGCCAGGCGTTGCCAAAGCCATTGTCGGCGGGGTGGGTGACTCGCTGGAAGTAAGGGTTGGCGGCATCGTGAATCTCAATTGCAGAAGCTCGATTTCCGCCGTTTTCGCGAGGATCATCGCGTGTGCCGATACAAGGCCATTCAATTTTTTATCGGCGCCCTGACCATTGACTTCGGCGCCCTGACCATTGACTTCGGCGTCCTGACCATTGACTTCGGCGTCCTGACCTTTGACTTTGGCGTCCTGATCTTTGACTGTGGTGAGTAATTCAAGAAGATTATTATTAAATTCATCAAATTTCAATGAGTTATGGAATTGCCGCTCCGCCTCAGCCCGGACGTATTGTTCACCATACTGGGATTGGATCAGAGAAATCACGCAGTCAATCGTCGTTTCGATCGACGCCAGAGCTTTTTCATCGAGGATAATTTTCCGTTCTTTATCGGGCTGTTCCATTGGTTGCCTCCCCGCAACAGATGAACGATCATATCATTCTTACATTGGATCGGGAGAAAAATATTCACCGGGATTCACGTCGTTATCCAATCTCCACTAGCAGATCCTTCGCGTCCACCGCCTCGCCGGGCTTGACGTGCAGCGCCTTCACCGTGCCGTCGCGCGGTGCGGCAATCCGGGTCTGCATTTTCATCGCCTCGATCGCGATCAGGGCTTCGCCCTGGGCGATGTTCTGGCCCTCGCGCACCAGGATGGTGGCGATGGTGCCGGGCATCGGCGCGCCGATTTCATGGTCCTTCGCCTCGTCGGCCTTGCGCCGCGCCGCCCGCGCCGGGGTGACCGCGCGGTTCGGCACCTTCACCACGCGCGGCTGGCCGTTGAGTTCGAAAAACACCCGCGCATTGCCTTCCTCGTCGGTTTCGCCGATCGCCTGTAGGCGCAGAATCAGGGTCTTGCCGGCCTCGATTTCGATGGCGATTTCATCGCCCGGCTGCATACCGTAGAAAAACACCGGGGTGGGCAGCACCGCGACCGGCCCATAGGTGCGCCGCGCCGCGCGATAGGCGGCATAGACCTCGGGATACATCGCATAGGCGGCGAGATCGTCATCGGTGATCGCGCCCTCGCAGCGCGCGGCGGCGCGGGCGCGCATCGCGTCGAGATCGGCGGCGGCGAGCAACGAGCCGGGGCGGACGGTATAGGGTTGCTGGTCGTGCAGCGCCTTGGCCTGCAGCAGGCTGGGCCATCCGCCGGGTGGCTGGCCGAGATCGCCGCGCAGCATGTCGACCGCCGAGGCGGGAAAGGCGATTTCCCGCGCCGGGTCGAGAATGTCGGCGACGCCGAGATCCTGTGCGACCATCATCAGCGCCATGTCGCCCACCACCTTGGATGAGGGCGTGACCTTGACGATATCGCCGAACATCATGTTGACGTCGCGGTAGGTACGGGCGATGTCGTGCCAGCGCTCCGCGAGGCCGAGCGAGCGCGCCTGCTCGCGTAGATTGGTGAACTGGCCGCCGGGCATTTCGTGGAGATAGACTTCCGAGGCGCCGGATTGCAGATCGCTCTCGAACGCGGCGTATTGCGCGCGCACCGCCTCCCAATAGAAGCTCAGGCGGCGGATGATCGCGGGATCGAGTCCGGTATCGCGCCCGGTATGGCGCCAGGCTTCGACCAGCGAGCCGAGGCAGGGTTGCGAGGTGAGGCCGGACATCGGGTCCATCGCGGCGTCGATCGCATCCGCCCCGGCTTCGACCGCCGCCAGCACGGTCGCCGCCGAAATCCCCGAGGTGTCGTGGGTGTGCAGATGGATCGGCAGCGCGGTCGCATCGCGCAAGGCGCGGACCAGAACGGTGGCGGCGGAGGGTTTCAGCACGCCGGCCATGTCCTTGATCGCGATGATGTGGCAGCCGGCGGCTTCGAGCTGCCTGGCGAGATCGACATAGTAGTTCAGCGAATATTTGGCGCGTTCGGGGTCGAGGATGTCGCCGGTGTAGCAGATCGCGCCTTCCGCGAGCTTGCCGGCCTCAAGCACCGCATCGATCGCGACGCGCATGTTCTCGACCCAGTTGAGGCAGTCGAAAACGCGGAACAAATCGATGCCGCCGGCGGCGGCCCGCTGGACGAAGAAGCGCACCACATTGTCCGGGTAGTTGGTATAGCCGACGCCGTTGGCGCCGCGCAGCAGCATCTGCAACAGAATGTTAGGAGCGGCAGTGCGGATTTTTGCCAGCAGCTCCCATGGGTTTTCGTTGAGAAAGCGCATCGCGACATCGAAGGTGGCGCCACCCCAGCATTCGAGAGAGAACAATCCGGGCAGTCCGGCGGCATAGGCGGGTGCGGCGGCGGCGATGTCGTAGCTGCGCATCCGCGTCGCTAACAACGATTGATGGGCGTCGCGCATGGTGGTGTCGGTGACCAGGACGCGCGATTGCGCGCGCATCCATTCGGCGAAGCCATTCGGGCCGAGTTTGTCGAGGAGTTGCCTGGTGCCGTCGGCGGGTTTGGCGGCGATGCGCGGCGCGTCCGGCGTGCGGGCATGGGCCGCTGGGCGCTTCTTGCCGCGCGTTTCGGGATGGCCGTTGACGGTGACGTCGGCGACGTAACGGAGCAGGCGGGTGGCGCGGTCGCGGCGTTTCGGCAATGAAAACAATTCGGGCGTGGTGTCGATGAAGCGGGTGGTGTAGTCGCCGGCCTGAAACGACGGATGGGTGAGCAGGGCTTCGAGAAACGGCAGATTGGTGGTGACGCCCCGGATGCGGTATTCCCGCAAGGCGCGGACCATGCGGGCGATGGCTTCTTCCGGCGTCGGCGCCCAGGCAGTCACTTTTTCCAACAAGGCGTCATAGAAGCGGGTGACCACGGCGCCGGAATAGGCGGTGCCGCCGTCGAGCCTGATGCCGAAGCCGAAGGCGCCGCGATAGGCGGAGATGCGGCCGTAATCGGGGATGAAATTGTTTTCGGGATTCTCGGTGGTGATCCGGCATTGCAATGCGTTGCCGTCGAGCGCGATGGCGTCCTGTGCTGGCACGCCGGTTTCGGGCAGGTTGCCGATATGGCCACCTTCGGCGATGCGGATCTGGGCTTTGACGATGTCGATCCCGGTGACCATTTCGGTGACCGTGTGCTCGACCTGGATGCGCGGGTTGACCTCGATGAAATAGAAGTTGCCGGTGTCACGGTCGAGCAGGAATTCGACGGTGCCGGCGTTTTTGTAGTCGGTGGCGCGGCCGATGTTCAGCGCGGCCTCGCACAGCCCGGCGCGGGTTTCATGATCGAGATAGGGGGCCGGCGCGCGCTCGACGACTTTCTGGTGGCGGCGCTGGATCGAGCAGTCGCGCTCGAACAGATGAACCAGATTGCCGTGGGAATCGCCGAGCAACTGCACCTCGACATGGCGGGCGCGGCGGACCAGTTTTTCGAGATAGACCTCGTCGTTGCCGAACGCGGCCTTGGCTTCGCGCCGGGCGGTTTCGACCTGCTCGATCAGCGTGTCTTCGGCATCGATCGGCCGCATCCCGCGCCCGCCGCCGCCCCAGGAGGCTTTCAGCATCACCGGGTAGCCGATTTCGGCGGCGATGCGTTTGGTGGCTTCGGCATCGTCGGTCAACGGCGGGCTCGCCGGCATCACCGGCACGCCGACCGAGACGGCGAGGTTGCGCGCCGCGACCTTGTTGCCCAGGGTGCGCATGGTCCGCGGATCGGGGCCGATGAACACGATGCCGGAGGCGGCGCAGGCATCGGCGAAATCGGGGTTTTCCGAAAGAAACCCGTAGCCGGGGTGGATCGCATCGGCGCGGGCCTCGACGGCGACGCGCAATACCTCGTCGATCGAGAGATAGGCTTCGATCGGGCCGAGCCCCTTGCCGATCAGATAGGCTTCGTCCGCCTTGAAGCGGTGCAGCGAAAGCTTGTCCTGCTCGGCATAGACGGCGATGGTGGCGATGCCGAGTTCGGTCGCGGCGCGAAACACCCGGATCGCGATCTCGGAGCGGTTGGCGACGAGCAGGCGCTTGAATTTTTTCATGTTTTGCTCCGGGACGGCGAGGAGGGCGGGAATCGCTGCGCCGGCGCAAGCTATTGCGACATAATCTTGCTGGCAAGCCCTTTTGTGCGGTGCGGAAGAAGGAAGGCGCGGAAAAGCCGTTGAAATTGTCCGTCCAGTTTGGTAGGATTTAATCCTACTTATTTCATAGGAGTGGTCCGATGCGTTCGACCCAGCAAATGAGCATCACCCTGCCCAAGGAGATGGCACAACTCATTCGCGCCAAGGTCGCGGCCGGTGAATATGCGAGCGAGAGCGAAGTCATCCGCGACGGACTTCGCACCCTGCTTGCCCGTGACCGAGCCGTGGAGAGCTGGCTGCGCGAACAGGTGGCGCCAGCCTATGACGCACTGAAAGCCGATCCCACACGCGCGATTTCGGTGGGCGATGTCCGCGCTATACTCGCGCGCGAACACGCAAAGGCCAAAGCATCACGGTGAAGACCTGCACGATCGTCTTTACGCCCGAAGCGCAAAGCCAGCTTGCCGCCTTGCACCACCATCTCGCAACGAACGCCACGCCGGATATGGCGGCACGCTATACCGAAGCGCTGATAACGCGTTGTGAATCCCTAGCCACGCTGCCGCGCCGCGCCATTGCGCGCGATGACATCCGCCCAGGACTGCGGATCATGAATTATCGAAAAAGAACAGTCATCGCCTTCAGCATAGAGGCGGATCGTGTCGCGATCATCGGTGTGTTCCACGGCGGGCAGGATTATGAAGCCGCACTTGAACAGGATGAGGGGGAATAAGGGTCATTCCGACCGATTGGGTAGGCTGTTTGGATTGACGCTGTGACGATCAATCTTTTTGTCACCACTCCAATGCGGACCTACCCCGCCGCCCGGTTCAGGCGCGCCAGAGCGCGGGGGCGGCCGATCAAAGGGAGCAGCGCCGCCAGCTCGGGGCCGTGGCTCTCGCCGGTCAGGGCGAGGCGGAGCGGCATGTAGAGCGATTTGCCGCGCGCGCCGGTGGCGGCGGAGATGGCGGTGGTCCAGGTTTTCCAGGTGGTTTCGTCCCAGGGTTCGGGCGGCAGCGCGTCGCGCGCGGCGGTCAGCAGGTCGCGCGCTTCGGGCAGGTTCGGGGTGTCGATGCCGCCCTGAACCACCTCCCACCAGTTGCGCGCTTCGGAGAGAAGATCGAGATTGCCGCGCACCGCCATCCAGAATTCTTCTCCCGCCCCATCCGGCAGGCGGCTGGCGACATCCGCATAGGACAGGCCGTGCAGCACCTTGCGGTTCAGCGCGAGCAGTTGCTTCGGGTCGAAGCGGGGCGCGCCGCGCGAGAAATCGGCGAGGTCGAAGGTTTCGGCGAGTTCGGCGAGGGTGAGCGGTTCGGGGTCGCGGCGCGAGCCGAGCCGTGCCAGATAGCCGGCGAGGGCGCGTGCCTCGATCCCGTCCCGCCGCAGGGTGCGGAGAGAAATACTGCCGGCGCGTTTGGAGAGCTTGTCGCCGGCGGCATCGGAAATCAGCGGCAGATGGGCGAAGACGGGCAGAGATGCGCGCGGCGCCAGGGCGCGCAGCAGGTCGATCTGCACGACGGTGTTGGTGACGTGGTCTTCGCCGCGAATGATGTGGGTGATGGCGAGATCGAGATCGTCCACCACCGAGGTGAAGGTGTAGAGCGGGGTGTTATCGGCGCGGATCAGCACCGGGTCGGACAGGGTGTTCAGGCGGACTTCGCGGCGGCCGAGCACGAGATCGCCCCAGGCGATTGCACCGTCCGACAATTTGAACCGCCAGTAGGGTGTCTTGCCGTTCGCTTCGGCCGCCGAGCGCTGTTCCGGGGTGAGTTTCAGCATCGCGCGGTCGTAGATCGGCGGGAGTTTGCGTTTGGCCCGCTGCGCGCGCTTCGCGGCGAGTTCCTCCTCGGATTCGAAGCACGGGTAGAGCAGGCCGGCGGCTTTGAGCCGGTCGGCGGCTTCGGCGTAGCGGGCGAGCCGGTCCGACTGCTTTACCAGCGAGTCCCATTCGATGCCGAGCCAGCGCAGATCCTGCTCGATCGCCGCTTCGTATTCCGGGCGCGAGCGCTCGGTATCGGTATCGTCGATGCGGAGCAGGAACCGGCCGCCCTGGGCGCGGGCGAACAGGTAATTGACCACGGCCTGGCGGGCGTTGCCGGCGTGGAGGTAGCCGGTGGGCGACGGAGCGAAACGAACATGGACCATGAAAGGCTGGTAGCATGGCTTGATTGCACAGGACGAGAGTGTGCCGCGCCCGATTGTGTCTTATATGCTGACCGATCGGAGGGTTGAGCGTGAGCGCAGTCGTCGGGACCGAGCAGAAATCCGCCAGCCGTGCCGCCATGGCGGTGCTGGTGGGGATCAGTATCTGTCACATGCTGAACGACATGATGCAGGCGCTGCTGCCGGCGATCTACCCGCTGCTCAAGGGCGGGTTTCACCTGAATTTCGCGCAGATCGGGCTGCTTACCCTGGTGTATCAGGTGACGGCCTCGCTGCTGCAGCCGCTGATCGGGCTTTATACCGACGCGAAGCCGAAGCCGTTTTCGCTGCCGGTCGGCATGGGGTTCACCCTGGCCGGGCTGGTCTGTCTGGCGTTCGCGACGGGTTATCCCGAGTTGCTGGGCGGTGCCGCGCTGCTGGGGATCGGCTCTTCGGTGTTCCATCCGGAATCCTCGCGCATCGCGCGGGCGGCGTCGGGCGGGCGGCATGGCTTCGCGCAGTCGCTGTTTCAGGTCGGCGGCAATTTCGGCCAGTCGCTCGGGCCGCTGCTGGCGGCGTTTTTCATCCTGCCGCGCGGGCGGGAAAGCATGGCGTGGTTCGTGCTGGCGGCGCTGCTCGGGATGGCGATTCTGACCGCGATCGGCGCGTGGTTCCGCGCCAACGGGCACGCGAAGCCGCGGGCGCGGGTGGTGGTGCGCGACGATGCGCCGCCGGGCAAAATCATGGTGCCGCTGGCGTTGCTCGCCGTGCTGATGATGTCGAAGTTCGTCTATCTCGCCAGCATCAATTCCTATTACATTTTCTACCTCATGCACCGGTTTCATCTGCCGGTGCAGTCGGCACAGATCGATTTGTTCGTGTTCCTCGCGGCGGCGGCAGCGGGCACCATGATCGGCGGGCCGATCGGCGACCGGATCGGCCGGCGCGCGGTGATCCGGGGTTCGATTCTGGGCGTGCTGCCGTTCACCCTGGCGCTGCCCTTCGCCAACCTGCCGATGACCGTGGTGCTGAGCGTGATGATCGGGCTGATTTTGTCGTCGGCGTTTTCGGCGATCGTGGTCTATGCCAACGAGTTGATGCCAGGAAGGGTGGGTGCGGTGTCCGGCCTGTTCTTCGGCCTGGCGTTCGGCGTCGCCGGGCTGGGTGCGGCAGGGCTGGGCGTGGTCGCGGATTGGACCAGCATCACCACGGTCTATCGGATCTGCGCGTTCCTGCCGGTTCTGGGTATCGCGGCTTTGTGGCTGCCGGACACGGTTCGCGCCTCAACGAAATAGGCTGGGCAGCACCACGGTCGCGGCGAAGCCGAGGCCGCAGGCGATCAGGAACGCGGTGACGCCGATGCCGGCGATATTGCCGGCGAGCCGGTTGCGATAGTCGCCCATCAATTCCCGGTCATTGGCGAGAACCAGAAGGAACAGCAATGCGGGCGGCATCGCGAGGGTGGCCACCACGTTGACCAGGATGACGATTTCCTCCAGCGGCGCGCCGGGAATCAGGGTCAGGCCGCCGGCGGCGCAGGCCGAGCCGAGCAGGACGATATAGAAGGGCAGACCCTCGCGCAGCGGGCTGTTCAGGCTGTGAGCGTGGCCGAGCACCTCGCCGAAGGCATAGGCCGACGAGGTCGAAATGGTGATCGCCGCGACCAGCCCGGCTTCGAAAATGCCGATCGCGAACAAAGCGGCGCCGAGATGCCCGGTATAGGGGGCGATGGCTTCGGCGAATTGCGCGGCCTGGAAATTGCCGGCGCTGATGCCGTGGGTGAACAGCGGCGCGGTCGCCACGATCGCCGCGATGCCGAACAGCGCCGCGAGGACCGAGCCGATCAGCGTGTCGAGCCGCACGGCTTTGAGGTCGTGCGTGGTCAGGCCTTTATCGGCCACCGCGCCCTGCTGGAAGAACAGCATCCAGGGTGTCACGGTGGCGCCGATATCGGCGATCATCAGGGTGATGGTGCCGGGCGTGAAGCCGTTGGGCAGCGGGCCCCAGGTGAGCAAGGCATGGCCGATCGCGCCGGGATCGGGGTGGGCGAACAACGCGACGGGGAGAAAAATCGCGTTGCCCAAGGCAAGGCCCATGGTGATGCGTTCCCAGGTCTTGTAGCGCGAAGTCGAGATCGCGAAGCCGATGACCAGGATGCTGAAGCCGACCGCGACCAGAGGCGGCACGCCGAAAAAGCCGAGACCGGCGCGGATGCCGATGAATTCGGTGACCAGGGTGAGAAAATTGCCGGCGACCAGATCGAGCATCGCGAAGCCGCCCCAGAACCGGCCGAATCGGGCGAAAATCAGCTCGGCGTGGCCCTGGCCGGTCGCGGCGCCGATGCGCGCCGCCATTTCCTGCACGATGAAGCCGATCGCGAAGGTGGCGGCGACGAAGGGCAGGAAAAAGCCGATGCCGAATTGCGCGCCTGTCGCCGCGTAGGAGAGCATGCTCGGCGCGTCGTTCTCGCCGAGAAAGGTGAGAACGCCGGGGCCGGCGAGCAGCAGGAGCAGCCGTACGCCGGACCAGCGCGAACGGCGGCGGCGGATGATCTCGATGACGCGGCGGTCGCGCGCGCGGTCGAAGTCCTCATGCGCGGGGTTTTGCGGTTCGGCCAAGGCCGCATGTCTTTTCATTGCGACAGGCGCAGAAGCACGATTCCGACCACGAAGAGCATGGCGAACACGTAAAGACGCAGGGACCAGAACAGGATGCGCACGCCGAGCGACACCTTCCGGCGCTGCCAGACCGCCATGCGGCGAGCGGCGTATTCCATCGCCTCCCGGTGCAGGGCGCCGTCGTGATCGCGGATAAGGGTGTCAGTCGTTACGCTCATACCAAAGATTATAGCCTTGGCTTTATTTTGGTCAATAGGCATCGGATAATGGTGATGGCGATATTCCATGCGCGCAGAAACCTGTTGGCGTCGCGGCGGCCTTGGTTGTAAGCCGGTCGTCATGAACGGAGCGAGACGCGATGGAAGCCGTGCCGCGGCAAGATGAATCCGGCCTGCCGTCCGAGCCGACCCAGGCGGAGCGGTTCGGCAAGGCGCGGAACGCGCAATCGACCGCTCTGCTGGAGGATTATGTCGAGCTGATCGCGGACCTGCTCGCGATCAACGGCGAAGCGCGGCCGATCGACATCGCGCGGCGGCTCGGCGTGTCGCATCCGACGGCGGTGAAAAGCATCAACCGGCTGAAACGCGAGGGGCTGGCGACGGCGAAGCCCTATCGCGGCGTATTCCTGACCGAGGAGGGCCAGGCGATGGCCGAGCGGGTACGCGCGCGCCACCGGCTGGTGGTGCGGGTGCTGGAGGCGCTGGGCGTGCCGGCGGAAACCGCCGAGGCGGATGCCGAGGGCATCGAGCATTACGTGTCGGATGTTTCGCTGCGGGCGTTCAGCCGGTTCCTGAAGGCGCGGGGGTGATAATCCGCAGGCATCACTCAAAGCAGCGCCGTTTTCACCCCGACCTCGATTCCGGCTGTGCTCAGCCCGCGATCCAGCGTGCAGAGTGTTGCCCCGCATTCACCGCAAATCGCGAGATGCAGCGCATCGCCCGCGCGCAACCCGAGCCCATGCTGGTCGGCGAATCGTGTCGCCGTGCGGAATTGTGCACCGGACACCGGCAGGATCATGAAACTCTCCTGGCTCAGCCGCGCGAACAGCCCGAACGCATCGGCCCGCTGGGCCGCATCGATCTGACCGCCCCGCAGCTTGATCGACAAGGCCGAAGAAAATTCGGTAATCACCCAGTCACTGATCGCCAGATTTTCCTCATCCTGGGCTCCGAGCCAAGTCTGCATCCGCCCCGTCTCCGCCTCGCGCGTCAGCGCCGCGACCAACACCGACGTATCGAGATACAGGATCAATACCGATCCTCATCGCGCATCCGCCGTACAAAATCCCGCGCCGTCTCGGATTGTTTTTTTGCGCCGGCGGTCACCGCGCGCAATGCAGCGATATCGACAGGCTTGCGCGGCTTCGCCACCGCACTGATCTGTGCCACCGGCTTACCCCGCCGCGTGATTCGGATGACTTCCCCGCAAGCCGCCCGCTCGACCACTTCACTCAGATGCGCCTTGGCGTCGGCAAGGCTCATATTGTCCATGGATTTTTCATGACCATCTAGTTGGTCATGTATAGCAAAGCACTGCCACCAAGGCAATCAAATGGTTTGAATCAAGGCAGATGTTTCCCCGAACCTTTGTGCTCGCGGCGTGATTACGACCCGTCCGGGGCCTGATCGGGGTGCAGGCGCGCCTCGGCCTCGGCCTGGAGGCGTTTGAAGCTGCGGTGGCTGAACGGCAGCATGACCAGATAGGCGATGGCGAGCAGAGCGAGGCCGAGCCACGGGTCGGCCATCAGCAATGCGGCGAACAGCACGATGCCGAGCAGCAGGCCGAGCACGTATTCCGGCGGCACCTTGAAATTCTTGAAACTCCAGACCGCGATCGTGGAGACGCAGAGCAGGGCGGTGCCGACCAGAACCACGGCGCTCAGCGCCGGCGCATGGGCGAGGTCGGCGAGCCAGACCACGCGGTGTTCCGCCGATTCGAGCCCGAGATAGATCGGCAGCAATGACAAAGCCGCCCCGGCGGGCGCGGGCACGCCGGTGAAGAAATTATAGGAAAACCGCGAGGGCGGCAGATGAGCGCCCGGCGGGTGCGGCATCGCATCCAGCGCCGCGTTGAACCGGGCGAGACGCAGCGCCATGCAGGCGGTGAACATCAAAGCGGGCAGATAGCCGAACGCGCCCCATGCATCGAGCGACCAGAGGTACAGGGTCAGCGCCGGGGCGATGCCGAAGCACAGGAAATCGGACAGGCTGTCGAACTCCGCGCCGAAGCGGGATGTGGCTTTGAGCAGGCGGGCGAGCCTTCCGTCCAGCCCGTCGATCGCGCCGGCGACCGCGATGGCGATCACCGCCGCGCCGAAGCGCTGGTCGAGCGCGAAGCGGATCGCGGTGAAGCCGACGCACAGACCTACCAAGGTCAGCAGATTGGGCAGCATCCGGTTGAAGCTCAGTCCGCGCAGCCGGGGCCGGCGCGGCGGGCGGCGGCGCGGCAGAACGAACAGGCCGGGTTGCTTGCCGGTTTCGCTCATATCGCCACGGAGTCGGGGGCCGGCGGGGCGAGATTGGCCAGAACCGTCTCGCCGCCCACCATGCGCTGGCCGACTGCGACCAGCGGCACCGTGCCGGGCGGCAGATAGAGATCAGTGCGGCTGCCGAACCGGATGATGCCGAACCGCGCGCCGGTGACCACCCGGTCGCCTTCGTGGATGTCGCACAGGATGCGCCGCGCGATCAGCCCGGCGATCTGCACCACGGCGATTTCCGCGCCGGATTCGAGGCGGATCGCGATCGCGTTGCGCTCGTTCTGCTCGGATTCCTTGGCGGCGGCATTGACGAAGCTGCCGTGGCGATAGGCGATGCGGGTGACGATGCCGGCCATCGGGATGCGGTTGACGTGAACATCGAGCACCGACAGGAAAATCGCGATGCGCGGCATCGGCGTCAAAGCCAGGCCAAGCTCGGCGGGCGGAATCGCGAGATCGACCAGCACCACGCGGCCGTCGGCTGGGGCGACCACAGCATCGGGGCGTGGCGGCGGCACGCGTTCGGGGTCGCGGAAGAAGAACAGGCATAACAGGGTGACGATCAGCCCGATCCAGGCGAGCCAGCCGGCGAGGATCAGGCCGAGCACCAGAACGACGAGGCCCGCCGCGATGAACGGAAATCCGGCCCGGTGCGGCGGCACCAGGGAGGCGCGCAGACTGTCGATGATGTCCATGGGCAAGTTATGGCGAGCCGTGGTGCATCGCGCAAGAATGCGACGGTTCAGCCGCGGGCGAAGGTTTTGATCCGCACAGGGCGAAGCAGAATATAGGTGGCGATGGCGGCGAGCGCCATCACGGCGAGGCAGAACACGCTGCCTTCCGGCCCGGTCACGCCGCCGCTGAACCAGATATTGCCGTGCGGCCGCAACTCCAGCATCCGGCCGGCGAAGCGCAGCCCGCTGTCGCGGCTGCCATAGACGAAATTCTCGCTCCAATCCCAGGCCATGTGAAAGCCGATCGCCCACCAGAGCGAGCCGGTCAACCGGATCGCGAGGCAGAACAGCAATCCGGCGGTGGCGGCGGTGAGCAGTCCGATCGGGGTTTCGCCGGGATTGGTGCCGTGGATCGCGCCGAAGCCGATTGCGAGCAGGATCGAGGCCGGCCAGAAGCCGGTGCCGCGCGCGAGGGTCCAGAGCAGATAGCCGCGCGCGCTGATTTCCTCGGCGAGGGCGATCAGCAATGCGGCGCCGAGCCATTCCGCGCCATAGCGCAGATCGCCCAGCGCGCCGTGCGCGCCGCGCGAGACGATGTTGTCGCCGGTCGCGATCAGCAGTCCGGCGAGCAGGCCGAGGGCGGCGAAACCGCCGAGCCAGCCGCCGAGGAACAGCCGGGTTTTACGCGCACCGCCGAGGCCGTAGGCGGTGAATCCGGCGCCCTCCAGCCACGCCATTGCGCCGGTTGCCGCGAGGCTGGAGAGCAGCAGCACGGAGTCGCCGACGACGACGGCGAGCGGCGTCAGCGGCGGCGGGTGATGAGGATGATCGATCCCAAGGCGCTGAAACACCCTGAAATGGTGCAGCAGGAACATCCCCGCCGCGATCAGCGTGCCGGCGATGGCGGCGAACAGCACGATGCGCCATCCCGCGCGCACGCCGTCCGCGCCGGTGAAGATTCGCTTGAAAATGCCGCTTTTGCGTCCTGGCATGGCGCGATGGCGGGTGAGGCAGCCTCGAAGGCGCATCCTGTCGGTCTCCAGCCGGTTCCGGCCGGATAGACAATCGGCGCGACTGCCGCGTCAAGGTGGCGCGGGATTACGCGTCACAATACGAAAATCGCCGTGTGCGTCATCGCGGCGGCTCCGCCGCCGGCGAGCGCCAGGGCGAGGGCAACGACGAGCATGGCGCCCAAAGCGAAGCCGATCGCCGGGCCGGCAAGCATGGCGAGCCGCATCGCGCCCGGTGCGTCCGGTGCTGCGAACGCATCGGATAACCGGCTTGGCGGCGGTTTCTTGGGAGTGCGGTATTTTACCAGTCTTTCAGTCATGGTGGTGTCCTTGCAAGACAATCATATGCTGGAGCGACCCAAAGCGCCGGCGATGCCGGTGTTTTCCGATTCAGGGACGCGCGGTATAAACCACCCCAATGGCCAGGGGCCTGTCAGTTGCGGCTGCGACGAGGGGAGATGGCAGCCATGCGTAAGGCATCGCGCCTGTTCGAGATCATCCAGATCCTCCGGCTTGCCGGCAAGCCGGTGACCGCCGCCCGGATCGCGGCGGAGCTGGAGGTGACGCCGCGCTCGATCTACCGCGACATCGCCGCCTTGCAGGTCATGCGCGTGCCGATCGAAGGCGGCCGCGGCATCGGCTATATCCTGCGTCCCGGCTTCGATCTGCCGCCGCTGATGTTCTCGATCGAGGAGACCGAGGCGATCGTGCTGGCGCTGGCGCTGCTGGAACGGACCGCCGATGCCGCGCTCAGGAATGCCGCAAAGCAGGTTCGCCAGAAGATCGCCGCCGCCATCCCGCCGCCGCTGCGCCAGGCGCTGGACGCCGGCGCCCTTTACGCCTGGGGTTCGGTGGCGGCGACGCCGGCGGGGATCGATCTCGCCATTGTGCGCCGCGCGATCCGCGACGAGCAGAAGCTGACGATCGACTACCGGGATCAGTTCGGCCGCGCGACCAGCCGGACCATCCGGCCGATCGTGCTGATCTACTACTCGGAAACGGCGACGATCGTCGCGTGGTGCGAATTGCGCCGGGGCATCCGCAGTTTCCGCGCTGACCGGGTGATCGGCAGCGTGCTGGACGGCGAATTTTTCCGCGGCGAAGGGGCCGGGCTGCGGAAGGAGTGGGTCGCGAACTGGGCGGCGAAACGGGGGCTCGCGGCCGACTGAAATCGCTGCTAGTGTGGTGGTTCTGAAGTTCCTACGTATGTGCGGCGGTGCGTTTAGGAACTTCAGAACCAAAAACCACACTAGAATCATATGTTTGCTAGGGTGTGTCGTCAATTAAGCCAGATAGCGGTGGCGGTGAGGTGGACGCCTGCGAGGAAGTTTCTGGCGGTTTTGTCGTAGCGCGTTGCAATGGCGCGGAATTGCTTGAGTTTGGCAAAGA
>NZ_JAKGBZ010000057.1 GCF_021556475.1 Acidiphilium iwatense | reverse complement strand
CCAGATCACCGCCTCGATCATCCTGATCGTGTTCAGCGTGGTGATCCTGCTCATCGCGATGAACTCCGGCATTCCCGATCCCGAGGAAGCCAAGGCGACCATCCTCGCCGGCGAACCGGAACTCTACGGCATCGCTGAATAACCGCCGCACAGAACGAACAACGGGCAGGGGTATCGCCCCTGCCTGTTGTTCGAATTACCGGCTGAGGCCGGCCGCTTCGATTGCTTTCAGATAGGCCGCCCAGCGATACTCGCGTTCGCGGCCGAGCCGGTGCAGATAGTCCCAGGAATAGATGCCGGTCGAATGCCCGTCGTCGAAGACGATGCGGATCGCGTAATGCCCGGTCGGCTCCAGCGCGGTGATTCCGACACCGCTTTTGCCGGCGACCAGTTGACGTTGCTCCGGGCTGTGGCCCTGCACCTCGGCGCTGGGGCTTTCGATCCGCAGATATTCCGCCGGAAGGACAAACCGGGATCCGTCGGCAAAGTCGATCTCCAGAACGCGCTCGGCGCGTTTCAGGCGGATTTCGGTGGGTTCCACCGGAGCGGTCATGTCTCGATCGTGCGGGCTTCGTCGATCAGCATGATCGGGATACCGTCGCGAATCGGAAACGCCAGTCCAGCCTTCTCGCTGATCAGTTCGCCGGCCGCACGGTCGTAGATCAGCGGTCCTTTGGTGAGCGGGCAGACCAGCACTTCCAGCAATTTCGGATCGACCGGAGCCGGATCGGCCATGGCGCGCATCCTTCGCGACGTGTGGGACCGTGGCGCGCCCGAAGAGACTCGAACTCCTAACCCCCAGATTCGTAGTCTGGTGCTCTATCCAATTGAGCTACGGGCGCGCTGTGGGCGGGGAATTAGCGGATGAACGCCGATCCCGCAAGTCCGGGAAATTCACACGTCGAGGTTGGCGACCTTGAGCGCGTTGCCCACGATGAATTCGCGGCGCGGCTCGACCACATCGCCCATCAGGGTCGAGAAAATCTGGTCGCTCTCCTCGGCGTCGTCGATACGCACCTGAAGCAGGCGGCGGGTGCTGGGATCGAGCGTGGTCTGCCAGAGCTGGTCCGGGTTCATCTCGCCCAGACCCTTGAAGCGCTGGATCGAGAGCCCTTTGCGGCCGATCGCGAACAGCGACTCGATCAGGCTCGCCGGCCCCTGCATCGGTCGTTCGGCCTCGCCCTGGCGCAGCATCGGCGGAGTACCGAACCGTGCAGCGAGCCGGTCCGCCCGTTCCGCGAGCCAGCGCGCCTCGGCGGACCGAAGGGCCGCGAGACCAAGCACGAAACGCTCGGCAACGCCGCGCACCGTGCGTCCGATGGTGATGCCGTGCGCATCGACGGCGACCATCCAGCCGCGCTCGGTCGGCGCCGAAATCGCGTCGAGCCGGGCGGCAAGTGTGGGCGCCCGATCGGCCGTGCGTTCCGGCTCGGTACCCAGCAGCCCGGCGATCGCCGCCTGTTCGACATAAGCGACAGGCATGTCCCGTGCCATATCAGCGATCCGATGCGCCGCCTCGCGCAGGAACGGCAGTTCGGCGGCGAGGTCCATGCCGTCGATCCGCGCCTCGGCGAGCGCGCGGTCGAGCAGATAGGCCTCCATCGCCTCGTCGTCCTTGAGGTAGCGCTCCTCGTTGCCGCGCTTGGCACGATACAGCGGCGGCTGGGCGATGTAGAGATGCCCGCGCTCGATCAGGTCGCGCATCTGGCGGAAGAAGAAGGTGAGCAGCAGCGTGCGGATATGCGACCCGTCGACATCGGCGTCGGTCATGATGACGATGCGATGATAGCGCAGCTTGCCGATGTCGAACCCGCCCTGGTCGGGATCGGTGGGGCCGATACCGGTGCCGAGGGCGGTGATCAGCGTGCCGATTTCGGCACTGCCCAGCATCCGGTCGAACCGCGCTCGCTCGACGTTTAGAATCTTACCCTTCAGCGGCAAAATCGCCTGGGTCTTGCGGTCGCGGCCCTGTTTCGCCGAACCGCCCGCCGAATCGCCCTCGACGATGAAAATCTCGCTCTTCGCCGGGTCGCGCTCCTGGCAATCGGCGAGCTTGCCGGGCAGGGTCGAGACATCGAGCACACCCTTGCGGCGGGTCAGTTCGCGCGCCTTGCGCGCCGCCTCGCGCGCCGAAGCCGCATCCATCACCTTCTGGACGATCAGCTTGCCTTCCTTGGGATGCGTCTCGAACCAGTGCTCCAGCGCGTCCGCCACGGCGGCCTGCACGATCGGCTGAACCTCGGAGGACACCAGCTTGTCCTTGGTCTGCGAGGAAAATTTCGGGTCGGGCACCTTGACCGACAAAACCGCGGTCAGACCCTCGCGCATATCCTCGCCGCTGAGCGACAGATTGTCCTTCTTAGTGGTCGTCTCGGCATATTTCGACACCACCCTGGTCAGGGCGGAACGGAAACCGGCGAGATGCGTGCCGCCGTCGCGCTGCACGATGTTGTTGGTGAAGCACAGCATCGTCTCGTGATAAGTCTCGTTCCAGGCAAGCGCGAACTCGACCCGGATGCCGCCGGCCGCATCGGTCTTGTAGTCGGTGATCGGCGGATTGAAGATCGGCGTTTTCGCGCGATCCAGCCAGTTGGCGAATTCCACCAGTCCGCCCTTGTAGCAGAAATTCGCCTCCTGCACCGGGGTATGGCGCTCGTCGCGCAGGCTGATCGCCAGCCCGGAATTGAGAAACGCCAATTCCCGGAGTCGGCGCTCGAACACGCCGAAATCGAACTCGGTGCGGGTGAAGGTCTCCGCCGAGGGCTTGAACATCACCTCGGTGCCGGTCGGGTGATCGACCTCGCCAGCCACGCGCAGCGGCGCGACCGCCTCGCCATTCTGAAAGCGAATGAAATGCTCGCGTCCCTCGCGCCAGATCCGCACCTCCATCCATTCGGACAGCGCATTCACCACCGCCGCCCCCACGCCGTGCAGACCGCCGGAAACCTTGTAGGAATTCTGGTTGAATTTTCCGCCCGCGTGTAGCTTGGTGAGCACGACTTCGGCGGCGGAGACGCCTTCCTCGGCATGGATGTCCGTCGGAATGCCGCGTCCATTGTCGGTCACGGTCATCGAACCATCGCCGTTCAGCACAACATCGACCCGGTCGGCGAAGCCCGCTTGCGCTTCATCGACCGCATTGTCGATGATCTCGAACCCCATGTGATGCAGGCCGGACCCGTCATCGGTATCGCCGATATACATGCCGGGCCGCTTGCGCACCGCATCGAGCCCGCGCAGCACGCTGATCGAGGCGGCATCGTAAGCGGAATCCGGCTCGGACGGTGCGGCATCCTCGATTTTGGGCAGGGCGGACGAGGCAGTGTTTTGGGTCATGCCGGATAAGCGCTCCAAAGATGGGGAAACGCCTTTCTTATAGCCGAAAACCGGGAAAATTCCTAATCGTAGGGGTGGGTTTCGCCAGCCAGGGCGGCACGCAAGGCGGCAATGTCGAGCAGGCGCTGGGTGGCCGCCCCGACGGCGGTGAGCTGCGCCTGCCGCCAGGTGATCTCGGCGCCCAGAACCGTGTTGTAATCGGCAGCACCCAGGCGGAATTGCTGGCGCGCGAGCCGATAGGCCGAGTCGGCGGTGGCCGCCGCCGCCCGGCTTTCGCGCACCGAGGCGCGGTCGTCCTCGACATGGCGCAACCCGTCGGCAACCTGCCGGAACGCGGTCAGCACCGTACCGCGATAGGTCGCGAGCGCATTGGCAAGCGCCGCCTGCGCCGCGCGCTCGTGGGCGTGCAGCACCCCGCCGTCGAACACCGGCGCGAGCAGCGATCCGGCCAGGGTCCACAGGGTCGAGCCGGGCTGGAACAGCGTGTTGAACGTCTCGGCGCCATAGCCGCCCTGCGCCGACAAAGTGAGGTTGGGATAGAGCGCCGCCACCGCCTGACCCACCGCCGCGTGATCGGCCGAAACCAGCGCCCGCGCCGCCACGATGTCCGGCCGCCCGGCGACCAGAACCGACGGCACCGCGACCGGCGGATCGGGCGGCAGCGCGAAATCGGCGAGCCGGAACCGCCCGCCGGAAAATTCCGCCGGCGGCGTTCCGGTCAGCACCGCCAGCGCATGACGCTCCGCGCTCGCCTGACCCAGCAGCGCCGGCAGCGCCGCCAGGGTCGCCTGATACTGGGCGCGCTG
The DNA here is from genome assembly GCF_021556475.1 of Acidiphilium iwatense. Taxonomy (GTDB): domain Bacteria; phylum Pseudomonadota; class Alphaproteobacteria; order Acetobacterales; family Acetobacteraceae; genus Acidiphilium; species Acidiphilium iwatense. Next base: position 11,916 of record NZ_JAKGBZ010000057.1, on the reverse strand, counting down.
CTGCAATACCGGCAGACGCGCGATCGCCCCGGCCGTATACTCGCCGGACAGCAATTTCAGCAGCCGCTTCTCGCTCGCCGCAATCGCCTCGTCGGTGCGGATCTGCGCGTCCAACCCCGCCTCGGTGATCGCCGCGATCACGATATTGTCGGCCAAGGTCAGCCGCGCCGCCGCCGCCGTCGCGCGCTGATACGCGGTCAGCGCCGCGCCGTTGCGAAATGCGTAATGCCGCGCGCCGAACAAGCCGGGATTGTAGGTGATGGTGCCGGTCAACTGATAAATCGTGAAAGCCGGAAAACCGAACGGCACCGAGGAATATTTCTGGCGCGTCGCCGTCGGGTTCAGCCCCGCCTGCGGCAGAAACGCCCCGTTCGCCGCCGCCGCATTGGCGCGCGCTTCGGCCACCAGCGCATTCGCCGCCGCGATCGTCGGGCTGCACCGCTCACCCTCGGCAACCAGCCGGTCCAGCGCCGGATCGCCGAACCCACGCCACCACGCCGCCGTCAGCACCATACCCGCCGGAACCTCGCCCCGCACATATCCCGCCGGCGCCGCACCCGTCACCACCGGCTTGATCGGCACCGCACAGCCGGCGAGTGCCGCGCCGCAGCCGACAACCACGCCAAGCCGACCCAAAAGTCGCGGGGTTTCACCCCGCACCCCATCAAGGGGCTTTGCCCCCTGAACCCCCACTAAGGGCTTAGCCCTTAGAACCGATTTGCGTCGACTTATGGCAGGCGGGGCCAATGCGCATTCCGAGCAACCGCCAGCCCCGCCTGCCATAAGTCGATATAAGGGATTCCAAAGGCTCAGCCTTTGGCGGAGTCCAGAGGCAGCGCCTCTGGCGGGGTCTGGGGTGGAGCCCCAGGGCTTGCGATCGGTTGTCATGGATTGCCGGCAGTGGCGGGCGCTGTGCGTCCGTGCAGGAGGCAATACATGGCGGGGACGGCGAACAGCGACAGGACGAAGCCTGATGCCATGCCGGTGGCGAGGATGGCGCCGATATCGTAGCGGATGACCGCCTGGGGTCCGTTGGCGAGCATCAGCGGGACAGCGCCGCCGACCAAAGCTAGGGTGATCATCAGGATGGGGCGGAAGCGCAGGCGCGCGGCCTCCCAGGCGGCTTCGGCGATGGTGTGGCCGCCGCGCGCGCGTTCGTGGGCGACCTGGACGAACAATATGCCCTGCCGCGCGATCAGCCCCCAGACCGCGAGCAGCGCGATTTCGGTGACGATATTGAGGGTCGCGCCGCCGACGGCGACCAGCGCGAGCGGCCCGAGGCTTGCGAGCGGCACGGTGGTGATCACCACGAAGGGGTCACGCAGGGAGCGAAACTGGCCGGCGAGCAGAAAGAACAGGCCGGCGAAGCCCATCAGGAACAGCAGATTGTTCTCGCGTTGCGACCGGCGGAAGGTGGCGGACGGCCCGGCATAGCCGAAGGACAGGCCGAGCGGGTGCTGGCTGACAAAGGCGCCGTGCAGGGTGGCGAGCGCATCGGACAGCGACACGCCGAGCTTCGGTTCGCCCTGGATGGTCACGGTGGGCAGACCCTGCCACGAGCCGATCGCATTGGGCCGCTGGCGCAGGCCGATGCGCGTGACATCGGCGAGCGGGATCAGGGTGCCCTTGGCGTTGCGCACGGCATAGGTGCCGATGCCGGCGGCCGACAGGGTGCGCGGTCCGGTCGGGATCACATCGAGCGTGGTGTGGCCGAGGCTGACATGGCCGACGGTCGCGCCCGACAGCGAATCGGCGAGGGCGCCGCCAATCGAGGCGGCCGGGATACCGATCGCGGCGGCGAGACGCCGGCGAATCGAGATCGCGTATTGCGGCTGGCTGGCTCCGGGCGAGGCTTGCAGGAAGTCGAATTTTCCGCTCGCATAGCCCGCGTCGATCACTTTCTGCGCCAGGCCGAGCAGATGCCCGTAGCTTTTCTGGCCGGAAATCAGCACGTCGATCGGCAAGCCGTTCAGTCCCGGCAGGCCGTTATTTTCGGTGACATAGGCTTTCACGCCGGGCAGCTTGCCGAGTGCTGCGCCGAGAATTCTGGTCGCGCGCAGCGCCTGGTCCGGCGTGTCGAACGTATAGCCGCCGAACAGCCCGTGATAATTCTCGTCGGCGACCATCCAGTCGGGCTCGCCCGGTTCCAGCCGGTCCAGCACCGCCTGGATCGCGCGGTATTGTCCCTCGAGATAGGTGATCGACGAGCCGTAGGGGCCGGGGGCGAAAATATTGACCGAGAGTCCGTCGGCCGCCGGGGTGAGGTTGCGCGGCGCGCGGGCGTAGAGAAATCCGCTGAAGCCGGCGAGGATTGCGGCGATGGCGACGATCAGGGCCGGATGGGCGAGGGTGGGCTTGAGCAGCCGGACATAAATGTCGCGCAGTCGGTCGATCGGACCAGTATGGCCTTCGCGGGTCGAGTGCCGGCCGGCCCAGAGCGCGATCAGCGGCACCACGGTCAGCGCGATCGCGAGCGAGAACAGGAAGGCGGTGATCAGCACGGTGGCGAACGGGCGGAACAGCGCGGCGGTGAGCCCCCGCAGAAACACCAGCGGCAGGAACGCGACCACCAGTGTCGAGGAAATCGCCGCCAGAACCGGGGCCAGCCGCGTCACGCTCGCCGATGCGGCATCAAGCGGCGTTTCGCCCTCGTTGATCCGGCGGAAAATGTCCTCCACCACGACGATCGCGTCGTCCACCACCAGCCCCACCGCGAGCACCAGCGCGATGATGGTGAACAGATTGAGGCTCTGATCGAGCAGGTGCATCACGATCGCGGTGCCGAGCAGCGACAGGATGATCGCCAGGAACGGCGCGGCGGCGGCGCGCATGGTGCCCAGCGACAGCCGCACGATCAGCGCGACAAGCGCGATGGTGATCAGCAGGGTGAAGCCGAGATCGCGCAGGCTGCGCAGGATGCTGATCGACTGGTCGTAGATCAGCGACAGTTTCAGCCCCGGCGGCGTGGTGGTGCGGATCTGGGTCAGCACCCGGCGGAAATCGCGCGATACCTGGATGATGTTGCCGCCGGGCGCCACGCCCGCCGCGAGATAGACCGATTTGCGCCCGGCCCACCAGTTCTCGAACGTGTCGGATGGCGGGCCGAGCGCCACAACCGCGACCGCCGAGAGCGGAATGGTCACGCCCGAGCGGGTGACGATCGGAATCCGCCGGAAATCGCCGATCGTGGCGAGGCCCGGCCGCGCCTCGACCGGGATGACGCCGGCCGCGTTGCGCAGACTGCCCGCCGCCGAGAGGCTCGCGTTGCTCGCGAGGGCGGCGGCGATTTCGCCCGGCGTGATCCCCAAGGCCGTCATCCGCGCCGGATTCATCGAAACCCGGATCGCCGGGGAGGGTGCGAACACATGCACCGGGCCGATATCGGGCACGGTTTCCAGGCGCGGGATCACGTCGGTTTTCAGATAGCGGGTAACGGCGGTCTCCGAGATCCCCGGCGCGAACAGGGCGGCGACGTTGAGTTCCTGATTGGCGCTGGACCGCCCGATCAGCGCGACCTGCGGCAGCCGCGCGGCGCTCGGCAGATCGTTGCGCGCGGCGTTCACCGCCGAAAGCACTTCGGCAAACACCGTGTTGGGATCGACGCCGCCGCCGAGGAAGGCCCGGATTTTGGAAACCCCTTCGCGCGAGGTGCCGGTGACGTAGGCCACGCCGTTCACCGAAGCGACGCTCGCCTCGGTGGGAATCGTCACGAAACGGTTGACCACGGCGGCGGACGCGCCGGGATAGCGGGTTTCGATCTTGATCCGATTGGCCGGAATCGGCGGACTCGGCCGGATCGGCAGGGTCAGCAGCGAAATCGCGCCGAACAGCATCAGGGCCGCGACGCCCAGCCCGACCAGGATCGGGTGGCGCAGCAGTTTCGCCCAGGGGCTCGAACGCTCCTCGGGCGCGGTCATGATTGGCCGCCCGGCTCCGCCGCACGTCCCGGTTTCGCCGCGCGGCTGGCCTGAACCGGCGCCGCCGGTCCGATCGGCGTGATCGTTTCGCCGTCGTGCAGTTTGAACCCGCCGATCGCCACCACGGCGCCGAGCGCCGGCAGCCCCTTCGCCGCGACCGTCGCGACCGCGCCCTGGGTCGAAAGCACATGAACATAGACGGCGTGAACCACCGACGCCTTGCCCTTGCGATCGACCGCATAGACGAAGCTGCCGAGCGGGCCGTAATCGATCGATGTCGCGGGCAGCCTGAGCGCCGCCACCGGCGTGCCGGTCGCGATGCTCACCACGCCGAAGGCGCCGGGCAGCAGCGCGTCCGAGGTGTTGGCGATCCGCCCCTCGACCATGCGCGCGCGGGTCTTGCCGTTCAGCGCGGGGCTGAGGGCGGTGATCCGCCCGTCATGGTCGAGTCCGCCGCCGACCGGCATGGCGAACCGGAATCCATCGCCGGGCGCGATCCCGTCCAACTCGGTTTCCGGCACGGCGAACAGCACGCGCAGCGGACGGATCTGGGTGATGGTGGTGATCGTCGCGCCCAGCGCCACGTAATCGCCGGAAGAAACCCGCCTGATCCCGAGCACACCGGCGAAGGGCGCGCGGATCGTGCGGCGGTCGGCGCGTGCGGTGTCCAGCGCAAGCTGCGCCCGCGCCTCGGCAAGCGCTGCCCGATCGGTTTCGAGTTGCGCTTCGGAGACGCCGGCAATCGCGCGCAGTTTGCGGTCGCGCGCCAGCGTGCGGCCGGCCTCGTCGCGCTTGGCGCGGTCGAGCGCGACCTGCGCCTGTTCCACCGCATCGTCCATGCGGAGCAGAACGGCGTCCTTGACGACGTGCTCGCCCGAATGAAACAGCACCGCGCGCACCACACCGGCGCGCTGTGCGGCGAGCGTTGCCGATTTCATCGCCGCGATCTGCCCGGAAACCTCGATGGTCGTGCGATATTGCGTGGCTCGCGGCACAGCGACCGGCATACACGGCACCGCCTGCGCATAGGCGCAAGAAACCACCGCCGGCATCAGGACGATGAGCAGAATGCGGATGCGCGATCGGACCGGAATACGGCCCAACATGAAATCCCCCCTTTGGTGCCCTGCCCTGAAGATCGTTGCTTGAACTTCAGGAATAAGCAGGCCACCGAACAATGAACGACCGTCCCGTCCAGGCGATGCCGCACCGCAAATCGCAGGCACGGTCGCCGAACCGTGTCGTGTCGCGCAAAAACAAGGTTTTGGCAAAACCGCCGATGCAATGGAACGAAATTGTGCATGGAAGATTTCGTATGGAATGACACAAATTCTTACCCGGCATTAAATAGCGTTTTATTGCGCAGGCAAATTTATCGATCATCGGATCGATTCGGCTTAGTATAGCCGAAGCAGGAGTTTTCATGGCGCACGACCACGACCATCATCATCACGACCATGGCCACGATCACGGCCATAGCCATGCGCCGGCGCGCTTCGGCCGCGCCTTCGCCGTCGGCACCACCCTGAACGCCGGTTTCGTGATCGCCGAGGTGATTGCCGGGATCGCCGCTCATTCGATGGCGCTGATCGCCGATGCCGGCCATAATCTGGGCGACGTGCTCGGCCTGCTGATGGCCTGGGCCGCCGCCGCGTTGGCCCGCCGCGCGCCGTCGGCGCGGTATTCCTACGGACTCGGCCGCGGCACGATTCTGGCAGCACTGGTCAATGCGGTGATCCTGCTCGTCTCGGTGGGAGCGATCGCGGTCGAGGCGGTCCGCCGGCTGGTCGCGCCGGAGCCGGTCGGCACGCTCATCGTCATGATCGTCGCCGCCGCCGGCATCGTCATCAACGGATCGACCGCTCTGCTGTTCGCCTCGGGCCGCAAGGGCGATCTCAACATCCGCGCCGCGTTCCAGCATATGGCCTATGACGCGCTGGTCTCGCTCGGCGTGGTGATCGCGGGTGCGGCGATTCTCCTCACTGGCTGGGAACGGCTCGACCCGCTTGCAAGCCTCGCCATCGCGGGGGTGATCGTGGCCGGCACCTGGGGATTGCTGCGGGAATCGGCTGGGCTCGCGATGGATGCAGTGCCGCGCGGCATCACCCCGGAGGCGGTGCGGGATTACGTGCTGGCGCTGCCCGAAGTCGAAGCGGTGCACGATCTGCATATCTGGCCGATGAGCACCACGGAAACCGCGCTCACCCTGCATCTGGTCACGCCCGCCGGCCATCCGGGCGATGGATTCGTCGCGCGCCTCGCCGAGGCGCTGCATGATCGGTTCGGCATCGATCATACGACGGTCCAGATCGAACTCGATGCGGCGGTCTGTAATCTGGCGTGCGATCACGCGTAGACGGCGATGGTTCTGCTCTCGAAAAACAAGTGCCAGACGGTCTGTAAGCCGGGTTCTGTCCACATCCGAGGATGCTGGACGGCCATTCCTCTGGGACGCGCATCGCTGCGCGCCTCGCGCGACCAACCCGGATGACGGGGCGGAAACGCCCTCGCGGCCATGATGCTCACGCCGCCGGTCATCCCTATTCGGTCTTGCTCCCGGTGGGGTTTACCCTGCCGCCCCCGTTACCGGAGGCGCGGTGCGCTCTTACCGCACCGTTTCACCCTTGCCCGCGGGCCGAAGCGCGCGGGCGGTTTGTTTTCTGTGGCACTGTCCCTGGGGTCGCCCCCGCCGGCCGTTAGCCGGCACCGTGTTTCCGTGGAGCCCGGACTTTCCTCTGCCCCGGTTGCCCGGAACAGCGGCCGTCCAACCGTCTGGCTCAGTCTTCTTCGACGATCGAATAGGGCGGGTCAATGGGTACGTCGAATACCCCGGCCGCCTCGCTCACCCCAGACCTCGCTTACCGCCCAAGGTGCTTATCGATCCAGGCTGATCCTGATCGGCTCGGATTTGCCGGTAACGGTGATGGTGTGATCCTCGGTCGCTTCCCGGCTGACCACCTGAGCCAGAGCCAGCGCCTTACGGATCACCGCCGCATTGGTCTTGACCCCGAACGTGCCGCGCAACTCCAAGATGGCATTGGCGGTCCGTTCATCGACATCGAAACTGGTAACCGCCATGGCACTCTCCTTCGTCCAGAATCTATATAGTTTTTATATAAAAACACAAGCCGCTTCCACCAATTCCCGGATCGCCGCCGCCCGGCCGGCGGTTTCGGCGTCGGCGATGCCATCGACCCGCGCGGGCCGGAAACGCCGTTGAAATGCCGCAACCACGACAGCAGGGTCGAGCGACATATCATAGCCGATCGCCGCCAGATCGGCCATGAGATCGCCCGGCGCGGCAACCTCGCCGGTCCAGAACCCCACCCCCTGCTCCGCCAGCCAGGACCACGGGAAAAGCTCGCCGGGGTCCTGCTTACGGTCGGGTGCGATGTCGGAATGCGCCACCACATTGCGCGGCGGGATCGGGTTGCGCGCGAGAATCGCGCGGCACAGCGATGCGACCGCCGCCATCTGCGCGGCAGGAAACCGCCGATAGCCGAATTCATGGCCGGGATTGACGATCTCGATGCCGACCGAGCGGTCGTTCAGCGCCCGCGCGCCGCGCCAGAAACTCACCCCGGCGTGCCAGGCGCGGCGGTTTTCGGGGACCAGCGCATGGATCGTGCCGTCCTCCGCCACCACGTAATGCGCCGAAACTTTCGCGGCGGGATCGCACAGCCGGGCAATCGCCGCTTCGGCGCTTTGCATCCCGGTATAATGCAGCACGAGATGGTCGATCGACGCGTTGCCGGGTCGCGCATCCTGATTGGGCGACGTCATAAACCCCGCTCGCGCTTGATCCGGTCATAGGCGGCGTTGATCCGTGCCACACGCTCGGTCGCCCGTGCCGCGAATTCCGGCGGCACGCCCCGCGCGGCGAGCTGGTCCGGGTGATTTTCCCGCATGAGCTGCTTCCAATGGGCGCGAATTGCCGCGTTCGGCGCGTTCGCCGCGATACCGAGCACGGCGTACGGATCTTCCTCGACCTGCGCATGGCCCGACGGGTTGGCGGCGCGGGCGCGCGCGGCGGCGTCGAGCCCGAAGATCGCGCCGATCCGGGTCAGCATATCGGTCTCGCGGGGATTGATCGACGCATCGGCGCGGGCGATGGCGAACAGCGCGCCGAGCACCTGTTCGAGTATCACCAGATTATCGGCGAAACTCTCGGCCAACTGCCTTGCATAGGGCTCGAACCCGGCAGCGTCGTCGCGCGCCTGATCGAACAACCTGCCGATCATCGGCACCGCCGCGTCCTCGATGCGGAACTGGCGCTTGAATGCATCGATCTCGGCGCGGTTCACCGCCCCGTCGCATTTGGCGAGCTTGGCGGCGAGCACCGTCACGCCGATCGCGAACACCTGCTCGCGCCGGCCGAGCAAAGCGGCGATGCGCGCGGAATCGAGCGGCAGGGCCCGGCCGATGCGCGCGCCGAACGCGCCGAGATCGCCGCTATCGGCGGCATGGCCGAGTGCGGCGCCCGCGATCGCGCCGACCGGCCCGCCAAACGCGAAGCCGGCAACGCCGCCGATGATCTTGCCCCAAACCGCCATTCGGCGAATATCGTGCCGGGGCGTCGCCCGGTCAAAGGGACGGTCTGCCCCGCCCCTCAGTAGCGGCGCATCAAAGCGACCAGCCGCCCCTGCACCTTGACCCGTTCGGCCGGGAAAATCCGCGTTTCGTGGCGCGTATTGGCGGGTTCGAGGGCGATGGAATTGCCGCGCCGGCGCAGCCGCTTCAGGGTCACTTCGTTGTCATCGACCAGTGCCACCACGATCTGCCCGTTCTCGGCGGTCTCGCCCTTGCGGATGATCGCGGTATCCCCCTCCAGAATGCCGGCGTCGATCATCGAATCGCCGACTACTTCGAGCGCATAGTGATCGCCGGAGCCGATGAAGGCGATCGGCACTTCGATTTCGGCGTTGGTCTCGCGCAGCGCCTCGATCGGCTGGCCGGCGGCAATCCGGCCATAGAGCGGCAAAGACACGGCGGCCGCCTCGCCTGCCGCGCGGGCACCCTGAAACCGCGCCGAGAAATCGCCCCGGATCACGTTGGGGGTGAAACGGGTTTCCTCCGGCCGCTCGGCGGCGGGCAGCAGGTCGGCCGGCAGGCGAACCACCTCCAGCGCGCGCGCGCGATGCTTGTGCCGGCGCAGGAAGCCGCGCTCCTCGAGTGCGCCGATCAGCCGGTGGATACCGGATTTCGACTTGAGGTCGAGCCCCTCCTTCATCTCCTCGAAGCTCGGCGAACAGCCGGTCCGGCGCAAATGCTGGTCGATGAAGATCAGCAATTCGTGTTGCTTGCGAGTCAGCATCCGGTCTCTCCACCTGCCGGCGCTCGCGCGCCGGAATGTCGCGCTTTGGAACAAAGCGCTAACATCGCGTTCTAGAGAGTGTTTCCGCGCCGCGTCAAGAGGCTTTCTGGCGTCCTCAAGCGCGAGGTGGACGCAAACGCCCACCTTGCCAGCCAGGCCCGCGCCGCGCCATCTGACCCGATGGCGATTCTTTCGATCCAATCCCAGGTGCTCACCGGCGCGGTCGGCAATTCGGCCGCCGGCTTCATCCTCGCGCGGCTCGGCCACGAGGTCTGGCCGTTGCCCACCGTGCTGCTGTCCCATCATCCGGGCCATGGCGGCGCGGAAGGCGGCCCGGTGAAACCGGCCCGGCTCGCGGCACTGATCGAGGGATTGGCCAGGCGCGGCGCATTCGCGCGCTGCGAAGCGGTGATGTCCGGCTATCTCGGCGCCGAGGCCGCGGTGCCGGTGGTGCTCGATGCGGTCGCCCGCGCCCGCGCCGCGAATCCCACGGCGCTCTATGCCTGCGATCCGGTGATCGGCGATGCCGGCCGCGCCTATGTGCCTGAGCCGTTGATCGCGGCGTTCCGCCACCGGCTCATCCCGCAGGCGGGTCTCGCCTTTCCCAACCCGTTCGAACTTGAAGTGCTGACCGGCACCGCACCGCGCAGCCGTTCGGCGGCATTCGAGGCGATGGACGCGCTCGGCCCGCCGGTCGTGGTGCTGACCGGCTTCGCCGGCGCGGAGACCCCGCCCGGCGCGCTCGACATCCTGCTCCGTGCCGGCGGCATCCGGCGATGCGCGACGGTGCCGCACCTGGAGCGGCATTTTCCGGGCGCCGGCGACGCCTTCGCGGCGCTGTTCATCGCGCGTTTCCTCGTGGACCGAAACCCGCGCGCGGCATTGGAATCGGCGGTCGCCGCGCAACGCGCCCTGCTTGAAGCGACCATGCGGTCGAACTCGGACGAACTCGCCATTATCGCCGCGCAGGAGCTATGGGTCGCGGCAGCTTGTGAAACGGAACCGCAAAAACCCGACCGTGATGCGCAATTTCGTTGATTTCTTTCGCGCCGGGCCCATAATTTCATAAAACCGCATATCGCGCCGGCTTTGGCCGCATCCGCTCTCGGAGACGACGATGACCACCATGGCTGCACTGCTGAAACGCAAACCGGCGGCTTTGATTTCCGTGCCGCCGGACTCGAAAATCCGCGAGGTCGTCGCGGTGCTTGCGGAAAGGCGGATCGGCGCAGTCGTCGTCCAGTCCGCCGACAACGATCTGCTCGGTATCCTGTCCGAACGCGACGTGGTGCGCAGCCTCGCCGCCAACGGCACGGCGACGCTTGACATGGCCACCAGCCAGTTGATGACGCGCGCGCCGACCACGGCCACCTTGGCCACCACGATCTTCGAGGCCGAAACGCTGATGACCGATGGACGGTTCCGCCATCTGCCGGTCGTCGAAGACGGCAAGCTGATGGGCGTGGTCAGCATTGGCGACGTAGTGAAAAGCCTGATCGAGGAGCAGACCCAGCAAGTCCGCAGCCTGCGCGACTACGTGACCGGCGCGCCGGCCTGACCCTGAAATCCGTTACTGGCTGGCCGAACCGCTCGACGGCATGTTGACCTTGGGCGGTGGACCCAGATTGACCTGCTGCGGCGTCGTTTGCGATCCGGCGACCGCACCGCCCACCGCGCCGATTCCGGCACCGGCCAGCGCGCCGATCGGACCGCCGACCGCACCGACCGCGGCACCCGCGGCCGCGCCCCCGGCAGCTCCGCCCTGAGCGCGCTCCGGCTGTTTGGTTCCGCAGGCGGCGAGCGCCAACGCAAGGCCGACAGCGAGGGAAGCAACGATCGTCGCCTGTCTGAATTTCATAGTCGGCTCCTTCCTGAATGACAGCCTGTCGCCGGCTCGGTGCGACAGAACCATTGATGGAACGAGATGGTGGTCATCGCGTCCGGCCGGATCAAGCCGCCGCGGTCTCAACATGGATGAAGTTTATGGCGCCGATCATGCGACGGCGTCGCCGTCGCTCAGCTCGACGGCGACGCCGCAGGCGGCGCCAAAGGCTGTGCCTGGACGCCTTGCTGCCCATAACCCGTCTGGCCTTGGCCGGCGGCGGGCATGAGCGGCTGCGGCTGGCCGTAGCCCGATTGGGCCGGATAACCGGATGAGGACGCGGAACCGGCCTGGGACTGCCGCGTTTGATATTGTTTGATCTGGCTGCGCAGCCCGTTCTGGTTCGATGGCGTGCTGCCGTTTGGAGCGGTTGCCGGATTGCCGCCGGACGCCCAGGGCGGATTGCCGAGATCGATCTGTTTCGGCGTGGTGTTCGCCGCCGTCAGCGCGCCGATGCCGCCGCCGACCGCCCCGCCGATCAGAACCCCGATCGGACCGCCGATCAGCCCGAACGAAGCGCCTGTGGCAGCACCCCCGGCAGTGCCGCCGCCCATGCGGTTCGGCGCGTCGCTACCGCATCCGGCGAGCAGAACGCCCGTTGCCAGCAGCAGACAAGCCGATCGCCCATAGCCCGTCCATCCCTGTCGCATCATGGTTGCCTCCTCGGCGAGGTATGCCCCCCTTATAGGGCCAAATTGTGGTAACACAAAGTTTTTCAGCCGATTATCGCATTATCTCGATATCTTGTGTTAACCGTGATTTATGCGCGTGCACCGCGACATCGACAGAAGAGCCGTCTTCTT
>NZ_JAKGBZ010000056.1 GCF_021556475.1 Acidiphilium iwatense | reverse complement strand
TGCCGGCTCCGGATCTGATGGCATGATGTGGCAGCCTTTCGTGCTGACCACGGACAGAAGCATGATCCCGGCGACGAGATGATCACTCGGTGGACTTGACACCAAAAGGCCCATTACAGAAGCATTACAGTCGTGATTTTTATCTTGCGAAACGGCGGGATGTCTGAATCTATGGGCACCGTAGGTATAGACGGGATAGGTTGGTCCGGTTTTCGGATTATAGTTGCGCCCCTGAAAGACGCGCCAGAACGGACCGCCGACCCGCTTGCCGGGGACCATGCGCATCGCGGCATGGCGGTGAAGAGTGTAATCGACCGTAGACGTAGTCTCCGCACGCCCCGCGTTCCTGGCTTGAACCGCGACGATCCGGCTCTCGTGGTTCCTATACAGCGTCACCCGATAGAGATCGCCTAGATTGGAGGTGCCGATGAAGGGTGGTTGCGTGAGGCCAGCGACCTTGAACGCGTCTGGATGGGTAACCTCGAAGGTCGTCAGCCGGCTCCAATCGGCGAACCGGTTGACTGGCAGCCTACCCTCCTGGACCTTGACCAAAAGGCGATCATAAACCGCGGCGACTTTCGGGCAGAGCCGGGGGGCGTTATCCATGATCAGCTTGTAGTGATATTTGACCGGCGCGGTTTTCTGCGCCGCGGCATATCCGATGCCGGAACCCAATCCGCCCGCAAGGAATATGCCGATCAGCATCATTGCGCCGCCGCGCCTCCGGGAGCGCTCGGCCGATTTCCGAGGGCGAGACGCTAAACGCCGATCGGAACCGGTCATCGGCGTACCAGGGAAACGGCTGGCTAAATTAATGTTCATGCCAACTCCTGCGCCAACTCTTCTCGGATACGAAACCTAGGCGGTTACGGCTTGTTGCGATATTAGACGATCCCCTATCCTGGGAGCCAGGGAGCTAATGGACGTAATCGTCGATCTTTTGGACATCTCGACGCCGTTGCCACCAACAGCGTTTAAGATTGTGGGGATTGGCGGCACGGCGACGATCAGTGTGCCGTTTACCTACGTCGCTACCCTACGCTCCGGCCTCTCCACGCTCGACGTCGACAAGCTGCTGCATCAGCCGGTGACGATGACGATCGCGCAAGGCGGGCCGCATCAGTGCTATCTGAACGGACTCGTCATCGGCATCACCCAAACGCAGGTCGATACGGTTGGATCGGGGCTGCTAATGTACCATTTGGGTTGATGGGACCATGACGCTCGCTAGGAGGAATTGCTGATGGCCCAGATGCACGAGCGGGTTGTGGTGGGGCTGACTCTTTGCAGCGTAATCGATCGCGACCGAGCAATGCGTAACCTAGGCGTAATCATGACGAGCCATGGCGTCGGAGAGGTCATTCGCAAACCGATGACGCCAGATGAACCCTATCTGATTTGCAGCGCAGGACCGGATATCCACACGGCTGCTCCGGGCAATCCGGGATTGATCCACTGGCGTGTGCCGCCCTCCGGGTCGGGGAGCGGCGATCTGGCAAAAACGATGCAATGGCAAGCCACGAGCAGGCCTGCGCCCGATCTGGCAACGACTATGAACTGGAAGAAAACAGGCACATCTTTAAGTCCCGAAACCCGGGATGATCTTATCTCCTTTGGGCTGGATGTGGTGGTTCTTGGGATCGGAGTTGCCTTGGTTATCGCGACCGGTGGCGTTGGCGCGCTTGGCGCATGGGGGCTTGTCCAGCTTGCGACCGGTGCCGCTGTGGTGACGAACGATGCGCTGCGGGTGAACAGTGATATAAATGATCACGGTTTGCTGGATTATCAGGAAGATAATCCAAAGGCTAAATATAGTTCGCTTTACAAAGATGTTGCAGCTGGAGCATTTGCGGTGCAATTTGTCGACGGGAAGTGGGCAGCTAATTTAATGAAGATGAGCATCAAATCGCTTAAGGAAACAGGAAAATTGTCATTAAATATACCGGAAATATTTAAAATTATTGCTCCGTGGAGGGATTTTAACGAAACATCAGGGACACTTTCTGAAGCAAATATTAGCATAATGGATTCTCTGAGTGGTAAAATTGGACCAGGTCAACGAGTCAAGCTAGGCAAATTGCTAGACGTTGGCGGTCGCAAGGCAAAAATCAGCGCCATCCGAGCCGCACTTGCACTAAAAATCGCCAATGATTTCGGAGCGAGTGCGCTTTCACTCGGCTTGTCGTCCTACAATGGACCATTAAATGGCTTGTATACAGATGTTCCCGCGTTTCAATTCTCCCTGATGTTTCCAAACGATGTCGGCGAGTGCCGGATTGGCGACGAGCGCGCGTATGATAAAATTCCAGCGCTCAAATCTGTTCTAAATAATTCGTTTAATTCTTCCGGTTGACAGAGATAAAGCCATGAAAAATATCGACAACGATAAAGAAAAAAAAATAAAATCAAATGAAAAATTTGGGGTTAAACGCACATACTCCAGCGGATTGTTTCTGGCATTTTCATTTGTTTTTTTGCTGCTTGGGTTCTGGTTGCTTTTGTTTAATTTTGGATTGACGTTTCACAGGCCGGCTGGATTTCGAGTTTCTTTGGAATTTGCTTTTCTGGTAATTTTGTTTCCTGTTGCCACGGTAGTTTTTTTGGTTCCGCTAAAATATGGAAATTTACATTTCTTTACACTTCAAATTTTTGTCGTTTTCGTTAATGTTTTTTCAGAAAAATATTTTGTGAATTTTGGTGAAAACAGAAATACTGTCAATAGAATTTTATTTGATGTCATAAATATATTTGTTTGCATAAGTTTTGTAATTTTTTGTTTATATTTATTCTGGTGTTTGCATCACAAAAAACCATTTACGCCATAATGCAAGATTTCTGCATATATTCTGGCTGCAACTGATGCTGTATAAGGTCAAGAATCGTGATGACTGTTCTGGTTGATACGCTTGATATCGTGACGCCGCTGGGGCCAAATGTCTTCAAACCGGTTCTCGTGCAGGGAAACGGCGAGATCAGCGCCTGTTTCCGGTATTTCGTCCGTCTACGCTCCGGAGCCTCGATCATCGATCAAGATAAGTTGCTGTATCATCCGGTTACACTCACTATTGCCGACGAAAGCGCAAACAAATGTTATATTAACGGATTGGTCCTCAGTGTCGTGCAATTTCCGGCAAGAGGGGCCGAGTCTGACCTGTCTGGACTTGGCGGTTACTGGGACTACGAGATCGCCATTGTTCCTAAACTGCAATTCCTGGCGCAGACCAGCGATTGCCGATTTTTCGAGAACAAGAGCTCGGTCGATATCGCCAAACTGATCCTGAGCGAGTTCGGCGTGATTGACAGCGATTTCAGGATCAGTGGCGCGCCTCCGACGCGGCCCTATACGGTGTTGTTCAACGAGACCTATTTGGGGTTTTTCAATCGGATCCTTGCCGCTGACGGGCTGTTCTATTTCTTCGAGCATAGCGACGGCAAGCACACGCTGGTGGTGGGCAACTCGAACGCCGCTTTCAAGACATTGCCGGCTTCACCTTTGGTTTTTGCCTCGAAAACCACAATCGATGCCGATGTTTACGAATGGCATCAAAGCGATGCCACGACGACGGGCAAATCCGATACCGGCGATTACAACCCTACCGCCGCCGCGACCCGGATCAAGGGCGAGGAGCCGACTATCCTGAAGACGTCGGGGGCATCAGACCGCTCGCATTACCGCTGGCCGAGTTTTGCACCAGACCCCGGCACGGCGCAGAGCATCGCCAAGCGGCATATGCAGGCAAGAGAAGTGCGTTCGCGGGAATATGACGGCAAAGCGACGATTCCGAGCCTTTATCCTGGGGGTAAATTCACTCTTATTGGCGACCCTACCAATGATGGCGGAACCGCGGACTATGTGCTCCAAGCGGTAGCAATCATGGTGACGGACGCCGGAACTAGTGCCAGTGAGGCGGGCCAGTCAACGATATTCGCATCATTCTCGGCCTTCCCCGCCGCGACGCCGTGGCAGCCGGTGCCGTTGCCCAAGCCGGCGATGACCGGCTTCTATTCCGCCACGGTGATCGGCGCCGAAGGCGAAGAAATCTACACCGACGATCTCGGCCGGATCAAAGTTCAATTTCCGTGGGACCACCGCAACGAGACCACGCCCTCGGGCAGTTTCTGGCTCAGGGTGGTGCAGCCCTGGTCAGGGCCGGGGTGGGGGGCGCAGTTCATTCCGCGCGTCGGCCAGGAGGTGGCGGTGACGTTTCTTGAAGGCGATATCGACCGGCCAGTCGCGGTCGGCGCACTGTACAATTCCACCAACACGCCGATCTTTCCGGCGTCGCAGAAGAACAAGAGCGGTTTCCGATCGCGCTCGACCAAATGCGGCGGGGTGGCGGACTATAACGAATTCTCGTTCGACGATACCAAGGGATCGGAGGTGGTTCTGCTGCATGCGCAAAAGGACCACGTGATCGAGGTCGAACACGACCAGACCATGACGATCGGCGATTGCCGCACCGTGACGGTGAAGAAGAACGAAGCGATCACCATCCAGGGCACCCAGACGGTGAAGGTGACGCAGAGCGTGCTGTATCAGTCCGACCAGTCGATCACCTTGAAAGTGGGCGAGAATACGATCAAGATCGACCAGTCCGGCATCACCCTCACCGCCCTGAAGATCAAATTCGACGGCCAGACGATGCTGGAGTCCAGCGCGCCGATGACCAAGCTCAATGCCGCTGGCATCATGACGATCCAGGGTGGCCTGGTGAAGGTGAACTGAGCCATGGACGCTGCGGCGATGGACAAACTGGGCGGCGCCGATCGCGACGAGGTCGTCGCCCGCGCGACACTGGGGCCCGAGGCCCGCGCGGCGGGCGCGGATGCCGCCACCGTGCCGGGCTTGATCGCCGCTCTGGCGGGCGGCGGATTCCTGGTCGAAGCGGCGCGCTGCTTCGCCCATGCGCTGCCGAAGCGCGAGGCGGTGTGGTGGGCTGCGATGTGCGCGCTGAACACCGCGCCCGCCAATCTGCCCGAACTGGACCGGGCCGCGCGCGAGGCGGCGGAGACCTGGGTGCGCACGCAGACCGAGGAGGCGCGGCGCCAGGCCATGGCACTCGCCGAGCAGGTGGGGTTCCAGAGCCCGGAAGCCTGGACGGCGGTGGGTGCGTTCTGGTCCGGCCCGAGCATCGCCCCTGAGAGCATGCCGGCCAACCCACCGGCGCCGCATCTCACCGGGGTCGCGGTGGCGGGCGCGGTCATTCTCGCCTCGGTGCGCGGCGATCCGTCGCGCCGGCTGGTTCGGCTGGAACGCTTCCTCAACTCGGCGCGCGAGATCGCCCAGGGCGGCGGCGGCAGGCTGGCGCAAGAGGCGGCCTCATGACGCTGGTGCTGAGCGTGCTGCGCTGCCCGGATGCCGCGCCGCCGGAGACGCGCCGGCTGGAGGGCGGCGAATTTCGCATCGGGCGCGGGCCGGACAATGACTGGGTGCTGACCGACCCCGAACGCGTGCTGTCCAAGCGCCATTGCGTGATCGCTTGGCGCGGCGGCGCCTGGCAACTCGCCGATACCAGCACGAACGGCACCTTTGTCAATCGCGACGCCGCGCCGCTCGGCGCCGGTGCCGTGCATACGCTCGCCGATGGCGACCGCATCCGCCTCGGCACCTATGAGATCGAGGTGCGACTGGACGTGCGGCAAAGCCATGCCGCGCCGTCGCCGGGGTTGGGGCCGCAGCGCAGCGTGTTCGACGATCCGTTCGGCGACGATCCTTTCGCCGCGCCGGAGGCACCGGCCGCACCGACGCAGCCGGACTCCTGGTTCGGCGGCGCCGGCAGCGTCGCGTTGCCCCATGATTTCGATCCCCTGGCACCGGGTGATTCGCTGTTCGGTGCCAAGCCGGTCGCCGATCATTCGCCCGCCCATTCCGACGCGTTCCGGCCGCCGCCGATGGCGCCGAAGCTCCTGCCCGATGACTGGGATCTCGACGTGAGGCCCGCGGCGGAGCCGCAAGGCGTTAGACCGGCGGAGCCGCAAGGCGTTAGACCGGCGGAGCCGCAAAACGTCAGGTCGGCGGAGCCTTTGCCCGTGCCGCCGGCACAGCCGATTCCACCGCCGGTGCGGCCCGTCCCGGAAGCACCGCCGACTCCTTCCGTCAGCCGGGATGCCGATCTGCTCGCGGTGTTTCTCGATGCCGCCGGCATGGGCAATGCGCGGACCGGCGATTCCGCCGAGGTGATGCGCCGCCTCGGCGCGGCGTTCCGCGCTACCGTCGCCGGGCTGCGCCAGGCGATGATCGCGCGGGCGGCGGTGAAGGGCGAATTCCGCATCGAGCAGACCATGATCCGCGCGCGCGGTAACAATCCGTTGAAATTTTCGGCGGATGATGACGATGCGATGGCAGCCTTGCTCGGTCTTGGCCGGCGCACCGACATCGCCGCCGATGCGGCGATCGCCGATGCGCTGCGCGATATCCGCTTGCACGAAATCGCCACCATGGGGGCGATGCAGGCGGCGGTGCGCGCCTTGCTCGACCGGCTCGATCCGGCGTCGCTGCGCGCCGAGGCCGAACAGGGGCGCGCCATGCTGCCGGCGCAGCGCCGGGCGCGTGCCTTCGACGCGTTCGAAGCGCTACACGGCGAGATCAGCCGCGCGCTGGCCGACGATTTCGACAGCGTGTTCGGCAAGGCTTTCGCTCGCGCCTATGAACGCGCGCTTGCCGAAGCAGAGGCGCGCGAGCCATGAAACGCCGGTGGATCATTCTCGCCGCACCGCTCCTGCTCGCCGGCTGCGGCGGAGCGCCACCGCCCAAGCCGGCAGCCACGCTCGATCTGACCGTGATCGGCAGTGCCACGCAGAACCCGGACGCTTCGGGAACCGCCGAGCCGGTCGCCGTGCGGATCTATCCCCTCACCGCGACGGGCAAGTTCATGACCGCCGACCCGTACTCGCTGATGGACAATGCGGCATCGCTGCTCGGCGCCGACCTCGCCGGACCATCCGATCAGGTGATCGTGGCACCCGGCGCCACGGTCGGCGTCAAGCGGCGTCTGCCGCCGGGGGCGCAATCGCTCGGCATCGTCGTGCTGTTCCGCGCGATCGACCGGGCGCAATGGCGCCTGGTCGCCAAGCTCGCGCCGCACGGACCCAACCCGTTGATCTTGCGTATCGACGGCATCGCGGCCAAGCTAACGCCCTCCGTCAAGAAGGGCTGAGCGTCGATGAGTTGGACCAACAAGGTCGTCTGGCAGGAGGGCATGTTTCTCCGCTCGCAGCATTTCCAGCAGCAGGATCGCTGGCTGGAGGCGCTGTTGCGCGGGCGGGTCGCAGCACTGCGTCCGCATCCCTGGGGCGTGACCCATGCGGTGATCAACCGCGACCTGCTGGGCACCGGCCGGTTCGCGCTGGCCGAGGCGGCCGGCGTGTTCGAGGATGGCACGCCCTTCGCCCTGCCGAGCGAGGCCGATCATCCGGCGCCGCTCGACGTGGCGGATGGCGTGCGCAATGTGCTGGTCCATCTGGCGTTGCCGGTCCGCCAGCCAGGAGCGCCGGAGATCGCCGCGGCCGACGGCAGCACCGAAGGACGCTACAACGCCGCGCGATTCGAGGCCTACGACACGCATTCCGCCGCGCCCGAACCGGCCGAGGTACTGATCGGCCGGCTGCGGCTGCGCTATCTGCTCGATACCGAGGATCGTGCGGGGTTTCTCTGCCTGCCAGTGGCGCGCATCGTCGAGGTGTCGGCGGATAAGCGGGTGACGCTGGACGATCGCTGGATTCCACCCACCCTGGTGTGCCACGCGGCGGCGGCGCTCGCCGGACTGATCGCCGAGTTTTCCGGCATGATCCATCAGCGCGGCGAGGCGCTGGCGGCACGGCTCAATGCGCCCGGTTCGCGCGGCGTGGCCGAGGTCGCGGATTTCATGCTGCTCCAGGCGATCAATCGCTGGCAGGCTTTGCTGCAGCACTGGGCCGACGCGGCGGTGATTCATCCCGAGACGCTCTATTCGGCGTTCGTCGAAATGGCCGCCGAGTTTGCCACGTTCATCGAGGGTTCGCGCCGGCCCAATGCGTATCCCGGCTATCGGCACGAGGATTTGCAGCGCAGTTTCGCGCCGGTTGTGGCCGATCTGCGCCGCGCGCTGTCGGCGGTGATCGAGCAGAACGCGGTCGCGATTCCGTTGCAGGAACGGCGGCACGGCGTGCATGTCGGCCCGATCAACGACCGTTCGATCCTGCGGGCGGCGAATTTCGTGCTGAGCGTGCAGGCGGATGTGCCGGGCGAGACGCTGCGCCGGCTGTTCCCCGCGCAGGTGAAGATCGGCGCGGTCGAGCATATCCGCGAGCTGGTGAACGTAGCGCTGCCGGGAATCGCGGTGCGGCCGCTGCCGGTGGCGCCACGGCAGATTCCGTTCTATGCCGGAGCAAGCTATTTCGAGCTGGATCGCGGCAGCCCGCACTGGCAGCAGATGCAGAATTCCGGTGCCTTCGCGCTCCATATCTCCGGCGAGTTTCCGGGGCTGAAGCTCGAACTCTGGGCGATCCGCGGCTGAAGGACTGGGCATGAGCGACAACCCGTTTTCCGAACCGGACGATTCCGATCGCACGGTGATCCGTCCGTCGCCGGGGGGGAAACGTCCGCCGCAACCGCCGTCACCGCAGCCGCCGGCCGGTGGAGGGTATGAGCCGCCGATGCCGCCGGCCGAGCCGGTCTCGGGCGGGGCGGAGACGCTGAATATCGGTTCGACGCCGCTGCTCGCCGCCGCCGCGCCGCTGCTGCAATTGCTCGCCCGGCTGCGCAACACGCTGCACCCGCCCGATTCCGGCGATCTGCGCGAACGCGCGGTGCGCGCGCTGCGTGACTTCGAGGCGACCTGCCGGCAAACCGGCATGCCGGTGGAGCAATTGCGCCCGTCCCATTACGCGCTCTGCGCGAGCCTGGACGATGTGGTTCTGGCAACGCCCTGGGGCAGCCAGGGTGGCTGGGCGGCGCGCTCGCTGGTGTCCACCTTCCACCAGGAGGTGCGTTCGGGCGAGCGGTTCTTCGACATATTGGGCCAGATTCGGCAGAATCCCGGAAATTTCCTGCAGGTTCTGGAACTGATGTATGTGTGTCTCTCGCTCGGCTATATGGGCCGCTACCGGCTGAGCCCGCGCGGCCCCGCCGAAATCGACCGGCTGCGCGAGGAGGTTTTTTCGACCATCCGCCGCGCCCGTCCACTGGGCGATGCCACGCTCGCGCCCCACTGGCAGGGCGTCAGCGCACCGTACCGGCCGCGCCGGGCCAGCCTGCCGCTCTGGGTGGCCGCCGCGGCCGCGCTCGGCGTGCTGGCATTGGTCTATGCCGGATTCGATTATGCGCTGGGCAGCCGGGCCAACGCGCTTTACGCAAGCGCGCTCGCGGCGAACCCCGCGCATATGCCCGCCTTGGTGCGCGCCGGGCCGGTCACGCCGCCGCCGCCGCCGGTCGCCCCCAAGCCCACCGTGCTCGACCGGCTGCGTGGCTTCCTTGCCCCCGAGATCGCCAAGGGCGAGGTGAGCGTGCTCGGCACCGTCAACGCGCCGATCGTGCGCATCAATAACACCGGCCTGTTCGCCTCCGGCAGTGCGACGGTGGAATCCACCGCGCTGAAGCTGCTCGGCAAGATCGGCGCGGCGCTGGCGCGCGAGCGCGGCCAGGTGCAGGTGATCGGCTATACCGACAGCCAGCCGATCCACACGCTGCAATTTCCGAACAATCTCGTGCTCTCGCAGGATCGCGCGAAGGCGGCGGCTTCGGTGCTCGACCGCTCGATCGGCGATCAGAGCCGGATCAATGCCGAAGGACGCGGCGCGGCGGACCCGATCGCGAGCAACGCGACAAAGCAGGGGCGCGCGCTGAACCGGCGCATCGAGATCGTGCTGATCCGGGGTGTGGCGCGATGAAGCCAGGCCTGATCCGCTGGGTGCTGAGCGGGATTGGCATCGCGATTCTCGCCGCACTGGTGTGGTTTTTCGCGCCGTTCTGGCATCCGCTCGCCGGGATTCTGGCCCGCGCGATCATCGTTCTGATCTTCATTGTCCTGTGGCTGGGCATCAATCTGTGGCTCGATCGCCGGCGCCGCAAACGGGCCAAGGCGGTGGAGGAGGCGATCACCGCCGCTCCGGCCGATCCCGAAGCGGGCGCCAAGCAGGAAGAACTCGCGGCGATTTCCGCCAAGCTGAAAAAGGCGCTCGGCCTCCTGGCCCGCGCGCGCGGCACACGCGGTTACCTGTACGAACAGCCGTGGTATGCGATCATCGGGCCGCCCGGCGCGGGCAAAACCACCGCTCTGCTGAATGCCGGGCTGAAATTCCCGCTCGCCGCCGAGCTTGGCCAAGGGGCGGTCGCCGGGATCGGCGGCACGCGCTATTGCGACTGGTGGTTCACCGACGAAGCGGTGCTGATCGACACCGCCGGGCGTTATACCACCCAGGATTCGGCCGCTTCGGTCGATCAGGCCGGCTGGCTCGACTTTCTCGATCTGCTCAAGCGCACCCGGCCACACCAGCCGCTGAACGGGGTGATCGTGGCGATCGCGCTCGCCGATATCGCCGGGGCCGACGCGCCGACCCGTCTGGCTCATGCCCGCGCGATCCGCGCGCGGATCAAGGAAATCACCACCCGGCTCGGCGTGACCGTGCCGGTCTATGCGATCTTTACCAAGGCCGATCTGATCGCCGGGTTCACCGAATTTTTCGACGATCTGGACACGGCGGGGCGCTCGCAGGTCTGGGGCGCGACCTTCCCGAACCAGGCGCGCTCGGCGCAGGGCGCGGCGGGCGGGTTCGGCGCCGAATTCAAGGCGCTGCTCGCCCGGCTGGAGGATCGGCTGCTCGACCGGCTGGCCGCAGAGCGCAGCCCGGACCGGCGCGCGCTGATCGCCGGGTTTCCGATCCAGGTGGCCAGCCTGGAAGCGCCGCTCGCCGAGTTTCTGACCGAGGCGTTCGCCGGCTCGGCGCTCGACCCCGCGCCGTGGCTGCGCGGCGTGTATTTCGCATCGGGCACCCAGGAGGGCACGCCGATCGACCGGCTGACCGGCGCATTGTCCCGCGCCTTCGGCATCGATCAGCGCCGCGCGCCCAGCCTGCGGCCGCAATCGGGCCGGTCCTATTTCCTGGGCCGGCTGCTCTCCGGGGTGATTTTCGGCGAGGCGATGCTCGGTTCGGCCGATCGCAGCCTCGCGCGGCGCCGGGCGCTGCTGCGCGGCGCGGGTTTCGGCGTGGTGGGACTCCTTTTCGCGCTTGCGCTGATCGCCTTGTTCGTCAGCCACGGCAACAATGCGGCCGCGATCGCGCGGGCCAGGCAGGGACTGGCGGCCGAGCAGAAAATCGCCGCGGCGCTGAAACTCGACCCGGTTTTGAGCGCCGATCTGCCCAGTATCCTGCCGCTGCTCGATCGGGCGAGGCAACTTGCCGAGGCGAAACCGACGCAAGGTTATGTCGGTTACGGGCTGGATCAGGGAGCGGACATCCGCGCGGCGACATCCGCCGTGTATCGCCATACGCTCGGTTTCGCGCTGCTGCCACGTCTCGTGCTGCAACTCGAGGCCGAGATGCGCGGCGGGCTCGACCGTCCGGATTATCTGTATCAGGCGACGCGGGTGTATCTGATGCTCGGCAATCAGGGACCGCTCGATGCGCCGCTGGTCGAGGCGTGGATGAAGCTCGACTGGCAACGGCTCTATCCGGGTCTGGCCCAGGCCGATACCCGCGCGGCGTTGATGGCGAATCTGCGGACGCTGCTCGCGCGCCCACTCCCCAATGTGCCGCTCGATGGCGGCCTGATCGCCACCGCGCGGGCGACTTTCTCGCGGGTGCCGATCGCCGAGCGGGTCTATTCGCGCATCCGCGATTCACAGGCGGCGGCGCGCGTGCCGGAGTGGACCCCGGCGGCGGCGCTGGGTGCCGCCGGCACGCCGCTGTTCGTCAACGCCACCGGCAAAAAGCTGACCGGCGGAATTCCCGGTTTTTACACGGTGCGCGGCTTCTATGGGGTGCTGCTGCCGGCTTTGTCCCACGCGTCGCAGGATGTGGCGCGGGAAAGCTGGGTGCTCGGGCGGAGCAACCAGATTGATCCGAATTCGCCGCAGATGCAGTCGCTCGAACACGATGTCATCAGCCTGTATGAGACCGATTACGCGGCGCATTGGCAGGCGATGATCGACGATCTCAACTTGGCACCGCTGGGCGGGGCGGGACAGTCGGTGCAGGCGCTCTATGTGCTGGGGTCGCC
This sequence comes from Acidiphilium iwatense, assembly GCF_021556475.1. GTDB lineage: Bacteria > Pseudomonadota > Alphaproteobacteria > Acetobacterales > Acetobacteraceae > Acidiphilium > Acidiphilium iwatense. The sequence continues at coordinate 4,710 of NZ_JAKGBZ010000056.1, read as the reverse complement.
GCAATCGCCGATGAAGACGCTGCTTGCCTCGATGGCGCGGCAGCTCACCCTCACCAAGCCGCCGAAACCGCCGAAAGGGGCGGCCAAGCTCGCGGCGCGGGCGCCCCACGCGGCGGCGGTGAGCGCCGCGGCGCAGCGGCTGAAGGGCTTGCTCGGTCCAACCCCCGCCAGCGCCGCCGCACTGCCGCCGGGCAGTGCGATCGACGCACGGTTCGCGCCGCTGCGCATCTATGTCGGCAATGGCGCGGCGGGCGCGCCGATCAGCCTGACCTTGCATCTGATCGATCAGGTGCAGCAGCAACTGGCGACCCTCGCGGCCACCGCGCCGGGTGCGGCCGGGCCGGCGGCACCGGGTGCCGGTGGCGACCCCGCGGCCTTGCTCGCGGGTGAGGCGCAGCACGACCCCGAACCGGTGCGTCGCTGGCTTTCCGGCATTACCGCGACGGCGAACGCGCTGCGCGGCGGCAGCGCCGCGGCCTCGGCGTCAGCCGCGTTCAAGGCGCCGGGCGGCGCCGCGCAGCTTTGCGAAAAGGCGGTGGCCGGGCACTACCCCTTCGATCCGCAATCAAGTTCCGGCACGCCGCTGGCCGATTTCGCGCATCTGTTCGCACCCGGCGGCGCGCTCGACACGTTCTTCAACACCCAGGTCCGACCGTTCGTGAACATGACCGGCGGGGTCTGGCGGGTGCAGGCGGTGAACGGCGTGGCACCGCCGGTCAGCCAGGGTGCGGTGGCGGAATTCCAGCGCGCGCAGGAAATCCAGCAGATGTTCTTCGTCGGCAGTGCCACGCCGAGCGTCCAGTTCACCATCACACCGATTGCCCTGTCGTCTGGTGCCGCGCAGGTGACGCTACAGCTCGGCAGGGTGACCATCACCTACGCCCATGGCCCGACGGTGCCGACCTCGGTGACCTGGCCGGGCGCGGACGGGATGCAGACGGCGCGGCTGATCATCACCCCCGCCGCCGGCGGAACCCCGGTGACGCTGCAGGCGAGCGGGCCATGGGCGGTGTTTCGCCTGTTCAACCAGGGCAGCCTGACCGAAGGCGGCTCGTCGGCGCGCTATACGCTCACCTTCGACCAGGGCGGCCAGAGTGCCGCGTTCACCATCGAAGCGGGCTCGATCTTCAACCCGTTCGCGCCGGGCGCCCTGACCGGTTTCCGCTGCCCGAGCCTGGGCGGATGACGGGCGCAGCGCCGGGCTTCGCCGGGTTTTATGGCAAGCTTCCGGTGCGGGGCGATTTCGTGCGGTCCGGCCTGCCGGGCGATGCGGTCGATGCGCTCGATGGATGGGCGCGTGCGGCGCTGGCGGCGAGCCGTGCGGCGCTCGGCGAGGACTGGATGCCGTGCTGGATGGAGGCGCCGGTCTGGCGGTTCGCGCTCGCACCCGGCGTTGCCGGCGTCTCCGGGCTGGGCGGTGTGTGGTTGCCGAGCATGGATCAGGTGGGCCGTTGTTTCCCGCTGATCATCGCGGCTGAAATCTCGGGCGCGGGCGCTGCGTGGCTCGATGCGGCCGAGGCTTTGGGATTCGAAGCAGTCACCGCTGATCTCGCGCCGGAAGCCCTCGCCGCGCGGCTCGCCGCCGTCCCGCCGGCGCCGGGCGACATCCCGCGCGCGGGCGGGGTTTGGTGGACCGAGGGTGCACCGCGCAAGGACGCCGCACGAATCGAGACCGATGGGCTGCCCGACCCCGCGGATTTCTTAGGTCTTCTGGCAGATGCGGCGGCGATCCGCGTGCCATGATTCCAACGGTGAAAAGCTGGGCGCAGACCCATGTGGGCACGGTGCGCCGGCACAACGAGGATGCCTATCTCGCCCGGCCCGATCTCGGCCTTTGGGCGGTGGCCGATGGCGCGGGCGGGCATCAATCCGGCGATCTTGCCTCCGGCATGATCGTCGCCGCACTCGACCGGCTGGAGCCGGGCCTCACCGCCGCCGAACTTCTGGCCCGCGTGCGGATGGCGATCGCCGAGGTGCATGCGGTGCTGCAGGCGGAGGCGGCGACGCGCGGGCCGGGCGCGATGATCGCCTCGACCGTGGTGGTTCTGGTGCTGCGCGACACCCATTTCGCTTGTCTCTGGGCCGGCGATTCGCGCGCCTATCTGCTGCGCGACGGCGAATTGACGCAGATCAGCCGCGATCATTCGCTGGTGCAGGCGCTGGTCGATGACGGAGCGCTCAGCGCCGAGGCTGCCGAGCATCATCCGCAGGCGAACGTGATCACGCGGGCGGTGGGCGCGGATCATTCCGTGCTCGAACTCGACAAGGCGATCGGCGAGACCATGCCGGGGGATCGATTTTTGCTGTGTTCGGACGGGTTGAGCAAAACCCTGCCGGATGCCGAAATCGCCGCACTGCTCGGCTCGCCCGACGGAGTGCCGCCGACCGAACTGCTGATCGCCGCCGCCCTGGCCCGTCACGTCAACGACAATGTCACGGCGGTGACGGTGGGGGTTGTATAATCTTACTGTGTCATAAATATTGGTGCTCAAAAGTTCGTTGGCAGCGTGGGCAACGGGGCAGTGTGCGCGAGATCGCGCGGGCGATGGCGATACGCAGGGATGTGATTGAGTTTGGCACGTTTCGCTCAGGTCGGATCGGGGGATCCGCGGGGTCGATAACCTTCGGGAAGGGGATGTTCTTTGATAAGAGTCTTCTCTGATTGGGGTTGTTGGTGTCAAGCTGTTCCTCTTTTCGCAAGCCATTCCCGTAGGTCACTCGCTTCTCTCCGCGGTCGGCGCACGGCCGCCGCATGATGGGGTTAGGAGGATGAGGTGTCTCAATCTGTTTCGCGACCTCCGCGACATATCGCCAGTCGCGGGGTTTCGGACTCTCAACGAGATCACCCCGTCCATCGTCCCCACGGGAACGACGCTGGCTCCGCCCGCGTCAGGCGGAAGCTGCAACTCCTCTTGCTCTCATGCTCCGGCGACCTGTTTGCCCCAGCGGAACTCGCTGCCATCGGCCCACATGCGGTGCAGGATCACCGCCAGCTTGCGCGCCACCGCGACGCGGGCGCGCGCCATGCCGCGGCGCTTGGCTATGTTCATGCCCCAAGCCCGTAGCGCCGACCATTTGGTGCTGCGGATCAGCAGCGAATGGACTGCCTCGTACAGCGCCGTTCGGGCCAGCTCATCACCACATCGGCTGACGCGGCCCTGCAGGTCGGTTTCGCCGGACTGGTAGCGTCGCGGCGTCAGGCCAAGATGCGCGCCGACATCGCGCGACCTTCGGAAGCGGTCCGGCTGGTCGATCGTGCCACGGCGCCAACGGTGCGCGACCTCACAGAAACCTTTAATCCGAAGTTTTCATTGGTCTGAACGAGAATCCCCTGGATTTATTGGCGGATTTTTTGATCTGCTTTTGACGTCTACTGGACACGCATGGGTTCGATCTCGAGGAGGTTGAACTCGAGGAGGTTGAAGGCCGCCGCCTGTAGTGTGGTTGGCGTGGCCAGGGTGGTGAAGGTCGCATGGGGCGCCGTGGACAGGGCGGCGGTGTTGAGAGTTTGGGTGGCCAGATGCGCCATCAGGTCGGCAAAGCTCGAGAGCGGCAGGTTTTCGTCGTTGCGGCGTCGCCCCCGCTTGCGCTTGGCGGCGGGTGAGATCGTGGCGGGGGCGACCGGGGAGGCGCGCTCGGCCTCGGCGGCCTGTGGATCGTGATCCTGAAACAGGATCGGCTTGAGGGCATGGCTGTGACAATGGATTCTGGCCCACTTGTGCTGATGAATTCTGGCCCACCTCCCGGGGTTGGACAGGCAGGGCCGCCCCGCGGGGCGGCCCTGCCTGTCAGCGGTTCTTTTTCTCCTTCCTGTTCATGATTTGGCGGCCTTCCGTTGCGCCGTGGTGCGGCGGAAGCGATAGGAGTCCGTCCCCGTGGTAATGATGTGCGCACGGTCGGTCAGGCGGTCGATCAGCGCCTTGCACAGGCGCGGATTGGGGATGACCTGCGACCACTCGGAGAACGGCAGGTTGGTGGTGACGATCACCGCGGCTTTCTCGGCCCGATCGGCGATCACCTGGAACATCAGTTCGCACGCCGTCTCCGCCAGCGGCACGTAGCCGAGTTCATCGAGTCACGTTGAGCTCAACGTGACTCGACTTATGTGCAGCGCGCAGTGATGTGGAGTCGAGGCCGTTTCCCGGCCTTAGTTAACGTCGTGGATCGCCCCCGCTCAACATAACCGATGCTGCGCCGGGTAGCGTGGTTCTCCCACCCATCCAGCAAGGGAGCGACCATGCTCAAGCATTTATTCCCGAAGGTTCACGCGCGTTATGCGACGTCGGCAAACGGCGCTTTGTTAGACGACTTCGCTGCTTGGCTTGTATCGGCCGGGTATGCACGACACGCTGCCCACGGCCATGTACGAAGGCTGAAGCAAGCCCTTGAGCGAATGGTTTCGGCCCCGCTCGCGCGAGACACCAAGATTGCGGCCGCATCTTTGTCGCAAGCATTTACCTCTCCGACGGCACAGGAGTCTTTTCAAGGCACCCGGCGGGCGTTTGAGCACTTCCTGACGGCGCGAGGACAGCTCCTCACAGAGCCCGATGCCGGCCGGTTCACTCCACTTGTCGATGCGTATCGGCGACATCTGTTGGAGGTGCGCGGCTTGGCCGTTTCCACCATCGAACAGCACATCGCAACCACGGAGAGCTTCCTGACACAGGCTTTGTCGGCCGACGCGCCGCTCCTGGAGCTGTCCGTTCTGGC
>NZ_JAKGBZ010000055.1 GCF_021556475.1 Acidiphilium iwatense | reverse complement strand
GCGGATGTTCGTCCTGGCGGCCACGAATTGAGGCGTGATCGTCTGATTTTGGCACAAACAGGTGCCGTCGAGGGCTGGCCGGGCACGATGGGGCAGGCGATGAGCGTCGGTCGACAAATTCGACCGCTGAAAACCACTCCGGCGCCACGCATGCAGATAATTTCAGTCATGGAACGCAAATTCACCCAAATCTCATTCCGACAGGCTGCTAGGCGACAACTTTATGTTGGATTGCAGGTGCGTATGGAGGATGTAATGACGAACGGACAATTCCGGTTTGCATATTGCACACCCAAGTACGAGATAACAGTTTCCTTCTATCAAGATGGATTGGGGTTGCCCGTCGTTGGAACGTGGGATCGCTCGCCAAGCGATCGCGGAACGCTCTTTGGCGCTGCTTCCGGCATAATCGAGGTGCTGGCAATGCCGCAGGGTGACCAGTCTGACCACCTTTTCGATGAGCGACCACCACAGGGTGCATTCATGGTTATCGAGGTGGATCAGGTGGATGAACGCTACCAGCGGACAGCGCAGAAGGGCCTCCCCATCCAGCAGGAACTGAGGGACCAGTCGTGGGGCCACCGCAACTTCTGCGTCCGCGATCCGAATGGTCTAACACTCTACTTCTTCAGTGACAGAAAGTGAGCCAAGGCCGAAGCAAAGATGTGATTTTTGGTTCTGACGTTCCTAAAATCGCTGGCGCAAATATGTAGGAACTTCAGAACCACCACACTAGGCCACCGCCAGATTCGCCGTGCTGCGCTGGATCATGCCGAACAGATCGCGCGGATCGTCCGGGTCGGCCAGCAGGTCGAGTTCCTGGTAGAGCCGGGTGCGCTGCAACTGGTCGCGCACATAGCGCAGCGCCGAAAAATCCTCGATCGCGAAACCCACCGAGTCGAACAGCGTGATCTGCCGCGCGCTCTTGCGGCCTTCGGCCTGCCCGGTCATCACCTGCCAGAGTTCGGTGACCCGGTGATTCTTCGGCAATTGCTGGATTTCGCCTTCGATCCGGGTTTGCGGAGTGTATTCGACGAAAATATCCGAGCGCAGCAGGATGTCGCGATGCAGTTCGGTCTTGCCCGGACAGTCGCCGCCGATCGCGTTGATGTGGATGCCGGCGCCGACCATGTTATCGGTCAGGATCGTGGCGTTCTGCTTGTCGGCGGTCGCGGTGGTGACGATCGCGGCTCCCTGCACCGCGTCCTCGATGGTGGTGCAGGGAACCAGATCGAAGCCGAGGCCGGCGAGGTTGCGCATGCATTTTTCGGTGGCCGCGTGATCGACATCGTAAAGCCGTAGCTTTTTCACGCCGAGCAGCGCCTTGAACGCGATCGCCTGGAATTCGGATTGCGCGCCGTTGCCGATCACCGCCATGCAATCGGCGCCTTTCGGGGCAAGATATTTCGCCACCACGGCGGAGGTCGCGGCGGTGCGCAGCGCGGTCAGGATGGTCATTTCCGACAGCAGGGTCGGGTAGCCGGTGCCGACATCGGCGAGCAGACCGAACGCGGTGACAGTCTGCCGGCCCTCGCGGGTGTTCTTGGGATGGCCGTTGACATATTTGAACGCATAGAGACTGCCGTCGCTGGCCGGCATCAATTCGATCACGCCATCCACTGAATGGGCGGCGATGCGCGGCGTCTTGTCGAAACTCTCCCAGCGCTTGATGTCCTCCTCGATATAGGCGGCGAGATCGGTGAGCACCGTTTCGATGCCGATCTTGACCACCAGCTTCATCATGTGATCGACGCTGACGAAGGGGACGATGTTGAGATTGGGGATCGGGGTCATCAGAAGCTCCTGGTAAGGCGGTCCATCACGCGGCGGCCCAGCAGGCTCGCGACCAGATCGACCAGCAGGGTCGCGGTACGTCCGCGTTCATCGAGGAAAGGATTGAGTTCGACCAGATCGAGGCTGGAAACCAGGCCGCTGTCGTGCAGCATTTCCATCACCAGATGGGCTTCGCGGAAGGTCGCACCACCGGGCACCGTGGTGCCGACGGCGGGCGCGATCGCGGGGTCGAGGAAATCGACGTCGAAGCTGAGATGGAGCAGGCCGTTCTCCGCGGCGACGCGATCGAGAAAGCGCGATAGCAGCGGTGCCGCGCCGTGCTCGTCGATCATGCGCATGTCATAGACGCTCGCCCCGGTGGGCAGCAGCGCCGCGCGCTCCGCCGGATCGACGCTGCGAATTCCCATCATGCCGACACGCGACGGTTCGACCGTCGCGGCGAGGGAAGGGAAATAGCCGGCGAACCCGCGCTGCCCGGTGACGTAGGCGACCGGCACGCCGTGCAGATTGCCGCTGGCGGTGGTTTCCAGCGTGTGAAAATCGGGATGCGCATCGAGCCAGAGCAGAAACAACGGGCGGTTCCGCTCGGTGGCGCGCCGGGCGATGCCGGCGACGGTTCCGGCCGACAGGCTGTGATCGCCGCCGAGGAAAATCGGCATGCCGTCGGCGCTCGCCTCATAGGCAGCCGCAGTGATCGCTTCGGTCCAGGCGGCGACTTCCGGCAGATGATGCACCGCTGCGTTGGGATGGCTGAGCATGCGCGACGGCACGGGCGACAGCGTGCCGAGATCGCTGACCCGATGGCCAAGCTCGGTAATCGCTGCGGCGAGTCCCGCCGTGCGCAGGGCGCTCGGCCCCATCTCGCAGCCCATGCGCCCGGCGCCGTCCTGCACCGGAATGCCCAGCAGCTTGCAGTGTCGGTTCGGCATCGGCGTTCAGTCCTTCCGTCCAGCCGGGCTGCATTAAACGCGGCATGGCCGGCGATGTGAACGGGCAAAATTGGCAAAATTATCGGAACAGATTACCATAATGGCAGATCATTCTGCCGGAATGCACAATCGTACGTGAATTGACATGGATGACCTCGACAAGAAACTGACCACCCTGCTGCGCCACAACGGGCGGCGCAGCGTGTCCGATCTCGCGGCAGCGCTTGGGATTTCGCGCGCGACGGTGCGCGCGCGGATGGAGCGGCTGGAGCAATCCGGCGCGATCCTCGGCTATACGGTGATCCTGCGGGCGGACGCGATCGACCTGCCGGTGCGCGGCATCACCATGATCGAAATCGAGGGCCACGCGACCGACCGGGTCATCCGCGCGCTGGGTGGTTTCACCGAAATCTCAGCGATCCACACCACCAACGGGCGCTGGGATCTGGTGGTCGAACTCGGCGCCGCGACGCTCGCCGATTTCGATGCGATCCTGCGGATGATCCGGCTGATCCCCGGCATCACCGCCAGCGAGACGACCCTGCTTCTCGCCACACCGCGCACCACCAAGGCGCGGCTGTGATTCTGGACACTACGCCGGGCGGGCCCGCGGCTTGAGCCGGACGTAAAGCTGCCGCCGCGCCCGCGCGACCAGGACGCCCGAATCGTCGTGGATGTCGTTGTCGAACCAGGGCTGAACCTTGTCGCCGGTGGCGGCCTCGGCGCGGATCGCCGCCTCGGCTTCGGGCGAAATATAAAACTCGGTGCGGACGCGGCCGCGACCGGGGGCGATGAAGTCGATACTCGCTGCATTGTCCCAGATGAAATAATCCGACCCGAGCAAATGCATCAGCATGAGCGCCCAGGGACCGTCGGTCAGGGCGAACAGCGTGCCGCCGAAGATCGTGCCGACGGCGTTGCGGTTGAACCAGCGCGGGGTGATGCGCGCGCGGCAGTGCCGCCAGTCCGGCGAAATCTCGTCGATTCGGATGCCGGAAAACAGATAGGGCGGGTAGAGGTTCATGCCGAGGCGCATCAGCCTCGGCGTGACCTTGCGTTTTGGCGCGACCACCATCGGAGCGATGAAACTCAGACGCCGCTTGTATCGCGCGCTGCGGCATCCTGCTGACGCAATTCCCGGCGCAGGATTTTGCCGACCGGCGTTTTCGGCAATTCCTCGTGCCGGAACTCGACGAGTTTCGGCATTTTGTAGCCGGTCAGATTCTTGCGGCAATGCGCGAGAAGCTCCGCTTCGGTCAGCCGGTCGGATTTCGGAACGACGACGACTTTGACCCGCTCGCCCGAACCCGGATCGGGCACGCCGAACGCGGCGACTTCCATCACGTCCGGGTGCATCATCACCACATCCTCGATCTCGGCGGGATAGACGTTGAAGCCGGATACCAGGATCATGTCCTTGACCCGGTCGATCAGGCGGACATAGCCGTTCTCATCCATCACGCCGATATCGCCGGTGCCGAGCCAGCCCTCGGAATCGAGAATGGCGGCGGTTTCGTCCGGGCGGTTCCAATAGCCGCGCATCACTTGCGGGCCACGCACGCAAACTTCGCCGGGCTCGCCGATCGCCGTCCATTCTCCGCCGGTTTTGCGCATCCTGACCTCGGTGGAGGGTATCGGCAGGCCGACGGTTCCGGTGAATTCCATGTGGTCCGGGCGATCGAGATCGATCATGTTGATGCAGACCACGGGCGAGCACTCGGTGAGGCCGTAACCTTCGGTGATCGGCCGGCCAGTCACCTCGCGCCAGCGTTTGGCGACTTCGCTTTGCGTCGCCGCACCGCCGGCGATGACGAGGCGCAATGTCGAGAAATCGAGCTTCCTGAAATCGGGATTGTCGAGGAAGGCGTTGAACAGCGTGTTGATTCCGGCCATGCCGTCGAACCGCTCCTTGCGGATGATCATCATCACACGCTTGGTGTCGCGCGGATTGGCGATCAGCACGTTGCGGCCCCCGAGCACCATGAACATGAAGAGATTCACGGTCAGCGAAAAAATATGATAGAGCGGCAATAACGTCAGGTTATTGACCTGCTCACCGTGGAACTGATCGCCGCCCCAGGCATAGGCCTGCAGCATATTGGCGATGATGTTCCGGTGGGTAAGCATCGCGCCCTTGGCAACACCCGTGGTTCCGCCGGTATATTGCAGGAAGGCGATATCCTCGTGGCCCAGTTCGACCCTGCGATAGGGCAGCGTGGCACCGCGTTTCAGCGCGGCGGTGAAACGCTCGGCGCGCAGACGATGCTTCGGCACCGCCTTCTGCACATGGCGCAGCATGACATTCAGCGCGATGCCTTTCAGCCCGCCGAGAAGATCGCCAATCCCGGTGATCAGAACGCGCTCAACCGACGTGCCGGGCAGGGCATCTTCGGCGGTCTTGGCGAAATTCTCGAACACGATAAGATATTTCGCGCCGCTATCGGCGAGCTGATGATGAAGCTCGCGCACCGTGTAGAGCGGATTGACGTTCACCACCGTTCCGCCAGCAAGCAGCGTGCCGAACACGCAGATCGGGTACTGCAGCGAATTCGGTATCATGATCGCGACCCGGTCGCCGCGCGCGATGCCGGTGTTCTGGAGCCACGCGGCGAATGCCCTGGAGCGCTTGGCGGTCTGGCGATAGGTCATGGCCGTGCCGATGCTGACGAAGGCTTCGCGCTCGGCATAGTCGGCGGTGTATTTCTCGAACAGGAAATTGAGCGACGGCGTGTTCGCAAGCTCATCGTCAATCGTGGCGGGAACGCCCTGCCGATAGGATTTGAGCCAGATCCGCTCCGTCACCTGGGCTGCCATGGTCATTCGGTTCCTCCGTTATTTTTTGTCATTTTTGGCGCTCAGCGCTCAGCGCTCAGCGCTCGACCACCGCGACCACGCCCTGGCCGCCGGCGGCGCAGATCGAGATCAGCCCGCGCCCTTTGCCCTTTTCGGCGAGCAGTTTCGCGAGCGTCGCCAGAATCCGCCCGCCGGTCGCGGCAAACGGATGGCCGGTGCCAAGCGAACTGCCGGCGACGTTGAGTTTCGTCCGGTCAATCGGGCCGGGCGGTGTATCGAGCTTGAGCCGGTCGCGTGCGTAACCGGCATCCTCCCAGGCGGCCAGGGTACAAAGCACCTGTGCCGCGAATGCTTCGTGAATTTCGTAAAAGTCGAAATCCTGGAGCATAATTCCGAGCTTCTCCAACAGTCTCGGCACCGCATAGGCGGGCGCCATCAACAGCCCTTCGTCGCCATTCACAAAATCGACTGCGGCGGTCTCGCCCGCGCGCAGATAGGCGAGGATCGGCAGGTTATGCGCCCGCGCCCAATCCTCGGTCGCGAGCAGAACGACGGCGGCGCCATCGGTCAACGGGGTCGAGTTTCCGGCGGTCAGCGTGCCGCCGTGCTTGTCGAACGCCGGCTTCAGCGCGGCGAGCTTTTCCATCGACAGATCCGGCCGCAGGTTGTTGTCGCGGGTCAACCCGCGAAACGGCACCATCAGGTCGGTGAAAAATCCGCGCGCATAGGTCGCGGCGAGATTGCGGTGGCTGGCACAGGCAAGCTCGTCCTGCGCCGCGCGGGCGATGTTCCATCGCTTCGCCATCAACTCGCAATGCTCGCCCATCGAGAGTTTGGTGCGCGGTTCGGAATTGCGTGGCAGCTCCGGTTTCATCAGCATCCGCGGGCGGATGGCGGCGAGGGCAGCAAGTTTCTGGCCCGTCGTCTTGCCGCGATTCGCCTTCATCAGCACTTTGCGTAGTCGCTCGTTGATCGCGATCGGCGCATCCGAGGTCGTATCGACGCCGCCCGCGATCCCCACTTCGATCTGACCAAGCGCGATCTTGTTCGCGACCAGCAAGGCAGCCTCCAGCCCGGTGCCGCACGCTTGCTGCACGTCGTAGGCCGGGGTGGCGTGATCGAGCGTGGTCGAGAGAACCGATTCACGTGTGAGATTGAAGTCGCGGCTGTGCTTGAGTACCGCACCCGCGACGACCTCGCCCAGACGTTCGCCGTGCAGTTTGTGCCGGTCGACGAGCCCTTGCAGCGCGGCGGTCAGCATGTCCTGGTTCGAGGCTTCGGCATAGGCGGTGTTGGCACGGGCGAACGGGATTCGGCATCCGCCGATGATCGCCACGCGCCGCAGGCTGTTAGCGGTCAACATATCGTACGTCCTTCAATAATCCGCGCAGATGCGGCTTTTGTTCGCGCCGGTCGCGCAATTCGAAAACCAGCGGCGAACTGTCAGGCGCCACCATCAAACACGCGCCGCCGGGCAGGAAGGCCGGTGTTTTGAACGCGACCCTGACCTCTGCGTGTTCGATCGGTTCATCGGGCAGAAGTTGCGCCAAAGCGTGCGCCTTGGTCCACATGCCATGCGCGATCGGGCGAGGAAAGCCGAACATCCGCGCCGCGATGGCGGAGGTGTGGATCGGGTTGGAATCGCCCGAAACCCGCGCGTAGCGGCGGCCCAGATTTGCGGGTAGATCGAACCGGCGGATTGTCGCGAGCGGCAATTCGTCGGCGGGAAGCCCCTGATACGGCGCGCCTTTCGGCGCATCGACGCCGAGCCGCAGATAGAGACTGGCGCTTTCCCAGACGATCTGTCCGGCGCGCGCGATCCGCGATTCGACTGTGAAAGCCTGGCCTTTTTCATGGGTGATCCACGCGCCGAAACCGGCCATGACATCGAGCCGGTCGCCGGAATCGAGCTTTGCATGCTGAACGATGGTGTTTTCCAGATGCACCAGGCCGATCGCCGGAAACGGGAAGGACGGCGCGAGCAGTGCCGCCATGTGCAGCGGAAAGGCGAGCAGATGCGGATAGGTCAGCGGCACGCCGCCTCGCTCGCCGAAACCGCAGACCTGCGCATAGGCATGGATGCGCGCGGCATCCAGCATAACGCCGGGCCGGAGCAGCGCGACCGGATCGAGATCGCCCGTTATGCCGCGCTTGCGCAAACTGGCGATCGCACCCCGCAACACGGCCCCACCTTCCGGCGGGCCCGTCATCACTCGTGGCGCGATTTGCCAATCGGTCATCGCTCAGGCTCCGATGAGGCTCTGGCCACAGACCCGCACCACATTGCCGTTCAACCCGACACTGGCCGGATCGGCGAACCAGGAAATGGTTTCGGCGACATCGACCGGCTGGCCACCCTGCGCCATCGCATTCATCCGCCTTCCGGCTTCGCGGATTGTCAGCGGAATCGCGTTCGTCATCTGGGTTTCGATGAAACCGGGCGCGACCGCATTGATCGTGGCACCGCGCGCGGCAAGCACCGGGGCAAAACCCTGCACCATGCCGATCACCCCCGCCTTCGAGGCGGCGTAATTGGTTTGCCCAAGATTGCCCGCGTTCCCCGCGATCGAGGAGACGCAGACGACGCGCCCGTTCGGCTTCAGCGCATCCGCATCGAGCAGTGCCTCGGTGATACGCAAGGCCGAGACGAGGTTCACGTTCATCACGATGTTCCAGGCATCAGGCGTCATATTCGCGATCGTCTTGTCGCGAGTGATCCCGGCATTATGCACCACCACGTCATAACCGCCGCGCGCCATTGCATCCTCTACGATGGTCTTCGGCGCCTCGGGAGCGGTGATGTCGAGGGTCAGGCGCTCGCCGCCGATCCGTTGCGCGAGCGCCAGAAGATCGGCGGTGGATTGCGGCACGTCGAGGCAGATCACCTTCGCTCCGTCCCGCGCGAATACCTCGGCGATCGCGGCGCCGATGCCGCGCGCCGCGCCGGTGACCAGAACCGTCCTGCCGGCGTGCGGCGCATGCGAATCGTATCCGTCAGTGTCCTGAGCGACCGGCTTGCCGATTCGAACCACCTGACCGGAGACATAGGCGCTGCGCGGCGAGAGAAAAAACCGCAGACTGCTGTTGGCCGCCCCTTCCGCGCCCGGCGCGACATACAAAAGCTGGGCGGCGATGTTGTGCTGGGCTTCCTTGCCGAGCGAACGGACGATTCCTTCCAGGGCGCGCTGGGCGATCCGCCCTGCAAGGTTCGGCGCGTCCTCGGGCGGTGTGCCGAGCACGAGGATGCGTCCGTTGCGCGCGATCGAACGGATCGTGTCGTGGAAAAACCGATAGATCGCGGCAAGATCATCGGGATCGGCGATGCCTGTGGCGTCGAACACCGCCGAGCCCACAGTGCCGCTGGATTTCGCATCGAACCGTCCTGTCATCAGCCGGTGTTGCGCGGCGATATCGGTCCAGCCGGCATATTCGCCGTGAAACAGCGTGGCGACGGGGGCGGCGGCGAGCAGTTCGGCCAGTGGCGCGGCGAGGCGCCCGCCTTGTGCCGCACCGACAATGACCGGACCGAGAAGATCCGGCCGTCCGGGGGCGAAGCGTTCGAGCGGGGTCGGTTGGGGAAGGCCGATCGCGCCGGTCAGCTTTTTCCCGAACGGCGAATTCGCGAACGCCAGATAGCGATCCCGCGCCATCATTCGGCCGCCGCGCGCGGGGCCGATGCCTTCGCTTTGCGGCCGTTCTGCTGCACCCAATAGGCCTTACGCGTCTGCAAATCCTCCATCAGGTTGAAATCCTGCGGGAAGTCGTCCACCGCGATGATCTTCGCGGCGTTTTCAGCGAAGGCGCGAATCTCCGCCGCCTCATCTGCGTCGATCAAGCCTTTTTGGTTGGCCTCGTCCGCCCAGGCGCTCAGCAGCGGCATGGCTTGCGGCATCCGGTCGACGGTGCCGGCCTTGACCGCGTCCTTGACGCGCCGTTCGATCGCCTCGATCCGCGGATAGGCAAGCGCCGCCGCTTCGAGCACGCCGAGCACCGGCTCGATTTCGGGGCGGGGACGCCAGGAGCCTTGCATCAGCCGCTCGCGAGTCGGGCTCATCTGCCGGAGAATGTCCGCGATATCGGCATGCAGCCGGTCGGAAGGCTGGCGGCGCGGCACGCCGAATGGAAAGCCGATGACGCGCAATGCGAACGCCGCCGGGCGGGCCGGGAAATTCGCATAGAGCGCGCGCAGCGCGTCATAGGCGCGGCCGAGCGCGTCCTGCGCCGCCCAATGGACCAGGGGCAGATCGGCATTCTGCCGGCCGTCATCCTCATAGCGTTTCAGCACTGCCGAGAGGATGTAGAGCTGGCTGAGCACGTCGCCGAGCCGAGCGGTGACGCTCTCCTTGCGCTTCAGCGCGCCGCCGAGGGCCGCCATCGCGACATCGGTGTTCAGCGCGAGCAGAATCGAAAGTCGCTGTGCTTCCCGGTAGTAGGGCGCAAGCTCGCGCGCGGCACCGCGCGGCGCGCGGATCAGCCGACCGAAGGTCAGGCCGTGAAACGCCGCGCGCAGCAGATTGCTCGTCACGAAACCGGCATAGCCGAACAACGCGCGGTCGAAATCGCGCAGCCCCTGCTTGCGGTCGGGATTCGCCGCCGACTGCATCAATGTCATGACATAGGGATGGCAACGGATCGCTCCCTGGCCGAAAATGATCAGGCTGCGCGTCATGATATTCGCACCCTCGACCGTGATCGCGATGGGGATCTGCTGATAGGCGCGCGCCAGAAAATTGCTTGGCCCCATGCAGATGCCCTTGCCGCCGGTCACGTCCATCGCGTCGGTCACCACCATGCGGGCGCGTTCGGTCATGTGGTATTTGGCGATCGCCGAGATCACCGACGGCTTCTCGCCGATATCGATCGCGACCGCCGAGAGGCAACGCACTGCGTCCATCGCGTAGAGATGCCCGCCCATCCGCCCGAGCGGTTCCTGGATCCCCTCGAACTGGCCGAGCGGCGTGTTGAACTGCCGGCGAATTCCCGCGTAGGCGCCAGTGCCGTTGGTTGCGATCTTGGCGGCACCCACGGCGGAGGACGGCAGCGAGATCGCCCGCCCGGCGGCGAGGCATTCCATCAGCATCCGCCAGCCTTTGCCAACCTGCACCGCACCGCCGATCACCATGTCGATCGGGATGAACAGGTCCTGTCCCTTGATCGGGCCGTTCTGGAACACCGCGTTCAGCGGCCAGTGACGCCGGCCGATCTCCACGCCGGGATGGGTGCGTGAAATCAGCGCGCAGGTGATGCCGACATCCGCCTCGCCGCCCAGAAGTCCTTCGGGGTCGTGGGCGTGGAAGGCAAGCCCGATCACCGTCGCGACCGGGGCGAGCGTGATATAGCGCTTGTCGAACGTAACCAGGAACCCGAGGGTTTCACGGCCGTCCCATTGCCGCTTCGTCACCACGCCGATATCGGTGATCGAGGCCGCGTCGGACCCGGCATAGGGATTGGTCAGGGCAAAGCAGGGAATCTCCTCGCCACGGGCAAGGCGCGGCAGGTAATGATTTTTTTGCTCCTCGGTGCCGTAATGCAGCAGCAATTCCGCCGGGCCGAGCGAGTTCGGTACCATGACCGACACGGCGGCGGCGGAGCAGCGGGTCGCGAGCTTCATCACCACCGCCGAGTGCGCCACGGCGGAGAAGCCCTTGCCGCCATGGGATTTCGGAATGACCAGCCCGAGGAATCCCGCATGTTTCGCATAATCCCAGGCGGCGGGCGGCATATCCTGCCAGATCTGCGTGCTGTCCCAGTCATTCGAGAGATCGCACAGATGTTCGGTTTCGACATCGATGAAGGATTGTTCCTCGGGAGACAGTTTGGCCGCCGGAGTGCGCAGCAGCTTCCGCCAGTCCGGCCGGCCGCTGAACAGATCGGCGTCCCACCAGACCGTGCCGGCTTCGATCGCGGCGCGCTCGGTCTCGCTCATTTGCGGCATGATCCGGCGAAACACCGGGAGCAGCCGTCCAGTGATGATGGCCTGTCGCCGTGCCGTGCTGGCGAGCAGCGCCGCCGGTACCCCCACGACGATCGCGAGCACGATAAAGCCGATCAGGCCGATGGTGCCCAGAACCAGCCCGGCGACCAGCCAGAGCGCCAGCGCGCCCAGCCACGCGCGCGCGGAACGGCGTGCGGCGATCAGCGCGCCCGCGCCGATAATCCCGGCCAACCACCAGATCGCGGTCGTGATTGCCATGTGTCCTCTCCCTAATCCTCGTGCATTCGATATGCAGGTATATGGTGGCCCCCGAGCTTGGAACCCACCTTCTGGAGCGGGATAGGCTTTTATTGACTTTTTTGTCAATAGAATTATCGGCAGATTTCGAATGACCGATAAATTCGCCGGGTGATCCTGATGAAATCAGCGCTTGCGGTGCGCGGAAGGCAGCCGCCAGCCGCCATAGAGCGCCATCAGCCGCAGGAACAGGCAGAGCGCCACGCCGGGCAGATCGGTCAGTGCCGGCGGCAGGCCGAACGCGTGGCCGGCAATGACCACGAGTGCTGCGGCGAGGGCGGCGAGCGCGTAAATATCGGTGCGCAGCACGATCGGCACCTGTGCGGTCAGCACGTCGCGCGCCATGCCGCCGCCAATGCCGCTGACCATGCCGAGAATCGCGGCCATCGGCGGGTTCAGCCCATATTCCAGGGCTTTTTGCGTCCCCGCCACTGCGAATATGCCGAGGCCGGCGGCATCGAAAATCTGCACCGGATTGCGCAGGATTTCGAGCCGGTCGTAAAGCACGAAGCCGAGCAGCCCGGCGATCAGCGCGATCGCCAGCGTGTGCCAGGAGGAAAACGCCTCGGGCGGGATCGCGCCGATCAGCACATCACGCATGATCCCACCCGAAACGGCGGTGACGAAAGCGAGCACCAGAACGCCGAACAAATCCATCTCGCGCCGCGCCCCGAGCACCGCGCCGCTGAGCGCGAAGACGAAAGTGCCGATCAGGTTGAGCGCCCGAACCAGCAGCGTGGCGGCGAGGACGTGGTTCATGTCCGCACCGTCTAGACGTTACCGCAAATCCGGCGTCGTCGCCTCGGTTTTCAGGATCGAAACCGCCTCATCCAGCGACAGCATTTCCTGTGCGTCGCCGCCGAGGCGACGGAGTGCGACGGTATTCTGCTCCGCCTCGCGCCGGCCGACCACCAGGATGTTCGGCACCAGGGAAAGACTCAGATCGCGGATCTTGGCGTTGATCTTTTCGTTGCGCAGATCGGTGGCGACCGAAAGCCCGGCGGATTTCAGATTCGCCGCGACGGTTTCGGCATAGTCGTTGGCGTCGGTGACGATGCTGGCGACCGCGACCTGGGTGGGGGCGAGCCAGAGCGGGAAGCGGCCGGCGCAGTTCTCGATCAGGATGCCGATGAAGCGCTCGAAACTGCCGACGATCGCGCGGTGCAGCATCACCGGGCGGGCGCGGCTGCTTTCGGGCGTGATGTAGCTGGCGTCGAGTCGTTCGGGGAGCACGAAATCGACCTGGAACGTGCCGCATTGCCAGTCGCGGCCGATCGCGTCGCGAAGCACGAATTCGAGCTTCGGGCCATAGAATGCGCCTTCGCCGGGGTTGAGCGCATAGCTCACGCCGGCCTGAGCGCAGGCGGATTGCAGCGCGGCCTCGGCACGGTCCCACACATCGTCAGACCCGGCGCGCGGGGTCGGCCGGTCGGAGAATTTGACGGTGAACTCCGCGAAGCCGAAATCGGCATAAACGAGGCGCAGCATGTCGACGAAGCGCACCGTCTCGCTCGCGATCTGATCCTCGGTGCAGAAAATATGGGCATCGTCCTGGGTGAAGGCGCGGACGCGCATGATGCCGTGCAGCGCACCGGAGGGTTCATAGCGGTGGCAGGCGCCGAACTCGGCCATGCGCAGCGGCAGTTCGCGATAGGAGCGCAGCCCGTGCTTGAAAATCTCGACATGGCAGGGGCAGTTCATCGGCTTGAGCGCGAGGATTTTGTCCTCGTCCTCGACCTCGGCGATGAACATGTTGGCGCGGAAATTCTCCCAGTGGCCGGATTTTTCCCATAAGGCCCGATCGAGCAGTTGCGGCGTTCTGACCTCGCGATAGCCGAACTGTTCCTGGCGGCGGCGCATATAGGATTCGACCGTGCGGTACAGCCGCCAGCCTTTCTCGTGCCAGAACACGCTGCCCACCGCCTCGTCCTGCATGTGGAACAGGTCCATCTGGCGGCCGAGCTTGCGATGGTCGCGCCGTTCGGCTTCCTCCAACTGGTGCAGATGCGCGTCCAGCTCCTTCTGGTCGCGCCAGGCGGTGCCGTAAATCCGCGAAAGCATGGGATTACGATGGTCGCCGCGCCAATACGCCCCGGCAACCTTCATCAGCTTGAACGCGGGGCCGATATCGCCGGTTGCGCGCATATGCGGGCCACGGCAGAGATCGAGCCACTCGCCCTGACGATAGACGGTGATCGCCTCGCCGTCGGGCAGGTCGCGGATCAGCTCGGCCTTGAACCGTTCGCCGCGCGCCTCGAAAAACCCGATCGCCGCGTCGCGCGGCCACACCTCGCGGGTGAACGGCGCGTTCGCCGCGATGATCTCGCGCATCTTCGCCTCGATCGCCGGAAGATCGTCCGGGGTGAACGGATCGTTGCGGAAGAAATCGTAATAGAAGCCGTTTTCGATCGCCGGGCCGATGGTGACCTGGGTGCCGGGGTAGAGCGCCTGCACGGCTTCGGCCATGACATGGGCGGCGTCGTGGCGGATCAGCGGCAACGCGGCGGCGTCCTTGCGGGTGATGAAGCGCACATGCGAATCCGTCTCGATTTCGCGCGACAGGTCCATCAGCGCGCCGTCGACCTCCATCGCCAGCGCGGCGCGGGCGAGGCCGGGGCCGATCGATGCCGCGATCATGGTGCCGGTGACGGCGCCCGGATAGTCGCGGACGGAACCGTCAGGCAAAGTGATCGCCGGCATTTTTCGCTCCTTGGAGTGTGAAAGACGGGTGGTTATGCCGTCCCGAAACGGCGTCGGCAACCCGATCGACCGGCAGATCGGCAAGGTTTGCCGCGCGCAGCACGGTGGGCCAGGCGCCGTCCGGGTAGCGCGGCGCGGTGAGCGCGGGGTCGCTATCGGCGCCGAACAGCACGATCGAGGGGACGCCAAGAGTCGCGGCGAGATGCATCGGCCCGGTATCGTTGCCGATGGCGAGATCCGCGCGGGCGAAGACTGCGGCAAGCTCGCCGAGGCCGGTTCTGCCGGTCAGGTCGACGGCATCGGGTGCGATGGCGCGGATTTCGGCGGCGAGCGCGGCTTCGGATTTGCCGCCTAGGATGACGCAAGGCGCGCCGATCCGTGCCGCGAGTGCGCCGAAATGCCCGGTGGGCCAGCGTTTCGCCGGTCGGTGCGGCGCGGCGCCTGGGACCAGGGCGGTGAAACGGTCCGGCAGGGCGATTACCGGCTCACCGCGCAGCCAGGCCAGGTCCGGCGGCGGCAGGCGCGGTATACCGGCCATCGCCAGCTGCTCCTCGATCCGCTCGCGCGTGTGCATCGCGTCGCGGCCCGGATTGGCGTGCGGGTAGGCGCAGCCGCGCGCGATGCCGGACCAGCGCGGCGATCCGGCGAGCCTGAAATAGCGCGAGGAACGGCCCGAGGTTTGCAGGTCGTAGACCATGTCGAAGCCGCGAAGCTGGCGGAGCAGCCGAAACAGGCCAAGAAGATCGTGGACAGCCGGGCGGGTATCGACCTTAACGCGGTCGAACCAGGGGGCGCGGGACAGAAAACCGGCAAAGGGCGCCGTGGTGAGCAGGGTGATCTCGGCGTCCATATGCGCCGCGCGTATCGCGGCGAAGGCCGGAAAACTCAGCACGACATCGCCGAGCGCGCCGTGGCGGATGACCAGGACGCGCATCACCCAAGCAGTTCGTGATACACGGCGAGATTGCCCGCCTGCATCGCGGCGATCGAGTAATGCTCGGCGACGAAATCCCGCGCCGCCGCACCCATGGCGATGCGCGCGTCGATCGGCATGTCGAGCGCGGCGTCGATCGCGGCGGCGAGCGCGGCCGCGTCGCCGGGTTTCACCCGCCAGCCGGTTTCGCCGTCCAGAATGGTCTCACGCGCGGCGCCGTGGTCGGTCGCGATCACCAGCCGGCGCATCGCCTGGGCCTCGACGATGGTTCGTCCGAAGGCTTCCGGGTCGGTCGAGGCATTCACCACCACATCGGCCAGCATGTAGGCCGCCGGCATATCCGCGCAGTCGCCGGCGAACAGCACGCGGGAGCTTACGCCCCGGCGCTTCGCCGCCTCGGCCAGCGATTTCATGTAGGAATCGCGCCCCTGCGCGCCGCCGACCAGGATGGCGATGGCGTCGCGATGACGTAGCCGGGTCAACGCCTCGATCAGTACCGCCTGACCCTTCCACGATGTCAGCCGCGCGGGCAGCATGATGGTCGGCGCACCGTCGGGCAGGCGCCAGTTCCGCGCGAGGCGCTCGACCCGGCCATTCACCGTATCCGGGTCGAACCGCGCGGGATCCACTCCGCCGGGAACCACCCGCAGCCGGTTCTCGGCCACGCCGTGGCGCTCCCGCACCAGACCGGCGATGTAGTGCGACACCGCGATCACCCGGTCGCCCGAGGCCATCACCGCGTTGTAGCGGCGCTTGAGCGGCCCGCTATCGCCATAGGCGCCGTGATAGGTAGTGACGAACGGTATAGCGCGGCGCCTGGCGGCAGCGCGGGCGGCGAAGGCCGGCGCGCGGGAATGGGCATGGACCAGCGAGACGCGATGGGTCTTGATCAGCCTGGCCAACTGGTCGCCGTTCCACGACATGCGCAGCGGATTGCGCGTTTCGAGATCGAGCGCGATATGCATCCCGCCGGCACGCTCGATCGCCGGGACCAGCCGTCCCGACAGGCTCGCGACCAGCGCGCGCGCGCCGGTGCGGGCGATCGCCTCGGTCAGTTCCACCACAACCTGTTCGACGCCGCCGGTTTCCAGGCGCGGCAGAACCTGTAGAATCGCGTAGTCGGAGGGTTTGCGCATCGTTCACCTGCTAGTGTGGTGGTTCTGAAGTTCCTACGTATATGCGGCGGTGCGTTTAGGAACTTCAGAACCAAAAACAACACTAGAATCATATGTTTGCCAGTATCCTTTCAATTCGGAAGTTCGTTAAGACGCCTTAATCAGCGCCGACGATCTTCCGAATCGGGACACTAGGAACGCGCGCGTTACCATGAGCGGCGGGCGAAGGGGAGAGTGCGATGGACGAACGGCGGGGCGTGATCGAGCGGGCGGATGGGGTGCGGCTCGCCTATGCGCATCTGGCGGGGGATGGGCCGACCCTGGTGTTTCTGTCCGGATTCGCGTCCGACATGCAGGGGACGAAGGCGATTTTCCTGCGCGACTGGTGCGCCGCGCATGGCTCAGCGATGCTGCGGCTCGATTATTCCGGCCATGGTGCCTCCGACGGATCGTTCGCGGACGGCACGATCGGGCGCTGGGTCGCGGATGCGCGCACGGTCATCGACACGGTGCTGCCGGAGGGAGAGTTGATTCTCGCCGGGTCGTCGATGGGCGGCTGGATCGGGCTCTTGCTCGCGCGCGCGCTTGGCGCACGAGTCGCGGGGTTTCTCGGCATCGCCGCCGCTCCCGATTTCACCGAGGATCTGATGAAGCCAAGCCTGACCGAGGCGGCGCGAGCGGCATTGGCACGCGACGGTGTGGTGATGGTGCCCAACCCCTATGGTTCGCCGACGCCGATGACGGCGGCGCTGCTCGACGACGGCGCGCGGCATCTCGTGCTTCGCGCGCCGATCCCGATCGACGCTCCTGTGCGGCTGATTCACGGCCAGCGCGACGCCGAAGTGCCGTGGCAAACCAGCCTGCGCCTCGCCGAACGAATCGCGGGCGAGGATGTGTGGGTCACGCTGATAAAGGACGGGGAGCACCGGCTCTCTCGCGCGAGCGATCTGGCGCTGATCGGACGGTTGCTTGAAACCATCGCCTGCGCGGGTTGACGATCCTGCGATAATTCTTTATTTCGATAATAATGAAAATATCAAATACTAAAATCGGCTCCGCCTGGACGGTCGCGGCCCTCGCCGCCCTGGCGCACGAGCACAGATTGGCGGCGTATCGGCTACTCGTTGAAGCCGGTCCCGCGGGCATTGCGGCGGGCGAGATCGCCGAAAAGCTCGGCC
>NZ_JAKGBZ010000054.1 GCF_021556475.1 Acidiphilium iwatense | reverse complement strand
TGATCGCCGGTTCCCTCACCGTGCCCGGCACAATCGCGTTCGGCGATACCGGCGCGATCACCGAGACCGGAGCCATCACCGCCGGCACGCTGGCCAGCTTCGGCACCATCGGCGGCGCGGTCGATTTCGCACGCCATAACAGCGTCGCCACGCTCGCTGATTTCGCCACTGCCAACGACTTCACCCTGGACGATGGCTCGCCGCTTACCATCCGCGGCCCTCTCGCCGCGCAAAATGCCGCGATCACGTCTCCCAAGATCGAGATACCGGGAACCATCGCGGTCGCCGGAACCATCGCTCTCGGCAGCACCGGCGCCATCACCGAAACCGGCAGGATCGACGCCGCAACCCTGCTCGGCCTGAAGGCCATCGGCGGCGCGGTCGCGCTCACCGGCACCAACCGGATCGCCACACTCGGCAATTTCATCGTCACCAACGGCGTTTTCGACCTCGCGGACGCCACGCCGCTCACGGTCTCCGGTTCGGTGAACGCGCCGGACATCACCCTGACCGCGCCGGGCATGACCATACCGGGAACCATCGCAACGCCGGGCACTCTCGCTCTCGGCGGCGCCGGGCCGATCGACGAGAGCGGAGCGATCGATGCCCTGATGCTGCAAAGCGCGGGCGCGATCGGCGGCGACATCGCATTGACCGGCGATAACGCCATCGGAACGCTCGGCGGCTTCACCGATACCGGCCATCTGTTCACCTTGCAGGATGGCACCGCTCTGACCATCGCCGGCCCGGTCTCCGCGCGCGCCGTCTCGATCACCGCGACCGCGCAGATGCTGCTCGACGGTGCGGCGGGCGGTGGATTGTTCATCGGCGGTACGGCCCCGCCGCCCGGCACCCAGGTCGGGGCGACGCCAAGGTCCGGCATCGATTCCGTGCTCGCCGTGACCGAAGGGACGACCCAGCAACTGATTCAGACCGGCACCTTCGTCATCGATACCGGCCCGGCCGCCGCGGCCCAGGGCCTGGCCGGGCAGCCCAATACGGTGTTCGTCATCCTCCAGCCGGATGGCAGCGCGACATTCGCCAGCCTGAACGCACCCAACACCACCATGGTCCTCGATCTCGGCGCCGGCAAGGCAAACGGCCATCTGAACCTGAAATTCCTGCTGGTTTCCGGTGGTGCCGCGGGAGCGGTCAACTTCACCGGCACGCTCGGCAATCTGGCCGGCACCACCGCCGCGCATAACGCAGCCGTGGTACCCATCCCGCAGAGTAATTACCGGTTCAATAGCTGCATCATCGGCTCGGTCAACTGCACCGTGCTGCCGGTCGCGACCCTGCCGCAGGCCAGCCCGCTCCAGAGTTTCGACCTCAACCCGACGCGCCGGCGACGGCTCGACCGCAATGTCCTGCTACCGGGCATTGCCGCCAAGGACTACTGACCATGCGCCGCCTCATCACTCTGGCCTGCATGTTCGGGCTCATGGTGCTCGCCGGCTGCGCACAGCCGCCGCCGACCGCCTATGTGACGAATTCGGCCGCGACATCCATCACCGGCCGGCAATACGCAATCGGCCGCAGCAGCAGCGGCGAAGCCTGCACCGTCACCCGCACGGCGCACGGCGCGCTGGTCTATTGCGGAACCTGGCATCACCCGAGCGCGCGGGTCGTCGCCGGATCCGCGACCGATCCCACCGGCCTCGCGCAGCTCGCCGAAACCGGCTCCTGGCGCGCCGGTCTCGAACAGCGCTACGCCTGTGCCGCACCGAAGCCGGCCACAATCCTCGGCCGCTACCCCGCGCAGATCCTGCTCTGCACCCAGCGGATCGGCGGCTGGCCGCATGTCGCCATCGCCGCCCTGATCGGCGGCCGCGCCTGGCTGGCCGACGGCGTGCAACCGGCCTTTCCGGTGATGCAGCGGGCAATCGGCATCGCGAGCCGGGTGGTCGCCCCGAAAGCCGCGCGTAACGCCTCCGTCGCGATTTCGGACCGGCTGCTCGCCGACCGTCTCGCCGCCTCCGCCTTCACCTCCGGCGATATCGGCCAATACGAGGCGCTGATGCGGGTCGGCAACAACGCCAACCAGGCCGAGGACTACCCGGCAGCGGTCACCGCCTATCGCGCGGCGCTCGCGCTGCAGCAGAAGGCGCTCGGCCCCGCCGATCCGAACACGGTTGCTCCGATGATGGATCTGGCGCTCAACCTTTCAGACGAGGGGCGCTACCGCCAGGCCGACACCCTGTTCGCCCAGGCCAAGGCCCTGGCGCCGAAATCGGCCGATGCCACCGCCACCCCGCGCCTGCTCCACTATCGCGGGCTCGATGCCTTGAATCAGGGGCATGACCGGCAGGCACAGGCGCTGCTCGCCGGTGCCGAACGCGGCTACGCGGCGTTGCTGCCGGCATCGCTGATCACGCCGCACGCCCTGGTCGCGACCAGAAGCACCGGCTTCGCCCTGTCGGCCGGCGGCGGTACCGCCCAGATCCTCACCGCGCAGACCACGCTGCTCAGCCCGGTCAGCCAGCAGGCTCTGCTCGGCGTGATCGAGACGCTGCGCTACCAGGGCGTGGTGCAGGCTTCCCTGGGCCACCCGAAGCAAGCCGCCGCGACGATCCGCCGCTCCTCGATGATCGCCGTCGCCAACGGCATCACCCCGCCGATCCTCCAGGCGCGGCTCGACCGCACCGCCGCGACGATCGACACCGCCACCGGCCAAAACGGCGCCGCCGCGAGCCGTCTCGCCGCCGCCTCGCGCGATTTCGCGCAGGCGCTGCCGGGCTCGCGTCCGGTCGCCGATACCTCGCTGCTCCAAGGTGCCGTGCTGGCCCGTTCCGGCGAAACCGCGCAGTCGATCCAGGCCTGCCGCCAGGGCGTGTCCCTGCTGCGCCGGCTGCGTCTCGGCACCTCGGCGCGGCTGATCGCCCCCTGCCTCGAAGCGCTCGATACCCAAGCCACACACACGCCGAACGACGCCCAGGCGCTCTACGCCGAGATGTTCGGCATGGCCGAACTCGCCCAGGGCAGCACGACCAGCCAGGAAATCGCCGAAACCGCCGCCCGGCTGGCCGCCAATTCGAAAAGCCCAGCCGTCGCCGCCGCGATCCGCGCGCATCAGGACGCGGTGGTGGAACTCGCCCGGCTCTATCGCGCGCGCGACGATCTCGCCCATGGCCACGGCAATTCGAAACCGGCGCTCGCAGCACTCGACGCGCGGATCGCCGCCGCGAGCCGGACCCTGTCGCAGGCCGACGAGGCGGTGGAAGCCGCGGCGCCGAATTTCGGCCAGTTGGTGCAGGAATCGGTGCCGGCCAGGAGTGTCCTCGCCCAGTTGCACCCGCACGAGGCATTTCTCGACATCATGCTCGCGTCGCACCATGCCTGGCTGTTCCTGTTGCAGAACGGCAAAATGATGGTGGCGCGCTCCGGCACCGGCGATGCGAAAATGACCAGGCTGGTCGAGGCGGTGCGCCGCAGCCTCAAGCCCACCCAATCCGGCCTGCCGCCTTTCGCGATGACGGATGCGGCGGCGATCTATCAGGCGACCGTTGCACCGTTCAAATCCGCGCTGATCCACACCACCGCCATGGTGATCGCGCCCTCCGGCCCGCTGCTGTCGCTGCCGTTCGCGCTGCTGCCGGCCGGCCCGGCCCAGGCGGGCGATCTCAGGGCGACACCCTGGCTGATCCGCCGGATGAGCCTGGTTTACGTGCCGGCGGCGGCGAATTTCGTCTCGCTGCGCCGGATTCAAGGCACCTCGCAGGCGAGCCAGCCCTGGTTCGGCTTCGGCGATTTCGACCACGTGACCGAAGCCGAGGCCGCGGCGAGTTTCAGCGGCCCGGCCTGCGCGAACAGCGCCCGGTTGTTCGCCGGCCTGCCGTCGCTGCCTTATGCCAAGCTCGAACTCGCCGCCGCGCGCGCGGTGTTTCATGCCCCGGCCTCGGACCAGTTGCTCGGCGCAGCCTTCACCGTGCCGGATATCGAACGCGCCGACCTCAAGCAGTTCCGCATCCTGCATTTCGCTACCCACGCGCTGCTGCCCTCCGAACTGCCCTGCGCGCGCGAACCCGCGATCGTCACCTCGCCGCCGCCGGGCGCCAGATCGGCGAACCGGGCGATGCTGACCACGTCCGACATCACCAACCTGCATCTCGACGCCAATCTGGTCATCCTCTCGGCCTGCAATACCGGCGGCAGCAACGGCCGCGCCGGCGGCGAGGCGCTGTCGGGCCTCGCCCGCGCCTTCTTCTTCGCCGGGGCGCGCGGCCTGATGGTGACGCAGTGGGCGGTGAATGATCAGGTCAGCTCCTATCTGGTCGCGACCACGCTGCAGCATATCGCCTCGGGGAGCGACGGCGGCGCCGCGTCCAGTCTGCGCAGCGCCCAGCTCGCCCTGATCGACGGTGCCGGCACCGGCGGAGTCTCGGCCAAGCTCGCCAATCCATTCTACTGGGCGCCGTTCGTAGTGATCGGCGACGGTGGCGAGCAGGCAGCAAGCGTCGCCACGTACCACCCTGTCGGTGCCGCGAAGCGGACGTTCTGACATGGCCGCGACCGATTTCACCACGCTCGGAAAATACGACATCGTCCGCGCCATCGGGCGCGGCGCGATGGGCACCGTCTATGAAGGCTTCGATCCGATCATCGCCCGGCGCGTCGCCATCAAGACCGTCAGCCTCGACCGCGCCGACGACCCCGAAGCGGCCGAGGATCTGCTGCGCTTCAAGCGCGAGGCCCAGGCCGCCGGGCGGCTGACCCATCCGAACATCGTCGGCGTCTACGATTACGGCGAGACCGAAACCCTCGCCTATATCGTGATGGAATTCGTCGAGGGCGACACGCTGAAATCCCTGCTCGACCGGGGCGAGCGCTTCGCCGTGGCGGATGCGCTGCGCATGATGGAGGCACTGCTCGCCGGCCTCGCCTACAGCCACGACCATGGCGTGATCCATCGCGACATCAAGCCGGCCAATGTGATGATCACCAGGGACGGCCGGGTGAAGCTCGCCGATTTCGGCGTCGCCCGGATCGAGAGCAGCAGCCTGACCCAGGCCGGCACCATGATCGGCACGCCGTCCTACATGTCGCCCGAGCAGTTCATGGGCCAGACCATCGACGCCCGCACCGACATCTATTCCGCCGGCGTGCTGCTCTATCAGTTGCTGACCGGGGAAAAACCGTTCGAAGGCTCGGTCACCGGGATCATGCACAAGGTGCTGAACACCGAACCGCCGGCGGCCTCCGCGCTGTCGGTCTCGGTCACGCCGGCGCTCGATGCGGTGGTCCGCCGCGCGATGACCAAGCGCCCGGAGGATCGGTTCGCGTCCGCGCGCGATTTTGCCGCCGCGCTGCACACGAGCGACGCACCGGCGGATGGCGACGCGACGATGATCGCGCCGACGGCCCGACCCGCACCCCGTCCCGCGGCCGCCTCGGCGCCCGCGATACAGCCGGCTACCGCGCTGGAACGGCCGAAGAGCAGAACGCCGATCATCGCCGCCGCCGCGGCGATCGTCCTGCTGCTCGCCGCCGGTGGCGGTTTTCTGCTGCTTGGCGGCAAACCCAAACCCCAGAAGCAAGCCGCGCCGCCGCAAGCCGCACCGGCCACGCAGCCGCAGCCAAAAGCTGCTGCCGCACCGCCCACCCCGGCACCCAAGCCAGCCGATCTCGCGGCGATACGGTCATCCATCGCCGCCGCCATCGCCCCGGTTCCCTGCACGCTGCTGCACGGCACGACGACCGCGACGCGCGCCGACCTGCACGGGCTGGTCGGCGTCTCCGCCGTGCCGGCACTGCGAGCCGCGCTGAGCCACCCGCCGATCCAGGTCGGACTCCTCTATCGCGGCTTCGACGGCCCGTATTGCGGCCTGATCGGCGCGATCCGGCCCTTCGCGCCGGTCTTCGCGAACCCGGACCAGCGCCTCGATCTTCATCTCGTCGGCAACGTGACGAAGCTCGCCAAGGGTCAGCATATCGTGGTCGAACTCGGCCTGCCGTCCTGGCCCGCCTATGTCGAGGTCGATTACGTCTCCAGCAGCGGCTCGATCTATCGCCTCTATCCCAGCGCGCAGATGCCGGCATCGCTCCATCAGGCCGGCGGAACCCTGGAACTCGGCCGGAAGCCCGGCCCGCAATGGGCGGTCGGCGCACCCTATGGCGAGGACATGATCCTCGCGATCGCCAGTTCGGCCCCGATCGACATCCTGCCGAAATCCCCGTCCTCGGACATCACGACCTTCCTGCCCGCACTCAAGACCGCCCTGTCCGGCCTGAAATCACAGGGCGCCGACATCTCGACCGCCGCCATCCTGCTCGATACGGTCAGGAAGTAGGCGCCGACGGCAAAGGCGCGGTCGCCAGCGGCTTGAGCCAGAAATCCGGCATGGCGGCGATGAAGCGCGCCCGCAGCGCATCCACCGTCGCGCGCGGCAGCCCGACCGCGCTCGGGCGGAAAAACTCCCGGTCGCGGGTGAACACCAGATAGGCCTGGGTCTCGTTGATAATCAGTTCGCGCTCGCGCGGATCGTAGCCCTGCCTGGTCAAAAATCCCCGGAACGCGGCACGCTCCTTCGCGGTCATCACGTCGTTCCAGAAGCGATGCACGAACGCCCGGTAGCGGGGCAGGGTGAAATACGCACCGTGGGAGAGTTCATGGCGCAGGATCACCGCGCGGACGAGCGGCGTGACCCGATGCCCCGCCCCCGCCTGCGGAATCGAGATCACCGCGCCATTCGCGCCCGGTTTCAGGAATCCGGAGCGGCGCAAAATCGCCTGCAACCGGCGCTCCTGCGGGTTCAACGCCACGCCCTCGGCGCGCGCGAGGCGAAAAAAGCGCCGCATCGCGGCGGCGGGATAGTCGTCGCCGTAATAATAAGTGCCCACGCTGGCATGGGCGGCGGCGAGGGTTGCCGCGAATTCCGCTGTGGTGAGCACCTGGTCGCGCGGCGCGGCCGCCTTCTCGATCAGCGCCGCCAGCCGGTCGAACATCAGCCCCTGGGCGTGCAGGCCGGGGCAATCCACCACCAGAACCAGTGGATCGTCGCGGAAGCGGAACACGGTGAACCGCCTGGTCACATGGCTGAAAATTCGCGCTTCGCCCGCCAGCGGAAACGGCGCGGGGCGCAGCCCGAGCCATAGCCCAAATCCGGCGATCAGGACGATCGCGACAGCGGCACATAAAATGACGATATTGCGAGGCCCCCGCCGCCGCGGCGCGAGCCTGATCGTATCATCGAGATTTCCCGAGGCGCGATGGCCAGAATGGGGTGGCGGCGCCACGATGCTGCTTCCGGCGCCGCCGTTGCGTCACGTGCCGGCGTTGATCACCTGGACCCGGCGATTGGCGCGACTCGGCGTATTCGGGCCGGTCGGCACCAGCAGATCCTTCTCGCCCACGCCATAGGCGGCAAGCCGCGCCGGCGCGATGTCGAACTTGGTCCGCAGATAATCCGCCACCGCCTTGGCCCGCGCATTGGACAGAGCAAGATTGGTCGCGGCACTGCCGGTCGTGTCGGTATGACCGACCAGCTTGAAGTGATAGGCGGCGAGCGACTGGTCGGTCAGCGCGCGGCCGAGCCGGTCGAGTTCGGTCCTGGCCCGCGGCGTGAGCTGCGCCGAGCCCAGCGCGAAGTCGATATTCAGGTTGATCGACGGCATGCCGCCTTGCGTGGCCGAAGCGGCCTTGGCGCCGCCCATATGCATCGCGGTCGGCTTCGCCTGGGTGGCCGGCGCCGGCGGGGTTGAGCCCGGCGCCAGCGGCACGATGCCGCGCGTGGTCGCCGAGACCGAGCCCGTCGGCTTCAGCGCCTGGATGATCTGCTGGGCGGACGGGCCGGAAGACTGCGCCCGGGCAGATGGTATGAACGCTGCGCCGGCAGCGACGATCGCGGCGATTCCGGTGAGACGCATGATCCGCTCCTTCTAAAGGCTGGTTGCGCGTCTATAACGCCAAAGGAACGGGATTTCCAGCACCGGCGCCCCGAAGCCACAACACTCCCTTTCAATCGGTTACGCTTTGGCACGCGCGATCCGGCCATACCATCGGGCCGGACTGACCGATTGGAGACTATGATGACACGGACGAAATTTCTGCTCCTCGCCTGCACTGCCGCCACCTTGCTCGGCGCCGGCGCCGTGAACGCCGCAGGTACCAAAGTCTCGGCGCTGCCGAGTTATTCCGGCACGCTCGAGCATTTCACCATCACACCGCGCGGTTCGATCGACGGGGTGATCCTGTCGGACGGCACCGATGCGGTCTTCCCACCCTATCTCTCGACCCAGATCGCCTATGCGGCGAAGCTGGGCGACAAGGTGACGATCCACGGGTTGAAAGTCGCCGGCGAGAAAGTGGTGCAGGGAGTTTCGATCACCGATAACGCGACCAACCGCACCGTCACCGATAACGGCAAGCTCGGTGTCGTCAGGCGCATGATGGCGCAGGGCAAAATCGCGCAATATCTCTACGGCCCGGACGGCCGCAAGAACGGCGTTCTGCTCGATGACGGCACCGCGCTGCACATGCCGCCGCCCGATCTCGCCAAGCCGCCGGTCGCGGCCATGC
The DNA here is from genome assembly GCF_021556475.1 of Acidiphilium iwatense. GTDB lineage: Bacteria > Pseudomonadota > Alphaproteobacteria > Acetobacterales > Acetobacteraceae > Acidiphilium > Acidiphilium iwatense. The sequence continues at coordinate 10,240 of NZ_JAKGBZ010000054.1, read as the reverse complement.
TGAAGCCGGGCACGAGCATCGCCGCCGTCGGCTTCGGCACCGCGAATGCGTTGGGCAAAATGATCCTGGTCCGGCAGATCGGCCCCGACTTCAAGGATCTGACCCGGATCGCCCCGCCGCATCCGCCGCATGGCTGGCGCCATCCGCACGGTCCGATGATGCGGCGGATGATGATGCGGCACATGATGATGGAGCCGATGCACGGCCCCGGCATGGCGCCGCCGCCGCCCGCTTCGACTCCGGCCGGTTCGACCTCGAAGTAACGGCTTAACTCACCGCCTTGGCCGTGCCGGCCGTGCCGGCGCGCGCCAGGGCTCTTCGGGCCAGTCATGTTTCGGATAGCGCCCGCGCATGTCGCGCCGCGCATCCGCCCAGCCGCCGCGCCAGAACCCCGCCAGATCGCCGGTCACCGCGATCGGCCGCCCGGCCGGCGACAGCAGCGCGATCCGCAACGCCAGTTTCCCGCCGGCCAGACCCGGCGTTTCATCCAATCCGTAGAACGCCTGCGCCCGCGCCGAGGCCACCGGCGCCGGCGCGGTGTAATCGATCGCGACACGTCCCCCTGGCGCGGCGATATGCTCCGGGACAGCGGAGTCCAGCCGCCGCGACCGCTCATGTCCCAACGCATCGCGCAATATCGCCGCGAGGTCGAGCGCCTCGGCCTGCTTCAGCCGCGACAACCCGGCGAGATACGGCACGAACCAGTCATCCAGCGTGGCATGAAGCGCCGCATCGGAAAAATCCGGCCAGTCTTCCGGCTCGATGCTCCGCATCCAGCCGACCCGCGCCTGCAACTGCCGCACCGGCTCGCTCCAGCCCAGCCGCTCGGGCTTGGCGATCACCGCGTCGCGCAACGCCGAGGCGATTTCATCGGGCGATGCCGGAAAACTGCGATCGGCCAGAACCAGCGACCCCAAGCGTCGCCGTTCGCGCAGCAGAACCGTGCCGGACGCGCCATCCAGCGCCACATCCCGCGTCGTCACGATCCGGTCGGCGAGCCTTGTGGTCAGACTCTCGGGATCGAGCACCGCCGCGAGGCCGATTTTCGGCGCGCCGCGCCCCCCGAGCGACGCCACCGCCAGCATCGGCGCCTTCGCCAGCGGATCGGCGAGATCGAGCTTCGCTCCGCCACCCTCGGCAAGGCGAAAACTGCCCGGCTCGCCGCGCCGCGACGCGATCCGGTCGGGAAACCCGGCGGCGATCAGCAATGCCGCATCGCCGTGGGCTGGCGCATCGCGCCGCAGCCCGAGCCGCGCGCGATATTGCGCCGCCGCCTGCCGGATTCGCGCGATGGTGCCGCGATCACCTCCATTGCGCCCGGCGATCGCCTCCAGCCGCAGCGAAATCTCGGCGGTCCCGGCGTCGCGCAGCGGGTCGCGTTCTTCCAGCAGCGCCGCGAGATCGGCGGCAAGTGCCTGTTCCGGCGCAGCCTCCGCCGCCAGCATCATCGCGGCAAGGCGCGGCGCGGTCCCCAGTTCCGCCATGCGCCGGCCGCGTCCGGTCATCCGCCCATCGCCGTCGAGCGCGCCCAGGCTTCGCAGCAGCGCTCGCGCCGACGCCAAAGCGCCCGGTGGCGGCGGATCGGCAAACCGCAAATCCTCGCTCCGCTCGCCCCATGCCGCACAGGACAGCACCAGGGACGACAATTCGGCGTCGATGATTTCCGGCCGGTCGAATTCCGGCAGTCCGCGATGCAGCGCCTCGGTCCACAAGCGGATCGCGACCCCCGGCGCCTCGCGCCCGGCCCGCCCGGCGCGCTGGGTTGCCGCCGCCTTGCTGATCCGCCGTGTGACCAGCCGTGTCAGCGCCCACCCGGCATCGAATTGCGGCGCGCGGCGAAACCCGCCATCCACCACCACGCGCACGCCCGGCACGGTAAGCGAGGTTTCGGCGATGCTGGTCGCCAGGATCACCCGCCGCGCGGCGGACGGCGCGAGCACACGCGCCTGCTCGGCCGGCGGCAGATCGCCGAACAGCGCCACCACCTCGGCCGCGACGCCGGCAAGCGCCACTTCGGCCCGCCGAATTTCCCCGACACCGGGCAGAAACGCCAGGATATCGCCGCGATGCGCCGCCAAAGCCGCCCGCACCGCCCGCGCCAGCGCCTCCGGCAGGTCGCGCGGATCGGCGATATCCCGCGCGGCGTGCTCCACCGCCACCTTATGCGCCCGCCCCGCGCTCTCGATCACCGTGGCATCGAGTAAATCCGCCAACCGCGCGCCATCGGCGGTCGCCGACATCGCGAGCAGCCGCAATTCCGGCCGCAACCCGCGCTGCAGATCGAGCGTCAAGGCGAGCGCGAGGTCAGCCTCCAGGCTGCGTTCGTGGATTTCGTCGAAAATCACGCAGGTCACACCGTCCAGCCCCGGATCGCTCAGCAGCCGCCGCGTCAACAAGCCTTCGGTGATGATTTCCACCCGCGTGCGCGGCCCGACCGCCTGCTCCAGCCTGGTTCGGTAGCCGATCAGTCCGCCCGGTGCCTCGCCGATCAAACTCGCGATCCGCTCCGCCGCCGCCCGTGCCGCCAGCCGGCGCGGCTCCAGCATGATGATCCTGCCGCCGCGCACCCAGTCCGCCGCGAGCAGCGCCTGCGGCACAAGGGTCGTCTTGCCCGCGCCGGGCGGCGCGATCAGCACCGCGTTCGGCTTTGCCGCGAGCGCCCGGTTCAGCGCGGGTAACATTTCGGCGACCGGCAGCGCATCCATCGCCGGGCGGTTAGCACCGATCGGCCCGACATGCGATAATCGGCCGATGATGCGCTGGCTGCTTCTCGCCCTGCTGCTTGTCCCCGCGTTCGCCCGCGCCGCCGAGAGCAACCGGGTGACCAGCGCGCGCGACACCGTCTCGCTGATCTCCGCCACGAAATCGGCAACTGGCACAAAACTCCACCTCGGCCTGCTGTTCCGGCTCAAGCCCGATTGGCACATCTACTGGTCCGATCCGGGCGATGCCGGCGAACCCCCCGCCCTTGAACTCACCGCCCCGGCGGGCGCCAAAGCCGGCCCCTTCGCCTATCCGCCGCCGCATTGGCTGGTCGCCGGCAGCGTCGGCGACTACGTCGAAACCGGCACGGTGCTTCTCCCGTTCACCGCGACTCTGCCATCCGGCGCCACCGCCATCGCGGCGAAAGCGCGCTGGCTGGTCTGCAACCCGAAAATCTGCGTGCCCGAACAGGGCCGGTTCAATCTGAGCCTGCAAGGCGGCGCCGGGCCGTCGCGCGAGGCCGGCCTGTTCGCCAAAGCCCGCGCGGCCATGCCGCGCCCGTCGCCCTTCGCGGCGACCATCGCGCCCGGCGGCGATCTGACCGTTACCGGCGCCGGCCTGACCCGAACCGCCGTGAAGACCGCGCATGTCTTCCCCGCCAGCCCGGACGCGATCGTCAACGCCGCGCCGCAGCCTTTGCATTTCATCCGCAATGGCTTCGTGCTCGACCTGAAACCGGCCGGCTCGAAACCGATGCGCGTCCTCGCCGGCATCCTGGAAATCACCGACCCCACCGGGCAGGTCCAGGCCCTGACCATCGCCGCGACACCGGGCGTCGCGCCCTCAACCATGCCGACACCCTGGATCGTCTGGATCGGCGCGGCGCTGCTCGGCGGCCTCATTCTCAACCTGATGCCCTGCGTGTTTCCGATCCTGGCGATGAAGGCTCTCGCCGTCGCGAGATTCGGCCATGACGACAAGCGCGCCGCCCGGCGCGAGGCGCTGGGCTACACGGCGGGCTCGGTGGCGGCGATGCTCGCCCTCGGCATCGTCCTGATCGTGCTGCGCGCCGGAGGTGCAGCACTCGGCTGGGGCTTCCAGTTCCAGTCGCCCGCCTTCATCGCGGTGATGGCCTGGATCGTCGTCGCGATCGGCCTGAACTTCGCCGGCCTGTACGAAATCCCCGGCATCGCGATGCGGAACCGCACCACCGGCAGCTTCGCCACCGGCGTGCTCGCGGTCCTGGTCGCGACCCCCTGCACCGCGCCGTTCATGGGCGGTGCGGTCGCCGCCGCCCTCGCCGCGCCGATCGTCCTCGCCCTGGGCATCTTCGGCGCCCTCGGCCTCGGCATCGCGCTGCCCTTCCTTGCTCTGGCCCTGGCACCCGCGCTCGCGCGCATCCTGCCCCGCCCAGGCGCCTGGATGATCGTGCTCCGCCAGTTCATGGCCTTCCCGATGTTCGCCACCGCCTCCTGGCTGCTCTGGGTGATGACCACCGAGGCCGGGGCGGACGGCGCGCTGATCGTCGCCGCCGGCGCGGTGCTGATCGGCTTCGCGCTCTGGCTGCTGCGGTTCCGCTTCCTGCTCGCGCGCGGGCTCGCCGTGGTTTCGGTGATCGCGGCAGCCGCCCTCCTGCCGCGCATCGTCCCGGCCGATGCGGCGGCGCGGACGACCCTGCCACATTCCATCCCCTATTCGCCCGGCAAGCTCGCTTCACTCCGCGCTGCCGGCAAGCCCGTGTTCGTCGACATCACCGCCGCCTGGTGTATCACCTGCCAGGTGAACGACCGTATCGCGCTGGAACCGGCCGCGATCCAGCGCGATTTCGCCGCCCGCCACGTCACGCTGATGGTCGGCGACTGGACCCGGCGCGCTCCCGCGATCACGCGCTATCTCGCCGCCCATGGGCGGGACGGCGTGCCGCTCTACGTGTTCTACCCGCCGGATCGCGGCAAGCCGGTGATCCTGCCGCAAATCCTCACGCCCTCGATCGTCCGCCGCGCCATCAAGTGATGGACACCTAGGTCCGCCAGCCTCATGATGGCACCGGAATGACCGCCAGAACCGCCAGCCCGGCCCGGCGCACCCGGATCGGCATCATCGGCGCCGGGCCCGCCGGGCTGATGCTCGCGCATCTGCTCGCCCGCGCCGGCATCGACTGCATCGTGCTGGAACGTCACACCCGCGACCATGTCGAAACCCGCATCCGCGCCGGCATCCTGGAATACGAGGTGGCGCAATTGCTGCGCGAAACCGGCCTCGGCACCCGCATGGACGCGATCGGCTTTCGCCACGACGGCACCAACCTGCTGTTCGACGGCGCGCTGCACCGGATCGACTTCGCCGCGCTCACCGGCAAGCACGTCATGCTCTACAGCCAGCACGAGGTGGTGCGCGACCTGATCGCGGCGCGCCTCGCATCCGGCGGCGAGATCCTGTTCGAGGCCGAGGCGACCGGCATCGCGGACATCCACACCGGCCAGCCGGTCATCCGCTACATGCATGAAGGTCAATCGAAATTCCTCGCCTGCGACATCGTCGCCGCCTGCGACGGGTTTCACGGCATCGGTCGCGCCGCTCTGCCCGCCGAGCGCCTGCGCGAATACGACCGCACCTACCCGTTCGGCTGGCTCGGCATCCTCGCCAAGGCGCCGCCGGCGAAGGACGAACTGATCTACGCCAGCCACCAGAACGGGTTTTCCCTCCTCTCAATGCGCTCATCCAGCGTCAGCCGCCTCTATCTGCAATGCGCGCCGGACGAGGATATCGCCGCCTGGCCGGATTCCCGCATCTGGGACGAGCTGTCGCTCCGGCTCGCCCATGACGGATTCCATCTGCAAACCGGCGAGATCTTCCAGAAAAGCGTCACCGCGATGCGCTCCTACGTCGCCGAACCGATGCAGGACGGACGGCTGTTCCTCGCCGGCGACGCCGCGCATATCGTGCCGCCCACCGGCGCCAAAGGGCTGAACGCGGCGATCGCGGACGCCGCGATCCTCGCCCGCGCGATCGAGGCCATGCTGAACCGTGCCGACCCGGCGCCGCTCGAACGCTATACCCAAACCTGCCTCGCGCGGATCTGGAAAATCGAGCGGTTTTCCTGGTGGATGACCTCGATGATGCACCGGTTCGACGGCCACACCGCCTTCGACCGGCGCATGCAGCACGCCGAACTCGATTATTATGCCAGCTCCGTCGCCGGCAAGACCGCGCTGGCGGAGAATTACGTCGGGCTGCCGCTCGCCTGAAAGGAACCGGATCATGCGCATTCTCGCCGGACTCACCCTCGCAGCGGCACTGGCCGGCAGCGCCGCCGCGGCGTCCCCGCCGGTCGGGCTCTGGCAGGGAAGCTACGATTGCGCCCAGGGCGAAACCGCGCTCGCCCTGCAAATCACCGCGCAAGGCCCGAGCCGGATCAGCGCGATCTTCTATTTCCACGCCCTCGCCGCCAACCCGCACGTGCCGCAAGGCTGCTTCATGATGCGCGGCCGATACGACGCCGCGACGCGGCGCATCACCCTGAACCCCGCGCGCTGGCTCGCCCGCCCGCCTTTCTATGTCCGGGTGGCGCTGTCCGGCATGGTCGGGCGGGACGGCAGCACGATCGCCGGGCACATCGCCGGCCCGGCCTGCTCGGCATTCGCCGTCACCCGCAGCGTCGCACCGCCGATACCGCCCGCGCCGGCACCGTGCCGGATGGATCGGAACGGCCCGACCGTGTAGTGACGGATGATCGGCAATGGTGAGATGGGGATGGCTCGGATGGGCGATTTGAAAACATGGATCATCGGCGGCGCGATCATGGCGGCGGGGCTGGCCGCTGCCCAGGCGGCAAGCACAAATCCGCCGCCGCAGGTCGCGCAATGCGCCGGCTGCCACCAGGCGAACGGCATGGGCAATCCGGCCGCCGGGTTTCCCGCCCTGGCCGGCCAGCCGGCCGGATACCTGGAACAGCAGCTCTATGCGTTCAAGCACGGCAGCCGCCAGAACCACATGATGAAAAGCTTCGCGGGCGGGCTGAACGACGCGAGCCGCAAAGCGGTCGCCGCCTATTTCAGCCAATTGCCGGTCGTCGCTCCCGCCACGCTGCCGGCCGCCCCCAAGGGCGATCTGGGCGCGACCCTGGCGACAAAGGGTGCGGGCGCCGGCACGCCCCGCGCGATCCCCGCCTGCGATTCCTGCCACGGCGCCGGCGGATTGGGCCGTCCGCCGGAATTTCCGCGCCTCGCCGGCCAGCCGGAACAGTATCTCGCGAACCAGCTCACCGCATGGCAAAAGGGCTCGCGCAACGAGACCAATCTGCACCTGATGCGTGATGTCGCCGTCAATCTCAGCCCGAAGCAGATCAAGGCGGTCGCCGCCTATTTCGCCGCGCTGCCGCCGACCAGCACGTCGCCGTCATCGAATGGAAAATAATTACAGCGAAACGTAGCGTCAGCTCGTTTCGCCGCCGGCCTCCATGGCCATTCCAGCAATCCTTCGGATTGCCGGAACCTTTGGCCACTCCGCCGCAACGCGGACGCGCAGCTTTAGCTGCGGAAGCCCCTGACGCGGGACGCGCCTTTGCGGCGCGATGGCGTGGAAGCGCCCCCTCCGTTGCGCTTCCAGCGATCCTGCGGATCGCCGGAATCTTGCGCAACTCCGCCCGGCGTCTGATACCAAATCTCATGAATCTCGACTCATGAGATTTGGTATGCGCGCGGGTTGGCGGGCCGCGCGCGCGAACATAAAGAGCGAATACCATGGGTCGCGATCAGCGAGACATGGTATGAGGGCTTATCAAAGTTCCAGGACCGGCTTCGCCGCACCCTTGACCGCCGGATCGATCGTCACCAGCGCGCCGCCGCGCCATTGCTGCAAGGTCGCGAAGCTGCGGCGGTTCTGGCCCGAGGCATCGAACGCCGCACCCCAGCCATTGGCCAGCATCCCGCGCGGCGCGTCGATCGCGGCCAGCGCCCCCGGCAGGGTTTTGCCGCCGCGCAGCGCCTGCAGCACCAGCGCCGCGCCGACATAGGCGGTCAGGCTCGCCGCACCGCGCGGCTGTGTTGCGTAGCGCCGCCGATACGCCGCCGCGATCGCGGCGGAAGCCCCGCCCGAAGCGTAGAGCGGACAGCCGACCGCCATCGTGTTCCCGATCGCCGGCCCCAGCGCGAACCCGGTTTCCGACAGCCCATAGCCGCTTCCGGCGCCGATGATCATGCGCGGCCGCCAGGACGCGACGTCCATCGCCTCGTAAAGCAGCAATACATGTGCCGGCCTTCCGGCATGGACCAGCAGGTCGATGCGCGCGCGCTTCATCCGATCCACCTCGGCGGCGAGGTCCATCGCGTCGGTGGCATAGCCCATGGTCAGCAGGATCGGCAGTTTCGCCGCCTTGCACGCGGCGATCATCGCGGCGGCGAAGGAGCCGTCGGCGGCGCCGACATCGAACAGCAGGCCGATGCGCAGCGTATCGGCCGCTCTGTGCCAGCCGGGTGCGATCACCCCGGCGATCGCGGCACTGGCGGACGCGGCGAGATCGGCGGTGGTCAGGCCGGTGCGGATCAGCATCTTGAAGCCGCGCGCGGTGATCGCATCCGCCGGCGCGTCGAGTTCGGCATAGGGGATCTTGGCGAGTTCCGCCGCCGCCGTGGCGGCGAACGAGGCCGTGGAGGACGCGGTGCCGAGAATCGCCGTCACCGGCCCGGATTTCGCCCCGCTTTTCGCAAAAATATCGACCGCGCGCGCCGGGTCGGCGGCATCGGCGCGGATCAGCCGGACTGGCGCCATCCCGGCGCCGCGCGCCGCGCGAACCGCGAGCGCAACGCCGCGCCACGCCTCGTCCCCCGCCAATGCCTGCGCGCCCGAAAAAGGAAACAAGGCGCCGAGAACGATGGACGCCGCCGGCTCGGCCTGGGTCATGGCACTGGCCGCCATCGCCCGCGGAATCGAGGCTTTCGACAAGGCGAGACTGGCGAGGCCGGCGCCGACCAGCGTGCGGCGGGTAAGATCAGCGGTCACGAGTGTCCCGATTCGGAAGTTCGTTATCATCAAACCCGGCACCATACGAACTTCCGAATCGAAAGGACACTGGCAAACATATGATTTTCGTGTGGTTTTTGGTTCTGAAGTTCCTACGCATATGCGGCGGCCGCTTTTAGGAACTTCAGAACCACCACACGAGGTTGATCGATCATCCTGACTATGATGTTAACCGCGAATTAGCACAGATCAGGAGCCCGGCCATGACCCTCCCCACCGAAATGCGCCATGTCGTCCTCGATTCGCCGGGAGGGCCGGAGCAGATGCGCATCGTCACCGGCCCGACCCCGGCGCCGAAGCCCGACGAGGTGCTGATCCGGGTCGAAGCCGCCGGGGTGAACCGGCCGGATATCCAGCAGCGCAAGGGACTCTACCCGCCGCCGCCGGGCGCCAGCCCGATCCTCGGCCTCGAAGCCGCCGGCGCAATCGCCGCTTGCGGCGCGTCGGTGACCGAATGGCGCGCCGGCGACCGGGTGACCGCGCTCTGCAACGGCGGCGCCTATGCCGAATATGTCGCGGTGCCGGCGGCGCAATGCCTGCCCTGGCCGGAGGGCTGCACCGCCATCGAGGCGGCATCCCTGCCGGAAACCTGCTTCACCGTCTGGGCCAATCTGTTCGATCTCGGGCGGCTTGCGCCCGGCGAATCGGTCCTGGTCCATGGCGGCACCTCGGGAATCGGCGTCACCGCGATCCAGCTCGGCACCGCGTTCGGCGCGAAGATTTTCGTCACCGCGGGATCGGCGGAAAAATGCGCCGCCTGCCTCGAACTTGGCGCGGCTGGCGCGATCGACTACCGCGCGAGCGATTTCCTCGCCGAAATCAAGTCGATGACCGGCGGCGACGGCGTCGACGTGGTGCTGGACATGGTGGGCGCGCCCTACACCCAGAAAAATCTGCGCGCGCTCCGGCACGGCGGCCGCCTGGTCGAGATCGCCTTCATGGAGGGCAGCAAGGTGAGCGAACTCGACCTCCTGCCGATCATGCTCAAGCGTCTCACCGTCACCGGCTCGACCATGCGGCCGCGCACCACTGCGGAAAAAGGCGCGATCGCCGCATCGCTGCGTAAAATTGTATGGCCCTGGTTCGCGCAACGTCGGGTACGCCCGGTCATCCATGCCGCGCTACCATGGGTTGATGTCGCAAACGCACATCATTTGATGGAAAGCGGCAAACATGTCGGAAAAATAATACTACAGATAAGTTAGTGAGACAATTTCGGTCTGCCCACGATCGCTGGCGACTCCAAGATATGTTAGACACCTGGTACTAACATTAGTGTACAATAATGTCGGCAAGCCGAGCGGCTTGCCCCGTTGCCTATTTTTTGGGCAACGGGGCGTATTTCGAGTTCGAGTTGAAATCAAGGGAATTGTTGCCTTTTTATGTCGTTCGTTAGGGTGTGTCGTCAATTAAGCCAGATAGCGGTGGCGGTGAGGTGGACGCCTGCGAGGAAGTTTCTGGCGGTTTTGTCGTAGCGCGTTGCAATGGCGCGGAATTGCTTGAGTTTGGCAAAGAA
>NZ_JAKGBZ010000053.1 GCF_021556475.1 Acidiphilium iwatense | reverse complement strand
TATCTCGCGGTCGGCGCGAAATTGATCGATGCCACGGTGCTCCACCCGATCAAGCCGAGTGCCGCCGTGCTCACCGCCCGGCGCCCCGATTTCCGCACCCGGCTTGCGGCACCCGACCGCGCGGCGGCGCATGAAAATGGCAATCCCCGGCCAGACGATCCCGCGCGATGCCCGCGGCCAGCCCGACGGCCCGATGCGAATCGAAGCCTCCCGAGGCGGCCATGCACGCATCGCACGGCGATAAACCAATTGACACAACATAGAGCGTTTCTCGAACTGAACGAGTTTATGTTAGGCGAACCTGCTATCGAGAGATTTGCATGGTTCACGGTTTGGGGCAGTGTCTCAGCGTGGCTCGATGCGGGAGGTCTGCACGGTGCTCCCGCTCAGAAGCCTCGTCCATTGCTGAAATGATTCCTAAACCGGGAACGGGTTTGGCCTTTGGTCCCAATCAAAAGCTCCGGACATGTCGTAGGCGTCACGATCGCGGTGGTTGAGCGGAGCGAGCCCGAAGCGGGTTTCGATCAACTTCAGCACACTGCCAGTATGGGCGACATGATGGTCTATGAAGCCGATGCGCGCATAGGGGCTGACAAGTATGGCGGGAATACGTGTTCCCAGGCCATAGGCGTCAATCTGCGGCGGGGCAACCTGATCCCAGAAGCCGCCGCCTTCATCGTAGGTGATGATGATTGCGGTTCGATTCCATGCAGGACTGTCCGCCATTGCCCGAACCAGCCTTTCGACCCAAGCCATGCCCCAGGCGGGCGGGCAGTTGGCCGGGTGCTCGTCGTGCGCTCCCGACGCCTTGACGAAAGAAACGCCCGGGAGCTTGCCGGACGCCGCATCGTCAAAAAAATCGTCGCTGCTGCGGATATGGCCTCGCCTGACATAGGCAGGCCAGCGCGGATAATACTGGAAGGGATTGTGATGACCTTCGTAGAGCTTGCCGGTATCGATAATCGCCGAACCGTCGCCCGAACCGAGCGCCGTCTTCAATGCCCAGGGGTTTACGAGGTTCCAGTTTTCGTTGAACCAGGCCCAGGACACACCGGCGCGAGTCAGCCGGTCGCCAATATTGTCATAGGTTTGCAGCGAAGGCGGCGGCGAGAGCTTGAGTGCCCTGATATTGTTGGCGCTTATCGGTCCCTGGCTGGGCGGCAGATCGTTCACCATCGTGCCGTAGTGGTCGTATGGCAGTTCGAAGAATTGGTGATCGAGGCCGGTCGCTTTGGGGTCGAACGGGCTTCGGGCATCCGTCGACACGTGCGGATTGACACAAGATCGCGCCGCGACGAGATACAGCGCGTTACCGGTCGAACCGCCGGTCATCGCCTGGAAGAAACGGTCGAACAGCGTGTAGCGATCGGCGAGACGATGATAGAATGGCAGATCGTCGCGATCGTAGAACCCGAGCACCGGGCCGCTGGGCCGCGAGAGATCGAAACCGATCACCTCGGCGCTGAAGGTGCGTAAATCGGCACGCGAGAGATGCGTGTGGCTGCCTGTGGCGAAAGCCACGAATCGATCCATCCTGCCGTTGTTGAGTTCTGCCGACATGCGGAAAAATCGGTGCTGCGGATCCCAACGGATGTTCTGCGCGGCTGGCACGTAAGGGCCGATATGGAAAGGTAGATTGCGGAACAGGGAACGCTGCAACGCCGGCACGTCGATCGGCATCGGCAGTGTCGAATAGGAAATGCCGGCTGGATTTTTTTGCAATCCAAGAAAACGCCAGTCGATGGCTCCTTCGGCATCGAGTAGATTGAGTGGCTTTTTGCCGTTCGGATTGCGATAGGTACCGAAATAATGATCGAAGCTGCGATTTTCCTGAAAAATGACTACGATGTGATCGATCTTCCCGCGTAGCTGCGCCGCATGACTGAGTCCACTGGCGCGGGCAATACCCTCGATATAGGGAGCAGCAAGGACCAGCGGTCCGGCCGCCATCGTGGCCCGGATTATCTCGCGCCGGGTCGCTCGTGAACTAACCATTTTTTCACAATACCAGGGCTCGCCCTTAAAGGTGATGAAATTTTTGCGATGCGCCACCAAACCCGACTACGTAGTACCATTCAGGCAATATGTCGGTCGGCGGGGTGAGGTAGGCACCGAGAGCGTTCGAATGAATCGGTCGCCAGACCGACTCTACGTCCTTCCGAACCTCCGTTAGTTCGAAAGCGGTTCCCATCCGTGTCGTTCGACAAAATATGACAACAAACAAGATGCGGCGACATCGGCGCGACGACCACGGCATGGGGTTCCCGACAAGAGCAGGGCAAACAGAGTCGCCGGAGAACTTTGGTCATTTTTCTTTTACCGCTCGGGATCTGCTCTCTCCATCATCATCTCGAGCAGTTGCCTCGTGTTGCCTATCCTGGCGTCCAGTTGCGTTATTGCCTGCTCAAAATCGCTGTAATCGAGGCTCGACCGCTTGTCCGTCGACAGGAATGGCAGGAGTTGCGAAGGTCGATTTGCCTCCGTCGCGCCAACGAATTCAAGACGACGTCGGCCATTGCGCCACTCTGGTATTGTCGACCGTGGCGGCACCGCGGCTTCGTGCAAAGGGGCAAGGCCATTGAGCCCGAACAGCCGGCGCCTCAAACGATGGGTTACCTCGATGGCGATGCCCTCGGCACAAAGCTCGTTGAGCAGGCGGATCGCGTTCTTGATTGCGATGCCGAGCCCGGATGCGAGCGACGTCGCCGAGAGCACCGGCGTAGCGGCGAGAAGATCGACGACCGCCGCGGCGTGTGAGTCGCGCCGTCGCGCCGCCACCGAACCTCGCGCGGCGCGCCAGGCGCGCTCCAAGGTGAGCAGCAGATCGAGACCGTCGGCCGCCTCCCCCGCGACCGCCCGCAGAAACGCCGGTATCCAGTCGCAGATCGCCCACGAGATGTCCGTCTGCAGCGCCGCCACTCCGATCAGCGGAACCGGCACATGGAGAAGATGACGGCGCGTCCAGAACCGTACGATGGCAGCTCGCATCGGTGCTTGTTCGGCATTTGAGTCGATCCAGGCATGCATCCCGTAGGCTGCAGCGAGCAGTGTCGGTGATTGCGGTAGCTGCGCTGCAAGTGCTGCCTCTGCGCGTCGTACCGCCTCCTCCTGGCCGAAGTCGGGATGAACCAGCCATTGATACTGCACCAAAGCATACCGGGCGGCCTCGAAGATCGCACCGCGTCCGGCGATGCGGTGCGTATGGCCGACTACCCGAAGCTTGGCACCCTCGAGTACTGCAGCGAGATGCCAGGGATCGATGAAATGCCCGTCGACGGCAGCCAAGCGACGCACCGTCTCGAGCCTAGTACGGCAGAGAAAGGCGTGTCGTAGCGGGTGGTTACCCAGTGCTTGGTCGAGCCGTGCGATTGCCGTTGCGGTATGGGCGATCGGTGCCGCAACATCCGGGGCAAGGCCGTCCGAGGACGGCAACGACGCGGCTGCGGAAAACAAGCTCGAAGGACTGGCCATGACGAACTCCGTATCCGTCAGTGTCATGATTGGTATCACCCGGCAACCGTCAGCTCGCGTGGATCACGCGAACATGATACAGTGGCGCTCGATACCACGCCGGGAAATCCATTCCGGAATCAGCATCAGGATCTTTGCGTGAATTGGTCTGCCCTCAGATCCTGTCCCAATGCCACTGTGAAAACATCCCGCGCCACTTTCACCGGCTCGAGCAACGTTCCGTGCTCAATCACCACGGCGACGGCGAAGCGCGGCACGTCAACCGGCGCATAGCCGACAAACAACGCATTCGGCCGGTATTTCCAGGGTAGACGGGCATCGTTGTAATTCGCCGCCTCCATCGCAGCATTTTCGTTGATCACCTGAGCCGTGCCGGTCTTGCCTGCCATGCGAATGCCAGGCAGCCGCAACCGCGCCGCCCAGGACGTGCCGAGCGGGGTGTTGACCACCTCGTCAAGCCCTTGGCGCACGGTTGCCAGATGCGGTCCATCGAGTCCCAGCGTTTTGCTCGCCGGACGTTTTATTATCTTGTCGCCGATTGCCCGAACCAGATGCGGCGCGATCGCACGGCCCGTCGCAATGCGGGCTATCATCGTCGCAAGATCCAGCGGAGTGAACAACGTATAACCCTGGCCGATACCCTCCACCGCCGTGTCGCCTTCAGTCCAGGTAATGCGATGTCGACGCGCCCACTCATGGGAGGGGAGGAACCCAGCGGCGAGATCGGGGAAGTCGAGTTTCGGCGCACCGGTCAGACTGAGCCGCGCACCCATTTCGGCCATCCGGTCGATGCCGGTGCGCATCGCGACGTGATAGTAGAACACGTCACAGCTTTGTTGTAGGGCGGAAACGGCATCCATCCAGCCATGGCCGGAGCGCAGCCAGCAGTAGAACATCCGGTTGCCGATTTTCAGGTGGCCGGGACAGAAGAACCGGGTTTCTGCGGTAATCGCGCCACAGCGAAGCGCCGCCAACGCAACTGTGGGTTTGAACGACGAGCCCGGTGCGAACAACCCCTGGGTCGCACGATTGGTCAGCGGACGCTCGGAATTATTCATCCAGCGTGACCACACCGCATCCGGCACGCCCTGATCGAACCATGATGGATCGAACGAAGGGGCGCTCGCCATCGCCAGGACCGCCCCGTTCCGTGCATCGAGCAGCACCACGGCACCGACCCGGCCGCGCAAGCCGGCAACGGCGGCGCGCTGCAAGATAGCGTCCAAGGTGAGTGACACAGTCTCACCCGGCCGGCTCCGATCACGGTCGAGCACCCGCACCACCGAGCCGCGCGCATCCACTTCGGTCTCGACCACGCCGGGTTCGCCCTGCAGCGCCGCGTTGTGTGCTAGTTCTATTCCCGAACCACCCACCCGCATCCCCGGCAAAGCGAGGATCGGGTCGGCCTGCACCTTGACCGCGTCCGGGCGAACCACGTAACCCACCACATGGGCCGTATCCGGGCCGAGCGGATAAAGCCGGGAAAAACCACGATCGATGATCACGCCAGGCAGGGTCGCTGCGTGAACCTCGAGGCGTGCCATCTCCCGCCAGTCAAGATCGTTCTTGAGAACCACCGGCATATAGCGTGGCTTGCCCGCAAGAATCGCGGCAATGCGCGCCTGTTCATCGGGTGACAGGGTGATCAGATTCACGACGCGCGCAATGGTTGCTTGTGCATCTGGTGCCTTGGTCATCAAGAACAAAGCACGCCAATGCTGGCGATTGCCTGCGAGCAGAACACCGTTTCGGTCAGTGATCAGCCCTCGCTCCGGCGCAATTGGCTGTTGCATGATCGCGTTGTCACGCGCCTGTTTGCGGTAGTGCGGATGCTCGATCACCTGAAGATCGTATAGCCGTCCAACCAGCGCGCCGAATATCAGGGTCTCCGCGCCACCCAGCAGCAGGACGCGACGGGTGAACACGCCGCGTTCGGTCTTTCCACGTGCCATTGGCGGGTCAATTCAGCATGTCGGTAACGTAAAAGGGCATCAAAGTCCTAGCTCCTGCCTTCATGCGGCAATGTCGTCCACAACCCAAGACACGATCAAGCAACCAACGCGTCATGTCGCGGCATTGATGGTTCAGATCGGTCCGATTTCGTCACTTTGAGATATGCAGCATTCCATCACCGAAGTTTGAGGACGGGCACATTTTCCTGTTATCCTCGGACAAATTTAAGACATTTTTCGAGGCAAAGGCAGGGTTTTCTCAAGAGCTGAAGGGGGAAATATGCATCGCTCTTACTTTCTTGGCTCGTTCGTGGGAGCCGGAATTACTCTCATATCGGCAACGGCTTTTGCTGCATCATCACTGCCGTCGAACATCAAGACTGAGCACACCGAACTCGGCACTGTGTATGCTACCTCCAAGGGTATGACGGTCTATGAATTCAAAAAAGATCCTGATTACACATTTTTCTCCGCGAGTTTGAGCAAGGCATATGGCATTGGCGGGGTATGAACTGCGGCGTATCCGAGGCGTGATTACACATTTTTCTCCGCGAGTTTGAGCAAGGCATATGGCATTGGCGGGGTATGAACTGCGGCGTATCCGAGGCGTGATTACACATTTTTCTCCGCGAGTTTGAGCAAGGCATATGGCATTGGCGGGGTATGAACTGCGGCGTATCCGAGGCGTGTTGGGGTGGACGGCCGCCGACGGCATCGATGTGCCAGAATGAGGTCGTCGTTGATCTCAGACAAGGGAGACCGTCCGTGGACCATATTAGCCGAATTGGAATGGATACGTCGAAGCATATTTTCCAGCTTCACGGGGTGAATGCCGCCGAGGTGCTGGTTCTGCGCAAGAAGCTGCGGCGCAAGGAGATGGTGACATTCTTCGAGAAACTTCCGCCGACGGCGATCGCGGTCGAAGCCTGTGGCGCAAGCCATCATTGGGCGCGACTGTTGCAATCGTTTGGGCATACGGTGAAGCTGATCCCGCCTCAGCTGGTCAAGCCGTACGTCAAGCGCGGTAAGAACGATGCGGCAGACGCGGAGGCACTCTGCGAGGCGATGAGCCGGCCGACGATGCGCTTCGTACCGGTAAAGACAGCTGAGCAACAAGCGGCCTTGATGCTGGTCGGGGTCCGCGATCGACTGATCCGCAATCGCACACAGCTGGCCAATGCCATCCGGGGCTATGCCGCCGAGTTTGGCGTTACGGCCGCCAAGGGAGTCGCGCACTTGGCACCGCTGCTCGGGCGCATACAATCCGACGAGAGCCTGCCCGCCTTGGCTCGGGAACTGTTTGCCACCCAGGCCAAGGAATATGCGCATCTGCAGGAGCAGATCGACGTGGTCGATGCCAAACTTATGGCCTGGCATCGGACCGATGAGCGTAGCCGACGCCTGGCCAAAATTCCTGGTGTCGGCCCGATTGGGGCGGTGCTGCTATCCATGAAGACCCCGGAGCCTGCGCTATTCCGATCGGGCCGACAGTTTGCCGCCTGGATTGGCTTGACGCCGAAGGACCATTCAACCGCGGGCAAGCTTAGGCTCGGCGTAATCACGCGAGCCGGTGATGAAGGGTTGCGCAGCGTGCTGGTGGTCGGAGCCACCGCAGTGATCAAACAGGTTCGGCGGGGCGGAAACGGCTCGCCATGGCTCATCGAACTTCTCAAGCGCAAGCCGCCGAAGCTGGCCGCCGTGGCGCTGGCCAACAAGACGGCTCGAATCGCCTGGAAGCTGATGATCACAGGCCAGAGTTACGCCGTTAAGTCCGGGCCCGTGGCCCCCGCGGGCGCAGCTTAGAAATCAGCCAGACACGGGGAGCAACTGATCTGCAACCGTGCTGAGCCGATGCCAGAACTTGCAAGATAACGAGCAGATGGCGTGATCGATCGATCCAAGATACGAGATATTCCGAATGATCCCATGGCCTCTTGTAGGTCGCAGTCGTGTTAGGAACTCGCATCGCGGAAACCATCTTGGCCAGCGTTCATGGGCGAGCGCGACAACAGGCCGGACATATGAACGCAAGCGATCTGATCAAGCATTGCCCGAAAATTCTTGCAAGGAGGCGGTCGTCCACATATGAACGCAAGCGATCTGATCAAGCATTGCCCGAAAATTCTTGCAAGGAGGCGGTCGTCCACATATGGGATCATGGCGGCGAGATCGTATCTGCGATTGAAACGGTATTCGAATTCGGCGAGGTAGCGCGGCAGGTGCTTTTGCCGCACGGCGCGATAGGTTCCGACCATGGCGTTCTTGATATTTGCCGGCGTCGTGTTGACCCAGCGGAAGGCGGGTGTTCGAGCGGCGTTGCGCCCTGATCCGGTGATGCTCGGCTGGTGGGAGCAGCCTGCCTCTGCGACGCCGGCAAAACAGGCGAGACCGTCACTGACGACGATGCTTTCGGTCGTGAAGTGGCGCTGAGCCAAGGCTTTCAGTGCATCGCGCCGGAACCCTGGAACCCGTCGCAACTTGATCCGCACCGGCTTTCCTTCCGGCGTCGTCTCAACCGCAGCAACAATTGGGGTCTTTCCGCCAGCACCGCGGCCGCGCTTGCCGCCATTGCGCTCGCCCCCGACTAAGCATCGTCAATCTCGATCCGTCCGCCCAGACGCTTGCCGGCATCACGCTCCATCATGACCTGCATCAGCTTGTGCTTCAGCTTCCAGGCGGTGGTCTGCGTCACCCCGAGCCGGCGGCCAAGCTCGATGCTCGATATCCCCCCTTTGCTCTGCGTCAGGTGATACATTGCGCGGAACCAGGTGCGCAACAGCAAATGGGTCTGCGCGAAAATCGTTCCCGCCGTCAGTGAGGTCTGCCGACCGCACCCCGTGCACTGGAACAATTGTCGAGGCTTCACCACGCAATGCCGCGTGTCCCCGCACACCGGACAGACGAAACCTTTCGCCCAGCGCCAGGAGTAAACGATCGCCCGGCAGGCTTCTTCCGTTCCGTAGAGCCGATCAAACTCCGCTTCGCTGAGACCTTTCTGAAACTGAACTTTGTTCCGTGCCATCCCACACTCCAGGAAATTCCTCCATTCGCAGCAGATCATACCGCCCCGAAATTCACGGATCAACATGCGTAATCAGGAAAAAGATACTCCGAACAGCCACAAATCAACTTGTTATGGCCAGTGCGCCGAGCTCTGGCCCGCCGTCAAGGCTCCGACCAAGTTCAAAGCAATGAAACCATGGGGCAGCATGGTCCGTAAAAGCGGTGGTAAGCAGCTTACCTATGATGGATATCCTCTGTACACCTGGAGCAAGGACACGAAGCCAGGAGATGTCCCCGGCCAGGGTGTGAAAGGTCTGTGGCGAGTCGCTAAACCGGGCGCCAAGCAAATCTCCTGGACCCAAAAACCGTGACTTGACCAGTACATGGGTCGGCAGCTCGAATGCTGCCGACCGTAGCCGGGGCAAAAGTCCGGACGGCGAATGTCTGGCCGATCTGCTGTGACGGCGGATGAGGTCGGGCAGTCTGGGGATGGCAACGCGATCGACACATGGGCACCTCCAAAAACTCCTCGACATTGTGGGCGTGATTTGATTCATTTCGCCTGACGGGAGGTGGCGATGCGGAAGGCGGGATTGTTTGGGTTGTCGGATCATTTGAATCGGCTCTCGGCCTATGGCGATCCGCTGGAGGAACTGGGCCGGATTATTGATTTCGAGTCGTTTCGCCCGACATTGGTTGCGGCGCTGGCCTATGGCGACGGGATGAGGGGCGGTCGTCCGCCATATGATCCTGTGGCGATGCTGAAGGTGCTGATCCTGGCGGCGCAGAACAATGTCAGCGATGCGCGGATGGAGTATTTGATCCGGGATCGGCTGATCTGGCTTCGCTTCCTTGGCTTCGACCTTGGTGTACCGACGCCAGATGCGAACATGATCCGACTGTTTCGCGAGAAGCTGACCGAGGCGGGTGCGCTCGATACGCTGTTCGCTGATTTTGACAAGCAACTCAAGGAACGCGGCTATCTCGCCATGGGTGGACAGATCGTCGACGCGACGCTGGTGGCTGCTTCCAAGCAACGCAACACCCAGGCTGAGAAGGATGCGATCAAGGCGGGCAAGAAGGCCGGCGAGATCTGGCCCGACGAGCCCGCCAGGGCAGCGCAGAAGGATACGGACGCGCGCTGGACACTGAAGTTCGCCAAGGCCAAGCCCACGGCCGATGGCAAGCCGGGGATCGACATCGCCATCTCGAGCTTCGGGTACAAGAGCAGCATCTCGATCTGTCGGGCCTTCGGCTTCATCCGCAAGAGCAAGGTCACTGACGCGGCCCGCTTTGACGGACGGATGCTCCGGGATGTCGTGACGAACGACAACACCGCCTCCGATGTCTGGGCGAAGGGAACCAAGGTTCCGCTGGCGTCAGCGAGCGGAATGTTCCCGGAGGGGGATACCGCTTACCGCAGCCAGGCCAACGAGCAATGGCTCAAACGGCAGGGCCGGGTTAGCCGCATCCACCGCAAGAAGCCCAGAGGCAAACCGATGCCAGAGCGGATTGCCAAGGCCAACGCCATTAAATCCAAGATCCGCGCCCGCGTCGAGCATGTTTTCGCGCAGCAGAAAGACAAGATGGGACTGTTCATCCGCACCATCGGCATCAAGCGCGCCGCGGCCAAGATCACCCTTGTCAATCTGGCCTACAATATGAACCGCCTGATCTTCCACGAACGACGGACAGCAATGGAATAGGTGCGCCCAAAACGCTGGAAAACCGCCGAAAAAGAAGCGGGGTAAAGCCGATACCGCCTCAATTTGCGTCAAAACCAGCGCAAAACACCGCCAAGCCGCTCAAATCATCCAGTTGATGGAGGTGCCCACATTGTGAAATGCAAACTCTTGTGAGAACCACGTGCTCACAGAATTGTGCACTGAGCAATTTTGCAGATTGGGAGTGGCGAGTTAGTTTCGCGTCGAGTTGATCCATAACTCCTTGGCGGCTGCCAACATCCTCGCCAGATCACAAGATCAGAGAAGAGATCATGACAAGATGCCGTTACCCGCAAAGTCGCCGATGCGACGGCTCCACGTCATTCTGCTGAGTGTCACCGTCGCGGTCTATGCAGGCATCATGGCGCCGTCCGTTTCCGCCGCACCCTCTGGGTTGCCACCGTTTGTTCTCCGGCATCTTGACCAGATTCGCATTCATCTCCGTTGCCGTGCCTTTCATGCCGACTGGCGTCGCCTTACCCGCCTCTACCCCAGTAAAGCCGATCGCGCCTTCATCGTTGTGGACATCGCCCGTCAGCGCCTCGATCTGTTTCTGCGCGGCAGGTTTGCCGACGCTTGGCCGGTCTCGACCTCGCGCTATGGCATTGGCCGCCAACTTGGCAGTTTTAAGACGCCGACCGGAGTATTCCGTGTCACTAGGATCGTCGGGTACGGGGCACCATCCAATGAAGTGCTCGGTGGGGACGGCCCGACCGACCGGACTGCGAAGCCGATCGACGTCGCGCATGATATCGCGGCAAGCCGGCTGATTCTCGGCCGGATACTCGAACTCCAGGGCCTGCAGCCGGGCTGGAACCGTGGTGGCAGCGTCGATACTGCGCGGCGTGATATCTACATCCACGGCACAGCGAATATCGGCATGCTCGGAGAACCCGCCTCACGCGGTTGTGTGCAGATGGCGCCAGGCGCAGTGCTCCAACTAGCTCGGCTGATCCCGGTGGGCGCGCTGGTGCTGATCACGCAGGGGACCAACAATCCGCTGCGAATCCCAGGACCGTTGCCAAAACAAGCACGAGGATGACCGCGCTGACCACAATCGCCAGAACCAGCTGCCTAATGAACAGGAAGAGGAAATTCTTCTTGATGCGGTTTAGTGGTTCGGAACGGTGGGATTTGGATTGTTCGGCGGCAGGATAGTGTTGTTGATCATCAGCGGCGTGCCGTTTCTGAGCTTGAGCTGACCGGCAACGACGACCTGGTCGCCGGGGACGACGCCTTTGGTGATCGCGACTTGGTCGCCGCGTGTCTGCCCGAGGGTCACGAAAACCTGCTGGGCGTGAAGCGAAGGCTGGGTCTTGCCGCCTTTGGCCTTGGCGCCCGGCTTGACCGGGTCGGCTTTGCTGCCCTTGTCGGCGCCCGCGAGAAACACCGTGTCGCCATAAGGATTATAGGCGATCGCGGTCTGCGGCAGGGTGACGAGCTCCTCCGGCGCGCCGACATCGATGGTGACGCGAGCGAACATGCCGGGCCGCAACTCGTCGTGCGGGTTGATGAGGCGGGCGCGCACCTGGATCATCCGTGTCGTCGTGCTCACCGCCGAATCGATCGCCGTGATCGTACCTGGGAACTTCGTGACGCCGAAGGCGTCGATGCTGACGGTCAGCTTCATGCCGGGACGGATTCTGCGCAGCGCCGCCTGCGGCAGGTAGAAGTCGACGTCGATCGGGTTGAGATACTCGAGCGTGGCGATCGGGATGCCCGCTGCGAGATATTGGCCAAGGCTGACCTGTCTGATGCCGATGCGCCCGGAGAACGGCGCGTAGATCTTCTTCTCCGCCATCAGCGCTTGCTGGCTCCTCACCTGTGCTTCGGCAACGGCAAGATTGGCCCGGTTGGTATCGACGGTCTGCAGGCTGACTGCCTGCGCGTGATACTGTGCGAGGTCGCGTCGATAGGTGATGCGGTCGAGCGCCGCCGCCGCTGCAGCTGTGCGAGCAGCGCCTTGTCGTTGTTCGGCCGCAGCGTCACCAGGAGCTGGCCCTTCTTCACGTCCTGGCCGGAATGGAACGATATCGTGTCGATGATGCCGGCGACCTCGGCAGAAATGGCGGCACCCTGTTCAGCGACAAGGCTGCCGGTCGCTTTCATCGGGGTTGGAACGAGGTTTTCGCCGCCACCATGGTCGCGACCGTCTGCGGCGGGTTCTTCAGCGTGGCGAGGAACTTGCCGATCATGATGGTATGGAACGCGCCGAAGCCGAAGATCAGGAACAGCACGACGCCGACCAGGATCAGCATGATCAACAGGCGCTTCACAGTCGAGGGGCGCCGCTGCCCCGGCTGCGCGGCTCCGGGACCAGTCGCTGTCATGGCAGCGCTTCCCAGCAGGTTTTCACGTTCTTCGCGTCGCCGTCGCAGTTCCCCCAGCCGCCGTCGAGCGCCTGGAACAGCGCCCCTGTGTTGGCGTAGCGTTGCGCATTTGCCTTGATCCGAGCGATCACGACGGTTTGATAGTTTACTCGGCGGTCAGCGGGAAATAACTCGCCTCGAGCGCGCGAAGCTCTGGTCCTCCGCGTGCACGTGGTTCGGGGACGATCTTCGGAAGCGCAGTTCAAGCCATCGCCGCCTTAGCCGACGAAACAGGCGGCGCATTTCTGCTTTCACCGCCGGCAGGGTGGGCGCCGCCAAACTCAACCTTGCTGCACGCGCGCCGCCCCTTTCGGCGGAATCTGGTATTTGGCGTAGATCAGCTTGGATGGCGGCGGCAGCGCGCCGGGCGGCGGATGCGGCGCGGCCTGCACGGGCTCCGGCATGGTCTGCATTGGTGCCATCGGAGCGGGCATTGAAGCCGGCAGCGGCGCGCAGCCCTTGCCGATATGCCGCACCGAGACGACCTGCCTGCCGTCCGGCGCCGGCGCGACGGTCACGGTCTCGCCGCACACCTGTCCCGACCCGGAGACCGATACCATTGACACCTGGGTGAAGCCGAAATCGCCCGGCGGGACGGCGATCCGCATTGCCGGCATGATCGGCTGCATCGCGAGGCGCTGGAGTGCTGCCATGCTCGTCCGCATCAACGCCATCTCGCGGAGCATGGCGCGCGGCCTCGGCAGCAGAACCGGCTGAAACACCGGCACCGGCACAAAACCGACCGGAATCATGACGAGATCGGGGGCGGCGGGACGG
Source organism: Acidiphilium iwatense (assembly GCF_021556475.1). GTDB lineage: Bacteria > Pseudomonadota > Alphaproteobacteria > Acetobacterales > Acetobacteraceae > Acidiphilium > Acidiphilium iwatense. The sequence continues at coordinate 6,179 of NZ_JAKGBZ010000053.1, read as the reverse complement.
GCCGCCCAGGCGACGGCAGGCAATGCCAGCGCAGCCGCCGCAATCAGCAGAATTTTCTTTCCGATCATGACGACATCATCTCCTTTGTGGGGGGAAAATCCCCGGATCGGCAATCTTGGTGTGACCTGCTGCATTGTCCAGAATCGGAATGGCCTTCAGCGTTCACAAGCACGCGTGCTTCGCCCGTCCCGCCTCGCCGCGATCGGCGGAACAGCGCTGGACATCACAGAGACCATTTTATACGGAACAGAACATTGCACTAATGCCTGAAAACGATCGAAGCACGAACCCGCTTCGCGGGAGAGGTGCTTGGGTTGAGAGCGGCGGACAAATTCGAATGAATTTGATTGATTGAACGGGCTAGCGGCCTGTTCTGAACATGATGGCTCCTTCAACCCTAGAGGAGCCACCGATGAACAAGTTGATGTCGCCATCCACAGGCACTGGGCTGCGCCAGCGCTTGATCGAAGACATGAGCGTGCGCGGGTTTACCGAGAAGACCCGTCGCGACTACATCCGCAGCGTCGCCGGCTTTGTGTCATTCCTGGGCCGTTCACCTGACACGGCGACGGCGGAGGACATCCGGCGGTTTCAAATTCACCTGTCGGAACTGGGGATGCATGCGCCGGCGATGAACAGCACGGTTTCAGCGCTGCGCTTCTTCTTTACGCACACACTCGACCGGCCGGAGATCTCTCGCAAGCTCATCCGCCTGCGCTATGCCCGCAAACTGCCGACCGTGCTGAGTGCCGACGAGGTGGCGCGGCTGCTGGCCGCGGCCAAAAGCCTCAAGCATCGCGCTGCCCTTGCCGTTGCCTATGGTGCGGGCCTGCGGGTCGCCGAGGTAGCCTCACTCAAAGTGGGGGATATCGACAGCGCGCGGATGCTGATCCGCGTCGAACGCGGCAAAGGTGGCCGGTATCGCCACGCTATGCTGTCGCTCGACCTGCTGACCCTGCTGCGGGCCTGGTGGCAGGAGGGCCGGCGCCACGGGGTGATGCTGCATGGGGGTTGGTTGTTTCCCGGCCAGGACCCGGCCAAGCCGATCACCACCCGCCAGCTCTCGCGCGTCGTCGAGGATGCGGCAGCCGCCGCCGGCATCACCAAGAATGTCAGCCCGCATACGCTGCGGCACTATCTGCCCCGCCTAACTATGTCGAGTAGCGGGATTTCGGTTCAAGATTCCAAAGGTTTATAGGACAGCGTGTAGAGATAGTTTGTGGCCTTTCCGGCAATCCAGCTTGGAAAGGGAGCAAGCAATGACGTATTTCATAAGTGATGATTTGGCGATGTCGCGGCCGCCAGAGGGCCCGGTGGCGAGTTACATTATTCCGTTTTCCGAGTGGCTCGCTGATCGAGGCTACGGTCTTGTTTCTATGAGGAACCAGGTGCTGATGGCTGCAGGCTTCAGCAAATGGCTCGGGCAAAAGGGGATTGAGCTAAGCGACTTAAGTGAAGAGCATGAGCTATGCCGGAATTTGGGTGACGCCGGTGATCAGGCGGCGTTCTGTGCTGGCGTCTGGATGACCTCGACGCCGTTCTGGAATTTAATGCCCTGAATGACCTTGGGCAATTGATTTTCTCCCTTCAGTTTTCGCCATGTCCTGGCGGCGGCCATCACCAGCTTGAACACCATCAGCCGGGCAGTGTCCTGCGACAGCGCGCCCTTGGTGCGGATCGTCCTGTGGCGCACCGTGGCGAACACGCTCTCGATCGGATTGGAGGTGCGCAGGTGATCCCAGTGTTCGGCCGGGAAGTCATAGAAGGTCAGCAGCGCGTCCCGGTCCTTGATCAGGCAGGTGACCGCCTTCTCGTATTTGGCCGCGTATTTCTCGGCGAAGGTCGCGACTGCCGCCTCGGCCGTGGCCCGATCCGGGGCAGTCCATATCTCGCGCAGATCGGCCTTCGCGGCCGGCTGGATGGATTTCGGCATTTTGTCGAGCACGTTGACGGTCTTGTGCACGGTACAGCGCTGGTGGCTGGTCGTGGGACAGACCTCCTCGAGCGCCTTCCAGAAGCCAAGCGCACCGTCGCCGGTCACATAGCCGGGGCGAGTTGCGGCGCGATGACCAGGCCGCGGGCCTTCAGGTCGACCAGCAGCTCGTGCCAGCTCTGCGCGCTCTCCCGCACCCCGACCTGAAAGCCGATCAGTTCCTTCTTCCCCTCCGGCGTCGCGCCGATCAGCACCAGCATGCATTCCGCCTGCGGCTCCATCCGTGCCTGCAAATAAATCCCGTCTCCCTCCGCTTGCCTTCCATCCGGCTCCGCCGGACGGAACCTTTGGCAAGCTTCGCCCAGATGTAGACGTAGTGCCGTGCCGACAGCTCACGCCGTTGCCAGCGCTGATAGTCAGCCGCCCATTCGGACCTGAGCCGCGCGATCACCGAAGGCGACAGGTTCGGCGCATCCTTCCCCAGCAACGCGCCGAGCGCCTCCTGGAAGTCGCCCATCGAGACCCCGCGCAGGTAGAGGATCGGCAGCAAAGCATCGAGGCTGCGCGTGCGCCGAGACCAGCGCGGCAGGATGGCCGAGGTGAAGCGAACCCGCTCCCCGTCCGTCCCGGCGCCGCGGTCCCGCAGCTTGATCCGCTGGACCTCGACCGGACCGATCCCGGTCTGGATCACCCGCTCCGGCCCCAGCCCATGCCGAACAAGGCGATCCCGGCCGTCCGGCAACCGCGCCGCCTTCATTGCGGTCAGAAACGCCTCGGCCTCCGCTTCAATCGCCTGCGCAAGCAGCCGGCGCGCCCCATCTCTCAGGACCGCCGTCAGGGGATCCTCAATATCGTCAGGCTTCCGGAAAGGAAGAAGGGTGGTATTCATCGTCATAGGCGTATCGCTCCTCGGAGGTTCAGGCAGGCTCTCACCCGCCTCGATACGCCGCCTTTCTCACCCTGCCATCACCCAATTTCGGCCATAGCTCGAAGAGCATCCTGGCCCTTATTTGCTGGACCGAGCGCATTTTCGACGGCCAAAGCTTGGAGATAACGCCGCTCTTCAACATCTCTTGGTTTTTTTGCGAAGCCAGAATGCAATCGCCGAAGAGATTGAGGTCGACCACAGCCCATCGCCGGTAGAACAACATGTGCTGGCATACGAGCGGTATTTGCAAGATGCGCGTGCGCTATCTCGTCAAACGATCATAAATTACAGGCCAGTTGTCCGAGATTTTCTCAACTTCCGTTTCAGTGATGATGAGGTCTCGCTCGCACAGCTGCGTGCCGTCGACGTGACCGATTTCGTGCAAAAGAAGGTTTCGCGTCTCAACATGCGACGCGCCAAAATCATAACCACCGCACTGCGGTCGTTTCTCTCCTATGCGCGTTACCGTGGGGACATTACCTCAGACTTGGTTGCAGCGGTCCCAATCGTGGCCAACTGGTCGCTCTCGTCTATTCCTCGTGCGATCGGCCGCGAGGAGGTAACCCGCTTGCTCGCCAGCATTGATCGCGATACGCCCGTCGGGTGCCGTGACTATGCGATGATCCTCGCGTTGGCGAGATTGGGACTACGATCGAGTGAGGTAGTTTCGCTCGAACTCGACGATATCGATTGGATAGCGGGACAGATTCATGTGCGAGGCAAGAACGGTCAACGCAATGACCTTCCGTTGCCTGCCGATGTTGGCGAGGCGATTGCCAACTACCTGCGGAGGTCGCGCCCACGCAATGCCAGTCGTCGCGTCTTTTTGCGCGACAAGGCCCCGATCTGGGGTTTCAAGGGGCCGAGTGGATTCGGGTCGATCATCCGACGCTCACTCAAGAGGGCCAGCATCGATTCTCCCACAAAGGGAACGCACCAATTCCGCCATGGGCTTGCGTCAGAGATGCTGCGTGGCGGCGCCTCGCTAGGTGAGATCGGTGAAGTCCTGGGACACCGCCATGTCCAGACAACGGCGATTTACGCCAAGGTCGACCTCGACGCCTTGCGAACATTGGCTTTGCCATGGCCGGGAGAAGTCCAATGAGCACACTCCGACAGGCTGTCCAGGACTACATCGAGATGCGGCGAGGGCTGGGGTTCAAGCTGCGAGAGACAGGAAGGGGATTGACCGATTTCGTCACCTTCCTGGAGGCCAATGACACGCCATATATCACAACGGAACTTGCCCTTGCCTGGGCTCAGCGACCGTCGCATGCGCAGCCTTCGCATTGGGCAAGACGGCTGGGCTACGTCCGGGTATTCGCCCGTCATCGAGTTGCCGCTGATCCGCGAACTCAGATTCCTCCAGATGGTTTACTGCCCTTTCGCCCGAAGCGGGCGCGACCGTATCTTTACTCAAAGGAAGATATCAAGCGCCTCCTGTCCGCAACGCTCGAGATGCCGTGCCGATATATCCGTTGCAAGCTCAGGCCATGGACATATTATTGCCTGTTTGGATTGCTGAGCGTTTCCGGCCTGCGTCTCGGCGAAGCCCGTAACCTCAAGCTTTCGGACATCGATTTCGATGCCGCTGTGCTGACGATCCGCGGCACGAAGTTCGGAAAGTCCCGCCTTGTGCCGATGCACCCATCAACGTGCGCAGTGCTTCAGCGTTATATCAAACGCCGCCGACAGCATTGTGCAGCCCAGGCGATGTCTCCATATTTGTTCACTTCGCAGCTGGGCAATCGCCTTGATGTGGGAGACATTCATCGAACATTCTATGCTGTGTCTCGCCAGATCGGTCTGCGCGGCATGGATGATAGCCGCGGCCCGCGTCTGCATGACATGCGGCATGTTTTTGCGACCAACACGCTGTTGCGTTGGTACGAAGCCGAGCAAGATCCCCAGCGGCTCCTGCCCATTTTGTCCACTTATCTCGGCCATGTCCACGTGGCCGACACCCAATGGTACTTGAGCGGCTCACCCGAACTGATGAAAGAAGCAATGCGCCGCCTTGAGGGCCGCTGGGAGGATCGGACATGACCAAGCATGCCAGCCTGGCGCCGCTGTTGGAGCGCTTTTTCACTCAACGCCTAATGCAACAGCGGCAGGCAAGCCCCCATACAATCAGTTCTTATCGCGATACATTTCGGCAGCTGCTGAAGTTCGCCAAACGAACATTGCATAGGCCGCCGTCTCATTTGAACTTCGAAGCCGTCGACGCGCCGTTGATCGTTGCCTTCCTTGATGACCTGGAGAGCCACCAGGGCGTCAGCGTCCGCAGCCGCAACCTGCGCCTCACGGCGATTCATTCCTTCTTTCGCTACGCGGCTTTCGAGGCACCCGAGCATTCCGCACAAATTCAACGCGTGCTTGCGATTCCCAGTAAGCGCTTCACTCGAACCCTCGTCAATTTCCTGATCCGCCCAGAGGTCGATGCCTTGCTGGCCGCACCGGATCAATCGACCTGGTCCGGGCGGCGCGATCACGCGTTCCTGCTGGTCGCGGTGCAGACCGGATTGCGGCTATCGGAGATCACCAGTCTCAAGCGAGACGATCTGTTCTTCGGCACGGGCGCCCACCTGCGCGTCATCGGCAAAGGGCGCAAGGAACGCTGCACTCCCTTCGCCAAGTCCACGACCGCGGTCTTGAGAAACTGGCTGAAAGAACCTCAACGCGGAGAAGAAAGTATCCTGTTTCCCAGCGCCAGAGGTGAGCGGCTGAGCGTTCATGGCGTTCAGTACATACTGAACAAACACCGCCAGACCGCTTCTGTCATGTGCCCGTCCTTAAATGGAAAGCGCGTCACTGTTCATCGTCTTAGGCACACGATGGCCATGGACCTCCTGCAAGCTGGCGTCGATCGCGCCGTCATCGCCCTGTGGCTCGGCCATGAATCGGTCGAGACCACACAGATCTATCTCGAGGCGACATTGGCAATGAAGGAGAAGGCGTTGGCAAAGACGCTCCCATATTCCGGCAAGTCATCTCGTTTCCGGCCCGACGACAATTTGCTGGCGTTCTTGAACAGCCTGTAGATCACACTGACTATGTCGGGTGGCCCGGGGGTTTTTGCAGAAAATATCTCTATTCCTCAAACGTTTGCCGTTGCGGTCAAAGCTACTCGACATAGTTAGGCGGGGCAGATAGTGCCGTAGCGTGTGGGGTGAAACCCGCTTCCTGAGGCCGGCGTGGCTTTGCTACTGAATTTTGGCCCAGCGGTGATGGCGAATTTTGGCCCACCCCCGTCATTCAACCTACGGTCCGCTCGGCACGATCGGGGGGCCACGCGTGGATTGGAAAGCCAAAGTGGAA
>NZ_JAKGBZ010000052.1 GCF_021556475.1 Acidiphilium iwatense | reverse complement strand
CAGCACGATCCACACCGCGATCCAGCCAAGCGGAAACGGCATCCCCAAAATAAACGGATGCAGCCGGTTATGCACCACAGGCCCGATCAAAAGCCCAATAAACGGAATCACCGCCAGCCATTGAAATGGTCGCATCTTCTTCCTCCTTGATTGTATTTCGCATTTCTTGAGACGTCGCTTGAGATCAGGACAAACTCGGCACTCTAACGGATGACAAGAGAAGCCGTTCGAAAGCTCTGCCCGAACCCGGTCACTCGTTGAATCTCCAGTTCAGTATTGCACTTACCGAAAACAGTTTAAACATCGGTGACGACCTTCCGGCTATTATCGCGGCAACCAGATCATCGATTCTCCATCCGAGGTTCGACGTTTCATTCAAGAAGATTCGCGAGCGTTAGGGCGACGACTTCGGTGGCTTTGTAGAGATCGGCAAGCGGCAGGCGTTCGTCGGCGCGATGGGCGTTGGCTTCCTCGATGGTGTGCGGTCCCGCGCCATAGAGAACGATCGGCACGCCGGCGGCGGCATAATGGCGTGCGTCGGTGTAGAGCGGTACGCCCTTGGCCGGGACCGGCTCGCCCATGATTCGCGTCGCATGGGCGCAAAGCAGGTCGGTCAGGCGCTTTGCGCCGGGTGACGGCACTAACGGTTCGGCGAGCAGAATGCGCCTGATGCTCACGCGCGCGCCCGGCACCGAGGCCGCGGCTTCGGCGATCACCCGGCGCAGCCCTGCTTCGACGGCGGCGGGATTTTCCTCGGGGATCATCCGCCGGTCGAGCCGGAAGGTGACGCGGTCCGGCACCACATTGGTGTTGATGCCGCCCTTGATGAGGCCGATTGTCAGTTGCGGGCTGCCGATTCCGGCGATCGCGGAGGTTTGGGCGGCGAAGTTCTTCCGCAAGCCGTAGAGCGATGAGAGAATCGCGGTTGACGCTTCCAGTGCGTCGATGCCGGTCGATGGCATTGCCGCGTGGGCGGATTTTCCGTCCACCTGCACTTCGAGATGCAGGCAGCCATTATGCGCATCGACCACGGCGTAGGAAAACCCCGCGCCGATCGCGAGATCGGGGCGGGAAATGCCTTCGGACAGCAGAAGACCGGGGCCGATCGCGCCGCCGGCTTCTTCGTCGTAGGTGAAATGCAGCTCGACAGTGCCGTTCAGGTTTGCGTCGAGCGCGCGAAGGGCAAGGAGGGCCCAGGCATAAGTCGCGAAATCGGATTTCGAGACGGCGACGCCGCGACCGACCATCCAGCCATCGACGATCTCCGCGCCATACGGGTCGCGCGTCCAGCCTTCGCCGGGCGGCACCACGTCGCCATGCGCGTTCAGCGCGATCACCGTTCCGCCATCGCCGAATTTATGGCGCACTACCAGGTTGGTCGCACTGATCATGCCATTTTCGCGCGCGAGCCCGTCGGGCACCTTGTGGCGCTCGACGGTAAAGCCGAGCGCTTCGAGCAAGCTCGCGGTGCGCTCGGCATGGGTGGCACAGTCGCCGGGCGGATTGTCCGACGGGCATTTGACCAGCTCCGCGAGGAATGCGGTCTGGCGCGGGCGTTCGGCGGCGAGGAACCGGCTGATATCTGCCGCGATGGTCTCGTTCAATGGTGTCATCCTTTGGCGGGTTCGGGATCGAAATGGCGCAGGAAATCGACCAGGACATCGACGGCGACGCCTGCATCCGCCGTGGTGATCGATTCCGCCGGGTTGTGGCTGATGCCGCCCTTGCAGCGGACGAACAGCATGGCGATCGGGCACAGGGCGATCATCGCGAGCCCGTCATGCCCGGCGCCGCTGGGCAGGCGGCGAGGCCGGATGCCGTGCCGCGCGACCGAGGCTTCGAGCGCGTCGGTCAGATGCCGCGCGCAGGGTGCGGCCGCGGCCTCGTAGGTCTTGCCGATATCGACGGTGGTGCCGCGCCGTGCGGCGATTGCCGCGAATTCGGCGAAGATATCACGCGTCGCCTGGGCGCGGATGGCGTCGCTCGCGCTGCGGATATCGAGCGAGAATTTGGCGCCGGCGGCAATCACGTTGACGGCGCCCGGCCGGGCGGCGATCATGCCGGTGGTGGCGACAAGCTCCTCGGTGTCGCGGGCGATCCGTTCGGCGGCGAGGATCATTTCCGACGCGGCGCAGAGTGCGTCATGCCGCAGCGCCATCGGCACCGTCCCGGAATGCCCCGCGACGCCCGTGACCTCGACCGAATGGCGGGCGGCGCCGGCGATTGCCGTCACCACGCCGACCGGCAGATCCTCCGCTTCCAGCACCGGGCCCTGTTCGATATGCAGTTCGCAATAGCCGAGCGCTTGACCGGGACGATACGCGAGGCGTTTCGGGTCTTCGAAGTCGGGAGAACCGAATTGCGCCAGTGCCGCACGGAGCGAAACGCCGTTTTCATCGGTCGCGTCGAGCACGGCCGGATCGAGCGTGCCGGCGAGAGCGCGCGAGCCGGACAGCGTTACCGGGAACCGCACGCCTTCCTCGTCGCCGAACGCGATGATTTCGATCGCGAAATTCAGGCGGATGCCGGCGGCATCGAGCCGGGAGATCGCGGCGATCGCGGCGATGACGCCGAAGCAGCCGTCGTATTTTCCGGCGTTGCGCACCGTGTCGATATGCGAGCCGAGCAACAATGCCGGCAGCCCCGGCCGCGCACCTTCGTAGCGGCCGATCACGTTGCCCACGCCGTCGATCCGGGCCGCAAGCCCGGCTTCGCGCATCCATGCGGCGACCTGGTCCGCCGCCGCGCGATGCTCGGGCGTCAAGTACAGGCGCGTGAGGCCGTCGGGGTCAGTGCTGAATCGCGCCAGCGCGTCGAGCCGGCTCATGACCAGGGCGGCTGCGTTGTCGTCATGCGATCGGGTTGCTGGTTGCGGCATGTCAGGGGCCTTTATTTCGAGGCAGGATCAGGATCGCGCGGAAGTCGTTCACATTGGTCAGGGTCGGGCCGGTGACGACCTGATCGTGCAGCGCCGCGAAAATCGGGTGGCAGTCGTTCTGATCGAGGCGCGCGCGCGGATCGATCCCGAGCGTCCTGGCGCGTGCCAGCGTGTCAGGTGTTACGATCGCTCCGGCGACCGCTTCCATGCCGTCGATCCCGTCGGTATCGGCGGCGAGGGCGAACACGTCGGCGAGCCCGTCGAGTTCGACGGCGAGGGCCAGCAGGAATTCGACATTGCGACCGCCGCTGCCATTGCCGCGCACGGTCACGCTGGTTTCGCCGCCCGAAATCAGGACGCAGGGCGACGGCACCGGCTGGCCATGCAGCACCACCTGGCGCGCGATGCCGGCCATGACCCGGGCGACCTCGCGCGCTTCGCCCTCGATTGCTTCGCCGAGGATCAGTGGGGCGATGCCGGCCTGGCACGCGATTTCCGCCGCCGCTTCGAGCGCCATCTGCGGTGTCGCGATCATCACGCTGGTTGCATGGGCGAGACGCGGATCGCCCGGCTTGGGCGTTTCGTCGGCGCCCTGATCCAGGAGACGCAGGACGGATTCCGGTTCGGTGATGCGGTATTTGGCGAGGATCGCCCGCGCTTCGGCAAAGCTGGTGGGATCGGCGATGGTGGGGCCGCTCGCGACGGTTGCCGGGTCGTTGCCCGGAACGTCGGAAATCACCAGGGTCAGAACCCGTGCCGGGTATGCCGCCGCCGCGAGGCGGCCACCCTTGATCGCGGAAAGATGTTTGCGCACGCAGTTCATTTCGCCGATGGCGGCGCCGGAGCGGAGTAGCGCGCGGTTGATCGCCTGCTTGTCGGCAAGGGTGAGACCGGGGGCAGGCAGGGACAGCAGCGACGATCCGCCGCCGGAGATCAGCGCGATCACCAGATCGTCCGGCCCGAGCGGCCGGACCATGTCCAGCATGCGCGCGGCCGCGCGTTCGGCCGCCGCGTCCGGCACCGGGTGGGCGGCTTCGACGATTTCGATGCGCCGGCACGGCACGGCGTGGCCGTATCGCGTGACCACGATGCCTTCGAGATCGCCTTGCCATGCGTCTTCGACGGCGCGCGCCATCGCGGCGGATGCCTTGCCGGCGCCGATGACGACGGTGCGGCCCTTTGCCGGTGCCGGGAGATGAGGCGCCACGACGCGCGCGGGCAGGGCGGCCGCCACCGCGGCATCGAACATGGAGCGCAAAAGATCGCGCGGGGAAGACGGCAGTTTATGGGTCGCGGCGGCGCCGGTTTCCTGGTTCGTAGCGGAGTCGATGACGTCGATGGTCATGGTGCCTGTTCCCTCTTGCGTTTACCCGTGCTCGTGGCCGGAGCGGCACATGTAGCCTCCGGCGCAAGGTGCGCCAACAGGCCGGAATCGCGCCGCTTTTCGGATCAACTCGGGAACATACCGTGGCATCGTGGCAGTTTTGCTTGATTTTGGTCATACGTCCAATATATCGTTCGGTATGATTGATAGTTTTTTCATATAAATAGCGATGGAGCTTCGGCATCTGCGCTATTTCGTGGCGGTGGCCGAGACCTTGAGTTTCACCGCGGCCGCAGCGCGGCTACGCGTGTCGCAGCCGCCGCTCAGCCAGCAGATCCGCGATCTCGAGCGGGAGCTGGGTGTCGCTTTGTTCGAGCGCACCAGTCGGCGAGTTGGCCTGACGGCGGCGGGCGCGGCCTTTCTCGATCATGCGCGGGCGATTCTCGATCAGGCCGAACTGGCGGCCGAGCAGGTCCGCGCGATCGGGCGGGGTCACATGGGGTCGCTGGAGATCGGCTTGACCGGGTCGGTTCTCGGCGGACGGCTGGGGGCGCTGCTCGCCGCCTATAGCGCGTGCTATCCCAAGGTCGCGCTGCGTTTGCACGAGATGTCACCGCAGGAGCAGGAGACGGCGCTGATCAACCGGCGCACCGATCTCAGTTTTCTGCGCTGGCCGAATGACGATCCAGATCTGGCGATCGAGCGCGCCTGGCCCGAGACGGTCGGGCTCGCTCTGCCGCGACGGCATCGCCTGGGCGCGCGGCGATGCGTCGATCTCGCGGATCTGCGCGATGAATCCTTCGTATTTCTGCGCCGCACCGATTCGCGTTTCGCGCGACATCTCTGGACGTGCTGCATCGATGCGGGTTTCGCACCGCGCATCATCCAGGAGGTCGGCGATGCCCAGGCGCTGGTCAATCTTGTCGCAGCAGGGTTCGGCGTCGCCCTGCTCCCGGAGAGCATTGGGCGTTTGTCGCGCGCGGAGATCGCCTACCGGCCGCTAGCCGGCACCGCGGCATCCGCCGATGTCAGCATCGCGTATCGTGCCGATCATCGCGCCGTGGCCGGCGAGTTTCTGGAGTTCGCGAGGAAGTTTCTCGCGGAAAGGCATCGGGTTGCTTGATTGTTGGAATGTGAGTCGAAATGGCTGGATCAATTGTCATCGCCTTCGTCATCGTCGTCGTCTCCTTGATATCCACCGCCCCAGTAGCCTTGCGGGGGCGCGTAATAGCCTGGCGGCGGTGCATAATAGACGGGAGGCGGGGGCGGGGCGTAGTAGGTGGGAGGTGGAGCGTAGTAAATTGGCGGCGGGGGCGGGTAATAACCCGGCGGAGGACCGAACCCAAAGGATAGAGATGGGCCCTCATTGTACCAATCGTCGTCATCGGCCCGCGCCGTGTGCGTAAGCCCGAAGACAAGTCCGACAAGGGCCAAGGCGAAAATAAGAGATCTGATAGCCATGACACAAATTCCGATCGCATTCGGATGATGGTCGAACCCGGATTTCCCAGGTTTGGATCTTGAGAATAGCCGCAAAAGATGGCTTTTTTTCGCCACCACACTGTAATGTGTCCTCGATCCGTCTGTTCGGCTGGACGGGGGATTTCGGATCGAGTTTTGTATGTAACGCGATGATGTGGCGCACCATGCGGGCTTGTGCGAAACGACACCGATGCTGGTCACCGAACTGCCCTGGCGCGATCCGTTCGACAGTTTCGCGGCTCTCGCCGGCGATCCGCATCTGGCTTTTCTCGACAGTGCCGCTTCGGGCGATCCGCGTGCCGAAATCTCCTATCTTTGCCCCGATCCGCTGGCGGTCCTGCGCTTCGATGCCGGGACGGTTGGCGACCCCTTCGCCGCTCTCGCCACCTGGCTCGACCGGCACCGCGCATCGCGCGGCACGGGTGCCAAACCGCCTTTGCCGTTCGCGGGTGGTGCGATCGGGTTTCTCGGCTACGATCTCGGTGTCGCGGCTGCCGGCGTGCCGACCCGGCACGACCCGATTCCCGGCCTTCCCGGTGGCTGGTTCGGGCTCTACGACACGGTGCTCGGTTTCGAGCACCGCACAAGACGGCTGTGGTATATTGCGTATGATCGCCCAGGGGCGTCCGCCGCCGCTCGGCTTGAGGCGCTGCGCCGGCGGCTCGACGGTCCCGTGCGCCTTGGCGCCGTTCCCCGGCTCGATTGGCGGCCGGAATGGAGCGAATCGGCCTATCGCGACCGGGTCGAGCAGGTGCGCGCCTATATCGCGGCGGGCGACATTTTTCAGGTCAATCTGACCCATCGTTTCCGCGCGCCACGGCCGGCTGGGTTCTCCACGGCGGCGCTTTATGGCGCGCTGCGGCGGCAAAGCCCGGCACCTTTCGCCGCCCATCTGGCCTGTGGCGATGGCATGGCGATCATCGGCGCGTCACCGGAATCGTTTCTGCGCCTCGATTCCGACGGTCGGGTGGAAACCCGCCCGATCAAGGGCACGGCGCCGCGTGGCACGACGCCGGAGGAAGACGATCGGCTGGGCCGCGCGCTCTGCGCCTCGGCGAAGGACCGGGCCGAAAACCTGATGATCGCCGATTTGATGCGCAACGATCTCGGCCGCGTCTGCGAGATCGGCAGCGTGCACGTGACCGCCCTGTGCGCGCTCGAACGGTTTTCCCGCGCGCATCACCTCGTTTCGGTGGTCCGGGGCAGGCTGCGCCCCGGCCTCGGCGCGATCGATCTGCTGCGCGCGAGCTTTCCTGGCGGCTCGATCACCGGCGCGCCCAAACATCGGGCGATGCAGATCATCGATGAAATCGAAACCGCCCGGCGCGGCGCCTATTGCGGCACGCTCGCCTGGCTCGGCTTCGACGGCGCAATGGGCAGCGCGATCATCATCCGCACCGTCGTTGCCACCAGCGAGACGCTGTTCGCCCAGGCGGGCGGCGGCATTGTCTGGGACAGCGATCCCGGAGCGGAATATGCGGAAATGCGGCTGAAAGTGGCACCCTTGCTGGCGGCGCACGATGGAGGCTGATGCGCCGGTCTGGCTGAACGGCGTGCTCGTGCCCGCGAACGCGGCGCGGATCGACCCGGCCGATCGCGGCCTGCTGCTCGGCGACGGGCTGTTCGAGACGATCCGGGTTGCCGCCGGCGTGCCGTGCCATGCCGATCGGCATATCGCCCGGCTGCGCGCGGGCGCGGCTCTGCTGCGTCTCGACGTGCCTGCCGAAGGCACCCTGTGCGATGCGCTCGGTGCGGTCATCGCCGCGCACCGGCTGGTCGATGGCGTGCTGCGCCTGACGGTTACGCGCGGACCGGGACCGCGCGGCGTCATGCCCAGCGGGGAACAGTGCCCGACCGTCATGGTGACGGCCGCGTCCCTGCCGTCCGCTCACGGTCCGATGCGGGTGGTGATCGCGCGCGGCATCGCCCGCGATGCGGCATCGCCGCTCTGCCGGGTCAAATCGCTGAATTATCTCCCGGGCATTCTCGCCCGGATCGAGGCCGAAGAGCGCGGTGCCGTGGATGCGATCCTGCTCAACCATGCGGGCATGGTGGCGGAATCGAGCGCCGCCACGGTGTTTCTGTGCCGAAACGGCGCCTGGCTCACGCCATATGTCGCCGACGGGGCGTTGCCCGGCATTCGCCGCGCGGTGCTTCTCGAAGCCGGGCTCGTGCGCGAGGCGACCCTGGAGCCGGATTGGCTGTTCGAGGCGGACGCGCTCTGCCTCGGCAATGCGCTCGGTTTGCGCCCGGTCAGCCATGTCGAGGGCCGGAGGATCGGGCAGGATGAAGCGGCGCTCGCCGCCCTGGCGGGGCAACGATAGGCTCGGCGGCTTTGGCTTGCGCCGGGCTGCCGGCCGGTGCTAATCAGACCGCATGTGTGCCACGATCGCTCTAAACGATCTGTTTGCCGCCGGTGCGGGCTTGCTTCCGCACGCCCATGATTCGCTCGCGCTTCGACTTATCGGCCCCTGGGCGTAACTGCCGGCCGAATGCCGGCGCGCGCAGGGGATTGGATCAGGCGGCCTCCGGTTTAGACAGCGAAGCGAGTTTTCCATGACCACCAGCACGACCATCAATCATCCCAATTTCGGCGCGATCGATCGGGATCGCGTCATTATCTTCGACACCACGCTGCGCGATGGCGAGCAATCGCCCGGCTTTTCGATGAATCTCGACGAAAAGCTGCGCATGGCCGAGGCGCTGGCCGAACTCGGCGTCGATGTGATCGAGGCCGGGTTTCCGATCGCGAGCCAGGGCGATTTCGAAAGCGTCCGCCATATCGCCGAAACGGTGAAAGGCCCGGTGATCGCCGGTCTCGCACGGTCGGGGCGCGAGGATATTCTGCGCGCGGCGGAAGCGGTGAAGCCGGCGGAGCGCAAGCGCATCCACACCTTCATCTCCACCAGCCCGCTGCACATGAAATACAAGCTCCGCATGGAGCCGGAAGCGGTGCTGGAGGCGGTGACCCGCTCGGTCGCGCTTGCGCGCGATTTCACCGACGACGTGGAATGGTCGGCCGAGGATGGCAGCCGCACCGACGCCGATTTTCTGTGCCGCTGCGTCGAGGCCGCGATCAAGGCCGGTGCGACCACGATCAACATTCCCGACACGGTCGGCTATGCGGTGCCGGAGGATATCGAGCGCATTTTCACCATGCTGCGCGAGCGGGTGCCAGGTGCGGACGGAGTGATTTTCTCCACCCATTGCCATAACGATCTCGGGCTCGCGGTGGCCAATACGCTGGCGGCGGTGCGCGCCGGGGTGCGGCAGATCGAGTGCACGATCAATGGCATCGGCGAACGGGCGGGCAATGCGGCGCTGGAGGAAGTGGTGATGGCGATCCGCACCCGGCCGGATGCCGCGCCCTATCGCAACGGGATCGAGACGACGCGGATTCTGCGCACTTCGAAATTGCTCTCGACTATTACCGGATTCGACGTTCAGCCGAACAAGGCGATCGTCGGGCGCAATGCCTTCGCCCATGAGAGCGGCATCCATCAGGACGGGGTGCTGAAGAATGCCGCGACCTACGAGATCATGACGCCGGAAAGCGTAGGCTGGCAGAAGACCAGCCTGGTGATGGGCAAGCATTCCGGCCGCGCGGCGTTCCGCGACAAATTGCGCGCGCTTGGTTATGGCGACGTGGGCGACAACGCGCTGAACGATGCGTTCCGCCGCTTCAAGGATCTCGCCGACCGCAAGAAGCTTGTCTATGACGAGGATATCGCCGCTTTGTTCGACGAGACGGTGGTGCGCGACCATCTGCGCATCCGCTTCGTCTCGCTCGAAGTCTGGGCTGGGTCGAAGTCCAAGCCGCGCGCGATCCTGGAACTCGAGGTCGATGGCGAGACGCGGAGCGCCGAGGCACATGGCGACGGGCCGGTAGACGCGACATTCAACGCGATCCATGCAATTTTTCCACACGAGGCGGAGTTGCGCCTGTTCACCGTTGGCGCGGTCACCGAAGGCACCGATGCTCAGGCGCGGTGCGGCGTGCGGCTGGAGGAGAGCGGCAAGCTGGTCGATGGCCAGGGTGCGGATACCGATACGATCGTGGCTGCGGCTCGCGCCTATATCCACGCGCTCAACAAGCTGCTGGTCAAGCGTGCGCGTACTGAGCCGGTCGCGCTAACGGCCTGACAAGAACGGCCGGAGTGCGGCGAGCGTCGCCTCCGGTGCTTCCTCGGCCAGATAGTGGCCGGAGCTGATCGGCTGACCGTCGAGGGTATTGGTGCAATAGAAGCGCCAGATGGCGAGCGGATCGTACAAGGTGCCGACCAGGCCGCGATCACCCCAGAGAACCAGCGCGGGACAGGCGATTTTACGTCCTTGGGCGCGGCTTACGCGGTCGTGGTCGAGATCGATGCCGGCGGCGGCACGATAATCCTCGCACATGGCGGTGACCGTGGCGGGATCGGCGACGGCGGCAAGATAATCCGCGAATGCCGCTTCGGCGAAAATGGTGTTTTCGGTGTTGTGCCGCGCGCTCTGCGCGAGCAGCCAGCGCCCGGCGTCGAGATTGATCAGTTCCTCCGGGAACGGCGCCGGCTGGGCCAGGAAAAACCAGTGATAATAGCCCATCGCGAAGCGCATGTCGGTGCGCTCGAAATGTTCGATGGTCGGGATGATGTCGAGCAAAGCGAGGCGCTCGACGCGTTCCGGGTGGTCGAGGGCGAGCCGGTGCGAAACCCGCGCCCCGCGATCGTGCCCGACCAGCGCGAAGCGATCGATGCCGAGATGATCCATCAGATCGGCCATGTCCCGCGCCATCGCGCGCTTGGCGTAGGGCGCGTGATCCTGTGTGGCCGGTGGCTTGTAGCTGAAGCCGTAGCCGGTGATGTCCGGGCAGATGACGGTGAAATTTTCGGCGAATGCGGGCGCGAGCCGATGCCACATGGCATGGGTTTGCGGCATCCCGTGCAGCATCAGCAGAGCGGGGCCCGATCCGGCGCGGCGCAGGCGAAAAAAGCGTCCGCCGCCGATATCGGCGTGGTGTTCGGTGAAACCAGGGAAAAACTCAACCATGACGGTTCCGGCAGAGATTGGTGAAAACGGCGATGTCGCGCCGCGCGGAACCAGATTGCCAGCATGGCGCGGTTTTGAACAGCGTGTCGAGTGCCGGGACCAGCGCGCGGCTGGTATTGTCCACTTCGATCCGCGCGATCACTACGCGCCGATAGCTGGAGGTGTCACCGAGAACGGCCTGGTTCATTGCGCGCACGACCATGATGTGCGTGGTGTGAGGTAAGGCGGCGATGAACGGGCCGGGAATGCCCACGCCGTCATTGCCGAAGGGAATCAAAACAAGCGTTGCCGGAGTGCCGAGTTTCGCTGCCGCGTGAGCCGTGCGTGCGCCCGGCTGCATGGTTTGCGGCGCGATCGCGAGGCCGATGATCGCGGCGCTCTGCACGGCGAGGAGAAATGCCGTCGTTCTGCGCCGGTCCTTGAGCGCGGTGGCGAGCGCCAATCCGATATAGGGCAGTCCGAGCCAGAGATAGCGCATTTCGACCGGCGTGGTGTCGAACCCGATCCCCAAAGCGAACAGGCCGAGTGGTGGAGCGATGATACCGGCGATCACGAGAGTGCGATAACGGTCGGTTATGCAGGGCAGGCCACGAATGACGATTAAAATCACAAAATAAGCGAGAAGGAGCGCGAGAGCAGCTTCGACGATATGCGACCAAGGCGAGGGCACGTAGCGCGGCAGGGCACCGAGAATGGCTCCCGCCTGATCACGCGCGAGCAAAACCAAGGCGTGCGGCAGATGAAACGGCATGAACTGGCCCTTGCGTGTCCCCTTTTGGGCAAGAAAGAACCAGAGTCCGGCCGGAATGAACAGCGCGGCGCCGAACCATGACGAAAGCCAGACGGATTTGCGGCGCCATCCGACGGTGGCAATCCAGCCGAGAAAAGCGATCGTGGTGAAACACGCCAGATAATTGGTGAAGCAGGCGGCGCCGAGAGCGATTCCGCCGGCGAATGCCCAAGCAGGTTTCGAGATCCGCTCGGCTTCGATCAGAAGCAGAACCCCGGCCAAGGAAAATGCGCCGGCGAGGGCGAAATCGCGCGCGATGATGCCGGTATAGGCGAAACCATAGCTGAGCAGTGTGATCGTCACGGCAAGGGCAGGGGCCGCACCGATTCGCCGTGCGATGCACGCGACAAGGCAGAGCGAACACATGGTGCATAGCACCGACAACAACCGCAACCGGAACAGCGCCGTGCCGAAGGTGTCGCGCCAGAGCGCAAGCAACCAGAAATACAGCGGCGGATGCACGTCTCCGTGCCGGAGATCGCGCGCGATCTGACCGAACGAGGCGTGGCCGTGGTAGAATTTTTGGGCGACGGCGACGGTGAATGGCCCGGTGGGCCAGTCTGGGCGTGGCTGGCCGGCGATCAGAAAGATGCTGTAATATTCATCATATTCGCCACTACGGCACCAGGCGGCCGCAATCAGAACCATGACACCGAGGCTCACGACCGTGACAAGGCGGATGGTGGCCCGCGACAAGCCCATTCACAGCATGTCGCGCAGGCGAAACCAGCTTGTCGCCAGAACCAGGGTCGGCATTCGCAGCAGCGAACCGCCGGGGAAGCGTGCGTGCGGTATCCGGGTGAACACGTCGAACCGTTCCGCCTGCCCGGCGACTGCCTCGGCGAGCAGCTTGCCGGTGAAGCCGGTGAGGGCGACACCGTGGCCTGAGAAGCCCTGCGCGAACAGGATGTTACGACCGAGCCGACCGAAATGCGGCAGCCGGTTATGGGTGATCGCGACATTGCCGCCCCACGCGTAATCGGCGCGTGCATCGGCAAGTTGTGGGAAAGCCCGGCGCGCGCGCGCGAGCATCGAAGCCGCGAGATTGGGCGGCGGCAGGGTCGAATAGGACACCCGGCCGCCGAATAACATCCGATTATCAGCGCTGCGGCGGAAATAGTCGAGCACGAAGTTGAGATCGGCGACTGCCTCGTTGCCGGGAATCAGCAACGGAATATCGTCGCGCGGCTCGGTCGCGACGATATAGGTGCCGACCGGCATTACATAACCCGCGATCGGCCGGACCAGATCGCCGAGATAGGCGTTGCCGCAGATGAGCAGGAAATCGGCGGTGACGGTGCCGCCGGGTGTTTTCAGCCGCACCCCGTTGCCAGGTTCGATTTTTTGGACTCGGGTTCCAGTGAAGATTTGTGCGCCCGCCGCTATTGCGGCATGGCCGAGGCCGAGTGTGTAGTTGAGCGGGTGAATATGGCCGGCGACTGGATCGTAGAGCGCCGCTTTGTAGCGCGGGCTTGGCAGGCGTGACTGAAGTTCGGCGCCGCGCAGAAGCGCAAAGCCCGGCGTGCCAAGTGCTTCGAGTTCGTCGATCCAGGCTTCGAGTTCGCGAACCTGCCGGTCCTTCACCGCGACATGCAGATAGCCGCGCTTGGGATCGCACGGGATGGCGAAGCGGGTGATCTGCGCGTGCAGAAGATCGACGGCCTCCATGGAGAGATCCCAGAGACGCTTCGCGACCGCTTCGCCCATGATCCGCCGCACCTTCACCTGATCCGCGGCGAAGCCGGGCAGCGCCTGACCACCGTTGCGCCCCGAGGCACCGAAGCCGATCCGCTCGGCTTCGAGCACAGCGACGCGATAGCCGCGTTCGGCGAGATGCAGTGCCGCGGAACAGCCGGTCATGCCGGCGCCGAGAACAGCGACATCGCAGCGGATATCGCCCTTGAGCGACGCGGTGGTCGCGGGCAACCGTGCCGTTGCCTCGTAATAGTTCGACAATGCCATGGGAGGATCAGACGTTCAGCAGAAGATGTTCGCGCTCCCAGGAACTGATGACGCGCAGATAGGTTTCGTATTCCAGACGCTTCACCGCAACGAAAACCTCGACCAGCTTGTCGCCGAGAATATCGATCAGCGGTTTGTTCTGCTCCATGATTTCAAGCGCGTGGGACAATTCGCGCGGCAGGGTGTAGGGTTGCGAATAGGCGGAGCCGCGGAACGGATGGGTTGCCTGCAAGCCTTCGATCATGCCGAGATAACCGCAGGCGAGTGAGGCCGCGAATGCAAGATAGGGGTTTGCGTCGGCGCCCGGCACCCGGTTTTCCACGCGCATCGCGGAAGGTTCGCCGAATGGCACCCGCAGGCCGCAAGTACGGTTGTCGTGCCCCCATTGCAGGTTGATCGGCGCATTCGAAAACCGCGTGAGCCGGCGATAGGAATTCACGTTCGGCGCGAAGATCGGCATGATCGCGGGGATATATTTCTGCATTCCGCCGATGAAGGACAGGAATAGCGCGCTCGGTTTACCGTCGTGGTCGGCGAACAGATTCTCGCCGGTTTCGGCATCGACAACGCTTTGATGCACATGCATCGCACTTCCCGGTTCCTGGCCCATCGGCTTGGCCATGAACGTCGCGTAAATGTCGTGTCGGAGAGCGACTTCGCGCACCGTGCGCTTGAACAGAAAGACCTGGTCGGCGCGGCTCAGCGGATCGCCGTGCAGGAAGTTGATCTCGACCTGTGCCGCCCCCTCCTCGTGGATCAGCGTATCGAGATCGAGTTCCTGGATTTCACAGAAATCGTACATTTCCTCGAAGAGCGGGTCGAATTCGTTGACCGCGTCGATCGAGTAGGATTGCCGTCCGGTTTCCTGCCGGCCGGACCGGCCGATCGGCGGAACCAACGGATAGTCAGGATCGGTATTGCGTCCGACGAGATAGAATTCGAGTTCCGGGGCGAGCACCGGCTTCCAGCCGCGTTCGGCGTAAAGTGCGAGCACCTGGCGCAAGACCTGGCGCGGCGCGATCGGCACTGGTCGTCCGTTGGCATATTGGCAATCGTGGATGATCTGCGCGGTGGGTTCGTGCGCCCAGGGTACCAGTCGCACCGTCGATGGGTCGGGGATCAGCTTGACATCGATAATGGCGGGGTCGGTCAGCACATCGTCAGGGTCTTCGGGATATTCGCCGGTCACCGATTGGATGAAAATGCTTTCGGGCAGGCGCGGTGCGCCGCCCTGGTGGAATTTCTGCGCGGGCATGATCTTGCCGCGCGGAATGCCGGTAATGTCCGGCACCAGGCACTCGACCTCGGTGATGCGGTGTTCGTTGAACCATTCGGTCAGGTCGGTCATGAAAGCCTCAAAAATGATCGGCGCGCCCAGGATGGGCGCGCCGTTAGTAAATCAATGCTGGCGAACCGCGGTCCAGATCGCGTTGAATTCCTGGAGTTTCTTGCCCGCGAGCGGCGGCAGGAAGTACAGATATTTCATCTGTGCGGAGGTGGGCGTGACCAGAGGCGTCTTCATGGCAGCTACCAGCATCGGTTCGGATGCGGCGTTTGGGCTGCCATAGAGATTGAAGTTCGACAATTCGGCACCCGCCTTCGCCGAGAGGATGAAGTTGATGAAGTCATAGGCCAATTTCGGGTCAGGCGCGTGAGTCGGGACCGCCATGGTATCGACCCAGATTTCGGTACCCTGTTTCGGCAGGAGATAGCCTGTATTCAGGCAGCTCTTGTCGTCATAGCATTCGGCGACTTGGCCATTGAACGTCATGCCGATCGCGATGGTGCCTTTCTTGATCTCGCCTGTTACCGGATCGCCATCGACGAAGCCGGTAAAGTTCTTCCGCTTCTCGGTTTTTTCGACGAGTTTCGCCGCCTTGATCCACTGGCTTTTCTTGTTGCAGGTGAAACCGTAGCCGAGATAGGCGCAGGCGGCGCCGATGGTGTCGCGCCCCGATCCGGCCATGAGCACGAACGGATAGGAGGGGTTCAGTTTCGGGTTGAACAGCACGGCCCAGCTTTCCGGCAGGTTGGAAACCTTGGTCTTGAGATAGCCGATGCCGGTGGTGCCCCATTGATAAGGCATCGAGTGGGCGTCGTGCGGATCGTATGTCGGGTCCTTGAACCGCGCGATCAGGTTGCGGAAGTTTGGGATTTCCTTCTTGTCGAGTTTGCGGATCAGCCCTTCGTGAACGAGTTGCGGAACGTAATAGCTCGACGGCACAACGACATCGAATTGCGAATCGCCGCCCGCCTTCAGCTTTGCGGCAAGGGCGGCATTGGAATCGTAATAGGTCTGCACGACCTTGCAGCCGCAATGGGCTTCGTATTTCTTGAGCAGGCCTTTACCGATGTAGTCCTGCCAGTTGAACAGGTAGAGGGTTTTGCCGGCGGCCTGTGCCGGCGGCGGCAATCCGAGGAAACCGCCGAGAAACGCGGCGGTGAGGGCTATTCTGGTCAAGCCGGAACAAAGACTTTTCATTTCTAGCCTCCTGTTGTGGTTAATCCGAGTGTAGCCGTGTCAGTCGCCGACTCGTGGCATGGGGCGGCGTTCGCGGTGACGGGTGAAGACATATTGCAGCAGGCCGATGCCGATGACGGTCGCGATCATCAGCGTTGCCAGGGCGTTGATATCGGGGGCGATGCCTTTGCGCGCGACCGCGCTGTAGATGTAGATCGGCAAGGTCGTGCTGCCCGGCCCGGCGGTGAAATAGCTGATGGTGAAATCGTCGATCGAAAGGGTGAAGGCGAGCAGAAACCCGCCGATGATTGCCGGGCGGATCACCGGAATCGTCAGATGCAGGAAGGATTGCCGCGCATCGGCGTAGAGATCGTGCGAGGCTTCGAACAAATTGGGATCGAGCCCGGCCATGCGCGCAAACACCACGAGGGCCACGTAGGGCGCCTGGAACGTCACATGGGCGATGCCCATGGTGAGCAGCCCGGCGGCCAGAAACCCGGTGGCGCGGTGGACAAGATTGAAGAAGATCAGTTCAGAGATGCCGAAAACCAGACTCGGCATGATGATCGGCGTGTAGATGATCAGGCTTGGAAGGGCAGCGGCAAAGCCGCCCTTCGCGCCGGTGCGGAAGCGGCTCAGGCCGAAGCCCATCAAGGTTCCAAGAACGGTGCCGAGGATCGAGGAGCCGAGAGCGAGAGTGAGCGAGCGACGGAATGCGGCGAGAACGCCCGGCGAATGCAGCAGTTCCGCATACCAGAAGCCGCTGGCGGCAACGCCGCCGGGCGCGGGCGCGAAGGAAAATACCGCGATCAGCGCCAGTGGCGCGTAGAGCAGCAGGTAGACCGGCATGCTGGCGGCAAACAAGGCGCGGCGCACTGGTTTTGCGAGATGCTGGCTCACATCATGGTCCCTTCGGAACCGCCGAGGCGTTTGGTCATGACCCGGAATACGATCAGACCGCCGCAGGTGAAGATGAGCATGAAAATGGTGAGTGCTGCGCCATAGGGCCAGTTCGGCGTGTTGAGGAACTGGGCGGCGATCAGCGAGCCGATCATCATCGACTTGCCGCCGCCGAGCAGCATGGGCACGACATAGTCGCCGAAAGCGGGAATCGCGACCAGGATGATGCCCGAAAGCAAACCCGGAATCGTTTGCGGAAAGACCGCGCTCCAGAACAGTTTCGTGCCGGAAGCGTAAAGATCGCGTCCGGCTTCCACCAGCGTCCAGTCGAGCTTTTCCGCGGCGGCGTAGAGCGGCACGACCATGTAGGGCAGGTAGTTGTAGGTCAGGCCGACTTGCATCGCGAAAATACCGGGCAGCAGGCCGAGGTGATGCGGGATGAAGCCGATCGTCTGGGCGAGATGCGACAAGCCGGAGCCGGGGCCGAGCAGCTCCATCCAGGCATAGGTTCGTACCACCTGGTTGGTCCATGACGGCAACACGACGAACAGCAACAGTAACGGTCGCAATGCGATCGGCTGGGCGGTGATGAAAAACACCACCGGATAGGCGAGCAGGATGGTCAGTCCAGCGGCCGAGACGGCCTGGACCAGCGAACGCAGGATGGTCGTGATATTGGCAGGACTCCAGCCGAGAATCGAGTAACCGGCGACCTCGCGGAACGGCTCCAGCGTCAAGGGCAGACGCGGGTTGCCGTAATTGCCGATCGAGAAGAAACCGATGGCGAGCAGGATCGCGCTGGGCAGGATCAGGAAGACTACGATCCAGCCGAGACCGGGACCGGCGGTGATCCAGAGCCGGAATGCACGCGCCATCCGCTCCGCACGTTCGGCGGTGCCACGCAGAATAGGCACTTCCGTTAGTGTTGACATGCGATTTTCCGGGTCATCCGTCGATCAGCATGATGTTGTCCGGCTTCAACTCGACGGCGACCGGCTCGCCGGGCCGCCAACTGCGCTCCGCCGCGGCATTGTTGGTGTCGAGTGCCAGCAGGAATTGGCCGTTAGGGATCTCGATGCGGTATTGCGTGGAGGCACCCATATAGACGGCCTCGCACACCGTGCCGGGAAACACGTTGGGGCGATCCCGCGGCGTATTGGCTTCGTTGAATATCCAGATTTTTTCCGGGCGGATCATCGCGGTGCGCTGAGTACCGATGGATGCCGTGATTTTCAGAGCACCGATCGGGGTATCCGCGCTGTCGGTGCCGGTAGGTCTGATGGGCCAGATGTTGGAAAGGCCAAGGAACTCCGCAACGAAGACGTTGCGCGGCTGTTCGTAGACATCGAGCACCGGGCCGACCTGGAGCAGCTTGCCGCGTTCCATCACCGCGATCCGGTCGCTCATCACCAGTGCTTCGTGCTGGTCGTGGGTGACGAAGATGAAGGTCATGCCAAGGCGTTTCTGCATCCGCATCAACTCGAGCTGCAATTCGGCCCGCAGCTTCGCATCCAATGCCGAAAGCGGTTCGTCGAGCAGCACGACCTCGGGTTCGTTGACCAGGGCACGGGCAAGGGCGACGCGCTGGCGCTGGCCGCCGGAAAGTTGCGCGGGGTTGCGATCGGCGAAGCCGCCGATTTGCAGCAATGCCATGATCCGCTCGACCCGGTCTTTTCGTTCCGCCTTGGCGATGCCGCGCATTCTGAGCCCGAAGCCGATATTTTCGGCAACGGTCAGATGCGGGAACAGCGCGTATGATTGAAAGACCGTGTTCACCGCGCGCTTATGCGGGGGCACCGATTGCATTTCTCGTCCCGAGATGAGGATGCGGCCCGAATCGGGTGTCTCGAACCCGGCGATCATGCGGAGCAATGTCGTTTTGCCGCAACCGGAGGGGCCGAGCAGGGTGAAGAACTCACCGGGCTTGATGGTCAGGTCGATGCCGTCCACCGCGACCACCCCGCCGCCGAAGACCCGGCTGATTCCCTCCAAGGCGATCGCGCCGCGTTCGGCTTGGGTGAGCGGCTGTGTCGTCATGGGCGGGTTCGTCATGCTCATGCGCGACAGGATTGCCTGACCCGTCATGTGCTGCAAGCCTCGGTCGGTAACATCAATCTCATTGTCGTTTCGGTTTCTGTCGACGTCGCGCGCATTCTATTTCTCCAGCGTCTGGCCCGCCGATCCCGGCTGGCCTGAGACACGCAGTTCGTGCTGGTTTTGCTCCCGTTGCGCCAAGCATCGCCAAAGATTTTCGAATCGTCAAGAATAATCAACGCGGCTTTGGGCGGCTTTCGGTGAATTTCTTCGATCTGGCGACGAAATGGGCAGGAATGCCGCCCCATTGCCCAAAAATCGTCTCGCGGTCACGAAATTATCTTGCACAGGGCAAGTCATGTTTGTAGAAGGTGATGAATATTCTAAACGGCACGTGCCGGACGGGAAAGGAAAATCACCATGCTGATCGGCGTATCTCGGGAGATCAAGAACCATGAGTATCGTGTTGGGCTGACGCCTGCGTCGGTACGGGAGTTGCGGGCGCATGGGCATTCGGTTCTGGTGGAGAGCGGTGCGGGCGAGGGGATCGGGATGGACGATGCGGCCTATGTGAAGGCTGGGGCGGAGATTGCGCCGGATGCGGAGGCTGTGTTTGCGCGTGCCGAGATGATCGTGAAGGTGA
>NZ_JAKGBZ010000051.1 GCF_021556475.1 Acidiphilium iwatense | reverse complement strand
TTGCATCTGCTCGGCCGCAACTACCTTGCCGGCGAAGCGCATTCCGTGGCTGTCGATCCACAAACACACGAGGTCTATTTCCCGCTTCAAAACATCGGCGGCAAAGGCGTGTTGCGCATCATGAAGCCCATCATGAACGAACCAGACCCCAGAAGGCATGCGCGTAAAAATCAGCTTGGTTGATTTGCTCCGTCGGATGATGGGTGACTTTGTGCCGATATTGGCTGATCCTCTGGCCGGCCAGGAAACAGAAAGCAGAAGGCACAGCCGCGTGCCGACTTTGCGTCTGACCAGATGGAGGCAGCCGAAATCGATGGGTTTTTGTTGGCATGGTCAGGTCTCCGGTCCGGTATAGGCGCAGGATTCGCCCTCGCTGTCGCGGAAGACGGCGACGCGCGCCAGATTCGGGCAGGCGGGCGCGAGGCTGCGCCAGATGAAGAGGCAGAGATTTTCCAGCGTCGCGGGGCCGATTGTTTCGATGTCGTCGAGAAAGCGATGGTCCAGCCGGTCGCGCAGCCGGGCGAGCTCGGCGCCGAACAGGCCGAAATCCATCACCATGCCGTGCGAATCGGGCGCGCCGCGCAGCGAAACCTCCGCGCGGTAGGAATGGCCATGGATGCGCCGGCTGGGTTCGGCGTCGATCCGGCGGTCCAGCGTGTGCGCAGCCTCGAAGCGGAAATCCTTGGTGAGTTCGAACATTATGGAATGCCGAGATATTTGTGGGTCTGCATCGACAGGCGCCAGCGCGGATGGGTTTTGCAATAGGCGATGGCGGCCTCGGTATTGGCCGCGCGGTCCGGCCCGTCCATCGGCTGCAGGAGGAAATGGGCGAAATCGAGCGATTCGAAGCGATCGGGCTCGGCGCCTTGTTGCGGATAGACCAGCTTGAGTTCGGAGCCCTGGGTGACGATGAGATCGGCGCCGGCTTTCGGGCTGACGCAGAGCCAGTCGATGCCGGGCGGCGGGGCGATGGTGCCGTTGGTCTCGACCGCGATTTCGAAGCGGTGTCGGTGAAGGGCGGCGATCAGCGCGGAATCGAGCTGGAGCAAGGGCTCGCCGCCGGTGAGGACGACGAGAGCGTGATCCATTGCCGGGGTTGGCCAGGCGGCGCGGATCGCCTGGGCGAGCAAGGCGGCGTCGGTGAATTTGCCGCCGCCCTGCCCGTCCGTGCCGACGAAATCGGTGTCGCAGAAGCGGCAGGTCGCGGCCGCGCGGTCGGCTTCGCGCCCGGACCAGAGATTGCAGCCGGCGAAGCGGCAGAATACCGCCGCGCGGCCGGCATTGCGGCCCTCGCCCTGCAGTGTGTGGAAAATCTCCTTGATGCTATAGGCCATCGGCTGGTTCCTTCATGTCCCGCGACCTATCGCAAACTTCCAGCCCTGACGAGGCCGAGATGGATCATGTCCCGCATGAAATGGACGCCGGAGTCGGGGCGCTGGCGGGCGATGCGTGCCTGAATTGCGGGACCGCGCGGGTCGGGCCGTGGTGCCATCGAGGGCAAGGTGAAGCATTTCGGCCTCTCGGAGCTGGGCGCGCAAACCGGGCGCCGCGCTCATGCCGTGCAGGAGGTGAGCGCGCTGCAAAACGAATATTCGCTCTGGACGCGCGGGCCCGAGACGAATGGCATTCTGGCGGCCTGCGAGGAACTGGGCATTGGGCTCGTACCCTATAGCCCGCTCGGCAAGGGGTTTCTCACCGGGGCCATGAACAAGGACACGACGCTGAACGAGAATGATTTCCGCCGCAACCTGCCGCGCTTCACGCCCGAAGCCATGACGGCCAACATGGCGCTGGTGGAATTGCTCAAATCCATCGCCGCACGGCACAACGCCACGCCGGCGCAAGTGGCGCTGGCCTGGCTGCTGGCGCAAAACCCCTGGATCGCGCCCATTCCCGGCACCACCAAGCTGCACCGGCTGGAGGAAAATCTCGGTGCTGCAAATCTGCTTCTTACACCCGCCGACCTGACAGAGATCGAAACCGCGTCGATCAAAATCCAGATCGAGGGCGAACGCTATCCCGCGCATCTCATGGCCACGGTCGGGCGCTGAGCGCGGCTGGAACCACCGCGGCACAGGAGAACAGCGGCAAGGCACACCATAAACGGGGAGCAGGACGATGGTGAAATGAGCTTTCGCCATCGTTCTTCCTCAGTTACACAAGCAAACCCCAGAACGAACTCTTCCGCCCATGCTCCAGGCGCAGCCGCGCGACATAGGCCTCATGCCGCTCATGGGTGCCAAAATCCGCTACCGCCGACGCCAAGCTCTCGCAATCCCGCAAATGCCGCGCGGCGTGTTTGTACCGGCTGGTACGATTCTTGGTCAGGGAAAAATCAATCATCGCCCGCAGCACCAGGATCGCCGCCAGCGGATGTTTGGCCGCGAGCGCATCCGCGGCACGGGTGAGAATTTCATATTGGTCACCATCAAGTTCTTTGTACCGCTGCGTTACCAGCGCCGCCGCGCGGTTCAGCTCCGGCCAGGAGACCAGAAAATACAGAGCATCACTGAGATTAGTCGAATTCCGCGCGTAATCGAGCGCCTTTTCCTCGGCCTCGACATCCTCGAAATCCGGCAATTTCTTGAGATAATCCCGCAAGTGCCGGGTCGAGAGCGAGCGCTCAAAACAGCGCCATCTGGCCGCCTGGGCATTATCGGCGCGTCCCAATGCTTCGAGCACCTCGATCCTGGCATCTTCCCAGTCAAAATCCGGCCAGTCCCAGCCTCGTGATTTGCGCGGGGCGGCAGCCTCGATCGCCGTCCAGGCTTCATCCGCCCGGCCAGCCGCCAGAAGACGCAGGGCAATCCCGGCTGCAATCTTGGGCACCGTACGGGTGTCCGCCTCATATTGGGCGATGAAGGCGTCAACATCGCCCTGCGCATCGGCAATCTCCTGCAAGGCCAGTTTCACAGTGCCGACGCGAGATCTCTCAGCGATCTCGTCCTCATAAATCGGCCCGGAGGAGCCATAGCCGATCCTGACGCGGTCCTTCGCGGCTCGCTTTTCCACCGGACGGTTCGAGAGGTCGATCATGAGTTGCTTCAAACGCCCCAGCCCTTCTGGCCCCAGCGCCTTGGCCAAAGCGGAAATCAGCCCGTCGAACTGGCCGTAATCATTCACCACCAGCGCATCAAAGGCCTGGTCCGCCAGCGTTACCGGAGAGGCCTTGGCCAGCACGGCGACAACGCCAAGGTCTTCGCAAGCCTGATGAAAAATCGGGCTGATGATACCGTTGCTGTCATCGCAGCGCGCGAACACCGGGTTGGCCAACGCCATGAAGCGCCATAGCAGGTCGAGCGCTTCCTGCGGATCATCCCTGGCGATACTGCCCATGATCGCGACGCGTTGGGCCTCCAGATCAGCCGCCAGGGGCTTGATCCCGTGCCAATCCACAAACGAGCGCGCCCGGCCCTTGGCCGAGGGCGAAACGCGAACGGAGGAGGAGCCGCGTGCCCCTGAGCTAATCTGGAATGGTGCGCGCATCACCATCACCGATGAGCAGATGGCCACACTGGCGCGAACCGGCACGCTCACCTTGTCCGACGCGCAACTCGTCTGGCGCGGCAAGGACAGGCAGGACTGGTCCGACCTCGTCGTCAACGTGCCGCCGCTCTATATTCAGGAAAAAATCCACCCGAAAGCGATCATCGACGACCTTAAGCGCCGCACCGCGCAAAAACGCGAGGCCGAGACCGACTCGCCAGACCTGTTCGCCGATTTCAACGGCATCACGCCGGAGCAGCGTGCCGAATTCTATCAGCACGACCAGCACTGGTCGAACCGCATGATCCTGGGTGATTCCCTCCAGGTCATGGCCAGCCTCGCGGAGCGCGAGAGCCTGAAGGGCAAGGTGCAATGCATTTATTTTGACCCGCCTTACGGAATTAAATTCAATTCCAACTGGCAGGTTTCCACCCAGTCGCGCGATGTGAAAGACGGCAAACAGACCGATATTTCACGCGAACCGGAACAGGTGAAAGCCTTCCGTGACACATGGAAGGATGGTGTTCACTCCTATCTTACCTAATCTGCGCGATCGCCTGACGGTGATGCGCGATTTGCTGACCGAAAGCGGCTCGATTTTTGTCCAGATTGGCGATGAAAACGTGCACCGCGTTAGGGCGGTAATGGATGAGGTGTTTGGAGAGGACAATTTCCTATCACTTATAGCCATCACCAAGGGTGCGACTGGTTTATCGGCGAGCGGAAGAATGCCGGCTCGTCTCGATTATATTATCTGGTACGCGAGACGTTCCGACCAAGTTAAATATCGACAGCTATTCATGCTCAAATCTGAAAGCAATGATCCTAACTTTCCATGGGTCATCTTACCGTCAGGCGAGCGACGCAGGCGCACCGAATTCGAACGAGATGGCGCCTTACTGCCCGAAAATGCACTACTAGGTCAAGACGTTTCTCTAACGAAACCAGGACCGGGAGCAAAATACGAAGTTGAGCATGTAGGCCGCAAATTCAGTTCAGGAAGCCGTTGGTGGGGTACGACTAAGCCTCAGCTTGAACGGGCACTAAAAACCAATCGTATCATCGTAATTGGAAATTCACTGCGGCACCTACGCTATCTGCACGAAAGTAGTTTAACCGCTATCGGCAATCTCTGGGACGGTTTTCTCGGCCAAAACGCGCCTGTCTATGTTGTCCAAACGAATACAGACCTCGTGCAACGCTGTATTCTTATGGCCACCGACCCTGGCGACCTCGTGCTCGACCCCACTTGCGGCTCCGGCACAACCGCTTACGTCGCCGAGCAATGGGGAAGGCGCTGGATTACCATGGACACGAGCCGGGTCGCCCTCGCTTTGGCCCGCACCCGCCTGATGGCAGCGCGCTACCCGTGGTATCTGCTGGCGGACAGCCGGGAAGGCCGCGCCAAAGAAGCCGAGCTGACCAAACGCCCGCCCGCTGACACGCCGCTGCATAACGACATCCGCCAGGGTTTTGTTTATGAGCGCGTGCCCCACATCACCCTCAAATCCATCGCCAACAACAAGTTGATCGACGACATCTGGGAAAAATTTCAGGCGGTGCTGGAGCCGCTGCGCGCCACGCTCAACGCTTCCCTCCCCCGAAGTGGGGAGGGATATGCCGAATGGGAAATTCCTCGAGAGGTTGATCCTTCATGGAGCCAAGCCGCGCGCGCGGCGCACGAGCAATGGTGGGAGGCGCGCATCGCCCGCCAGCGCGAGATCGATGCCAGCATCGCCGCCCGCGCCGATGTGGAATTTCTGTACGACAAACCCTACACCGACAATGCCCGCGTGCGGGTGGCCGGGCCGTTCACAGTGGAGAGCCTCTCGCCACACCGCGTGCTGCCCGCCAGCGAGGACGAACTGCTCGGTGATGCCAAACCCGTTGATGCGTCCCAGGCGGGACAGGATTTCTCCGCCATCGTCATCGACTATCTCAAATCAGAAGGCGTGAAACAGGAGCAGAAAAACGACCGCATTACCTTCGAGAGCCTCACCCCCTGGCCCGGCAACTATATCGGCGCCAGCGGCATTTTCATCGAGGGTGAAAACGGCCCCGAACGCCGCGCCGCCATCCTCATCGGCCCGGAATATGGCACGGTGGGCCGGCAGGACATCGTCGCCGCCGCGCGCGAGGCGGTGGATGCGCGGTTTGACGTGCTGATCGCCTGCGCCTTCAACTTTGATGCCCATTCCACCGAGTTGGGGAGTCTCGGCAGCTTGAAAATCCTCAAAGCCCGCATCAACCCGGACATGCACATGTCCGCCGAGCTGAAAAACACCGGGCGCGGCAACATGTTTGTCGTGTTCGGCGAGCCGGATGTCGAAATTCTCGACGATGGCAGTGCAGAAATCCGCGTGAAGGTCAACGGCGTCGATGTGTTCGACCCCAACACCGGCGATATCCGCTCCAACGACACAAAAGGTATCGCCGCCTGGTTCATCGACACCGATTATAATGAGGAAAGCTTCTTCGTCCGCCACGCCTATTTCCTCGGCGCCAACGATCCGTACAAGAGCCTGAAAACCGCCTTGCAAGCCGAAATCGACGAGGATGCCTGGGCAACACTGTATGCCGACACCTCCCGTCCGTTCCCGCGCCCGGCGCGCGGGCGCATCGCGGTGAAGGTCATCAACCATTTCGGCGATGAAGTGATGAAAATATTCGGGGTGTAGGGCCGTGAACTTTCTCATCGCCGAAAGCTTTACCGCCTCGTTCAACCGCCTGTCTGGCCTGGACCAGAAGGCGGTGAAGGCCAGCGTGTTCGATTTGCAGATGGACCCCACCGGCAACGGGCTGCAACTGCACCGAATTGATAAAAGCAAGGACCAGAATTTCTGGTCCGCCCGCGTCAACCGCGATATACGGCTGATTATCCATAAAACCAGCGAGAGCGTGCTGGTTGCCTATGTCGGCCATCACGACGACGCCTATGGCTGGGCCGAGCGCCGCCGGATTGAGGCGCATCCGCGCACCGGGGCCATCCAGATCGTCGAAGTGCGCGAGCTTGTCGAGGAGAGCGTACCGGCCAGACCCAAGGAAAAACCTGCCCCGGCGCTGTTCGCCAGACTGGACGATAACGCGCTGCTCTCCATCGGCGTACCCCCCGACTGGCTCGCCGATGTACGAATTGCAAGCGAAGAGGGTTTTTTCGCGCTGGCCCAGCATTTGCCCGCCGAAGCCGCTGAAGCCCTGCTCGAATATGCCACCACCGGCAGGCTGGCACCCCCCGCGCCGAAACCGGCGATCGCCGACCCCTTCGCCCACCCCGACGCACTACGGCGGATCAGGCCCATCGCCGATCAGCAGGAACTGGAACAGGCGCTGGCCTTCCCATGGGAAAAATGGGGCGTGTTCCTGCATCCCTCGCAACGCGCGCTGGTTGAGCGCACCTTCTCCGGCCCGACGCGCGTCGCCGGATCAGCGGGCACCGGCAAAACCATCGTCGCCATCCACCGTGCCGTAAAGCTTGCGCGCGAAAATGCCAGCGCCCGCATTCTGCTGGCCAGTTTCTCGCAGCCTTTGGCGGACGCCATGGCGAAGAAGCTGTTGGTTCTAGCTCCTGAGACGGGCGGCATCGTCCAGCGGATCACCACCGCATCCTTCCACGGGATCGCCGAGCAGATGTATCAGCTCGAACACGGCGTGCGCCCGCGTATCGCCTCGGAGACCGTGCTGCGGGAGCGCTTGCGCACCGCCGCGGCAAACCTCAAGGGTTTCTCTGAACGCTTCCTCCTCTCCGAGTGGACCAACGTCATCGATGCCTGGGGGCTGACCTCGCTGGATGCCTATGCCACGGTCCAGCGCATGGGCCGCAAGAGCAGGCTCGGCCCCAATCAGCGCGCGAGCCTATGGCCAGCATTCGAGGCTGTACGCGAGGCGCTGGCGGTCGAACGATATACGACATGGGCGAATGTCTTCACCGATCTTGCCAACGCCTTGGCGCAGCGGCCCCTCAAGCCCTTCGACCATGTCGTCATCGACGAAGCACAGGACCTTGCCCCGGCCGAGCTGAGGTTCTTCGCGGCTCTGGCGCCTGCGAAGGCGGATGGCCTGTTTCTGTCGGGCGATGTGGGCCAGCGCATTTTCCAGCACCCTTATTCATGGGCGAGCCTTGGCGTCGATGTGCGGGGCCGCTCCCACACGCTGAAAGTCTGCTACCGCACCTCGCAACAGATAAGGCGCGCTGCCGACCGGCTATTGCCGGCGGTGTTGCGTGACACCGATGGGCTGGAAGACGAGCGGCGGGGGATCGTCTCAGTCTTCGAAGGCCCCGCCCCGGAGGTTAAATCTCTCGCCAGCGCAGAAATTGAAGCGGAAATTGTTCGTAAAACCGTCAAAACTTGGCTTGAAGAGGGCATCGCGCCCCGTGAGATCGGCCTGTTCGTCCGCACCACGCAGCTTGTCGCCCGTGCGCGCGCCGCAATTGCCGGGCTTGCGGGCGTGGACGAAATGGTGACTGTTCCCATGAGCTCGGCAAAGGGGCTCGAGTTTCGGGCTATTATTGT
Organism: Acidiphilium iwatense; assembly: GCF_021556475.1. Taxonomy (GTDB): domain Bacteria; phylum Pseudomonadota; class Alphaproteobacteria; order Acetobacterales; family Acetobacteraceae; genus Acidiphilium; species Acidiphilium iwatense. Next base: position 11,527 of record NZ_JAKGBZ010000051.1, on the reverse strand, counting down.
CATGGCGTGCGACCAGGGAGTTCTGCCACTCGACGAGCGCGTTGCCGATGCCGCCGATGAAGCAGAGCTGGACGACATCTACGAAACCGAGCGAAGGCTGCTTTATGTCGCCTGCACCCGGGCACGCGAACATCTGCTCCTTACGGGGGTGACACCGACATCTGAATATCTGGCGGATTTTTTGCAGTAGAAAGGCCGTCGTGAAGTGGCGTCGGATTAAACTTCAAAGCCAACTCACTCCCTCCCGGCATGATGATCGACCGCCTTCAGCGACGCGGCGATATCGCCAATCGACCGGAACAGCACCAGCGTATCATCTTTCGACGGCAAAAAACCCCTGCGGCGCCAGAACGCAGCCGCCTCATCATCAACGGCATTGACGATGAGAGCCCGCCCACCGATCAGTTCGGCGCCGCTGACGCTGCGGGCCAGCGCGTGGTTGAACAATCCTGTGCCAATCCCCTGCCCCACCCAAGCACGATCCGTCGCAAGCTGGCCGAGCAGAATACACGGCACCGGGTTCGGCGGCTGGCCAGTGCGGATCGAGCGCGGCAGAGTGGCTGGCACAATGGCGGTAGGTGCCAGGCCGTAATAGCCAACCACCCGGCCCGCCGCATGGACGACCATGACCACCGTGAACCCCTTCTGTTGATTCGCCAGCGCCCGGGTCTTCAGCCAATGGTCAAGCGAAGGTTTGCCGCAGGAGAACTGGGATAAATCGTGACCGGCATTCAGGAGCTCCGGCGCGGAAAGCGGCGGCTCCGCCATCAGCGCTTCGCCGTTCCCTTCTCCCACGGCGCCTTGCGGCGAAGGGATGCCACCATTTCCGGCACGGGCGCGGCCGGCGCGGAGACTGCTTGGACGAACGCGTCAAAGCCCTCCGGACTCATGCGCACCAACGTGCTTTCCATGAGAACCTCCTCGGCAGCCCGAACTGCCGCCTCGCGCACAAAGTCCGTTCGCGAGCGCCCGCGCAGATCGGCGGCCCTGTCGATAATGGCGATGTCACCTTCCGGAAGCCGCATCGAAAGCGGGTGGTCCTTGCGCTTGGCTGAGGCGGTCATGGCTGTGGCTTTTGTCATAGGCAGCATATAAAACTGTGTAGCGCATTATGCAATACAATGCAATGCAATGCAGTTGCTTCCATCACCGGCTATGCCGCCTCGTTTGCTCCCGCTGCTCAATGTGATCCCGCCAATCTTGGCCTCGTTGACCAACCTGACGCCAGAATTCCGCCTCGCTCTGGCGGTTGACCAACGGGCGACGGGCCACCCCGGCCAGAAGTTCCGCCACATCCGCACCGATACGGGCAACACGCGCCAATGTACCGCCATGACGGCGCAATTGAGCCGCCAAACCGGGCAAATTCTCCTCGAACGCCCGCGCAATCCGGCGGCTCATCAACCGCTCAGCCAGCATCGACGGCTGCTCCCGCGCCGCCCCGCGCGCTTCCGCTGCCCGGTGAACCCTCTGCGTCGCCTGGACCGCCCCGCGCCGCAGGTTAGCGGCACGCTCAATCAATGCCAGAGCGGCTTCCTTCTCAGGTTGCTGGGCAAAATTGCGGATGATGTTGTTCAACAGATCGCCGTGCCCGATCTCGCGCTGGTCGCCCAAAGGCCGCCGGGCAATCACCTCAGCCCGCTCAGCCCCCTCCGATGTCACGATAAAACTCTGCTCCCGATGCCGGCTGCCCGATGTATAGGCCCCAAATGCCGAGACCTGTTTCGTGCCCGCCGGCATCGCATGAATATGCTCCGTCACCGTGGTGCCCTGCGCGGTATTGGTGGTCAGCGCATCACCATAGGCCAACTGAACTCTGCCGCTGGCATCATCGCGCAAACTCTCCCAGGCGACCGCCCCTTCCCTGCCCGCACCGTTTCTCAACATCAGCGCGGCGGCGTCGACGGCTATAATTTCCAGCACCGACCCGTTGCGGCCGATATTCCCGACAGTGCCGGTCGCCGTGAATCTGGCGTTTGTACGCCGGAACAAGCGCACCCGGTCCCCCACGGCAAGCGCCAGTTCGTACTCCCGCTCTCCCACCCCATCGGTGGCTTTGAGCGTGACGATATCGACACCTATTTCTCGCATGTCCCGGCGCTGCTGGCGGATGGCCAGGCTGATGTCATGCGCTTCCGCGTTACTCGGTGCGCTCACCGATATCGTGAACTCGGGCCGGTCCCGGTTCGCCTCATGCCGCTGCCGCCAAAGCACTGCGACATGCGCCACCGCCTCCTCAATACCCGCCCGGCACGATCCGCAACGTGCCATTTGCATCCTTCCTGCGCACGACCTCTTCCGTCTGGCCATTGCGCAACATCAGCACCGTCCCGCGCTCTTCCTCCGCTTTCTGCCTGACCGAAGAGCCCAATTCCGGCACCTTCTCCGCGCCCATCGCCCGGCGCAGCAGCTCGATCACCGGCCCGGCTTCCACCGCCTGCATCTGCTTGGGGTCACCGATCATGACCAGCTGGAACTTTTTCTCCGCCTGCGCCGCCATGATCACGTTGAGCTGACGGGTACCGAGCAACCCCAGCTCATCGACCACCACGACGGATTTGCGATCGAGGACCAGCTTTCCCCGCTCCAAATCCCGCAGGAATGCCGTGACAGCCCTGGTGTTACCCGCGGGAATCCCGGCTTCCGCCAGATCATCGGACTGCCGCCACGCCAGGGCGATGCCATGGACGGCCCTGCCATCCTCCTGCCAGGCCTGAACCAATGGCTTCAGTAATGTGCTCTTGCCGGAGCCCGCCACGCCGATGGCGAGCCCCACACGCCCGCCAGCACCAAGCTGGTCGATGATCCGCCGCTGCGCCCTTCCATGCGCGCTGGTAAAATCAATCTCCGGGAACGCAGCCACCGCCGCCGCGATGGCTTTGTGCGAGAGCACGGCACTGCGATCCCGCGCCCCGGCCCGCGCAGTCTCAATGAGCAACTTCTCCTCGCGGACCTCGATCGTCGTGGTTACCGCCATCCGGTCCCTGCCCTGCCGTCCCGGTACACGGCCCCAGATCAACGCGGCATTCTCACCCCGGCGCTGCATGCCACGTTCACGGAAAGCCTGGGTGATGGCATCGACATCTCGGGCTTCCCCAATCCCCGCAGCGATCAGCCCCTTGGCGGCGGCGATCCGGGCATCGGCGCCGTCGATCACCGCCCGCCGGTCGAATTGTCTGCCCAGCAACGGCAGAGCGGCCTGGAAGGCTGTCTCCAACCGCTGCTCCCGGCTGGGAAGAGGCGCGATATCATCTGGACGCAGCACGCTCCGGTGCTGATAACCCAGCCGCAACGCCGTTGCCCGCCAGGCGACGAGATCGCTGACATCATCGCTTTTGGCCTCGCGCGGGTTCTGCACCCCGGCTTTCAGCAACGCGATTTTTCGGACGGATGTGAGACTCTCCCAATCGAGGCCAAGTGATCGTGCATAGGCCCGCGCGGCTGCGGTGCCGCCCATGGTCCGCTTGCTGAATTGCGCGACGACATTCTCCGGCACGGCGGAGAGACGCGCCATTTCCGTGCGAGCGTCGAGTTCCACCACCACGCCATGGGCGCGTAGATGATTGGCGAGATAGGCCTGGTACAGCGCGCCCCATTCATGGATCCGCCCCTCAAGCAAAGCGAGATCGAGGCTGCCCACCCGGCCACTCGGCGTTTCCACGATGTTGAACACCGCTACGTGGGTGTGCATCTGCATATCACCCGGTGCGCGGCCCTGTGCCCCGGTGAGCGTATGCAGCTCCGTGACGGACGGCCCCTGCGCATCCTCCCGCACGATCTCAACCGTGGGCCGGGCCGCGTAATGGTCAAACGACACCCAGCCGATGGAACCGGCCTCATAACCCCGTTTCGCGGCGTCCCCTATCGAGGCCCGACCGATCTCCCGCTCAATGGCGGCCATGACGCTATCGATCGCGTCTCGGTGCGCCTGGTGCAGCATCGCCCGCTCGGCTTTGGTGGGCGCGAAAGCCCAGGCGATGGAGAGCGATTTGGGCGCGGAAAAGGTAAGATCGATATAGCCAATCCGCATCTTGGCGGCTTCAAAGATGGTCTGGTATTGGCGGGCACTCACCTCCCGACCATCGGCATCACGCCCCGAGAGTATATGCGCGCGTTGTTCGGTGGTCAGCGTTTTGTCTTTGATGCCCAAGCCTGCCAGCAAACGCCGCACCGCCCGCTCGGCTTCCTCGGCAGGCAACGCCTCACCATTTACCTTCCGCCCCGCCAGCAACTGCGCCAATTGTTCGTGCGTTGGCATCTGCGCAGCATCCAATCCAAAAATCTGTGCAAGCTGCAGGCTCGATGCGCGCTGCACCCGCCCCTCGATGGCGCCGCCATCCGCGCGCTGCCCGTTCAGCAGGCACGCCACCTCATCCGGCTTCAGCCCGCGATGCGGCTCAATCCCCAGCCGCCGCGCCAGCATCGGGTTCATGTCCCGCCGGGGCGCTGCAGTCGCACTGCTGCGATCTGGCGCGACGGCGGCCTCGGCCATCGCAGCGTGCAAGAATTTTTCTTTGTCGTCTGCCCCCTCACCTGTCCCCTCACCGCTCTCTTCGCTGGCTGGTCCCGCCCCAGACAGCCGAGCCAGACAAGTCAGCGCTTCTTCACGGCCCACCAGCCCCGCCGCCGCGAAGGCCGCCAAAGCCCGCAAGATCGACTCATCCCGCTCATCACTCGGGCCAGCGGCAAGCTCGAAACCGCTGTCGGCGAGGCGCTCCGCTTCCACCCGCACCAGCCCATCCAGCGTCTCCGCCACCAAAGGAGTGCCACCCGCCGCGAACCGGCCATAGCGTGACGCGGCGGCATCGGCGAGCGTTGGGGGGGTCACGCCCTGCTCATAATATTCGGCCATCGCCGCCATCTCGGGCGACAAGGTCTGCTGCAACAGATGCTCGCTCATGAACCGTGACGCGGCCGGCGCTCCCGCCGCCCCCGTGCGATAGGTCAACATTCAGCCACCCTCATTATCCATGGGTGGGCTCTGCGGCCATTCCGTCCCGTTGTGACCCGGCGGCGTTTCGCCGGGTGGCACGCCAAAGGCCACGCTCAGAACCTGGGCCAGCCCGTCAAATTTCCGTTCCACGTCGTCAACCGATGCATCCAGCTCCATGATGGCGGCGGTCAGGTCCCGCAGGGTTTTGAGCAGCGGCGACGGTGCGGGTTCCTCGGCGGCAAATTCACTGAGCTTGCGCAGCAGACTGGTCTGCGCGTGCAGCGTATCGAGCATCAGCCCCAGCGCGCCGTTCATCGCGGCCTGCCCGGCGTCCAAAGCCGCCAGCCGGGCGGCAATCGCCTCCAGCGATATTTGTGCCGCCGGAGACGGTCCCTGGGCATCCGGCCTACCGCCGTGGTGTTCCATCGGTGGCGTTATCAGTCGCGGCCGTGACGCACGGCTGGAGGCGCTTCGTCTCACGGCGTCAGCCGCCGCCGGTGCGGCACGTCCAAGGGCGACGCTTCCAGCTCATTCAGTGTTGGCTGACGCGCGTTATCAGGAATACGCGCTTCAGCCCGCGCATCCCGCAGCAGGCTCGCCGCCCGGGCCAGGGCGACATTCTTCTCCGGTGTGGATTTACTGGCCACCGAAAGCCAATACGCGGCGGCGGCGCGGTCGAGATCGGCGTCGATTTCGGACATGGGGTCACGCTCCTTCGTGGTTTGATCGCTGGCCGGGGACGGTCTGAGACCCCGGCTTGTGGAAGCGGTTCTCCGCCACCAGTGCCTGCATCTCTGGGCGCCTAAAATAAATCGCCCGCCCGCAGCGCAGCGGCGCCATGCCGCGTGCGAGAACAAACATTTCGTCATCGCGCACGCCGCGCATCAGCTCAGCCTTGCGGATCAGCGGCCGCCCGATCTCGTGATAGGAAACATTCGAGCCACGCGAGAGCGAGGATGATTGCATGGCCTTGCCGGATTTGCCGGTATTCATCCCCTCGGAGCTCGCCATCACGCCATAGGTGCCAAAGGAGTTTTCGAGCTCGGTGGCAGTGTCGAGATCCTGCACCGCCGCGTAGCAGCGATAGGAGACGCCGTCATACCAGGAGCGTTTGCCCTGTTCGCCCCATTGCTCGACGATCTGCCCGCTCGATTGATAAAGGAGCTGCATGGTGATGCCGTATTTGCGCCCGGCATCGCGCGCGGTTTCCAGGATTTTCATGTAGCCAAGCCGCGCCGCCTCATCGAGCAGAAACAGCACCCGTCCCTGCATCGCGCCATCCGCCTCATACACGGCATTCAGCAACGCGCCGATGATGGTGCGCGATATCCCGGGTTCCGTCTCCAGCGCCTTCAACGGCATTTTCAGGAAGATCGTCACCTTGCCATCCAGCAGGACGAAGGTCTTGAAGCTGTTGCCGGAGACGAGATCGGCGAAGGCCGGGTTGGCAAGCCAGGTGGTCAGTTCGGCGGCACTGCCAATCACCCCACTGAACGTCTCATCAACCAAGCCGCAAACCGGCCCGGCAAGTTGGCGCGCATAGGCGCTGGGGCTCGCCTCAAAGATTCCCCGCAGCACGGCTCTGACCTCATTGGCCGGCATGGCGATTGCACGGCGGACCGCGCGCAAGGTTTTGAGTTTTACCGGCGCCGTCTGGTCGAACAGAATATGAGCGAGCAAGCAGCGCACGACATTGCGCGCCATGCTGTCAAAAAAATCATCTTTCTTGGCCGCTGGCTTGTGATCCCCGCAGACCCAGGCGACAACGGAATCGATGTTGGTTGCCGCCAGCGGCGAAGTGGTCTCAATCCAGTCCAGCACGTTGAAGCCGGCACCTGCGCACGGATCGAGCTCATAGACCGCCTGCCCCATCGCCTTACGCGCGTCTCGCAGCATCGGCGCGATCTCTCCGGCGGGGTCGAGAATGACCGCCGAACCGGCCCAGTGCAGCAAGGTCGAGACCGCCGTGGTGGTTTTATAGCCGCCACTGCCGATGATCATCAGCGAATGCGTCGGCCCTTCACGGCACGGATCGATCAGCAAAGGCGCCTGCCCGCCCTGCCCCCAGCTTTTCGGATCTTCCGGATCAAAACGCCGAACGGCCACCTTGTCCCGATCGACACGATAAGCCTCGCCGACAACAATCCCGCCAAAGACAGGATTTGGCCCCGGAAACCGCTCGCGTGCGGCCGCCATGCCCATCCAGGCGGCGCGGCCATGATTATCCGTCACCGCCAGAGGCGAATTGACGATGCCGCCAAACAACGGGCGCCGGAGTTTTGGCCCGACCACGCGCTGGCCGCGATAGATCAGCCCCGCCATCATCCCCACCGGCGGCATAATGCCCACGGCGGCGCCAATCTTCAGCCAAAGCGCGACGCGCGGATTGCCGTCAAAATTCAGCGCGTAAAGCCACCATTGCCAGAACGGCCGGGGAAATTCATGTAGCAGCCCGGTGCCCAGCAGAAACACGAAGGACGCCACCACGGTCCAGGCGATGAACGCCAGGATGATGCCAAAGCCGGTCTTGATGATGAGCTGCCCGGCCTGCTCCGAGAGCGCGATCCCCATGGCTCAGGGCGCCCGCAACAAATGCGCCGCGGTCTCGCCACGGCGGGCGGCATCGGCGGCGAACCACACCTCGCCGATCTCATAGACCGCGCCCTCATTGTGGAACGGGACGATCAGATCGACGGCCGCGGACAAAAACTCCATCAGCGTCCTGTCATCCCACCGCCCGCCTTGCGAGCTGCCCTTCACCAACGCGAACAGCCGCCTGAAGGCCTGTTCGGGGTCACGGCCATGGATGGTGGTGATCGAGCCGGGGTGGCCGGAGACGATCTCGTTGATATAGGTCCAGGCCGCGTCATCGCGCAGCTCCTGCAACAAGATTCGGTCGGGCTTCATGCGCAGGCTGGCTTGCAATAACATCTCCGGCGTCACTCGCGCTGAGCCGATATTATCCTTGGCATAAAGCAGCCGGACATGGTTGGGCTGGGGAATGACCAACTCCAGCGTGTCCTCGATGGTGATTAGCCGTTCCTGCGCCGGGATGGCGCTGATCAGGGTTTTGCTCATGGTCGTCTTGCCCGAGCCGGTGGCGCCGCAGAGCAGAATGGTCAGACGCGCCTGCACGGCACACTCCAGGAAGCTCTTAATGTCCCCGGCATCGTACAAGGCGAGCAGGGCGGCAAAATCGCGCTGCATCGCCACCCGACGCCCCGCCCAGTTGTTCCAGCCGGTCACCCGGTAGCGGCGGCCGGCACCTCAAGCGGCGCCACCGACTGCCCCGGCTTGCGGATGGTGATGCTGAGCGTGCCCTGCGGCGCGGCGGGCGGCATGCAGATTTGCAGCCGTTCACCGCCCGGCAATTCCGTGGCACAGAGCGGGCTGCGCGGCCCGACATCCTGCTTGCGCAGCGCCCCGGCCAAAGTGGCGATATCCTCGAGGTCCGCATAGTCGAGCGGCACCGCTTCCGCCCGGAATTTTCCGCGCTGGCGCACGAACATCTCGCCCGGGCGGTTGATGCAAATCTCTTCTGTCGCCGGATCATCCAGCCAGTGCGCCAGCGGCTGCGTCAGATATGTCAGCAAGCGCGCGGCCTCACCCGCCATGGCCCGTCTCCGCGCCATTTACATCTACGCCACCTGTCTCCGCGCCGGTATCGTCGAGCCGCAACCGGTACACGCTGGAAAAATCCAGATCATGCGCGACGATCAGCGATACGGTATCGCCCTGGTTCTTGGTCAGCGTCGGCGGAATATTGATCGAATTCGCCAAGGCCGTATTGGCGACCGACTGGCCGTTGCTCTGGGCGGCATAGACAAAGCCGAGTGCCGCCTGCTGCGAGGTTGAATTGCTGTTGCCATTGCCCGCCGCCGCGAGAGTTCCGGCCTGCAGCCCACCTTGCACCAGGGTGAACATCAGCGCGCCGCCAAACCGGTCCCAGAAATGATTATTGACCGCTCCCGGCAAACCCGCGCGCCCCAGTTCGTCCGAACCCGGCGAATCCAGCGTGACGATGACGTGATCCGGCGTCTCGGCCCGGGTCCAATCGACAAACACCCGGTTCTGCCCTTGCAAAAACCCGCTCTCCAGCTGGCCGACGATTTTGGTGCCGCGATCGAGCAGCACGACATTGCCCGTGGAACCCCGGATGTCGATCGGCACCACGCAGGTCACTAGGCCGGGAAGCTGGCTGTCGATCGCGGTTTGCAGAGTGCAGGGGATCATCGTGCCTTCGGTGATCACCATGTCGGGATTTTGCAGCACCGATGCCTGCTCGCCATCGAGAACAGTGGGCTTCAGCCGGGCCGCCAAGGGGGAATTGTCGGGCATCGGCGCCCCCGTCGCCGCTGTTGCATCCGGCTCGGTGGCATTGGACGAGACCGGCTGGATGGGGGGCGGCGCCGATGACCCGGAGAAGGCCATGATCGGCGCCGCAGCGGGCGACGCCTGCGCAGGTGCGTCCGGCAAGCCCGTTTGTGGTTCGGCGGGGGCGGGCAATATCTGCGCGGCGGGCTCCATGGCCGATTCCGGCGGTCCGTTAAAAACCTCGCCGCCATTCGTGTAAGCCGCTGGCGTGACGTTTTGCTGATCCGCTCGCTTATGGCTGAACAGCGCATTGAACCAGATGAAGCCAAGCCCGAGAACCGCCATCAGCGCCAGAATGCCGAGCTTGGTGCCGGTGGTCAGCTCCCGGCGCGGCGTGCCCGCGACTGGCGAGCGCCCATCCTCCACTGGCGATGCCGCTGCCGGATCGGCCCGGTTCACCGCCTCCGGCCCATTGGGCGCATGCCCGCTCATGGCGAGGTTCCCGGCAGGGCATTGCCCGGCGGCACAACGACCCGCGACACGTCGGAACTGGTGGTGCCGGTTTCAGGATTGCCGCCCACCGACTGATAGCCAAGATTGTAGATGTTCAGCACCGTGTCGCCGTCGCGCAGGCGCCATTCCCGCGCGGTCTGGTCCAGCTGCACGATATCGCCGTTCACCGCATAGCTGGCGGTTGCCTCCTTCCCGTCCGGGTCGATCACGAAGATCGAGGGAACGCGCGCATTCCCGGCAAATTGCAGCAGCGTGGAATAGCCATTGTCCCACACCGCCAGCGGCGCCAGCGAATGGTCCCCACGCGCAACATATTTGTAATTGCGCGGCCCGGCGTAAGGGTTGCTCTGCTCATTCTGGAATTCTGCCTCTGCGGCGGTTTGCGTGGCCCGTTGCAAGGCCAGCCGGTTGAGCGCCGCTACCTTCCTGGCCTCCGCGGCCGCGCGCGCCGCCGCCGCTTTGGCTGCATCCGCCGGATAGGTGAATTGCACCGAGTAGAACACGCCCTTGGCGCCATCCGCCGTGGTCGGGGCAGTCACCGTCTCGATCTCGAAAACATAGCGCCGCAGCGAGCCGTCCCGGCGCTGCGTGAGCACGATGATCGGCTGCAATTTCAGTGCGGCGCTGGGCTTGAGGAAGAGGTAATTCCCCTTCGGCACCGCCGCCAGATGCAGACTGTCGGTCTCGGCTACCGACGTCACCGTCTCGTCGGGCGCGAAGCTCACCACCATCGTCGCCCCCACGATGGTCGATAGATGCACCACCTGCCCGGGGTTATAGGCAACGTAACGCATGCGACTGTCATAATGCCCGGCATCCGGCGTCTGGTCCGCGTAGGCCCCCCGTGTCGACGTCATGCCTGCCACACCGCTCAACAATACCAGCGCTATCACCCGCCTCACGGGGCGGTGTCCTCTTCATTCTGATAGCCGGTGATGATGATGCCGTCCGGATCGTCCAGCCGCTCGGCATCGGGCATTGTATCGACCTGCTCGAACTGCTCGGTCGCGGTCCAAGTCGTGGTAACAGCGGTATTCATGCCCGCCTCGAAGATCCGCTGGTAGCGCACCTGCGCCACGCCAGGCCCGATCAGCGCCACCGAGATTGGCTCCACCGTGACCACACCTCTCTTGCCGATCGTCACCTGCGGCGATTGCGGGTTCGGATAGTTGAACCACGCCTGATAGGCGGCTTTCGCCGCGGCATCCGACATGCCGGAGACAATGTCGTAGCGGTAGCGGGCGGTGTCATAGGAATAGCCCTCCCGCATCTGCACATATTGCCAAAGGGCGGCCCGGATCACCGCCTGATGCGTGGAGGCTGGCAAGGTCGAGAGCGAAACGGAATCATCGATCGTGCCGTCCGGGCGGATCAGAAAATACACCGGCACCAATCTGGTCAATGGCAGCAGCGAGGCCACTGCCCACCCCAGCCCCAGATTGGCGAACATGGATACACCCAGCGCCACCAGCGCGCCCTTAGAGAGCAGCCGTGCGGAGCGCGCCCGCGCCTCCTGAAAGGACAAGACCTCCTTGTAATGCTTGTCCAGCATGGCAGGCGCGAGCGGGAATGTGCCGGAGTTCTGATCCATCACGCCCTACCGGTCCGCGACTTTGGGCGGCGCCGCTCTGACCTCCATGAAAAGTAAGCGCGCATTTCTCGGCACCTTGGCGTGAGGGAGGGCGTGTGATCGGGTTGTGTCCATTATTTCGGGTAGTGGACACAGGCGAATGGACGGGAAGCTTCGGGTCATCAAAGTGCTTGGGA
>NZ_JAKGBZ010000050.1 GCF_021556475.1 Acidiphilium iwatense | reverse complement strand
GATGGCAACCCAAACTTCTCAGACAGGAGACCGTCGCGTGAAGTGCGCCATCAACGGCGCCGCAAAATCAGCCGGAAATCACTACCGCAGAGCGGTTTTGTTCAATCCCCCCAGTCAAATGACCACAGGAGCTAATATCGTCATCGTGGCATTGCTCGCGGGGACATCACTGCCGGCGCATAATCTTCAGAATCTACGTCGACACCAATCGGTTCCCAACGTATAAGCAGGCATCCAAGTAAGCCCAATAAAGGAATCACCGCTATGATGAGCATAGCTGAGTTGATGCCGAAGGCTGCGAGTGCCAACGGGAATAGGAAAAACCCAAAGATGCTGCCAGCACGAGTGATAGCCTGAACGAACCCTACGCCAGCACCTCTGATAGACGTAGGATATGATAGAGCGGCCATTGTCTGACCCTGAGATCCCTGGCCAAATGAATGACCAAAGATAAAAACCGCCATGAGGATTGCCTCAAAATAAGCGGAGACATGACCGTTTGTTATACCCATGAGTATAAGACATGCCAACGTGATGCAATAACCGACAATAGATAGTCGCCTGGTTCCGACCCGTTGGGTAATTTTCGATTGGATACCGCCGCCTACTATTCCAGCCACGTTGAATAACGCCCCTCCCAGTATCGCATAAACAAATTTTTCTCCAAATAATAATAAAGATATTGTCGGCAAGTAGAAACCAACAGCAAAATATTCCATGCTCTGCGTAGCGCATATAATAGATGTAAGCAGGGTACGCATTTGATAAGGTGGCTTAATAATTTTCAGAAACACCTTAATTGAATGCTTTTGCAAATTTGCCGGCTCTTCTTCTAATTCCAATGCTACATTAACGTCTATTCCATACGTCTTTTTGAGCCCGCGGGCCGCCTCCTGGAGGTCGCCCTGCTGGGCGGCCCACATTGGACTTTCTTCCATGTAAATGAAGCGCAATATTAGAATAATGGCTGCCGGCAGCGCACCAAGACCAACGGCCCATCGCCAAAGATCATTACCTACACCAGCATAATAAAATGGCAAAATAACCACAAAACCTGCTGACGCCGCAACATACCAGGCAACTTGCCACAAATTCAGATAAGTTCCCTTGCTATCAGATGACGTGTATTCCGCGATGAAGCTCATTGCGACAGGAAAATCGAGACCAACGCCGAGTCCCATAAGTACTCTAAAGGCAATAAGGAGATCAAGATTGGTCGAAAAGGCCGCTCCAAGGGCAGCAATAACAAAAAAAATCAAATCGAGCATAAACATTTTTAGTCGACCGATCTTGTCACTATAATACCCACCCCATACTCCCCCTACCAACGCACCGCCAGCCATTGATGCTGTAAGTAGCCCGGTCTCAAAAGCGGTAAGACTCATTTGTTTTTTTAACTGAACAACACCTAGTCCAAGACTTGTAAAATCATAAGCATCGATAAATACGCCACCTAACGCAATTAGTACTATTATAAATGACGTATTTTTTATAAATTGATGGCTGTTTATTATGTCAATTATGTCCCTGGACGAGCGTATTGTGGTGACTTCATTACTCATAGGATTGCTCCTTTCGCAGTTATCGCAACCAATGGCTTTAAAATCGTTACGACATCAGAATCTGTAAATTTTGTTGGTAGAGCTATCCGCTCCCTGTCTTGATCTATCATCGCTCCCTCCTTGTATTATGCTACGATGGCTGACTGCTGCTGTACGACCCCTACTAATTCCTGGTTCGGTTCTGCCAGCGGCGCGCGCTAAGACAGCAACCGACAGTTCACGAAGAACTGGATTTGGCAACGCCTCAATACTTATGACCTCAGTTACACAGTTGCCTTTATATAGATCGAATGTTCGGTCGTGTAGAAGTTGGCAGCGGACGATCCCACGGAGTACGCGCCTACGCCCGACGCTTTTATTCCACCAAAGGGCATATGATTGTCCGGGATCGTGCCGTGGTTAATATGGATCATCCCGGTTTCGCTCTCATCGATAAAGCGCTGGATCACCGAGTTGGTATCCGAAAAAAGGCATGATGTTAGCCCGTACTTGACGTCATTGAGAATTACCATGGCTTCGTCGAGGGAGTCGTAGGAAAGGACCGATAGGACGGGCCCAAAAATTTCCTCGCGGGCGACACTCATTGTTGAGCCAACCCCGGTCAGTATTGTCGGCTCATAGAAGTAACCGCCTTCAGGATCGGCGTCGGTTGACGCCTTGCCGCCCGTCGCCACGTGCGCACCTTCCATCACGCCAGCGGCCACCATGGTTGTCACCCGGTCAAGTTGCCCTCGCGTCGTGAGCGGCCCCATGGTTACACCCTGCCGTAGCCCGTCTCCGAGCACCACCGCTTCGGCGCGCTCTACAAGGCCATCGATGACGTCGCGCACCACACGCGTCTGAGCCAGAACACGGCTGATCGCGGTGCAACGCTGACCCGCGCACATAAAGGCAGCACCAACAATCTGATCAAGGCAACTTGAGAGGTTAGCGGCATCATGTACAACAGCGGCATTCTTTCCTCCCAACTCCAGCGACACATCAGTCAAGTTCTCTGCAGCGGCGGTAAACACGCGTTTTCCCGTCGCGATCGATCCGGTGAACGTCACGCCGGCAACGCCCGGGTGTGAAATAAGAGCTGCGCCGACTGCGGCGCCTCCGTTCACAATCTGAAGGAGACCTGACGGCAAAGTCTTCCTAGCGATTTCGCCGATTAAGCAGCTCGTTGCGGGTGTGAACTCAGATGGTTTCAGGATGATGGAATTGCCAAAAACAAGTGCGGGCACGATCTTCCGCATTGGTGTCAAGATAGGAAAATTCCACGGTGTAATGGCAGCAATAATTCCTCGCGGACGGCGTGTGACCATGTTGTGAATGCCGGGACGTGCAGAGGGGAAGACCGCGCTGTGACTACGAGCAGCCTCCCCTACCATGAACCTGGCTTCAGCTATCGACTTGCCGACCTCCGCGCGCGCCTCAGTCAGCGGCTTTCCCTGCTCGAGGGTAATCGAGCGCGCCAGCTCATCCGCGTGGGTCGTGAGAGCGTCGAGGAATTGCGCTACGACCGCCCCGCGCTCGACCGACGGCACGCGGCGCCATCGAGTTTGTGCCGCGCCGGCAGCGATCATGGCTCTCTCAATATCTGCTTCGTTAGCACATGAGTAGTGTCCAATCACATCGTGCGGACGGGCAGGATTGAGGGTATCGAACACCTTTCCATCCCCGATCACCCAGCCTTCACCGATAAGGTTGCCGAAGTTGTAGTGAGTCATGACCGCAACTGCTCCCGTGCATGTGCATAAAGTGCCGTCCAATCATGTCTGCCGTGGCCCGCCTCGCTGGCCGAAACATAAGCCACTTCGGCAACCTTTCCGGTTTCTAGAGGAAGATTTAGCGATCGGCCCAGATCGAGCGCAAGGCGCAGATCCTTGATGGCGAGATCGATCATGAAGCCGGGACTGAGGTCGCCTTTTAGCACTTTCGCAGGGTAAGTGCTGCCCATGTGGCCGGTACCGGCAACTGTGCCAAGCATCACTGTGCGGGCAAGTTCGGCATCAAGGCCGCTAGCCTCAGCGAGCAGCAGCGCTTCAACAGTGGTGGCATTCAGTGTAATTGACATGAAATTGTTTACGATCTTCATTCGCGAACCCATCCCAACAGACCCACAATGGATGATCGTGTCCCCCATACGCTCGAAAACCGGCCGAGCCCGTTCGACCGCGGCGTCATTGCCCCCGACCATAATCAGAAGTTTTCCTTCGACAGCATGCTGCGTTTGACGTCCCACGGGAGCATCAATCATTGTGATCTTTGCGTCCGTCAGCCGCTTGGCAATCGCGTCAGTTGCTGCAGGTGAGATCGTGCTCATATCGATGTAAAGCGCATTGGGAGAGATTGTTTCTGCGACGCCGCTCTGGCCGAAAAGCACCTGCTCAACATGTGATCCGTTGGGCAGCATGGTGATAACGCAATCGGCACCCCGTGCCGCATCGGCGGCCGACGTTGTTCGTGTTCCCCCCACTGCGACGAGAGCGTCGACAGCCTCCGTTACGATATCAAAAACACGCAAGTCGAAGCCGCCGCTGCAAAGGCGCTGGGCCATTGGCCGCCCCATGGCGCCGAGGCCAACAAATGCGATAGTTTTTAACACAATAGAGGACTCCGCCTGCTAGATGTTCTTCAGAGATAAGAAAAATTATTTCGGGGATGGAGACATCCTTTCCCATGGTGACATCGGCCGGATCGCTCGCCTTGGCCGTGCGCTCCTCCTGCGCGAGCTGTGGGCGGATCTGAGCACCTTCCCGTCGTCCATGACAGTTGCACTTGGGGAAAGCCGGACACGAAGAAGATTACCACCTTGGCGTGCAATGGATGTCGAAATAGACGTCGATCGCGGGGATGTGCCCAGTCCGCTGCAATCCGACAGGGCAATGAGAGCGCCATGCGTCTGATGATGATATCGCACTGAGAGTGATCGGTTGCCATTTAAGTGCTATTATCATATGGTCAATAGGATGACAAGATGGGAAAAATGAGCAATTTGTTTTCCAGCAGTCCCGTGCCGCGCTATGCGCAACTGGCCGATCTATTCCGGCAGCGGATCGCCCGCGGTGTATGGCTTCCCGGCATGAAACTCCCTTCAAATGAAGAATTGGCCCGTGAACACAATGTCGCGCGAGTGACAATCCGCCAAGCGGTCGAGGTCCTCGCCCGCGACGGCCTCGTCGAGGCAAAGCAGGGACGCGGCACATTCGTTATCGGGCTGGTGACCAACGACCGCTGGCTCAAGGTGGAAACCACGCTTGCCAGTCTCGCCGAAGTCTATCGGGATACGGTTCCCGAGCTACTCAACCTCGTTGAAAGCACGAGGGATCCCCCACTTGAACTGTCAGACGGAGTTAAGGCGGCAAGCTATTTCTATATGCGCCGTGTTCATTCGCGCATGGGTCGCCCCTACTGCATCATTTCGATTTACCTCGACGAGCGGATCTTCAAGAAGGCTCCCGATGCGTTTCGGACACAGACGGTCATTCCCCTACTGACGGAAATGCGAAGTCCCAAGATTGCCACGGCCCGACAGACACTTACGATCGGCACAGCGGATATGGAAACGGCAAGGCATCTCGGTGTTCCAGTCAACGCTCCTGTCGCCGAGGTTCGGCGCGTGTTCAACGCTGCCGATGGCACCGTGATTTATCTCGGTGAGGTAACTTATCGGGGTGATTTTATTCACGTCGAAATGGATCTGAAGCCATGAGCGGAGCGGTGTTGCGCCGGCTTGAGGCATACGTTTTCCGTTATCCGGTTGCCACCCCGGTTCAAACTTCTTTCAGCGTTATGCACGACCGACCCGCCGTCTTTATCAGGCTCGAAGATGCTGACGGTTGTCAGGGATGGGGGGAGGCATGGTGTAATTTTCCATCAGTTGGCGCTGAGCATCGGGCCCGCCTGGTGACGAATGTTCTCGGCCCGATGGTGATTGGTCACATCCTCGACGACCCCACCGAATTGTTCAATTACCTCACACAGATGACAGCCGTCCTGGCGCTCCAGGCGGGCGAATACGGTCCCCTTGCGCAGGCTATCGCAGCTATCGATCTCGCCGCCTGGGATATCGCGGCTAAGCGCGCAGGCGAGCCCCTCTGGCGGCTACTCGGCGGTACTTCTCCTGAAATCGGCGTCTATGCGAGCGGCATCAATCCGACCCAGCCGGAACGGACTGCGAGCATCAAACTTGCCGAAGGACACCGCGCATTCAAACTCAAAATCGGCTTCGGTACTGAGCGCGACAAGCAAAATCTGGCGGCGGTCCGTGCCGTCGTGGGCGATGCGCACCTAGCCGCCGATGCGAACCAAGTATGGTCACTTCGTGACGCCAGAGCTATACTTGCGCAGATAGAGCCGTTTCACCTTGCTTGGCTCGAGGAGCCTCTACGCCGCGATCGGCCCTGGCATGAATGGTTGGAACTCGCCAATGCAGGCGCGCCACCGCTCGCAGCCGGCGAGAATCTGGCTGGCGAAGCGGAGTTTAGTGCCGCGCTTGCGGCAGGTGTCCTGGCAGTCGTTCAGCCCGATATCGCCAAGTGGGGGGGCTTCTCGGGATGCCTGCCGCTTGCCCGTTCCATCCAGAGGGCAGGAAAACGATTTTGTCCACATTTTCTGGGCGGAGGCATTGGTCTCGTGGCCTCTGCCCATTTGCTGGCTGCGGCTGGCGGTAATGGGTTGCTCGAGATCGATGCGAATGAAAATCCTCTCCGTGATCTCATCGCCGGATCTCAGATGATGGTTACGGAAGGCCGCGTCTCCCTGTCGGATTCACCCGGCCTTGGCATTGAGCCGGATTTTGCAAGGATCAAAGCCTATCGCGTCACAAATATCAATCTGTGACGGCGTTGGTGCAGAAATAGCGATGAGACGTTCGTTATGTCGTATGAGAGGGATGCGTACCTCAAGAGGCCTGTGTTCAGACTTTGCCCCCATCACGTTGTCGCGGTCGTAATAAAGTCTGAAAGTGGTGGTCTCGCCGGGATATACCCGAATGGGGTAACCCGCGAAGAAGCATAAGTTGTTCGAAAACCACTTTTTGTTCCGTAAATCGGGTTTGTCAGCAAAAAGTTCAGGTTGCGCGTGTGCTATATGCCGGTAGGATTGCGTCTCAATCATCGGCCTGGAACGCGGCCAACGGCGCGTTATGCCGCGCCGCGTGGCGGGCGAGATAGGCCATGACGCGATCGTAGCTCGCGCGCCCCTTCGCGGCGATCCATTCCTGGCGCATCTGCTCCGCACCTGGAACTTTCAGAAGCGAGGTCGGCGTATAGGCATTGGCCGGCGCGAGGCCGGCACCCTTGCCGTGCGCGGCGACGAAACCCGGCGTCAGCAGCTTGCCTTCGGCGCCGGCTTCCCGCCGCAGCTTGGTGTCCGGCTTGCACGCGCCCGGATTGACCGAACGCGCCACGCCGATCGGCCGTGCCGTGAAGCCTGCATCGTCGGGGCGGCGGCGCCAGATGCCGGCGATCACCCGCGCATTCTGGTCCCATTGCGACATCGGCGGCACGCCGAGCACCGCCTCGATCGTGCGCATCACGTCGACCTGGGAATAATGCCGCGCCTGTATCACGTTCGGCTTCACCCACGGCCCGTAGGCGACCAGGAAACTGCGATGCGCGTCGATGTGGTCGGCGCCGGATTGAGCATCGTCTTCGGTGACGAACACCGCCATATGCCGCCATGCCGTCGTGCGCGACAGCGCTTCGATCACCGCGCCGGTCGCGCGGTCGTTGTTCGCGACGTAATAATCCGGCGTGTAGTAGCACGGGTTGCGCCCCGCCGTGTGATCGTCCGGCAGCCAGATATAGACGAAATGCGGCATTTTGCTTCGATGCGCGGCGATCCAGCGCGTAATCACCCGAGCGCGTGCGGTGTCGAGCAGCATACGATCCCAGCCGGGATAACCGGCATCGGTCCGCGCGAGGATGTTAGGGCGAACCGCACCCGCACGATCGCGCGCGATGAATTCGCCGAAATTCTGGAAGGCGACGTGGTGCCGGGCGAGATCGTCGAACAGAAAGCGTCCGTTCGGATAGGATATCCAGGGATTGGTTGCGGGGCGCCTGAGCTTTGCGAGATCAATTGTATCGGCGAATGGGTCATCCGGGTCGGTATTTTTTGCCGGTTTCGCCGGCGGCTGGGTCCAGCCCGGATTCCCCTGCAAACCGCGACCGGAATAGTATTGCGCCCAACTGCGCTGGACGAAATCGGAATCGCTCGCCGCGGTGGTCCATTGATGACCCTGCGCGGTCACTTCGCCATCGGCGTCGAAATCGGCGAACAGCGCGCCGTGCCGGGCGAGATCGTAGAGATTGGGCAATTCCTTCGTGCCGTATAAAGCGAGATGCGGATCGGCCCATTTGCCGAGGCCCGGATAGGTACCGAAATCCTCGTCGAACGTCTTGTTCTCGCGAAGGATCAGAACGATGGTCTTGATTTTCCGTTGCAGCGACCGGGTCAGCGCCGCGTTGCGCTCGGCAAGTGCAGCGCGCTGCGCGGGAAGAAATTCGTTATTGCCGAGCGCTGCCGCGGTCCGGGCGGCTCTCGCGCCGGGGGATGGCTGGCGGGCGATCTTCTGCGCCAGCCCGTGCATCATGTCGCCGACCCATTGGTGTTCGAGATTCGGCCCGGAGCCGAGGCCTTTTGCCGACACCGCATAGATCGAATGCGCCGTGGCGGCGAGTGCCGACGGATACCAGCCGGTCGGGATCAGGCCGAGCAATGCGCCGGTCCGGGTGTCGTAGGCCGCGACATCGTCGTTGCCCGCATTGGCGACGAACAGCCGATCGCCCGCCAGCGCCAGCGCAGACGGATAGGAACCCGATGCGGCGCCCGCGTAGGGCAGCACCGAAATCCGCCGAATCACGCGCCTTGTCGCGGTGTCCACCTCGACCACCTGGTCGCCATTGGCCAGCGCGACGTAGAGACGCGGCGCGTCGCGCCGTCCGGCAAGGGCGATCGGATGCAGGCCGGCCTGGATCGAGTTTGGCGCGAGGCGCGGGCCGACGGCAATCCTGCCGATCGGCCGCATCGTTTTGGGATCGACCAGCGCCACGTCATTGTCGCCCCAGAGCGATACGGCGAGCACCTTGCCGTGATCGGCGAAGGCGAGCGCATTGGGATAGGCACCGACATTGAGATAGCGGACATGCCCGGTTCCGATGTCGATACGCGCGAGGCTGTTGGCGAGCAGACCGGCGGCGAAGACATGATGCGCCGAGACCGCGACGGCGGCGGGATAGAAATAGCGCGGATGGGCGGCCGCATCCGCTCTCAGTCCGGCCGGCTTGTGGATGCCTGGGTGATGCGCGCCCTGATACACGTAAGGGTATTGCGTGCGCGGAAACTTCTGCCAGGCGAGATGGTAGCGGCGGATCACGCGGGGCGTCGCATGGCCAGTATCGATCGCGAGAATATCGTTGGCGGCGCCGCCTGCCGCATAGAGCGTATCGCCCGACCCGGCTGCGAGTCCCTGGAAGAAATCCTGATGGCCGATCGTAATGGTGTTCGGTGCTGCGGCCGGCTTTGCGGAAGCCGGCACGGCGAGCACCTGGCCGCCGGATTCGAGCGTGACGCGGTCGTAGAAGGTGATCGACTGGGTGCGGGTGGCGCCGTTGGCGAGCACGGCGATGCGGTTGCCGATAATCGCGATTCCGGTCGGGAAATTCGGCGTCGCCACAATGGTGCCGATCGGCGAAACCAGCCGCCCGGTCGGCAGATTATGGGTATAGGCTGGTCGGTTGGTTCCGGTTATCGTGACCGGCGCCGGAGGCGGAGCGGTCCAGGCGCCGAAGCCGAGGCAACTCATGGCTGCAACACCCAACCGCAGCTTCGACATGACCGCTCCTTTCAACCCGCCCCGGACACATGCACCGGGATTTCGAAAATGATTGCGTGATGTGGCATTTTCGTGAGAAACGCAGGAAAATGCGAGTCGCGCACCGCTTCGCTCGCCGCACGGTTCGCCGCCTGATATCCGCTGCGTCTGATCACCCTGATCCAGAGAACCTGCCCCGTTGACGTGACCTTGAACGCAATCATCGCCACCCCGCTTACGCCGAGATTGCGTAGAGCCGAGGGCACGACGAGGTGCGAAAGAATGATACCGCGCATGATGCCGGCATAGCGCGCCTCGGCGGATTGTCTCTGCGCCGGGCTTGGCGGTGGCACCGTGGTTTGCGGTGCCGGCAGCACCGGTTGCCGTGAGGCGGCCGGTTGCGACGGGATCGGGTGCACGACCCTCCGAGGCACGATGTGATGGGCCGGCTTTGGGGGCGGCTTGCGCGGCACGTGGATATGCGGGTGGTTCGGCAGCGGTGGTGGCGGCTTCGGCAGAGCCGGAAGCGGCTTTGGTGGGTTCGGTTTGGGCGGATGCATTGGTTTCGGCGGCAGCGGGATCGCCTTGGGAGGCCCGACCGGCTTGACCAGATAGACTGCAATAGTGACCGGTTTGACCACAAGCGGCTTGGGCAGCGGCGGGGTGAACATCAGAGCCACGATCGCCACCACTTCGATGATCAGCGCCGCCAATAGCGCCCAGCCGAATCGGGATTCGCCCGGTCCGGCCATGGTATCGAACAAAAGTTCAGCCATTCATCAGAACAATGCGGTGACGCTGAGATAGAAGGCGCGCGGTGCGCCGAGCAGAACCGACTGGTAGTTGTTGCCATTGTAATCCTGATATACCTTGTCGGCCGTATAATAGCGCCGGTTCAGCAAATTATCGAGGTTGAAGGCGATGCGCAGTGCGTTTACCCGTCCGACATGCACCGGGATCGTTTTCTGGATGCCGAGATTGAGCAGGAAATAGGGCGGGCTTTTCAGGCTGGTCGGCGTGCCGGCAAGACCCTGCTGGAGATATTCGACGCCGACATATTGCGCGTTGCCATCGACCATCCAGCCATGCCAGTCCCAGGTTACTCCGCCGCTCAGGAGATTCTGCGGAACGTCGGCCAGCGGTTGGCCGGCTTGCACCGTGCCAGCATAAACCGACGAGAACGAGTTCAGAAACTTTGTATTGTTATGGGCGTAGTTGAAATAGGTGCTCCAGTCGCCGATCAGGCCACCGATCCGGCCGGCATGGTCGATCACCTGCAATTCCTCGCCGTCATAGCGTGAGTTTCCGCCGTTCGAGGTGGTGGTGGCACCGGTCACCAAGCTTGTCGAGTTGATGAAAGTATTGGTGAAATTCTCGCGATAATAATTGACCGCCGCGGTGAACCCGCCACGCGTGTAGCGGAGTCCCGCCTCGTAGTCCTTCACGTATTCCGGTTTGATCGAAAGCGGCTGGACGATCGGCTGGCCCGCCGAATTGGTCACGCCGATATTGCCATAATAGGCGCCGATGCTCGGGAATTTGATGTTCTCACCATAGGCCGCATAGGCGGTGATGTTATGGGTGAATGCATAACTTGCCCCGACCGTCGGCGAGGTAAAACTCTCGACATCGGAAACACTGCCGGGGATCGGGTAATAAAAACCCACTGCGTCGTGGGATTTGGTGATGGCATGGATGAACTTCACGCCGGGCGTGATGGTCAGCCGGTCATCGAACAGACTGATCTTGTCCTGGATATAGACCGAGGCCAGCGTGCGCAGATCATGCTCGTTCCAGGCATTATTGTAGCCGGGGATCTGCGGCACTGGCTGCGTGCCATACCAGTATTCGCGGGAATGCAGATGGCCCGAGGTCAGATTGCCGCCAATCACGATCGTATTGTATGGCAGATCGGCGGTGAATTGCGGTTGCACCCCGATCTGGGTGCTGTATGATCCGTAGAAATGGTATTGAGCACCGGTTGCATAGGAGCCGAACAGTGCAAGCGGATCATAGGTCGTGATGCCCGGAGTCGGCGAGAACGGATAGGTTGCCGGCGAGTTCGGCAACCCGTAGGGCATGTTCGGACCCTGCAGGAAGGCCGGATTGGTATACGACGTCCGCATGTAGTTATCGGCACCGAAGAAAAATTTGATGTCCCCGCTCAGAACCGGTGTGAAGTTCTGCGAAGCGCCGAGGATTGCCATATATTGCGTGTCGATATTGTGCGAGTAGGTCTCGTTGAGCGGCCAGTTGAACTTCCGCCCATACTGCTCGACCAACGCGATCGGCACGGTATGTGGTGTCTCGCCGAGATTATGGTCGTAGATGAAATAGCCATAGACCTTGCCGGTGCCGCCGAAAGTAGGTGCGTTGAATGTGTAGTAGAAATTATTGTTCTGATCCTTGCCATTTTGCAACCAGGAATCGCTGATCGAGCGATGGAAGGAGAGGAGCTGGCGCACGCCATCGACCGAGCCGGTGTTCAGCCGCACATGAAAACCGAGCGAGTTGAAGCTACCATAGGAGATGCCGGCCTGACCGTTCGCGATCGAGGTCGCTTCGCGCGGCACGTAATTGATGGTGCCACCCAGCGAATTATAGGAATTGACCGACGGGTTGTTCACGCCGCGATAGATCTGCACCTGCTGGAAATCATCCAGAGTGACCGGCGTATTGTTGCGTTGCGAGGCGGCATTGACCACGCCCGCGTTGAACAGGTCGTTCAATGCCACGCCGCCGAAGGTTTCGGAAAACTGCCCGTCGTTAAAGGCGCGGAACTGGATATTGGTGCGCATTCCGTTCGGGCCGGAACTGGTCGCGACCACCGAGGGTAACTGGTTGAGCAGCGTCTGCGCGTTGGTACCGGGCGAGGCATTGTCGATCCGGCGCTTGCTGATCGTGCTTTCGCTGTAGGTCGCCTTCTGCGGGATCGTCGAGTTCTCGATTTTTGACGCAGATTTCGAGACGCCTTCGATCTTCACCGGTGTGGTGTTGCCCGGAATCTGCACCACCTGGGCGGACGCCGCCGTTATTGAGCCAAAACTGAGGATGCCGCTCAGCACGGTGCCGGCCAGAAACCGCAATCTCGTCATGTCGCGCCCCTCGATACCGTATGTTGGGGTGCTTTCTAGGCACGGGCGATGACACGGTAATGACGATTCACTTTCAGATCGATGACATCGACATAGAATGTCCCGGTCTCACGGCATAGTGACTTTATGGTCACGTCAGGCTCATACTGCAGCAGCCCATGGCTATCCAAAGTGAACTTGTATCGCACAGCGTACCGGGAACCGCGGTGCTCTTGGCGCATTACACCACTCTCACGCATCCCTCCGTGACGCAGGTAAACAGGTTGGCCAAGGTGCAGGTCACGAACAGACGGTGCGCGTTCTTGTCCAACCCGTGATAGCGCAGCTTCAGGAAGCCGAACCTCCGCTTAATCACCTGCCGTCGTTCTGACTGTCTTGGCAAGACGTAACCAGTTCATACCTGTCAGGGGTCGAAACAGAAATCGGGTCGGCCAAACTGGCGCGGTCGTAAATGGGCCGACCAACTACAGGTAGAGCCGGCCCGAAAGCGGTCAGAGTGCTTCGTGCGCCGCCGTGTGGTGCTTCGCGGCCTCACCGGCATGGTGCTGCGCCTGGACGTGATGGCCATAGGCCATATGAGCGTGATGGCTGGCTTCGTGATGAACGCCGGCCTCAGCGTGTTGAGCAGCCTGAAGGTGGTGTTCTGCCGCTTTCTCGTAATGATGCGCCGCCAGGTTATGATGTTCGCTATGGGTGTGATCGCTCATGGCATGACCTCTTACATGATTTCGGTGGATGATTGGTGTTGTCTCGAGTCCGCCGGGGTTGATGGACCTCGGTAGTCCCATATAGCGCCTTGGCAGATCGCGTGGTGGTGACCGTTTCATTGCACATACGATGGTTGATCTCCCCATGCGAACCATATCAACCTTTGTGATCTGATAATCACGATGCGGAGAGAACGCGCAACAAAACAGTCATTGTCATCGATTTGAAAACGTTCTGTCATCGCCGTGTCATCGTTCGCGCCTAAAAGGCATCCCAACTACGGTATTTAAGGGGCACGATATGACGAGTTTGCGGTGTCTGACTGGCATAGCGCTGAACGGCGCGATGTTCTTTGACGTGATGGATACGGCGTCCGCGCAGGTGGTGCAGATTCCGGGCAACACCACACCGGTGAAAATCGACGGCGTCTCGAAATCTGCGGCGAGCACTCGACGATCCCGCAGAAGGCGACCTACAGCGAAAGCACGATCAGCAAGCGCCGGATCGACAATGCCTCGCCCGGTACCAACGCGCAGACGCTGCTCAACCAGTTACCCTCGGTGGTCGCGACCAGTTCCGGCCCGAACGGAATGCGCACCAATATCCAGTTCCGCGCCTTTAACGACGGGCAGTTTTCCGAAACCTTCGACGGCGTGGCGCTGAACGACCTCTTCAACGCAGGCGTGATCAATGCCGCCTCGCAACGCAACAATACACCAGTCAATAATTCTCGTTTAACCGTCATTGATCGCTAGGAGCATCGGTTTCGGTCCCATGCAATTCAACAATCGGTTGCTCAGAGCATCACAATCGCTGCAGGCCGAACCGGTGTCACCATCAGCGTCTTCGTCTTTCCTCTCCTGTTCAGACGGATCGGTGAAGGCGGTGCGGTTCTGGTGCTGGTTACTCTCGCGATATTGGGTGCAGTTTTGACAGCTGTTCTGGCTCCTGAAACGCGGGGCAGAGAGCCCGGAGCAATCCACCTTGAGCATCCAATCCGGGCTGAGGTTGGAACCGCAGGCGAGACCACCGAATGAGTTACGTCAAGAGCACCACGGTCCCTCATGCGAGGGTAAAAAAATATCGTTATACCGAACTCGTCGTCGCATTGGGTGGTCTGCCGGGGGCAGGGAAGAGCGTACTCGCGAACCGACTGTTACGCCCACTCACGATCAAACATCGGCGCCCAATGATCATCAGCAGCGATCAGATTCGCAAGCACATTTTCGGCGTGGCCCCAACGGTCCGTCTTCCACCTGAGGCATCTAGTGATCATGCGACCGATTTGGTCCACGAGGCTATTGTCGCGCACGTTGCAGCTCGGATCGGGGTCGGACCAACGATCGTCGTTGCCACTTTCCGGGATCCCGGCTTCAGCGATGTTCTACAGGCGGCCACGGACCGGCAACAGGGACAGTTCGTGGGGTTTTGGATCGACACTCCGATTGAAGTTCTTGAGGCGCGGTTTCTCGATCGTGAGGACGATGTGCCGTATGCCATGGGCACCTTACATGAAATCCTTCAAGAAGGTATCGCCCGTCCATCCGAATGGATAGTGATCGAAGGGGGCGATTTGGAGAAAGGCAGACAAAGAATTCTCACGACAATAAAAAATGGGTGGGTCGAGTTCGATTTACCGTCTTCGGGGTGAACCAGTGCCGTATAATGCGACCCATGGCCGCGAACCCAGGCTGAGCCAACGATCAAAATCAACCCGCAACTCGCCCTCCATCAACCCACTCTTCGCGGATACCGTCGTCACCCCACCGAAACCACGCCATCCACTTGATTCGGACAGGATATTTTACTAGAAAATATACCTGAACTCATCGTGATCTGGGAAATCCAAGATAGAATTATGGCGAAATTGCAACGCGACAAAAGCGTTCGACGGGGGCGACAGATCGTCGATCTTCACATCGCAAGTCGAGCCGAAGCGATTCCACTCTCCAGCCAAGTTTGATATCAATCCAGCCGAACTTTTGCAGTCTCGACTCCTAGAAAAATACTCAATAGCGCTCCGACCAACGCAGCGACTGATAGGAGCAATAGCGTTCTACCAACGCCGAAATGGTGCACTGACAATGGAAGGATGATTGCGACAAGTACCCCTCCAGCGTGAGCAAAGGCCGTTGAGATTCCCTGGGCTGCACCACGAAGTTCTGTTGGAAATACCTCGACAGGCAACATCCAACTCGTGATTCCAGGACCGGCAAAATTTGCAATCTGATACAGGACCAATCCAACTACGGTTACCGCCATACTGGGCTGCCCGCTCAAAGCAGCAAAGCCAACGATTCCGAGACCGATCGCGTCACCGAAAAATCCCACGATCTGCAGCCGCAATCTACCAATCCTGTCTATAAATATGAGGTTTATCGCCCAGCCGAACACAAAAATTGACAAGAAAGCCGCATTACCGAAAACTGAAGCATGTGTATCACGCAACCCCAGCCCAAGCAGAAGTAGCGGAAGATATATGTGCAGCGCGTACCCGGTCAGGTCCAGACAAAAACGCGGCAGGCAAACGAAAGCCCATAACCGGATAGATCCACCACGATTCGGATCTTTCCATGGTGACTGCAATCTGGAAGTTGATTTTACCTTCTTCCAAAGTGGTGACTCGGGTAACTTGGCCCGCAAGGCGAGGACGATGACGCCAGGAATCGCTCCTGAGACAAACATCCAACGCCAGCTATAGGGACCAAGCCCCAATAGAACAAAACCCACAAGCGCAGAAACAATGGCTCCCGCCATCCAGAAGCCCAGCGACAAAGACATAAATCGCCCCCGCGTTTCGGCGGGCGCACACTCTGCCAAATACGTCGAACTCAACGGGTAGTCGGCGCCGATCGCCAAGCCGAGGATGAACCGGAACAATGCGAGCATCCAAATCCCGGATGCAAGCCCGCAAAGGAGAGCCCCTCCAACAAATCCCACGATATCAAGCAAAAATATTGACTTCCTGCCAAACCTGTCTGAGATGAATCCACCTAACGGAGCGCCACAGAGACTCCCTGCGACGGCGGAACCCCCAAGCAAGCTGAGCCCCTCGGGCGAAAGGTGCCAAAGCGGCTTGAGCACGATCATCACGACACCGACGATCGTCAGATCGTACCCATCCAGAAAATTTCCCATCCCAGCAGCGAGCAAAACTCGCCAACTGGCTAGATTTTCCTTATCGGCCACGATCTCAGAAATGGCCTGACAAATCCGCAAAGACGGCGCGAGGTGCGCCTGGGAACCCAAGAATCTGCCCGGCACTTGCCGCGCCAAAATATCCACCAGCCGTGATATATTCCGCAACGTTATATTGATTATTAAGGATATTGGTGGCAATAATTTGCAGGCTTACCGTTTTGAGCGGAGGGGCAAAACTTCCAGTAAATTTCGTAATTCGAAGGCTTGCGTTCAACACGCCATAGGAAGGCATTTTGGTTCTAGTCGGCGCACCAGTCAGATCACTAAACAAGTATTGGCTGCCCGTATATTGGTACCAAAGGCGTGGTACAAAATTCATACGATCAAAATAATATCTATACGAAGCCCCGACGTTAAATGTTGCGTCCGCTATATTCGACACGGGTAGCCCATTATAGGACACGCCACCGACTTCATATTGTTGGAAATAAGATTTTTGAAGACTTAAATTTGTAAATAAATGCAAATCATTTATCGGGTCATCGTCCGCATAGATGTTAACTCCGTGGTACACTGAGCTTCCCGACGCATTTAATTCGAAAGGCTGATTCAGCACAGGAATCGGAATTGTTTCGTTGCTATACAAAAGATAGTAGTAATTGGCACCTATGAGAAACCTATGTAGATATGGTGCCCGAATACCATGTACCTTAAAACCGATTTGATAACTTGTTCCCTTCTCGAGTTTCAGGCTTGAAGCGAGTAGCGCTTGGTACGGTCCACCACCACCGCCATTTGGCGGTTGGCGGTACGTGAACCCGTAGTTGCCATAGATGGCGAGCCAAGGTTCCGCTCGCCAATTAGCCGAAACATTCGGCTCTACCTTGCTGAAATTGGTGGCTGCATTAGGCAAAAGAGCCTCGTCATTGGCAGGATTGGCTTGTGGGTAGGTTGCGGTGCCATTATTTTCGTACCGTGTTTGGAAATTCACGACACGCAGTCCGGGGGTAATATCAAATCGGGGAGTCAGCGCGATGTGGTCCTGGACGAACGCGCCCAAGTCAGTTTGATAGAAGAAGTCATTTCGAAATCCAGATGGTATCGTGGGAGAGGTTCCCGCCAACGGATTATAGAACACGTTGTGACTGTTATAGGTATTGTTTACGAAAAACCCGCCAAAATCAACTGTATTGTATGGTAGTTTCGCGGAAAACGTGAACTTGTCTCCAACCATATTTGAATAAGGATTATTGTATTCTATACGAAACGCATCAGTTGGAAAATATTGATCATTATGGCCGTGGAAACGATTGCCGTGGCGGTAATAGAGGAGATTGGTAAATTTTAGAGATTTTGTTAAATCCAGACGAAGGCGGGTGTAGGCCATCCATGTGGAATTTAAGTCGAGTTTATGGATCAACCCGTAGGGTAACGAGCCATAAAATCCACTTGTTTTTTCGCTGTATAGCAAACCAGGATTCGGAGTGCCGGCAGCATCATAGCCGTTTACAGTGACTCCGGCGATCGGGTTGACGGGGATCGGAAGTGGCCGATAGGCTTCGGCGCGTGCGTCATATGCGCCGAAGCTGATTGATCCGTTCGAAAACTGTTTTTTCAGTTTGGCATAATAGGCAAAAGCATCGCCCGGATTCTGAAAACCATAGCCGGTTCGGTAGCTATTGGACTTGGTTTCGCCACCGGCGATGATCGCAGACCAGCCATCGTGAACGCCCGAACTGACGTCAAAGTGCAGATTCTTTGTGCCGAAGCTACCGTAACCTATCCCGATTGCCGCGCTTGGTTTGGCAGTCGGCTCTAGCGGAACGAAATTGATTGCTCCACCTATGTTGTCATACCATCGGTTCGCGACCGAACCGGGGCCATAGACGAGACCAATTCCTTTGATCAAGGATAGTTCTGGAATTTGATTTGACTGCCAGAGACCGGTGCCGGGATTATTCATCGGCACTCCATCGAAGGTGACCATGATGCTCCCGTCGTCGACATTGCCGCCGCCGAAACCCGCCCATCCGGTTTTGATGCCATTTATGCTGATCGTGTATTTTGCCCCCGCACTGCCACTATAGCTACTTGCATTCACGCCAGGAGCTAGCGACAAGGCTTGGGCGGCATTGCTACCAGCCCCGGCGTTTCGGAGCGCCGCTTTGCTGAGAACTTTTTCAGTCTGACCGGACTTCAGAATCGCCTTTTGGGAAGGGAGAGCCGTAGAGGTCGACGGAATCGCAGACGCCGATACCTCGCCTGCATTCACGGGCAAGTTTACCACCTGCGCGTGGGCTATTGCAATCGAGCTTGCGCCACAGAGGAGGAGGGTGTTGAACGCGAGCCAACGTTGACGTTTTTGTGAGGCTTTACCATCAAAATTCATTACGTTCGCCTTTCCCAGATCTACAGTTGTGGTCTAGCGACGAATGCGAATGATGGGATGAAGTTTCTGTTACAACGACCTTTATGATGGCTGCCGAAAGCCTTTTCGTGGTCGGGTATGACAACACGCTCGTTCGCTTCTGCCACAGCGGCGGTGCTCGCCGAACTTCGCGTTTCCGTCATCAGAGTTTCATTAGGCGCGGCACGAAACGATCGCGTATCGGACGCGTCATGACAGCTCCGGCCGCCATAACGCGCTATCGCAGCGTGTTCATCTCCGACACCCATCTCGGCACGCGCGGCTCCCGTGCCGATTTTCTCGCGGATTTCCTGCGCCGGAACGCGGCCGAGCACATCTTTCTGGTGGGCGACATCATCGATGGCTGGCGGCTCCGGCGCGGTTGGTACTGGGACCGGCACCACGACGAGGTGCTTGCCTTGATCCTGCGCCACGCCCGCAACGGCGCGGCGATCACCTACGTGCCGGGCAACCATGATGAAATCGTGCGGCGCTATCTGCCGCTCGGGCTGGAGATGGCGGGCATCCGCTTCGCCGCCGAAGCCGAGCACGTCACCGCCGCCGGCAAGCGGCTTCTGGTAATCCACGGCGATCAGTTCGACTCCGTGGTGCGCTACGCGAAGATTCTGGCCTTGCTCGGCGACTGGGCCTACACGGCGGCGCTGGTGCTCAACCGGTATTTCAACATCGCCCGCGCGCGGTTCGGCTACCCTTACTGGTCGCTTTCCGCCTATCTCAAGCGGCGGGTCAAGGAAGCGGTGAAGGCGATCGACCGTTTCGAGACCGCGCTCGCCGCCGATGCCGCCCAGCGCGGGTTCGACGGGGTGGTGTGCGGCCACATCCATCATGCCGAGATGCGCATGGTCGGGGAGGTTCTGTACGTCAACGATGGCGACTGGGTGGAGAGCTGCACCGCCCTGGTCGAGCATTGGGACGGGCGGCTCGAACTGATCGACTGGGCGGCGCGCAACCGGCTGTCGTTCCTGGCGCCGCGCAAGGCCGGGGCGGAGCGGGACGCATTGGATGCGGCACCTGCCTGACCCCACACGCATCCTCATCGTCACCGATGCCTGGCACAAGCAGGTCAACGGCGTGGTCCGCACCCTGTCGATGCTGGCGGAACAGCTGGAGGCGCTGGGCCAGACAGTGATGGTGATCGGGCCGGATCGGTTCCGCACCCTGCCCTGCCCGAGCTACCCGGAAATCCGCCTGGCTTTGTGCCCGCGCAGGCGGCTTGCCGCCCTGGTCGCGGAGTTCGCGCCGGATGCGTTGCATATCGCGACCGAAGGGCCGCTCGGCATTGCCGCGGCGCGGCTGGCGCGGCGGGCGGGATGGCAGTTCACCACCGCCTATCACACAAGGTTCCCCGATTATCTGGCGGCGCGGATCGCGCTGCCGCGGCGCCTCGCCTATGCCTGGCTGCGGCGGTTTCACGGCCGGGGTTCCGGCACCATGGTGGCGACGCGCTCGCTCGCCGCCGAACTGCAAGCCCGCGGATTTGGCAATACGCGCCTGTGGTCGCGCGGCGTCGATGCGGCGCTGTTCCACCCCGGCCGCGCCGGGCCCCTGCCCTATGAGCGGCCGATTTTCCTCTCGGTCGGCCGGCTGGCGGTGGAGAAGAATCTGACCGCGTTTCTCGATCTCGACCTGCCGGGAACCAGGCTGGTGGTCGGCGGCGGGCCGGAGCGCGCCCGGCTGGAACGGCGCCATTCGGGGCCGCGCACCCGCTTCCTCGGCGCGCTGCACGGCGCCGAACTCGCCGCGATCTTCGCGAGCGCGGATGCGTTCGTGTTCCCGAGCCGGACCGATACGTTCGGCCTGGTTCTGCTGGAGGCGCTCGCCGCCGGAACGCCAGTCGCGGCCTTCCCGGTTGCCGGACCGCGCGATGTCATCGGCGCTGCAGCCGAGCCGGTCGGCGTGCTCGACGACGATTTGCGCAAGGCCGCACTCGGTGCGCTGGCGATCGACCGGCGCGCGTGCCGGAGATTCGCCGAGCAATTCTCCTGGCAGGCTTGCGCTTCGCTGTTTCTGGACCATCTGGTGCCGATACGGTCGCCCGTATCGGCACCAGCCTGATATCCAAATCATCGCAGCCAAACAGCGGAACACAGCCTTGGCTCGTTCCGCTACCGTCGCGAATTCGGCACGCTACGCCCGCCCGGCTCGCGCCGACCGAACTGGTGCACCATCTCGACCGCCTCATCGCTATCAGAGGCCGACAAGGCGGCAGAGATCGGTTGTCCGTGTAAGCGCACGGTAGTCGAATCTACCCGGTTGCAATGGTATCAGGATAAGGTCTGCTGCCTGCGCGGCTGTATAGCCGGCGTTATTGCTGTCGCGGCCCGTGTCGATAATAGCAAATCGCGACCCATGCAACTACGCCGGTCATAAGGGTCGTCCCGGATATTCCGGATCGGTCAGCCCTGGAAACGGCCCCAGATAGGATTCGACGTAGATGACATGGGACGACATGCCGTCCGTCGCGCTCCATCTGTGCAGCATGAAGGCCGGCGGCTCGAAGACCAGCGCCGCCGGCGCCTTCGGGTCGAAATCTAGTGCCCATTGGTGCGCCACCGACGGCGCGATGATGGCGACCGCATGGTCCACCCGCCCGACGATCGAGCGATGATGATGGCCGCATACAATCCGTTCGACTTGGTGGTGCGTCGCGATAATTGCGGCGAATTCGTCGCTGTCGGTAAGATTAAGGTATCTGCTCATCCTGGTCCGTCGGCCAGTTGAATCGATTGTGAATTGACGTGACCACGGCGGATACGATTCGACGGGAGGCGTGAGCGAGCTTCCTGACCTGTCCCTTCTATCGCATGCTGA
>NZ_JAKGBZ010000005.1 GCF_021556475.1 Acidiphilium iwatense | reverse complement strand
GGACCAGGCAGCTTCCCAGCCGCAAAAGCAGCCTCCTCCCCGCTCCACGCAACACTGCCCCCCAATACCGAAACCCCATACGATCTCAGCAATTCCTTCGCCTGATACTCATGTATGTTCATCTGATTCCCCGTACGGTCGTCATTGGCCTGTCATCCGAAAATATTGTGATTTCGATATTATCCGCGATACGCTTCACCTGCCGGCGCGGACCTAGACTATCGTTTTGCACCACGCAACCGCATGGAAACGGCACCACTGTCATCTCCTAAGTTAAGTGGGCCAACGCGAAATACGCCTCGCTGCGCATCTCCTCAAGCCGCGAGACCGTTCGTTCGAAAATCGCGGCCCCCGTGCCTGAGGTATAGAGTGCCGCCGGCTCGGCGGCGGCCGAGGTGTAGAGTTTCACCCGATGTTCATAGAGCGCGTCGATCAGGGTGATGAACCGCCGCGCCTCGTCGAAATTCTCCGGCGAAAGCAGCGGCACCGCATCGATCAGAACTGTATCGTAATGCGTCGCCAACGCCAGATAGTCGCCCGCCCCCAACGCCTGGGCGCAGAGCGCCGAAAAATCGAACCGGGCCACTCCATTGGCCGCATAGGGCACCACGAGCTTGCGGCCGAACACGGTCAGGGCGGTTCGCTGCGGCGTCGCTCCGCCGGTCAGCCGGGCGAACACGTCGTCCAGCGCGCGCTCGGCGTTGCCGTCGGCGGGCACATGCCAATTCAGCACGCCATGCACCCGCTCGCGCCGGTAATCGCGTCCGCCATCAAGCACCAGCACGTCGAGGTGGCGTTTCAGCAGCGCGATAAAGGGCTTGAAACTCTCATAGCCCGGCTTGTTTCTGTAAAGATTGTCGGGCAGCGTGTTCGAGGTGGCGACGATCACCACCGCTCGCGCGAACAGCGCCTCGAACAGTCGGCCCAGCAACATGGCATCGCCGATATCGTGGATCTGGAATTCGTCGAAGCAAAGCAACGAAGCCTCGGCGGCGATCTTGGCCGCCAGCACGGCGATCGCGTCCTCCGCCTCGCCTTGATTGATGCGATGCAGGCGCTGGTGGCATTCCTGAATGAATTCATGAAAATGCACGCGGCGCTTGCGCGGAACCTCGGCGGCGTCGAAAAACATGTCCATGAGCATGGATTTGCCGCGCCCGACCTCGCCCACGAGATAGAGGCCGTTCGGATAGTCCACCGGCACTTCGTCGACCCGTTTCTTGTTCAGCAGGCGGCCGAGCCAGCCGTTCGGCGTCGTTCTGGGCTGCGGGTCGTAGCCGCGCAGCCGGGTCCAGAGTTCCTGCAGCCGCTCCACCGCCCGCCGTTGCGCGGAGTCCATCAGGATCGCGCCGGTCTCGATCCGCGCCCGGTAAGCGGACATGATTCCCACGCCGGACCCTTCTTTCACGTCATCGAGCATGGAGCGCGCCGGTAGCGCAATCCACGCCGCGACACAACATTGCGCGCAGGCTCAACCCGGCACCAGCGCGTTCAAGCCAAAAGCGACCGCCGCGAAAACCGCCACGCTCACCGCATAGATGAGGACGAACCACACCCATCTGCGCAGAACCGGATGATCGCGCAGCGCACGGTCGAGCCATGCGTCAATGATAATGGGCACCGGCCTCGACCTTCCCGTGGAATATGGAATAGGCGAATATATTATAGCCGATGATGATCGGGATCATCACCACGGCGCCCACCAGAAGGAAAATCTGCGAACTGACCGGCGATGCCGCCTGCCAGATCGTCAGTGTGGGCGGCACGATATTCGGATAAAGCGAATAGCCGAGCCCCAGGAAACTCACGAAAAACATCCCGAGCGCGCAAAGAAACGGCGTCTTGTCGTGATGCGCCTCGGTATCGCGCGCGAGCGTGCGGAAAAACGCATAACCGAGGGCGATCACCGCGAGCGGCGCCAGCCCGGTGATGAAAATCCCCGGAAAGCTGAACCAGCGATGCGCGAAGGACGGGTCCAGGGTCGGCGTCCACAGGCTCACCACCAGGATCAGCGCCAGCATCACGATGCCGAGTACCTTCGCGTGCCGCCGGACCCGGCGCTGCAACTCGCCCTCGGTGCGCCAAACCAGCCAGGTCGCTCCCAGCAGCGCATATCCCAGCACGACGGCAATCCCGGTAAAGATCGAGAATCCCGACAGCCAGTCGAACGTCCCGCCGGCGAATTGCTGATGCGCGATCCGGGTTCCCTGCAGCACGCCGCCGAGAATAACCCCCTGGCAGAACGCCGCCACCACCGAACCGCCGAAAAACCCGTAATCCCATAAATGCCGCTGGCGTTCAGTGGTCGCGCGGAAGCGGAATTCGAACGACACGCCACGCAGGATCAACCCCATCAACATGGTGATCACGAGCAGATAAACCGAGGGCAAAATCACGCTGTAGGCGACCGGAAACGCCCCGTAGAGCCCCGATCCGCCAAGCACCAACCATGTCTCGTTGCCGTCCCAGACCGGCGCTATGGAATTGACCATCACGTCCCGGTCCTCGCGCATCGGTTCCACCCCGAACAGAATACCCACGCCGAGGTCGAATCCGTCCAATGTGACATATGCGAAGATCACGAAGGCCATGATGCAGCCCCAGATGATCGGCAGCGTATGAGCGTTCAGCATGGGTCCGTCACTCCGCCGAATTGACGGTCGCGTCGGGGTCGTGCAGCCCCTGCGGCCCGTAGGTACGCAGCGGCTTGTCGCCGCTCGGCTCCGGCTCGCCGGTCTGCGGCTCACGCGCCATCATTGCCAGGATGTAGCG
Source organism: Acidiphilium iwatense (assembly GCF_021556475.1). Lineage (GTDB taxonomy): Bacteria > Pseudomonadota > Alphaproteobacteria > Acetobacterales > Acetobacteraceae > Acidiphilium > Acidiphilium iwatense. The sequence continues at coordinate 140,517 of NZ_JAKGBZ010000005.1, read as the reverse complement.
GATGCCGGTGCCGAACACGACGCAATACAACACGATGATGATGCCGAACGACCACAATACCTCGCCCACACTCAGCGGCGACACGCTCTGCGCCGTGCGCAGCACGCCATAGACCGTCCAGGGCTGGCGCCCGGTCTCGGTCACGGTCCAGCCCGCGATGATGGTGATAAAGCCGATCGGCCCGCACGATGCCACGATCCGGTGAAACCGCCGCGCCTCGTACAGCCGCCGGCGATAGCGCAGCCACAGGCTGTACAGCCCCACCGCGACCATCACCGCCCACAGCCCGACCATGATGCGAAACCCCCAGAAGGTAGTCACCAGAACCGGCCAGTTTTTCTCGGGGAACGCATCGAGCCCTTGCACCGTGCCATGCATCGAGTGGGTGATGATCAGCGAACCCAGATCAGGCACCTTGAGATCGTATAGCAGCCTGCCGAGCGCCCGATCCGGCCAGCCGAACAGATGCAGCGCCTGGCCCGCCCTGGTATGGAAGTCGCCCTCCATCGCGGCGAGTTTCGCCGGTTGGGATTTCCAGACCTCTCGGCCAGCCGAATCGCCGATCAATCCCTGGATCGGCGCGACGATCGCCGCCATCCACATCGCCATCGACAGCATCAGCCGGCTGACCGGATTATCCTTGTGCCGCAGCAGATGAAACGCACCCACCGCGCCCACCGCGAAGGCGGTCGCCAGATAGGCCGCCGTCACCATGTGCAGCCATTCATAGGGAAAGGTCGGGTTGAAGATGATCTTCCACCAATTGACCGGCACGAACACGCCGTGCGGCCCGATCGTGTAGCCCTGCGGCGTCTGCATCCAGGAATTGGCCGACAGAATCCACGAGGCCGAAATCAGCGTTCCAATCGACACCAGCGCCGTCGCGGCAAAATGCAGCCTCGGTCCCACCCGCTTCAGGCCGAACAGCATGATCCCGAGAAACCCGGCCTCGAGGAAAAATGCGGTCAGCGTTTCATAAGCCAGCAGCGGCCCCAGGATCGGTCCCGCCTTGTTGGAATAGCCGCTCCAGTTTGCCCCTACCTCATATGCCATCACCAGCCCCGAAACCACGCCGATGGCGAATACTACGGCGAAAATCTTAAGCCAGTATTTATAGGCGTCGAGATAGACCTGGTTTTGCGTCTTCAGCCACATCAGTTCGAGCACTGCGAGATAGCTCGCCAGCCCGATCGAAAAAGCGGGAAACATGATGTGGAACGCGATGGTGAACCCGAACTGGGATCGCGCGAGATTGAGCGCGAGGGGTGACGTGATGGCCGACTGCATGGCTCTAGTGTTCCGTTGCGGAAATCCGTTTGCATTGCCAAAAGCGTTCTACGAATTTCCGCAACGATAGAACACTAGAAAAATCAAGCACTTCCAGCGCGGCTATGATTCTGAAATTCCTAAAATCGCCGCCACAACTGAGTAGGAATTTCAGAATCGCCACACTAGCCCTCGGTGTCCGGCACAGCCTGCCTCGGCACGCTGCACTGCATCAAAACCCTGAACGCGCTCTCGATAGGACGCTGACCCTGCCACCGGCAAGACCGGATAGAGGCTTCAGCGCCGTCAATCCTGCATGGCTCAATAGAACAATCCGGGTGCTATGTGCGAAATTCCGGCGCTCAACCAAGTGTGATCGGCCCCGCTTTATTGCCCGCCTTGCCGAAGGCGGTTATGGCCTGTCGGTCGATCTGGCTTCCGCAACCATGGGGATGGCAAACTTGTCCATACTGCGCCGCACGGCACCGCTCGCACTCGGAGTGCTCCTCACCGGCTGCGGCGTATCGCACGCGCTGTTCGGCGGCGGCCAGAAAGGGCTCGGCGAACCCGCGCCACAAAAGCCGGCGGTGGGATTCGCCGTCGCCCCGGTCCCGGAAGCGGCGCTCGCGGCGAAACATATCCTGAACGAAGGCGGCAACGCGGCCGATGCTGCAACGGCAGCCGGATTCGCCCTCGCCGTTACCCTGCCTTCACGCGCCGGCCTCGGCGGCGGCGGCGCCTGTCTGATCGACCTTCCCAAAAATGACGGCGGCACCGGGCACATCACGTCGCTGCTGTTCCAACCCGGCCAGCCGTCCGGTGCCACGTCGGGCGCATCCCGCCCCGCCGCGGTGCCGCAACTCGCGCGCGGTTTGATCGCCATGCAGGCGCGCTATGGCCGTCTGCCACTGTCTACCGATCTCGCCCCTGCGGAAGCCATGGCAGGCGGCGGTGTCGCAGTCTCACGCGCGCTCGCGGCCGATCTTTCAGTCGTCGGCTCCGCCCTCCTTGCCAATCCAGCGTCGCGCAGCGTCTTCACAACCGCCTCGGGCCAGATGCTGCAGGCGGGGGAAACCCTGCGCCAGCCCGATCTCGCGACCACGCTCACCCGGCTGCAATCGGCTGGCGTATTCGGCTTCTACCATGGTCAATTCGCCGCGAAATTCATCGATGCCGCCGATCGGGCCGGCGGTGGCCTCACCCTCGCCGATCTCCGCGCGATCAAGCCGCGCTATGTCACCCCGGTCACGATCGATCGCCTCGGCTATTCCTTGTCCTTCCTGCCGACGGCGGGCGGACTCGGCGCCGCCACCGGCATCGAGTCGCTCGCGCAGAATCCGCAAGCGATGGATGTCGCCGCCGGCCGTGCGCTCGCCGCGGCACAGGCGGCGCGCCACGGCGCTTCGCTTGGCGCCCTGCCCGCCTCGGCCGGGTTCGCTGCCCTCGATCATAAAGGCGGCGTGGTCGGCTGTGCCACGACGATGAACAATCTGTTCGGCACCGGACGAATCGCACCCGGCACCGGCATTCTGCTCGCCGCCTCGCCGGCGCGGATCACCCCGCCACTGCTCGCGGCCGGGCTTGCCACGCGCGGCGGAAACTTCCGGGCGATCGCGACCGGCTCCGGCCAGCAAGGTGCGCCGATGGCGGTTGCCGCCGGGCTCTATAATGCACTGCATTCGAGCGTGCCGATGCCAAGCCCGGTGCCGGCACCCGGTCGCGCCAATGTCATCGCCTGCGCCGGCCTGATGCCCGGTGCGCCGAAATCCTGCGCGGGTGCGGCCGATCCGCGCGGTTTCGGCCTTGCCGTCGGCTCGCGCTGAATGGTGCTGAAAACCGGCTCCGGCGCACGCGTCCCCCCGTTCCTGGTGATGGACGTGATCGCGGCGGCGAATGCTCTCGCCGCATCGCCCGGCGCCGCCAATCACCGCGTCATCCGCATGGAGGTCGGCCAGCCCGGCTCCGGCGCACCCGAAGGCGTGCGGGCGGCGGTGGCAACCGCGATGACCGGAACCGACTCGCTCGGCTACACTGAGGCGTTTGGCCTGCCGCTTCTGCGTGCTCGAATCGCCGCGCATTACGCCGATTGGTATGGCCTCGATCTTCCGGCCGCGCGCATCGCCGTGGTGGCCGGCGCCTCGGCCGGATTTCCGCTCGCCTTTCTCGCCGCCTTCGATCCCGGCGATACCATCGCACTGGCGACCCCCTGCTACCCGCCCTACCTCAACATCATGGTGGCACTCGGCCTGAAACCCATCCTGCTGCCCGCCACCGAAGCGACCGGATTCCAGCCGACCGTGGCAATGCTCGAAGCGCTCGATCCGAAACCGGCAGGAGTGCTGGTCGCCTCGCCGGCGAATCCCACCGGCTCGATGTTAGCCCCCGACGACCTGGCGGCCCTCGCCCGCTATTGCCACGATGGCGGCATCAGGCTGATCAGCGACGAGATCTATCACGGCCTGACCTATGGGAAACCGTCAGCCTCGGCCGCCAGCTTCAGTCCATCGGCCATCGTGATCAACTCGTTTTCGAAGTATTTTTCGATGACCGGCTGGCGCATTGGCTGGATGGTTTTGCCCGAAGACCTGATGCGTCCGGTCGAATGCCTCACCCAGAACATGTTCATCTGCGCGCCGCATGTCTCGCAAATTGCCGCCATCGCGGCATTCGACTGCCATGCGGAACTCAGCGCAAGGCGCGATAGCTATGCGCGCTCCCGTGCCCTGCTGCTCGATGCCCTGCCGAGCGCTGGATTCACCAAACTCTCGCCGGCCGACGGCGCCTTCTACCTCTATGCCGACATCGCCCATACCGGCCAAGGCAGTTCGGATTTCTGCCGTGCTCTCCTCAATGAATTGCATATCGCGGCAACGCCGGGCCATGATTTCGATCCCGCGCGCGGCGAAAACTTCGTCCGCTTCTCCTATTGCGCGACCGAGGCCGATATCGCCGAAGCCGCAAGCCGGTTATTAGATCGAAAATTAACGACAGGTTAGTTTCGGAATGTCAACGGCCGGCCGGCCGGCGCCCCCAGAATCTCATCCTCGCGCATCGCCACCAAACCGCGAACAACCGTCATCACCGGCCATCCAGTCACCCACTCGCCAACAAAGGGCGACCAGCCGCACGGGCTCGCGAGCCACGCTTGTTCGATAACGCGCCGTTGTTTGAGATCGACGATGGTGAAATCGGCATCATAGCCCGCGGCGATCCGCCCCTTGCCCACCGCGCCGTAAATCCGCGCCGGGCCGGAGGCCATCAAATCCACCAGCCGCGCCAGCGACAACCTGCCGCGATGCACCTGATCGAGCATCACCGGCGCCAGGGTCTGCACCCCCGTCAGCCCCGCTGCCGTCTCCGGCCACGGTTTTTCCTTTGCCGATCGCGGATGCGGTGCATGGTCCGATCCGATCGTATCGACCAACCCGTCGGCAATCGCCCGCCACGCCGCCTCCGCATGGCGCGCCTCGCGGATCGGCGGGTTCATCACCGCGTAAGCGCCCAACCGGTCATAGGCGTCGGGCGCCACTTGGGTCAGATGATTGACCAACACTTCCACGCTCGCGACATCCCGGAAATCTCGCAGATAATCCAGCTCCTCCGCGGTCGAAACATGCAGAATATGTGCCGGTCGGCCGGTCTTGCGCGCCAGCGCCATGATCCGCCTTGTGCCGAGTGCGGCACATTCCGGGTCGCGCCATTCGGCGTGTTTCGAATAGGGTTGGCCGAGCGAAAACAGTTTGCGCCGCTCCTGCAAGCGGAACTCGTCCTCCGAATGAAACGCGATGCGCCGACGCCCGCTGCGCATCACGCGTTCGATCGAGGCATCGTCCTCCACCAGCAAATTGCCCGTCGAAGAGCCTGCAAACACCTTGATCGCGCAAACGCCCGGCTCGGCTTCCAGTCCGCCAAGTTGTTCGGCATTCTGTTTGGTCGCACCGACATAAAGCCCGACATCGCACCACGCCCGTCCCGCGACGGACTCGCGTTTCGCCGCGATGCTCGCCGCGTCGGTCGCGGGCGTTCTGGTGTTCGGCATGTCGAAAATCGCCGTAATGCCGCCGAGCACGGCGCCGCGCGTGCCGGTCTCCAGCGTCTCGACATCGGGCAATTCAGCCACGCCGGAATCGCGAAAATGCACGTGCGGGTCGATCAATCCGGGCAGCACATGCAACCCGCCAGCATCGATTGTCCGTTCCGCCTCGCCCCGCGCATCCAGCGTCACGACACGACCGCCCCGCACGCCGATTCGCGCTTCGGCCTCGCCCCAGGGCAGGAGAAACATACCGTTCTCGACGATCAGATCATAACGTTCCGCCATCCCTATCGCTCCGTCAGAACATCAAACACATCGCCGTCAACCGCGCGACCAAACCCGTGCCGCGCGTGCCAAAGCGCCAGAAACAGCAGCCGCCAGCACGCAACTCCCGCGCGCCTGTCATCGGCACGCGCGAAGATTGCGCGCACCCGCTCGGGTTTCGCCAATTGCTCGACGATCGGCGCCCGTGCGACCAATTCACCCAGCCGCGAACCCTGCGCCGCGATCCAGGCCGCCACAGGCACATCGAACCCCTGCTTGCGTGCGAAGGGCCGCGCCTCCGGCAGGTTTTTCTCCAGCCATTTCCTGAGCACGTATTTTCCGAATCCCCTGCGCGCCCGCAGCCCATCCGGGAGCGAAAACGCGAACCGCGCGACTTCGCGATCGAGAAACGGCGTGCGTCCCTCGACGCCATGCGCCATCAGGCAGCGATCGAGCTTCAGCAGCAAATCGTTCGGCAGCCATTCGGCGATATCCTCACGCTGCGCACGAACAAGCTTCGACCCATGAGTCACATTCCGCGCCCGATCGAGTCCCGCGCGCCAAACCGCTCCCCCGTCGCGCAACACGTCCAACCCGTCGAAACCGCCCCGCGCGCGCATCCGCTTCGCAAACGGCCAGGGCCGCGCCGCCACCCGATACCGCCCATAACCGGCGAACATCTCGTCACCACCTTCGCCCGACAACACCACCTTCACCGCTTCTCTCGCGCGGCGCGCCAGAAACCAGCTCGGAATGATCGCATAATCCGCCGCCGGATCGTCCATACATCCAACAATTTCGGGCAGATGCCGCCACATCATCGCCTCGCCGATCTCGATGCGCTCATGCCGCGCCCCCACCGCGCGCGCACTGGTTTCCGCCGTATCGCGCTCGTCGGCAACCGATGAACTGTCGAACCCCGCGGTAAACGCCAGAACCTTCGCGTCGTTCAGCCGCGCCATCAGCGCCAGAATCGTCGCACTGTCGATGCCGCCCGACAGAAACATGCCATACGGTACGTCGCTGCGCTGATGCATCTCCACGCTGTCTTCGAGCACGCGGTCGAGTGCTGCAATCGCCGCATCCTCGTCACGCGGCGCCTCGCCGGGCTCGATCGGATCATGGCGCAGCCGTCGCTCGATCGCGCCTTCCCGAAGCGTCAGCGTCTCGCCCGGAAGCAGTCGCGTAATCTCCGAAAACACCGTCGCGGAACCGGTGACGAACTGCAATTGCAGCAATTCGACGAGTTTTTCCGCATCGATCATCCGCGCCACCAGCCCCGCCTCGATCAGCGCCTGCGGTTCCGAAGCAAACGCTGCCCCGAACGACGTTTGCGCGGTATAGAGCGGCTTGATCCCGAACGGATCGCGCGCGAGCGTGACGGTTCCGCGCATCGCATCGTCGATCGCGAGCGAAAACATCCCGCGCAGGCGCGGCGTGACATCAGGCTCCGCGCGCGCGAGAAACAGCGGCGGCTCGCAGTCGCTGCCGGTCCGAAACGGCCTATCGGCCATCTCTGCCCGCAATTCCAGATTGTTATAGATTTCGCCATTGCCGATCAGCGCGGCATCCGCACCGAACAGCGGCTGATCGCCGGTCGCGAGATCGATAATGGCGAGCCGCGTCTGTACCAGCGCCGCCCGTTCGCTGACATGCACGCCCGATCCGTCCGGTCCGCGATGGGCAAGCGCGCGCACCAGCGCCGCAAGAATCTCCGGGCCGACCCGTGCCCCCGGCTTCAGCGCGATGCCGGCAATCCCGCACATCAGCGCTTCACCGTCCGCAAAAAATCCCGCCACGCGGCAACCACAACCGCTTGATCAAACTCAATCTCGAACCGCGCCCGTCCCGCCTGCGCGAGCACTGCCGCGCGACCGCGATCGCCCAGAACGCCGGCCATCGCCGCTGCTAACGCCGCGTCATCGCCGATCGGCGCCAGCACGCCATCGACTCCATCGCGGATGATCTCGCGCGGCCCTTCGGCGGCGGCGGCAACCACCGGAACCGACGCGGAAAACGCCTCCAACACCATGTTACCAAGCGGCTCGTGACGTGACGATGACACAAATATATCGGCCGCTTTCAGCAATGCCCCGATATCGCTCCGCCAGCCGGCCAGATGCACCCGGTCGCGCAATCCAAGGCTTGCAATCAACGACTCCAACGCCGCGCGTTCCGGCCCTTCGCCGGCGATCACCAGATGCGCATCCGTAAGCCGCGCCATCGCGCGGATTAGCGTGTCGAATCCTTTCACCGCGTGTAGTCGGCCTAACGCAAGAATCAGCGCCGCACCCTCCGGCACGCCCAAACCGCCACGATTCGCCGGCATCACCCCGGCAAAATCCACCACGAAATTCGGCAGATAATGCACCCGTCCGCGCGGCCAGCCCTGCGCACCCACCCAGCGCACGATGTCGCGCGTATTACCCACCAAATGATCGCAGCGCCGGAAATATTTGAGATCGTAATACCCGCCCAGACGCCCGATCAGCGCCCAATCCCCGCGCGGCGCATGATACGCCGCCCGGCTCATCCAGGCGATCGCGACATCCGCCCGGAATTCCCGCAAAACCCGCGCGGCACGCGGCCGGGTCAACACATCGAGCAGGCCGCCGAATCGCAACCCCACCGGCGACAATCGCGCCGCCCGCAGCCGCGCGACCCGATCAGGATCCGGCCGGATCACCGGCAGCACCGCTTCGCCCGATTGCGCCAGCGCGATCGTCATACGCTCGAAGAACAGTTCGGCACCACCCTGCGCGGCTCCCGCCATCAAATGGGCAATCCTCACGCCGGCACCGTCGTGCCGAGCAGCGCCCGCGCCGTGGCGACCACCTGATCCACAGCCAAGCCGTCCATTGGCGCTTCACCTTCCGGCCCCGGCGCGGCAACAAACGACGCACGCACACCCGCCGGCGCATATTCCGATGCGCGCGACCGGCCGAACAACCCCAACGTCGGCGTCCCTGCCGCCGCCGCGAGATGCATCAGCCCGGAATCATTGCCCACGAACAGCGCGCAGCGGGCGAGGCACGCGGCCGCCTCCGGCACGCTGACCGCACCCACAAGGTCGATCGCATCCGGCAGCGCCGCAAGCACGGGCGCCGCACGGGCGCGCTCGTCAGAACCCGGACCACCAAATATGGCAATGCGCGGAACCCCAAGCCGCCGCGCCAGGTCGCCAAATCGCTCCGCCGGCCAGATCTTGCCGTCCCAGTTCGCCGTCGGTCCCAATCCAAGCACCGTCCCGCCCTCCGGCAACAGGATCGCCGCCCGCGCCCGATCCTCCGGCGCGGTCCACGCCACCGGCAGAGGCGCCGGATCGAAACCGAGCGCCACGCCGATCTGGACATAGCGCCGGCCCGGACGCCGCCCGCCGCGCACGATCACCCGCCGCCCTGCCGGCAAAAGGAGCGACAGCGCCGATCCCCGGAAATCGACGATCAAATGCCACCAATGGCGCACCACCTCGGCCCATAACGAAAACCAGTGCCGGTCCAGGCTCTGCTTCTCGAACACGATCAACCGTTCCAGCCCCGGCAGGCTGGCAAACACGCCGGCAGAAGCCGCGCCGCAGGCAACAGTCAGTCGCGCCTCGGGATGCGCAAGCCTGATCCGCTCGATCACACCCGAGGAGATCACGGCGTCGCCCAGGCGCGAGGAGGTGATGAACAATATCCGCATGTAATGCGGCGTCTAGCACGACTTGCCGCGCGCCGGCCAAGGGGCCACATTTCAATCATGACAAAAACGGCTTTTCTCCCCCATCGCGGCGTCATCGCAATCGAAGGCCCCGACCGCGTCACCTTCCTGCAAGGGCTGGTCTCCAACGACGTCACCAAAGCCGTCCCCGGCCGTGCCGTCTGGTCCGCTTTGCTCACCCCGCAGGGCCGCTACCTCGCCGAATTCTTCATTCTCGCCACAGCGGACTCGCTCCTGCTCGACACCGCGCGCGAAGCCATCCCCGACCTGATCAAGCGCCTCGGCCGCTTCAGGCTGCGCAGCAAGGTGACCCTCGCGGATCGCTCCGCCGATTTCGCCGTCCATGCCGCCTGGAACGGCTCAGCCACCATCCCAGACGCCATCACCGCTCCCGACCCACGGCTCGACACCGCCGGAACCCGAATCCTTGCCCGAACCAGGCTCCCCGACGCGCTCGATGCCACCGCCTACCTCGCCCACCGCCTCGCCCTCGGCCTACCCGACCACGCCGATCTCGAACCCGAAAAAACCCTGCTGATGGAAGCCGGTTTCGACGAACTTCACGGCATCGACTGGGACAAAGGCTGCTACATGGGCCAGGAACTCACCGCCCGCACCCGCTATCGCGGCCTGGTCAAACGCCGGCTCATCCCGGTGAATGGCAGCACCGATCTACCATCGCCCGGCACGCCCATCACCACCGGGGATCGCGACGCCGGCGCGTTGCGCGGCCGCCTTGGGTTGCGCGGTCTCGCCATGCTCCGGCTCGATTGCCTCTATTTGCCCTTGCAAGCAGGCCCGATCATGGTCAAACCTGATATGCCCTATTGGTTAACCCTCCCCGAGCCTGCCCAGGCATGAAAGCGCAAGCATGATCGTCGTCCATCATCTGGAAGCCTCGCGTTCCCAGCGCATCCTCTGGCTGCTCGAGGAACTCGGCCTGGAATACGAGGTGAAGCGCTACAACCGCGACCCAAAGACAATGCTCGCGCCGGCCAGCCTGCGCGCGGTGCATCCGCTCGGCAAATCCCCGGTGATCACCGACGGCGACACCACGATCGCCGAAACCGGCGCGATCGTCGAATACCTCATCGAAAAATACGGCGAAGGCCGCCTGATCCCGCCCACCGGCACCGACGATCGCCGCCGCTATTCCTACTGGCTGCACTATGCCGAAGGGTCCGCCATGCCCTTTCTGGTAATGAAGCTGATTTTCACCGAAATGCCGAAACAGGGCCCGTTTTTCGCACGCCCGCTCCTGCGCATGGTCGGCAGGCAGGTCGGCGACAAATACCTCGATCCCAATATCGCAACCCATATCCGCTACTGGGAGGACGCGCTGGCCAACTCCACCTGGTTCGCCGGCAACGACCTGACCGGGGCCGACATCATGATGAGCTTCCCGGTCGAGGCGGCGAACGCGCGCGATGCCTTGCGCGGCAATTTTCCCCGGATCAACGCCTTCCTGGCGGCGGCGCATGCCCGCCCGGCGTATCAGCGGGCATTGGCGAAAGGCGGACCCTACCCTTACGCCTGAAAGGCTATTTGCAAACTCTACTCCGGCGGCCATTCAGCGGCGTTTCGCTGCGCTCCGGCGCTCACGCACTCAAGTGCGCTCCGCTCCGGTGCTCGCGAGACATCACCGACTGACTCGCCGGAGCGAGTTTCCAAACAGACTTTTGGGCGTCTGAATCCCACCGAAATCCCCGCGCCGCCGACGATCAACGCTGCCGCCCCGATAATCGTCACGCTCAATGGCGTCCGCCCGACCGCGACCAGCAGCGCGGTCGATAGCAGCGGTGCTGCATAGGACAGCGTGCCGAGCAGCGCGAGGTCGCCGCGCTTGGTCGCGTGGTCCCAGAAAAAAAAAGCAAGCCCGACCGGCCCCACCCCGAGGGCAATCATCGCGACCGCCTGACCCGTGCTCGGAATGACCGTTTGCTCCACCGCGAGATGAACCAGCAGCGCGGCGAACGCCACGGCGCCGCATATCCCGGCGATCAATTCGCTCGGCACCGCCCTGATCCGCTGATTCGCGACCGAATATCCCGCCCAGACAAAAGCCGCCGCGAACGCACAGCCATAACCCAGCGCCGATCCATTGCCCGTAAGCCCGGTGCCACTAAGCAATATCAGCACCGTGCCCGCCAGCCCCAGCGCCGCCCCGGCGACATGGCGCGCGTGCAGCCGCCCTCCCGGCAGAAAAGCCGCGAACACGACGATCAATAGCGGCCAGAGATAACAGATCAAGCTCGCCTGCGCCGCCGGCGCATGGTCGAGCGCGGTGAAATACAGCGCGTGATAGGTGAAAATGCCGGCGAACCCGAGCGCCCAGGCCCGCACCGGCTGGCGCAGCCGCCCCAGCCTTCGGCGCACCACAAGCACAACCATGCCGGCCGCGAAAGCGACGCCGAAACTCAGCACCAGCGTTTCGAACGGCGGAATCCCCCGCGTGCTCGCCGCAAGCAGCGCCAAGGTGGACCACAACAGGATCGCCAGCCCGCCGATCGCCGTCGCCTTTGAGCGTTCGGAATTGACCGGATTGAAGCTTCGGATCGTCATGGCGACCGCTTAAGCCACTCACGCAGACACGTCTTGTCCGATGCTGTCCAAAAACGACGCGAATCGACAAATCAGGCTGAGGCAATTCGACGCGCGACAGCGGGTGTAATGCCCCGAACATCGCGCATCCGGCGCGTCAGAGCGCTCTGATCGGCGTGGCCGGACATCACGGCAATCTCTGCGATCGGCAATGATGTCGAACACAGCAAGGCCCGCGCAAAATCGAGCCGCAGCCTCATCAATTCTTCGCGCGGCGTCGAGCCGAACCGGGCGTGGAACAGGGCATGGAGTCGTCGTTCGCCGAGTCCCGCTGCCGCCGCGATCTCCGCCGTGGTGCAACGCTTCTCGAGGTTGGCGCGCATGAATTTGAACGCGCGTGCGATGGCTCGGCCGCCCGAATCCACCGGGCTGGTTTCGAGACCGAACAGCGCATCGACCAGCAGGGTTGCCCATGGGCGAGCGAACATATCGGGCAACGGAACGTGAAGATCGGAATGTTGAGCCGAATTGTCCTGTCTTGCCCGGACATATCCCAGAAGATGCGCGATCGCGGATGGTATCGGGAAGAAGGCGCCGCGCTCCGGCACAATGGCGATATCGTCCATATCGACAACGATGAAACGGTCGCCCGGTTCGGCATGAAACACGTGGCGCTGGCCGGCGGCGATCAGCGCACCATGCCCAGCATCCACCTTACCACCGCGAGAGCCAATCTCGATGTCCATGGTTCCGGCAAACGGCAGGACGATCTGATCGAAAGAATGGATATGCTGCCCCGGAAGCCGCTCATAACGCCGAATCGAAACCGTCATCGGGCACCCGTGAAATTTTGGAGGTCACGCCGCGAGCGCCGCCTTCGCCGCGCGATATTCGGCGATCAGCCGCTCGATCCGCACCCGAGCCGGCACCACCGCATCCACCGCGCCGATCCCCTGGCCGGAACCCCAGATATCCTTCCACGCTTTTGCCTTGGCGCCGTCGTGGAAATTCATCGCCGAGGCATCGCTGGCCGGCAGATTATCCGGGTCGAGCCCGGCGGCGACCACGCTGGGCCGCAAATAATTGCCATGCACCCCGGTGAACAGATTGGTATAGACGATGTCCCCGGCGCTGCCATCGACGATCGCCTGCTTGTAGGAGGCCGAGGCATTGGCCTCCTCGGTCGCGATGAACGCCGAGCCGATATAGGCGAAATCCGCCCCCATCGCCTCCGCCGCCAGAACCGCCCGCCCGGTGGCGATCGCGCCCGACAACGCCACCGGCCCGTCGAACCACGAGCGGATCTCCTGGATCAGCGCGAACGGCGAAATCACCCCGGCATGACCGCCCGCCCCGGCGGCAACCGCGACCAACCCATCCGCGCCCTTCTCGATCGCCTTATGCGCGAAGAAATCATTGATGATGTCGTGCATCACGATGCCGCCATAGGAATGCACCGCCGCGTTCACCTCGGGTCGCGCACCGAGCGAGGTGATCACCAGCGGCGCCTTGTACTTCACGCACAGCGCCAGATCGTGCTCCAGCCGCGCGTTCGAGCGATGCACGATCTGGTTCACCGCGAATGGCGCCGATGGCGTCTCGGGATGCGCCGCGTCCCAGGCGGCGAGCGCCTCGGTGATTTCGGCCAGCCATTCGTCCAGCATGGTTTCCGGCCGCGCGTTCAGCGCCGGAAACGAACCGACGATACCGCTGGTGCATTGGGCGATCACCAGCTTCGGGTTGGAAACGATGAACAGCGGCGAGCCGATCGCCGGAATCGCGAGGCGGTTGCGCAGGACGGATGGAACGGTCATGCAATGCTTCTGCCGACCCTTTCCCTATGCGTCAACTGGTGCCGATCAGAATGCCCACCCCGAATACGATCGCCCCTCCCAGCGCCACCTGCAGCGCCGCCTGTAGCGGCGGCGTCTCCATATAGCGCGTCCTGATCCACGAAATCACGCCGAGTTCGACCACCACCACGGCAAAGGCCACGCTCATCGCGGTCCAGAAATTCGGGATCAAAAACGGCAGCGTATGACCGAGTCCGCCGAGCGTGGTCATCGCCCCGGTAATCACCCCGCGAATCACCGGCGAGCCCCGCCCGGTCAGGCTGCCATCATCCGACAAGGCCTCGGCGAAAGCCATTGAAATCCCAGCCCCCAGCGATGCGGCTATGCCGACGATGAACGCTTCCCACGGCTTGCCGGTGGCGAAAGCGGCGGCGAAAACCGGAGCAAGGGTCGAAACCGAACCATCCATCAGCCCGGCAAGGCCCGGCTGGACATAGCGGAGCACGAAGTTGCGCTCGGCCGAGGCATCCTCCTTGCTGCGCACCGTCTCGGGCAGGTTTTCCTCGGTCAGCCGGTCGGCGATCCGCCCGTGGCCCTGCTCGGCCTCGGCCAGATCGCCGAGCAGCTTGCGGATCGCGACATCCGAGGTCCGGCTCGCCGCCAGACGGTAGAAATTCGCGGTCTCGGCTTCCATGCTTTCGGCAAGCTTGCGGACATCCCTGATGCTCGGCTTGGGCAATTGCCACACGGTCTTGCGATGCAGGAAGCCGCGCACGTCGTGGCGGCGGATCAGTGGGATATGATCGCCGAATTTCTCCTGAAACATGTCGATCAGGCAGCGCCGGTGTTCGCTCTCCTCCGCGGCCATCTCGAAGAATACCTTGGCGGATGCCGGATAGTCCGCGTGCAGGCTTTCCGCGATGTCGGTATAGATGCGGCCATCCTCCTCCTCCGCGCCGATCGCGAGGGCCAGGATTTCGCGTTCCGAAAGTTCCGAGAAATTGCGCATGGCCCCGAAATGGCGCGGCGGCCGGCATTGGTCAAGATTTTGGTTTTATTTGATATTTATTTGCAATTAGGTGCCCCGACAAGACGCTGTCGTCGCGCGGAGAGTCGCGCGACGGCGTGCATTCGCACGTCACCCGCGGGCGCGATCCATCGTCGCACAACCCGGACAATCCCTGCACTTGCACCAACTCGTAAACCCTGCATGATTCCGCGTCATGAGCGCAACAATGCCCCTGTTCGACAAGACATCGTGCCCCTGCTTTTCGGGATTGAGGCGGGTGCGCTGCTGTGGCCTCGATCCCGCTGGCCTACCCGACCCCGCGAACCACGCGGTGCTCGATCCCTTGATGGAAAAGGCGCGCACCGCCCGCACCGAGGGCCGCAACCGGGAAGCCGAGCGCCATGTCCTGCAAATCCTCGATCTCGCGCCACATCATCGCGACGCGCTGCGCCTGCTCTTCGAACTCCGCCGCGCGGAAGGCCGCCTCGCCGCGGCCGAGGCGCTGATCAAGCGCATCGCCTCGCTCGATCCGCCGGCGGTGCTCGCGCATGTCCAGCACGCGCAACTCCTGGTCAATCAGGGCCGCCACGCCGAAGCGGAGACGCCGGCCCGCCTTGCCTTACAGCTCGCGCCGCGCGATCCGACGGTGAACCATTTGCTCGGCATCATCTTCACCGAGACCGGCAAACTCCAAGCAGGCGAACGGCATTACCGCATGGCGCTCGGCTTCGCCGATCAGCGCGACCCGGCGCTGATCGGCAACCTTGCCTGGAACATGAAACAGCAAGGCCGGCTCGACGAAGCCGCCTCGCTCTACGAAGCGGCCTTCGCCCTCAAGCGGGACAATCCGCGCGGTCTGGCGGGGTACGCCCAGGTCCAGGCGGCGCGCCTGCGCCTCGACGAGGCGGAAGCCCTGCTGGCCGAGGCGGCGGCGCTCGCGCCGGCGGACCGGATGATCGCCCTGCTCGGTGTCCTGGTCCGGCTGCATCGCGACGATCCGGCCGATGCCCTGGCTCGGATCGAGGCCGTCGCGGCGTCGATCGCGCCGCAGAGCCTGGTCGCCACCGAGTTCGCCGCCAAGGGTCAGGCGCTGGAGCGGCTCGGCCGGTTCGACGACGCCTTCGCCGCCTATCAGGCCGCCAGAACCTTCCAGCGCGAGCGCGCCGGCCGGCAGTTCGATCCGGCCCCGATCGAAGCCCGACTCGCCCAGGTCAAAACCACCTTCATCTCCGATCGGCTTTCCGCCCTGCCGCGTCCGGCGCCGATCGCCGGTGCGCCGGCACCCGTTTTTCTGCTCGGCACACCGCGTTCGGGAACCTCGCTGCTGGAACAGATGCTGATCCAGATGCCGGGAATTGATCCCGCCGATACGCGCGGCCCGCTGCCCGATCTCGCCCGGCTGCTGCCCGCCCTGATCGCTGGCCTCGGCGGCCCGGAGAAGAAATTTCCCGAGGCCCTGGTCGAAACCACGGCGGGCGAACAGCGCGACGCCCTGCCCATGCTCGCGCAGCGCTACCTCGCCACGCTGCGCGGCAGCGCCACGATCGGCGCTGACTCGCGGTTCGTCACCGATCGCGGCGCCGAGCTGCCCTGGCTGATCGGCTTCGCCGCCGCCCTGTTCCCCGACGCGCCGGTGATCCATGTGCTGCGCCATCCGCTCGATGTCGTGCTGTCCGGCTTCGCGCAGGACAAGCTGTACGAGGGCAATGCCGGGGTCACGCTGGCCAGCCTCGCCCGGCTCTACGACGCCCAGATGCAAGCGATCGCCCAGGTGCGCGGCCAGACCACCCTGCGCTACCTGCCGATCCGCTACGAAGACATGGTGCGCGACCCGGCGGCGGCCCTCGGTCAGGTGCTGGATTTCCTCGCCGTCGCCGCCGATCCGGCGACGCTGCTCGCCGCCCCCGAGAGGATCGCGGCATGAGCGGCGTTCAGGGCGTCAAGGTCACGCTCGGCGAGGTGCTGAGCGAAATCAGCGCCTTCGAGCGGGACGGCAAGCTCGAGGAAGCCGAGGATCTCGCCGAACGGGTGCTGCGCGCCGCACCCGAGCACCCGCACGTCCTGCATCTGTCGGGCATCGTCGCCTATCGGCGCGGCCGGATTCCTGTAGCGATCGAGCGGATGGAAAAATCCCTCGCGCTATCGCCCACCGTCGCGATCTATCCGCGCAACATGTGCGAGATTTATCGCGGCGCCGGCAGGCTGGACGATGCACTGCGCATGGCCCAGCGCGCCGTGGAACTCGCCCCGGAGGATAGCCGCGCGCATTTCAATCACGCGCTGATCCGTTACGAACGGCTTGAGCTGGACGACGCGCTGGCCGCCGCCGACCGGGCGCTCGAACTCGATGCCGAATTTCCCGAAGCGCATTTCGAGCGCGCGGAAGTGCTTCTCCTCGGCGGCCGGCTGGCCGAGGGCTGGGAAAGCTACGAATGGCGCTTCAAGCTCAAACAGGCCGAGGGCATGTTGCCCAAGACCGACAAGCCGCAGTGGGACGGATCGCCCGTGCCCGGAGGCCGTCTGCTGCTGGTCGCCGATCAGGGTTTCGGCGACTGTATCCAGTTCGGCCGCTATATTCCCTGGGTCGCCGAACGCGCGCCCAAGCCCGTGCTCGCCTGCAGCGGCGATCTGGTGCCGATCCTGCGGCAAATTCCGGGAATCGGCCGCATCGTGACGCGCTGGGAAGCGACCGGCGAGTTCGATGCCTATATCCCGCTTTCCGGCCTGCCGCGCCTGGCCGGCACGACCCTCGACACGATCCCGACGCCGATCCCCTATCTGCACCCCGATCCGGCCAAGATCGCCGGCTGGAAGCAGCGGCTCGACGCTCTCACCCCGCGCGGCAAACGCCGCGTCGGTCTGGTCTGGGCCGGCAGGCCGACCCACAAGAACGACCGCAAACGGACCGTCAAGCTCAGCCAGTTCGCGCCTTTGTTCGCCCGGCCCGATCTCGCCATCGTCACCGTGCAGAAAGGCGACCGGATCGACGAGGTCGGCGGCTATTTCGGCCCGGCCCCGCTGGTCAATCTCGGCCCCAGCATCGTCGATTTCACCGATACGCTGGCGATCCTGCAAAGTCTTGACCTGCTGGTCACCATCGATACCTCGGTCGCTCATCTGGCTGGCGCGTCGGGGCGCCCGACCTCGCTCATCCTGCCGCATGCGCCGGACTGGCGCTGGCTGCTCGGGCGCGACGACACGCCCTGGTACCCATCGATCAGGTTATATCGCCAGCAGCGCGCCTATGACTGGTCCGGCGTGGTGGAACGTCTCGTCGCGGATATCTAGATCCGCCCGATGCGCCTGTTTTTCTATGGCACATTGACCGATCCGGCCGCACTCGGTCCTTGCGCGGGCAAACCCCTGAAAATCGTGCCGCAAGCCGCGCGGCTCGAAGGCCGTGCGCGGGTCCGACTGCGCCTTGCGTCCTACCCCACGCTGCGCCGGGCGCGCGGCGCGGTGATCGACGGCGTCGTGATCGAGGTGGATGCCGCGATGCTCGCCCATCTCAAAGCCTATGAAAGCGTGCGCTACCGGCTTATCCTGATCCGGGTTGCGATCGGCAGTCGCCGTTGCATGACCCATTGCTTCATCGGCGACGCCGCGAGCCGGGTTCCGTGGCGACCCAGTACCGACGATAAATCGATGACCCTGCGTTCAAAGGCTTTCTGACCATGCGCAAGCTTATCGCCCTGGCTGTCGGGCTGGTCGTCGTGGCGTTCGCGATATTTTTGCTCCTGCCAGGCACCACCAAGTCCGGCCTCGTTTTTTATTCCCCGCTTCGCGGCGCACCCGCCATCGTAAAATCCTTCACCCGCAAGACCGGGATTCCGGTCCGTCTCGTCACGGCCGAGCGGGGTCACCCGCGCTGGTCCCTCGCCTGGGTCAATACCGCCGGCAGACCGATCTCGCCTCAGTTCGCCGGTCAACCCGCCGCCGTCTTCGTCGTGCCGGGCACGACAACCTTCCCGCCGCCCGCGCGCTGGGCCGATCTCTCGGCACCTGCCTATCGCGGCACGATCGGCATGGCGGACCCTTCTGTCTCGGTCAGCGATTATCCGGTGCTCGCCGCCATGCTGGACAGTGCAGGCGGCTGGCCCGCAGGCAAGGGATTCATCGCAACCCTGCAACGGAACGGCCTGCACATCTACGCCACCGATCGCGCGACCCTCGCCGCCCTGCGCAGCGGTGCGATCCAGCTCGCCATCGTTCGACCCGACGCGGCAGCCATCTATGCCGGGACAATCGACAAATCTCTCCGCGTGATTGTTCCGCGACCGGCCTACGCTATCCAGACCACGATCGTCATGGCCAAAACCCTGACCGGCCAGCACCGCGCGGCCGCCGAAAAATTGATTGCCTATGTCAATTCCGCCGCGCCCTCCAAGCCTCTCATAACATCAACCCCCACCCGCCGACCCGCAATCGCTGCGTGGTTTGTCAAAACCATCATGGGATCGGGGCCGCAATCATAATAATATCAATTTCGATATAATATCAACATGGATAGTCTCGAAACAGATTTTTTGTTTCACGTGAAACAAACGTTAAAATTATTAACGTATATTTAGTTTATGCTGCCTGCCGTGGGGGCTTGCGCCCCAATCGGTCGCAAGCGATAAAGGATTAACGAATGGTGCCGGCTCCTGGCCCGGCGCGCGAGGAGGAAACATGAGCAATCCGGCGGTTCATTATGATGTAATCGATGGTATCGCGGTAATCGCGATCGACAATCCCCCGGTCAACGCACTCGGCCATGCGGTCCGCCATGGCCTGATCGCCGCCCTCGATCGCGCCGAAGCCGACAGCGCGGTCAAAGCCATCGTTCTCGGCTGCAAGGGCCGCACCTTCTCGGCCGGCGCGGACATCACCGAATTCGGCAAACCGCCGCGCGATCCCGGCCTTCACGAGGTGATCGAGCGGTTCGACAATTCCACCAAACCCATCGTCGCCGCCCTGTTCGGCACGACGCTCGGCGGCGGGCTGGAACTCTCGCTCGGCTGTCATTTCCGGGTCGCGACGGCGGATGCGAAAATGGGTCTGCCCGAAGTCAAGCTCGGCCTGCTCCCCGGCGCCGGGGGCACCCAGCGCCTGCCGCGCCTGATCGGCCCGGAAAAAGCCGTCGCCGCCATCGTTTCAGGCAAAATGATCGGCGCCAAAGCCGCCCATGCCGACGGGCTGATCGACGCGATCGTCGCCGACCCGATTCCTGGCGCCATCGACTTCGCAAAAACCATGCTGGCGGATGGCCGCAAACTGGTCCGAGTCCGCGACCGGAGCGAAAAAATCACCGCCGCGAAGGCCGATCCGTCCAGCTTCGACAAGGCCGCGAGCGAGGCCACCAAACGTCTTGCGGGCGTCGAGGCGCCCGCCGCCTGCGTGCAATCGGTGCGCAACGCTTTCACCCTTCCGTTCGAGGACGGGCTGGCCGCCGAACGCGGCATGTTCATGAAACTGGTGATGGGTGACCAGTCGCGCGCGCAGCGCCACGTTTTCTTCGCCGAACGCGAGGCGCAGAAAATCCCCGGAATGCTCCCCGAAGTGAAAGCCGCGAAAATCTCCCGCGCCGTGGTGATCGGCGGCGGCACCATGGGCGGCGGCATCGCGATGAATTTCGCCAATGCCGGCATTCCCGTCACCATCATCGAAACCGACGAGCAGGCTCTCACCCGCGGGCTCGACCGGGTGCGCCAGACCTATGACGTGTCGGTCAAGCGCGGCGCACTGCCGGAAGGCGCCACCGAAACGCGCATGGCGCTGTTTTCCGGCACGACCGATTGGGCACGCATCGCCGAGGCGGATATCGTCATCGAGGCGGTATTCGAGGATATGGACCTGAAAAAACGGATTTTCGCGAAACTCGATGCCCATGCCCGGCAAGGTGCACTGCTTGCCACCAACACCTCTACCCTCGATGTCGATGCGATCGCGCAATCGACAAAGCGGCCCGCCGACGTGCTGGGGATGCATTTCTTTTCGCCCGCCAATGTGATGAAATTGCTGGAAATCGTGCGCGGCAAGGCCACCTCGCATCAGGCGATCGCGACGGCCATCGGCATCGGCAAGACCATGGGCAAGGTGCCCGTGGTGGTCGGCAATTGCGACGGCTTCGTCGGCAACCGGATGCTGGCGCGCCGCACCACCGAATGCGAGCGGCTGATGCTGGAGGGCGCGTTGCCGCAGCAAATCGATGCCGTGGTGACCAGGTTCGGCTTCCCGATGGGACCGTTCGCGATGGGCGACCTGGCCGGACTCGATGTCGGCTGGCGCATCCGCAAGCATCGCGGCGTCACCGCGCCGATCTCGGATGCGTTGTGCGAACAGGGCCGCTTCGGCCAGAAGACCGGGCGCGGCTACTATATTTATGAAAACGGTAGCCGCACGCCGGCGCCGGACCCCGAGGTCGAAACCCTCATCGTCGAGACCGCCGCTCGGCTTGGGATAATGCGGCGTCAGATCGACGACGATGAAATTCTCGAACGCATGACCTATCCGATGATCAACGAAGCCGCGCGCATCCTGGAGGAAGGCATCGCGATCCGTCCCTCCGATATCGATGTCGTCTGGGTCTATGGCTATGGCTGGCCGGTGTGGCGCGGCGGGCCATGTTTCCACGCCGATCTTGTGGGATTGAGCAAGATCGCCGAACGGCTTGACCATTATGCCAAGGCCACCGGCGATGCCGGACTCGCACCGTCCGCATTGCTGCGGCAGCTTGCCGGCGAAAGCAAGGGATTTGCCGATTTCGGCAAGGCGGCGAAGGTAGCGGCCGAATGAGCCGGCGTCCGTTCCCCTGGGAGCGGAACTATCCTCCGGATCTTGCCTGGGACGTTACGATTCCGCGCGAGACCATTCCGGCGATGATCGCGCGGACCATTGAAACCTACGGCCCGGAGCCGGCGCTGGACTATCGCGGCCACAAGATCAGCTTTTCGCTCCTTGGCGTTGCGATCGATGAAGTTGCCAAAGGGTTGATCACGCTCGGGTTGCGGCGCGGTGACCGTATCGCGCTCTATCTGCCGAACTCGCCGGGGCATCCGTTCAGTTTTTTTGGCGCACTCACGGCGGGGCTGGTCGTGGTGCATCTCTCGCCACTCGATGCCGAACGCGAACTTGTCCATAAGCTGCATGATTCCGGCGCCCGCACCCTGGTTTGTACCAATATCGGACCGATGCTCGGCATGGCGCGGAAACTGCTCGACACCGGCCATATCGACCGGATCATCGTCGGCGACGATGCACAATTCGGGCCGATTCCGGGCATGCCGCATCCGCCGATTCCTACGAATGATTCACGCATCATCACGATACAGGCGCTGCGGGAAGCCGGGCGCATTTCGGATACATTACTTCCAGACATCGATTCCGATGATCTGGCGCTTCTGCAATATACCGGCGGCACCACGGGACTTCCGAAAGGGGCGATGCATACGCACGCGACCTTGCGTGCCTCGGTCGCGATCTATCAGGCGTTCATCGACGGCCAGGGACGCTTCGTGCCGGGCGAAAGACTGCGCGCGATCTGCATGCTGCCGCTGTTTCACATCTATGCGCTGGTCGTGCTGTTGTTGTTGCAGCTTTCGCGCGGCAGCGAATTGCTGCTTCGGCTGAAATTCGACCCCGAGACCACTTTGCGCGACATCGAAGTCAACAAGGCGAGCTATTTCCCCGGCGTGCCGACGATGTGGATCGCGCTCGCCAATATCGCCGATCTCGATAGACGCGACCTCTCGTCGTTGAAACTGGTGGGTTCCGGCGGCGCCCCCCTGCCGGTGGAAATCGGCCAGCGTTTTGAGCGTTTGACGGGAATGCGGCTCGGCGGCGGCTGGGGCATGACCGAGACCGCCTCGGCCGGAACCGGCAATCTGCTCGACGGTATTTTCAAGCTCGGCTCGGCGGGAATGCCGCTGCCGGGGATCGAGCTGGATGTGGTTTCGCTCGACGATCCCTCCCGCATTCTGCCCTATGGCGAAACCGGCGAAATCCGCATCAAAGCGCCCAACGTGTTCAAGGGCTACTGGAACAATCCCGAGGAAACCGCGCGCAGTTTCGCCGACGGGCATTTCCTGACCGGCGATATCGGCTGGATCGACGACGATGGCATGGTGTTCCTGGTCGATCGCAAGAAAGACATGATCCTGTCCGGCGGGTTCAACGTCTATCCGACCGTCATCGAATCCGCGATCTATGAACACCCGGATGTCGCGGAGGTCATCGTGGTCGGCATCCCCGATGATTATCGCGGGCAGTCGGCCAAAGCTTTCGTGAGCTTGAAGCCTGATGCCCCTGAATTCACTTTTGAATCGCTCCGCGATTTTCTCGCCGACAAGCTTGGCAAGCACGAAATGCCGGCCGCGCTGGAATTCCGCGACGCGCTCCCGAAAACCTCGGTGGGCAAATTCTCACGCAAGGAGCTTGCCGCCGAGGAGGCCGCGAAGAGCACCTATAAACGCGCCGTCAGTTAGGAAAATCCCATGGTCGAAGCCGTCATCGTCTCAACCGCCCGCACGCCGATCGGCAAGGCGTTTCGCGGCGCGTTCAACATCACGCCGGGCCCGACCCTCGGTGCCCACGCGATGCGCCACGCGATGGAGCGCGCGCAGCTCGACCCGCGCGAAATCGAGGACGTGGTCATGGGCTGTGCGACACCCGAAGGCACCACCGGCGGCAATATCGCACGCCTTGCCGCCGTGCGCGCGGGAATTTCGGTCGATGCGGCGGCAATGACGGTCAATCGGTTCTGCTCGTCGGGTCTGCAGGCGATCGCGATCGCGGCGCATGAAATCGTCGTCGAAGGCGTGCCGGTGGTCCTTGCTGGCGGTCTTGAATGTATCAGCCAGACATCGAACCCGATCGGCGGCGAGCGCAGCATCGATCCCTGGCTGCGCGAGCACAAGCCCGACATCTACATGCCGATGATCGAAACCGCCGACATCGTCGCCGCACGCTACGACGTGACCCGCGCGATGCAGGACGAATATGCGCTGGAAAGCCAGCGCCGCACCGCCGCCGGCCAGCAGGCGGGACGGTTCGACGCCGAGATCGTGCCGGTGACCACGACGAAAGCTGTGGAGAACAAGGAGACCAAGGCGATCACCCACGAGGAAGTAACGCTTCGTCAGGATGAGGGCAACCGGCCCGACACGACTCTCGAAGGGCTCGCCAAACTCAAGCCGGTCCGTGGCGAGGACAAGTTCATCACAGCCGGCAACGCGAGCCAATTGTCCGATGGCGCCTCGGCCTGCGTCGTCATGTCGGACAAGGAAGCGGGGAAACGTGGGCTGCCGCTGCTGGGCGTGTTTCGCGGTTTTGCGGTTGCCGGCTGCGAGCCCGATGAAATGGGTATCGGGCCGGTGTTTGCAATCCCGCGTTTGCTCAAACGCCAAGGCTTGAAGATCGAAGATATCGATCTGTGGGAGCTGAACGAGGCTTTCGCCAGCCAGGTGGTTTATTGCCGGGACCGCTTGGGGATTCCGCACGAAAAGTTGAATGTCGACGGCGGATCAATTTCGATCGGTCATCCCTATGGCATGAGCGGAGCGCGGATGACCGGCCATGCATTGATCGAAGGCAAGCGCCGGGGCGCGAAATACGTGGTGGTCACAATGTGCATCGGCGGTGGTCAGGGCGCTGCCGGGTTGTTCGAGATCGTTTGAGGATCAGATCATGGAACTCAGTTTTTCATCTGAAGAACTCGCCTTTCGCGACGAGGTTCGCGCGTTCATTCGCGATAATCTGCCGCGCGACGTGCAGCAGCGGATGATCGAAGGCCGCGAGATTGGCAAGCAGGATATCGTCGACTGGCAACGCAAGCTGAACGCGAAAGGCTGGGCGGTGCCGCATTGGCCGCGTGCCTGGGGCGGGCAGAATTGGAGCCCGGTGCATGAATATATCCTGATCGACGAGTTGCAATCGGCACCGGCGCCCCAGCCTTTGCCGTTCAACGTCTCCATGGTCGGGCCGGTGATCGCCACCTTCGGCAGCGATGAACAGAAAAAGACGTTTTTGCCGGGAACCGCCAATCTGGATATCTGGTGGTGCCAGGGATTTTCCGAGCCGGGTGCTGGTTCCGATCTGGCGGGACTGAAAACCACGGCCCGGCGCGAGGGCGATTTCTACGTCATCAACGGCCAGAAAACCTGGACCACGCTCGCGCAATATGCCGATTGGATTTTCGTGCTCGCACGCACCAATCCGCAGGCGGCGAAGAAGCAGGAAGGAATTTCCTTCATTCTTGTCGATATGAAAACGCCGGGGATTACCGTGCGGCCGATCCAGTTGATCGATGGCGGGCATGAGGTCAACGAAGTCTGGTTCGACGAGGTGAAGGTGCCGGCAGAGAATCTGGTCGGCGAGGAAAACAAGGGGTGGGATTATGCCAAGTTCCTGCTCGGCAACGAACGGACCAGCATCGCGCGGGTGGGCGTTTCCAAGCAGCGCCTGCGGCGTGTGCGGGAGCTGGCAGCAAAGGAGCGCGCGGGCGATGCGCGCCTGCTCGACGCGCCGTGGTTTCGCGAAAAGCTGGCTGGAATCGAGATCGATCTGAAGGCGCTGGAAATCACCCAGTTGCGCGTCCTGGCCGAGGCGCGCAAGAGCGGCAAGCATGGCGCGCCCGATCCCAAATCGTCGATCCTGAAAATCAAGGGGTCGGAAATTCAGCAGGCAACGACAGAACTGCTGATGGATGTGGTGGGACCGCTGGCGATGCCGTATCAGCGTTCGACCGATGCGGAGGATGACGGCAATGCCACCCCGATCGGGCCAGACGACGCGGCCTACGCGGCGCCGACCTATTTCAACTGGCGGAAAATTTCGATCTATGGCGGATCGAACGAGATTCAGCGGAATATCATTGCAAAAGCGATACTTGGATTTTGAGGAGCTAGAAAATGGATTTCGATTTCACCGACGAACAGCGCCTGCTGCGCGACAGCGTTGCAAAACTTTTCGCCAATCGCTACGGCGATTTCGAGAAGCGCAACGGCTACGCGAAGCAGCCCGATGGATTCGACCGCGCGATCTGGACGGAATATGCCGAGGTGGGATTGCTGGCGCTGCCGTTCGACGAAAAACACGGCGGGTTTGGCGGCGGGCCGGTCGAGACCATGATTGTCATGGAGGAAATCGGCAAAAACCTTGCGCTGGAGCCCTATCTGCCGAGCGTGGTGTTTGCCGGGGCAATTCTGCGCCATGGCGCTTCCGATGCGGTCAAGGATGAGATCATTCCGAAAATCGCCGCCGGCGAGGCGATAATCGCGGTTGCACATACCGAGCGGCAATCACGCTATGATCTGAACGATGTCACCACCACCGCGCGGCGCGACGGCGACGGTTACGTGATCGAAGGCGATAAGACCGTGGTGATCGGCGGGAATTCGGCGGATTATCTGATCGTCAGTGCGCGGATGTCGGGCGCACGGCGGGACCGTGACGGTATCGCGCTGTTTCTGGTCGACGCCAAGGCGGAAGGGGTGTCGCGGCGCGGCTATGCGATGCAGGATGGGCTGCACGGCGCGGAAGTGTCGCTTGCCAATGTGCGGGTACCGGCCTCAAGGCGGGTGGGCAATCTCCCGGTACTGGAACGCGCGGCGGATGAGGCGATCGCCGCCGTTTGTGCCGAGGCGGTGGGAGTGATGGAAGCGCTGATCGCGATGACCGTCGATTACATGAAAACCCGCAAGCAGTTCGGCGTGGCGATTTCGGTGTTTCAGGCGTTGCAGCACCGTGCGGTGGATATGTATGTCGCCGCCGAACAGGCGCGCAGCATGGCGATTTTCGCGGCGTTGTCGGCGGCGAGCGATGATGCGAAAGAACGTGGCGAAGCCATGGCGATGGCGAAATCCGCCATCGGCAAAGCCGCGCGTTTCGTCGGCCAGCAGGCGATCCAGCTCCATGGCGGCATCGGCATGACCATGGAATACAAGGCGGGGCATTTGTTCAAGCGGTTGACCATGATCGACCTGCAATTCGGCGACGCGGATCATCATTTGCGGCGGCTTGCGGCTTAACAGGCACCTCGGCCATCTTGCGCCTACTCGGCGGCGATGGCCGGTCTCGCCTGAAGGCGGCGCAATGCGCGGTCGATCCACTGGGCGGTGAGTTTTTCCGCAAGCCGATTTTGCCCGAGCCGGTCGGCGAGAACGCCGAAATCGACCGAATCCAGCGCCTGATCCTGATTGAAGCAGGAAAATACGACGCGGCGCGCGCCGGTGACCGGATCGGCCTGGAGTTGCAGGCACTGGGCGCAGACTTCCTTCATCATGCACTGCATCGGCGAGTTGATCGAACCGATCGCCGAATGATGCGGCGCGAGGTAGGGTGCCAGAATCCCGTGCCGGGCCGCACCGACGGCTTGCATCATCCGGTCCGAGCCGATCGCGATGACATGGTGGCAGTCGGCGAGTGGAACACCCTGCTCGCCGAGGGCGTCGCTTCCGTATGCGACCATCGCCTGAACGATGTTGCCGACGAAAGCGCGATCCTGCTTCCGGTTTGGAATAAATCCCGGTGCCTCGTCGCAGCACCAGACGATCGTATCGGCCGCACGCTCGATCTCCTCGACCCGATAGCGATCGGCAAGTTTCTTGTAGCCGGCGAAATACAGCACGCGCGATCCGGCTGCGCGCAAGGCAGCGCCGATCGAAAACAGCACCGCATTGCCGAGCCCGCCGCCCACCAGGGCGACAGTGGAATCCGGCAGGATCTCGGTGGGCGTTCCGGTCGGTCCCATCAGCACGACGGGTTCGCCCGGACTGAGCTGCGCACAGAGATCGGACGATCCGCCCATTTCCAACGCGATGATCGAGACGAGTCCGGCGGCGGGATCGGCGCCGGCGCCGGTCATCGCCAAGCCTTCCATCGCCAGAACGGTACGGAGACCCGGTTCGTCCAGCGTGGGAGCAAGGGTTTCGAAATTCTGCAACCGGAAGAACTGGCCGGGCCGGAACGCGCGAGAAGCCGCCGGCGCGCGCACGACGACTTCGACGATCATCGGGGTCAGGCGGTTCACCGCATGGACCGTGGCCCGCAACCCATCGCGCGCGACGGCAAGAATATCCTCGTCGGTAGCGGGAGCCCGTGCGTTCATCAGCGCCGAGACGATCGGGTAGCCGCGCTTGGCACTGCCCATCGCCCGCACGACATTGCCGAAAAACGACGGGTGAAGATCGCCGAAAAAACTGATCATCCGGCCATCCGGCGCGCGATGGATCAGCACATGCGTCTCATGTGGCTTGGCCGCGGCGCGTTCGGGAATCACCGGATTGCCCGCCGCATCGATCGCCTGGAAATAACGCCCTTCCAGCTTGATCCGGCCGTCCTCGCGCGCGAGCACCGTGTTGGGCTGGGTGCCGGCCGCGACCAGGATGGCGCGTGCCGGCAGCACGGTTTCGCCCGCCGCCCCGCGCAGCCGCAATCCCGTGGCGTGGCCGAAATCGTCGGTCTCGACGGCAACCGGCGCCAGCCCTTCGGCGAACCGCACACCCTCTTCCATCGCCTTCGCGACTTCCTCGTGGTTGAGCGTGTAGCTCGGCGCATCGGTCAACCGGCGGCGATAGGCGATGGTCGCACCGCCCCAACCGTCGAGCATCGGCGCGAAACGCGGCGCGCGGCCCTCGCGTTCCGCCGCAGCACGCTCTTCGGCCAGCGCGTCGGCGTGTGCGAGGAATTCCTCGGCGATTTCGGTATCCTCGGCGGACCAGCCGGCGCGCACGCGTTCCGCACCGCGTTCGGCGGCGAGGATTCGGTACCGCAGCGCGAATTTCTCGACCTGACGGACGTAATAGGCGAGGCTTTCGGTCGCTGTATCGATTGCCGTGAGGCCGCCGCCCACCACGACGACCGGCAGGCGCAATTGCAGATTGGCGATCGAGGAGGGTTTCGCGGCCCCGGTCAGTTGCAGCGCCATCAGGAAGTCGGATGCCTGGCGCACGCCGCGCGCCAGGCCATTCGGAATGTCGAGCACGGTCGGTCGACCGGCGCCCATGCTCAACGCGATGTGGTCGAAGCCCATCGCCCAGGCATCGTCGAGCGACAGCGTGCCGCCGCCGCCGAACCGCACGCCGCCGAACGCGGCGAAACGCTGGCGGCGTTCCAACAGGATGCGGATCAGTTTCAGGTAGTTCTTGTCCCAGCGCACGGTGATGCCGTATTCCGCCACGCCGCCGAATCCGGCCATCACCCGGTCGTCCAGGTTTTCGAACAGCGTGGCGGCATCGCGGATCGGCGTTGCCGGATCGAACGGCAGAGGCTCAATCTTCAGACCATCTACCGCGACGACGCGATGGCCGTCGTTGAGCAGATGATGCGCGAGGGTAAATCCGGCCGGCCCGAGTCCGACGATCAGGGCCGAGCGGCCGGTGTCGGGTTTCTCGACCGGCCGACGAATATCGAGCGGATTCCACCGGGTCAGCAGCGCGTAGATCTCGAAACCCCAGGACAAAGCCAGCACATCGCGCAGAATGTTGCTTTCGGCCTGCGGGATATCGACCGGTTCCTGTTTCTGATAGATGCACGCCTTCATGCAGTCGTTGCAAATCCGGTGACCGGTGGCCGCGACCATCGGATTGTCGATGATGATGGTCGCGAAGGCGCCGAGCAGCATGCCTTCGGCACGCAACTGGTGCATTTCGCTGATCCGCTCTTCCAGCGGGCAGCCGGCGAGCGAAACGCCGAACGGCGAGGACTGGAATGCGCCGGTCTTGCGATCCTTCAGCCCCTGCGAGCAGCTATCCTTGCCCTGGGCATGGCACCAGATGCAGTAATTCATCTGATCGAGCGCCTGCGCGGTGGTCATGCCGGCGTCGGTGAGGGTGAATCCGTCGCGTGCGCGCCATCCGGCTTCGGGCAGGCGAAGCATGGTCACCCCGTCCCGCTCGATTGTTTCGACTGGCACCAGATGCGCCGGATCGATCCGATGCGGGGTGCGGAACAGCACGTCATCCGCGTGGGCGGCACGCCCATCCCCGGTCAGAGTCGCCCATGCGGCATAGCGCCTGGCGAGATCGAGCGCGTCGGCATCGCCCGCCGCTTCCCAATCGAGCACGGCCCTGGCGAAATTGGTTTCGGTAAATGGCGTGATTCCGTGAGCCTGTAGCGCCGCCTGCAAGCCGGGACCGTCGAACCCGGCGGGATCGGGATAGGACTTCACCGCCTGACGCTGGACGAAATTGCGCTTGACCGTATGAACCGGCGCGCGTGCCTCCGTGACCGCCCGGATCGTCGCGATTTCGTCCTCGATGCCGAACATTTCGCCCAGCATGGCTTCAAGGTGCGGCGCGAGCGCAATGACCAGTTCCGCCTCGGCCTTGCGTTCGAGGTGGTCGGGAATGGCCCGCGCGCTCATCAGCGCGGCGTGAAGCGAAGGATCGGCGATTTCCAGCCGTTTCACGAAGTCACGATCAAGCTGGACCAGCGCGGTCCGGTCGGCCAGAGTCCCTGATTCTACCATCACCGATCGAGCATTATCCGTCTGGGTCATCGGAAAGACTTGCCACAGCGCGCACCTCGCGGACAAGCGCTGCCTCACGGGTCAGATTGGCATAAGGCGCACAGGAAGCTATGCGCAAGCCATGAGTGCCATCAAGGTCGAGCGATTAACCAAGCGGTTCGGAACGGTCACGGCGGTGGACGGAATCGGCTTCACGGTTCCGCGCGGGGCGACCGTGGGTCTGCTGGGCGGCAACGGCGCCGGCAAAACCACCACGATTTCCATGCTTCTCGGCATTTTGGTGCCCGATTCCGGTAGATATCGAAGCGCTTGGGCACGACATGGCGCGCGATCGGTTCGCGGCGCTGGCGCGCATGAACTATTCGTCGCCCTATGTGGCGCTGCCGATGCGCCTGACGGTTGCGGAAAACCTCGCCGTTTACGGTCATCTCTATAATGTGCCGAAGCTCAGGCACCGGATCGCCGAACTCGCGCATGAGTTCGATCTCGAAACCCTGCTCAAGCGCCGCGCTGGTGCCCTTTCGGCCGGCCAGAAAACCCGTGTCGCCCTGGCCAAGGCACTCATCAACCGGCCCGAGCTTCTGCTGCTTGACGAACCAACCGCAAGCCTCGATCCCGATACCGCGGATTACGTGCGCGGCCGGCTCGAAGCCTATCGCGCGGAAAGCGGCGCGGCGATCCTGCTCGCCTCGCACAACATGGCCGAGGTCGAACGACTGTGTTCGGACGTGCTGATGATGAAGCAGGGAAAAATCGTCGATCGCGGCGCGCCGGATGCGTTGATCGCCCGCTATGGACGGGACGATCTGGAACAGGTGTTTCTCGCCATCGCCCGTGCCGGGAAAGCGGCGTGAGCGCGCCCGGACTCCGCCGGGTCTGGGGGCTGATATACCGGCATCTCTGCCTGTATCGCCGATCCTGGCCACGGCTGCTGGAACTCGCCTATTGGCCGACCCTGGAATTGCTGATCTGGGGCTTTACCGCGCAATTCGTGATCCATGGCCAGACCAGCATGCCGGTGAAGGCGGGAGGCGCGCTGATCGGCGGCGTGCTGCTCTGGGAAGTTGCACTGCGCGCGCAGATGGGGGTCACGATTTCGTTCCTGGAGGAAATCTGGTCGCGCAATCTCGGTCACGTGTTCGTCAGCCCGCTGCGCCCACGGGAGCTGATCTTTGCCCTGTTGGGGGTCTCGGTCATGCGCACGGTGATCGGCCTTGCGCCGGCGACCGCGATCGCCTTTCTGCTCTATGCCTTCAACCTGTTCGCGCTCGGCCCCGCTCTACTGCTATTTTTTCTCAATCTTTTACTGATGGGATGGTGGATGTCGCTGGGCGTCATCGCCCTGCTGTTCCGCTATGGCGCTTCGGCGGAGGCCCTGGCATGGACGCTGGCTTTCGGCGTCACGCCGATTGCCTGCGTGTTCTACCCCGTTTCGGTGCTTCCGGTCTGGCTGCGGCCAGTCGCCCAGATATTGCCTGCATCACATATATTTGGCGGAATGCGCTCGGTTTTATACCATAACGCCATGAACTGGCCGCAGCTCGCGGCTGCCTTTTGCCTCAACCTCATCTGGATGGTCGGAGCGACCCTGGTTTTTGCAGCGCAGTTCCGCGCCGCGCGGGTCAACGGCGCATTGATTTCCATCGGCGAATAGGGATTTCTGTAATCCATGTACGATCCCGATACGACGACGCGGTTCTGGCTCATCCGCCACGCCTTAGTTGCTCCTGAATCCCTCTCGATCCTCTACGGCACGCTGGACGTGCCGCTTTGTGCCGCGACCAGGGCAGCCGACGCACCGCGTTATGCTGCGATCGCAGCCCGGTTGCCGCGCGATGCCGTCTGGCTGGTCACGCCGCTCTCGCGCACGCGCCTGACCGCCGATTCCATCATGGAGGCCGGATACGGCGCGATCAGCACCGATGTCGAACCGGCACTGATCGAGCAGGATTTCGGCGCGTGGCAGGGACTGCCGATGCGCGATTTCGTCAATCGGCCGAGCCAGCATCCGTTCTGGCCGGTGGGCGGCGACGAAGAACCACCGGACGGCGAAACATTCGCCGCCATGCGCGATCGGGTCGGCGATGCCCTGGAACGTCTGGCCAAGGTTCACGCCGGACGGAACATCATTGCGATTTCCCATGGCGGAGCGATTCGCGCAGCGATTGCCCATGCGCTCGATTTGAGCGCACACCAGGCGCTCAGCCTGGCAGTGGATAATCTGTCGATCACCCGGATCGAGCGCCACCGTCACGCCTGGCGATTCGTGTCGCTGAATGAACAAATATCCATTTGAATCAATTGAATTCATGGACCAAATAAATTGTGCAAGCAACAAAGCGGAGGTTCTCGATGGCTGAAAAGAATGGGCGAAGGAATCATTCGGCATTGAAAATCAGGAATCTGGGCATCGCCGCCATTTTGCTTGCGGCTCCGTTGGCGGCGTGCGCCAACAATGGCAATAGTTCGAACGGCGCCCAGGAATTGGTGGATCGCTCCACCCTGACCGTCGAGACCATGCTTGGCAACGGCTCGGCCCAGGCCAACCAAGCCACGCAATTCCTTCGCCGGGCCAAGGCGGTCGTGGTCTGCCCACGGATCTTTAAGGCCGGCTTCTTCATCGGCGGCGAAGGCGGCGATTGCGTCCTGGTATCCCGCGCGGCCAGCGGTTCGTGGTCCGACCCGGCCTTCTACAGCATGGGCAGCGGCAGCTTCGGACTGCAGATCGGCGTGCAGGACGCCGAGGTCGTGATGTTGCTGATGAACGATACCGCGCTCAACGCCTTCCTGAACAGCCAGTTCAAGGTTGGCGCCGATGCGGGAATTTCGGTGGCGACGATCGGTGCGGGCGTCGGCGGTTCGACCGGCACCGCGCTGGGCGCGGATATTGTCACCTTTTCCAAGGCGCGCGGGCTTTATGGCGGCATTTCGTTGTCCGGATCAGTGTTCTCGAACGATGCAGCGCTGGATCAGCAATATTATGGCCAGCTCATCGACCCCAGGCAAATTGTTGTAAACATGTCTGTCAATAATGCAGGTGCGAATCCGTTGCGGGCGATGCTGGCCAAATTTGGCGGATAGTTCTTTGCGAGCTTGAACCGGCGCGATAGATTGCGTTCATGCCGCAATCTGTCGACGCACCGTTCTGGCAAAAGAAGCGTCTC
Source organism: Acidiphilium iwatense (assembly GCF_021556475.1). Classification (GTDB taxonomy): domain Bacteria; phylum Pseudomonadota; class Alphaproteobacteria; order Acetobacterales; family Acetobacteraceae; genus Acidiphilium; species Acidiphilium iwatense. The sequence goes on along the minus strand of NZ_JAKGBZ010000005.1, from coordinate 107,294 downwards.
GATGAGATGAACGAGGCTGAATGGGAGTCCTTATGCGACGGGTGCGGGCGCTGCTGCCTGCACAAATTGCGCGACGAGGATACCGGCAGCCTCGAATTCACCAATGTCGCCTGCCGGATGCTCGACCTGGCATCGTGCCGGTGCCGCGACTATCCGAATCGCAGGCGTGAGGTTCCCGACTGCGTCGCCCTCACGCCTGGTTCCCTCGCCGAAATCGACTGGCTGCCGCCCTCCTGCGCCTATCGCCTGATCGCGGAGGGGCGCGACCTGCCCGACTGGCATCCCCTCGTCACCGGCGATCGCCGGAGCACGCACCGGGCCGGGGCCTCGATCGCCGGCCGCGCGGTGAGCGAACGCGACGCGGGGCCGCTGGAGCACCATGTGGTGGAATGGCCCTCGCGCTGGCCCCGGCGGCGAACTCGATGAGCCCGAATTTCGACCTCCACGAAGAATCGGTCATCATTGGTGGACGCGCCGCCTCGGTGCGATGGCGGCGCAGCCAGCGCGCCCGGCGCGTCGCCCTGAAAATCGATCCTCAGGGTGGCGAAATCGTGATCACTCTCCCGCCGCGCGGCTCGAGACGTGCCGGACTGGCACTTCTGCGGGGGTATGAGGACTGGGTGGCGGCCAAGCTCGCCGCACTGCCCGCGCCGATGCGGCTTGCCGACGGAGAAATGATCCCGGTTTGCGGGACGCCCCGGACCATCATCCATGATCCTGTCATGCGTGGCGGGACGGTTATCGCGGCGTCGATCATCCGGGTCACCGGGCAGAAGGAGTTCCTGGCCCGCCGCGTGCGCGATGCGCTGCGCGAATTCGCCCATGAGCGGTTTTCCCAGCGTGCCCACGAGACGGCCGCGAAGATCGGAGTTCGGCCCCGCCGGGTCCGGGTGAAGGATACGACATCCCGCTGGGGAAGTTGCGCGCCGGATGGCACGCTGATGTTCTCGTGGCGATTGATCATGGCCCCGGATTTCGTTCAGGATTATGTGATCGCTCATGAGGTCGCGCATCTTCGCTATTTGAACCACGGGTCCGCCTTCTGGGACTTGACCAATCGCCTCACGCCGTATCGCGCCGCCGCGACCAGTTGGCTCAGTACCCACGGCCCCGGTTTGTTGCGAATTTCCTGAACCCGGCCCACATCCGTCCCACCCTGAAATAGCGAGAAAAAAATCCCCTCATGAAAGCGGTCGCCTTTACCCATTCCCTTCCGATCACGGCAGAAGAGTCTCTGGTGGACGTCGATCTGCCCGAGCCGACCCCGCGGCGCCACGACGTTCTCGTCGAAGTGCGCGCGGTTGCGGTCAACCCGGTCGATACCAAGATCAGGCGCCGCAACGAACCCCTGGGCGAACCCCGGATTCTCGGCTTCGACGCGGCCGGAATCGTGCGTCAGGTCGGCTCGAGCGTGACCCAGTTCGGCGTCGGGGACGAGGTCTATTACGCCGGCGCGGTCGATCGTTCCGGGAGCAATGCACAATACCAGATCGTCGACGAACGTCTCATCGCCCGCAAACCGAGATCCCTCTCCTTCGCCGAGGCGGCGGCACTGCCGCTGACCACGCTGACATCATGGGAGATGCTGTTCGATCGGTTTGCCATCCCGCGCGACCGGACCCGTGGCGACACGCTTCTCATCGTTGGCGGCGGCGGCGGCGTGGGGTCGATGGCGATCCAGCTCGCTGCCCATCTGACCGGGCTTACGGTGGTCGCCACGGCGTCCCGGCCGGAGACTCGGGCATGGTGTTCCGCGCTCGGTGCGCACCACGTCATCGATCATCATCGCGACATCGCCGCCCAGATCCTGGCCTGCGAGGTCGCGCCGCCGGCGTATATTTTCTGTACCAACCATGTCGAAAGCCATTGGCGCGCCCTTTGCCGGACCTTGGCTCCCGAAGGTCATATCGGTCTGATCGAGACCACACCGCCGCTCGATCTTCATGAACTGTTCAACAAATCCGCCTCGATCCACACCGAATCGATGTTTGCGCGGTCCCTGCACCAGACGCCGCGGATGAACGAGCAGCACCAAATCCTTCAGGCGGTCAGCCGGCTGATCGATCAAGGCGTTCTGCGCACCACACTGACTGAGAATTACGGGTCGATCAACGCGGCAAATCTGCGCCGCGCCCATGCGGCGATCGAATCCGGCCACACCCATGGAAAGATCGTGCTGGAGGGGTTCTGATTTCGTGATCGTGCTGGCCAGCGCCTCGGCAACGCGGCGCGACATGCTTCTGCGCGCAGGCGTGCCGATCGAGACCGCGCCGGCAATGATCGACGAGGCCGGCATGAAGGAATCGGCCAAGGCGGACAGGCTGAAAGCAGGCGAACTGGCCCTGATGCTCGCCGAGACGAAGGCCTCGCGCATGTCCGCCCGCCGGCCCGAGGCCCTGGTCATCGGCGCAGACCAGGTTCTGGATTGCGAGGGTGAGTGGTTCGACAAGCCACGCGACGTTGCGCAAGCCGGTGCTCATATCCACCGCCTGCGCGGCCGGTCGCATCGCCTGGAAACCGCCGTGGTCTGCATGCGAGGCGGCGCGGTAATCTGGCATCACGCGGAAGCGCCGCGCCTTTCGATGCGAGCGGTTTCGGATGCGTTCATCGCCGATTATCTGGCCAGTGAAGGCGAAGCCCTGCTCGGCTCGGTCGGAGCCTATCGGCTGGAAGGGCTCGGTATTCAGTTGTTCGACCGGATCGAGGGGGATTTCTTCACGATTCTCGGCCTGCCGCTGTTGCCCCTGCTCGGCTTTTTACGACAAGCGGGCGAAATTCAACCGTGATCGGTCTCCGGCGGTAATTCCGGGGCCGGATTCGATTGTGGCGGAAGCGGTTCGACACCCCGCGGCGCTGCTGGAACCATCATCGCCTCCAATGCGGCAACGCGGGCGGCCAGCAATTCGGTCTCGGCCCGCGCCTTGGCGGCCAATTCGGCCATCGCCTCGAATTCCTCGCGGCGCACGACATCGAGCTTACGGATTGCCTCGTCGATCCGAGCGCGGATCAGTGCGGCCATCTCGTCGCGCAAACCGCTGAATGCGGACAATGCACCGCCCGCCACCCCCGCCAGATCGTCGAAAAATCTCGGTCGTTCGGTCATGATGAATCTCTCCCAGTGATGACGGATCGGCGGTCCCTGACTATAAGCCCCGGCATGATATTGGTCACGGGCGGAGCCGGTTTCATCGGGTCGAATCTGCATGCGGCGCTGCATGAGCGGATGGTGGAGGTCACGATCGCCGATCGCCTGCGCGAAACAGGGAAGTGGCGCAACCTCCGCAAGCATCCCCCCGCTCGGCTGATCGGGCCCGATCGCATCGCCGATTATCTCGGGTCCGATCCGCCGCTGCAGGCGATCGTGCATCTCGGCGCGATCAGCGAAACCACCGCAACCGACGGCGATCTGGTCTGGCACAGCAATGTGACGCTGAGCCAGCATCTCTGGCATTGGTGTGCTGTGCACAACGTGCCGCTGATCTATGCGTCGTCGGCCTCGACTTACGGCGATGGCTCTGCGGGCTTCGACGATGCGTTCGACCACGCCGCCTTGCGCCGGCTGCGCCCTCTGAACCTCTATGGGTGGTCGAAACATGCCTTCGACCTGTGGGTTGCCGGGGAATGCGCTTCCAGCCGGCCGCGCCCGCCGCAATGGGCGGGCCTCAAGTTCTTCAACGTCTATGGCCCGAACGAATATCACAAGGGCGCGATGATCTCGGTCGTGAAGGTCAAGCACGACGAAATCGCCGCTGGCCGTCCCGCGACCCTGTTCCGGTCCGATCGGCCCGATCTGGCCGATGGCGCCCAGGCGCGGGATTTCATCTGGGTCGACGACGTGGTCGCGGCACTGCTGTTTCTGCTTGACCATCCGGGCGTTTCGGGGCTGTTCAACCTCGGTACCGGCACGGCGCGCAGCTATGCCGATCTCGCCCGCGCGGTGTGTGCCGCCAATGGCGTGCCCGAGCGGATCGAGTTCGTGCCGATGCCGGAACGCCTCGCCGGTCAATACCAATCTTTCACCCAGGCGAATATGGACAGGTTGCGCGACGCCGGCTTCGAACATCGCTTCACCACGCTGGAAGACGGCGTTACCCGCTATGTCACGGAATTTCTGAAGCAATCGGACCCATATCGATGAATCATGTCTATACTTGGCCGCATTTTGATCCGATCCTGGTGAAATTCGGGCCGTTCGCTATTCATTATTACGCCCTCGCCTATATCACGGCGCTGGTCCTTGGCTGGCGGCTGATGCGCCGCCTGGTGCGGGAAAGACCGGCCGTCGCAACCCATGAGCAGGTGGATGATTTCCTGTCCTGGGCGACGCTCGGGGTCGTTCTCGGCGGCCGGCTCGGCTACATCCTGTTTTATCAGCCGGTGTATTTCCTCGATCACCTGAACCGCACCTACGCGGTCTGGGATGGCGGAATGAGTTTCCATGGCGGGATGATCGGCGTCGCGGTTGCGATTCTAATCTACTGCCATCGCCAGGGGCTTGATCCATGGCGCTTCGCCGATCGTGTCGCCGTACCGGTGCCGATCGGCCTGTTTCTCGGCCGCATCGCCAATTTCATCAATGGCGAGTTGTGGGGCCGGCCGGCACCCACCTGGTTCCCATTCCGCATGATCTATCCTCAATCCGGTTCGGACGTGCCGCGCTACCCGTCGGAGCTGATCGAGGCGAGTCTGGAAGGGCTCGTTTTATTCATCGTGCTGTTCGCCGCTTCGCGGAGCGAGCGGGTCAGAAGCCAGCCGGGCTACCTCGCCGGAATTTTCGTGCTCGGCTATGGAATTGCGCGAACCACGGCGGAATGTTTCCGCCAGCCCGACTGGTTCCTTGGCTATCTGATGTTCGGACTGACGATGGGACAGTTATTGTCGATTCCCATGATCGCGCTCGGCGCCGTCATGATCTGGCGCGCCAAACGCGTCTCGCGCCGTCAGACCGTTCTCGCCGCGTGATCGAACGGCTGGATCGCTTCATGGCGCGAGCCAATGCCGCCTATTACGCAACGCGTGATCCGTTCGCCGATTTCGCCACATCACCCGAGATATCGCAGATATTCGGTGAATTGCTCGGCCTGTGGGCGGGGCTGGTCTGGCAGATGATGGGATCGCCGGGGCGGATCGTTCTCGCCGAAGCAGGCCCCGGCCGCGGAACCTTGATGCGGGATGCGCTGCGCGCGATCCGCCGCGCCCTGCCCGATTTCGCCGAGGCCATGTCGCCGCATCTGATCGAGACATCGCCGCGCCTGATCGGGGAATTGGCGACCGCCCTGCCCGATGCCACGATCCATTCCGATCTGTCCGGCCTGCCGGACGGCCCGATCATTCTGATTGCTAATGAATTCCTCGATGCCCTGCCGATTCGCCAGTTCGTTCGGCGGGAGACCGGCTGGACCGAGCGCCATATCGAAAACGGCCGGTTCATCGAAGTCCCGGCCGATGCCAGCTTTCCTGCCAATGAATGCGGCGTGGTTCATGAATATGGCGAAGCTGCCGAAGAATTCGTCGCCGCTCTCGCCGCGCGGATCGCGCGGATGGGCGGTGTTGCGCTGATCGTCGATTACGGATCGGCACAGGGAGGGCCGGGCGAAAGCTTGCAGGCGATTCGTGCCGGCGTTCCGGTCGATCCACTTGCCGAACCGGGCACCGCCGACCTGACCGCCCATGTCGATTTCGCCCGGCTCGCCATTGCTGCCACAGAAGCGGGTTGCTCCGTGTCGGGACCGATTGCGCAGGGCGCTTTCCTGGCCGCCCTTGGCATTCATGAGCGCACGGCGCAGCTCGGACGCGCCGCATCGCCGGAAATGGCGGTGCGGCTCCTCGCGGCGACCCGTCGCCTAACTTCCGCCGAGGCGATGGGCAGCCTGTTCAAGACGCTCGCGATCCGCCACCCCAGTATGCGAATTCCACCTGGTTTTTCAGCATGACCCCCTATTTCCGAGGCGCGCTTGCCGCGCCGCATGGATTCTTCACCCGCGAGGGCGGCGTATCGCAGGGCGTCTATTCCAGCCTGAATTGCGGACTTTTCGGCCAGGACGATGCCGCACACGTGGCTGAAAACCGCTCCCGCGCCGCCCTGGCGATCGGCGCCATGCCTTCGAATCTGCTTGGCCTCAAACAGGTTCACGGCCCCCGCGTCGTGACCGCACGCACGCCATGGACATCGGGCGACGGGGTCGAAGCGGACGCCATGGTGACGGACCGGCTGGGCATCGCGCTGGGCATCATCACGGGCGATTGCGCGCCGGTGCTGTTCGCGGATGCCAGATCGCATATCGTGGGAGCCGCTCATGCCGGCTGGCGCGGGGCGGTTGCCGGCGTGCTGGAAGCCACTGCCGATGCGATGCGCGCCCTGGGCGCCAACGATATCACCGCCGTCATCGGCCCGTGCATCCATCAGGCAAGCTACGAAGTCGGCGAGGATTTGCGCGACGCGGTGGTCGGACGGGATAAGTCTGATCGAAAATTCTTTGTCTCCGGCCGCCCTAACCATTGGTTTTTCGATCTTCCCGGCTACTGCGCCGAGCGACTCGCCGCGGCCAGGGTCGAGACCAGTATTCTGCCGCACGACACCTATGCCGATGAGGCACGTTTCTTCTCCCATCGGCGCCGGACCCTCCGCGCGGAAGGTCCGGGCGGGCTCCAGATCTCGATCATCATGAGAGCTCCATGAAACATCGCGTTATCCTGTTCATCCCTCTTCTGCTCGCCGGTTGCGGCACCTTGCCCCAGCCGTTTCTCGGCAGGCCCGGCCCGGAAGGAGCTCTGCTCTCGGTGCCGCCGCCGCCGGTTCTGATCGTTCCGCCGCCGCGCGATGCGTTGCTGGGCGACAACGCGGCACGGCTTTATGCAACCGACCTCGCGCAAGCCTTGGTAAAACGGGACGTGCCCAGCCTTGCCCGTCCAGCCGGCAAGGCCGACTGGCGTTTGATCGCGCAGGCAAGGATCGTTCAAAGCCAGGTCGTCCCGGCTTTCTCGATCGTCGGCCCCACCGGCAAAATCTATGGACACGCAACCAGCGCGCCCGTGGCGGAGCAGGCCTGGGCCAATGGCGATCCCGCCGTTTTGAAGGCCGCCGCCGAATCCGCCGCGCCGGAACTCGCCACGCAACTCAGCGCGATCAACGCGAGCGTGCAGCAGAGCAACCCGCTATCGCTCGAGAACCGGCCGCCGCGCGTGCTGTTCGCCGGCGTCAGCGGCGCGCCGGGGGATGGCGATCACGCACTGGCGATCAATCTTCAGCGCGATCTGCCGCAACTCGGCATTGTTATGGTTGCCAACAAACATGACGCCGATTTCATCGTCAACGGCACCGTCAAGGCGTCTCCCAGCACGCATTCGCAAGAAAGAGGCGGAGTCGATATCGTCGAACTCGACTGGATCGTTCGCGGCCAAAGCGGCGAATTCATTGGCAAGGTCAGCCAATTGCACGATCTGAAGCCATCGCAGATGACACCTTATTGGGGCGACGTTGCGATGGCAGCAGCTCAGCAGGCGGCCCTTGGTTTGAAGCAGGTGATCGTCAACGCAATCCCGAAACGGATCGCCTCCGATTCTCATCCGGCGACGCTTGCCAAATCATCGATGCGGCCTGAACCGTGAACGACAATTCCCGAACCCCGCTAACACCGAAAGACGCGGAACCGTCAGTCCAGCGAAACCATCGCCGGCCTGACCGCTCGGGCGGATAAAATCCGGTACCGAAGCGCGGATCTGCCTCGTGAACCGGAAGACCGTCGACGAGAACACCAGTGATGGCGATGCCGAGGCGTCTCCGGTCCTGCGCCGCCGGGTCGGTTTCCGCCGGGCTGGACGCAGCCGAACCGATGACGAGATTCGTAGCGCCCGTTGGCAGGCGCACGACGTGTCGGCCGCTCCCTGAGTTTGCTGACGATAATGGCTGCTGATCGGCAAAAACCTGGAATTGGCTTGCAACACATCTGAAGCCCCGCGCTTCCAGCCGATCGTGAAGGCGCGCCCGCACCATGGCCAGCGTGGGACCTTGCGTTACCAAGGGCGCAAAAGCCCGTTTCACATCCCATTCGGGTTGCTCGAATTCCGGGAACAGCGTGATGGCTTTGCCCTGGCGGACGAAGTTATGGCGATTGCCGCAATCGAGATAGGTCTCGGCCGGCAGCGTCTCCGCCCAGACCACGTCATGATCCGCCAACTCGACATGATGATAGGTTACGTTCGGCACGGCGATCTGACGAATCGAGACTCCGTTGATCAGGAATTGCACCGGAATCAAAGCGCCGTCGCAATAGAGCGCGTGATCGGGCGAAAGATGGAGATCGCGCGAAGGAAAACCGGGCCCGAAGGCATCGAGTTCGATCAGGATCGGCCAGACCGTTTCCGGCCTGGGATGTTTGCGACAATCGATCCGGCGCTGTCCATGCCAGATGATTGGCCGGACAGCACCGCCATGGGTCACAAGTAGGTCGCCCTTCCGCAGACTCTCCACCGGACGCTGCCCGTCCGGGGTCAACAATCTTGTGCCGGCCCGAAAACAGGGTGCGACGATTTCATAGGATTTCGTTGCCCCCCCACCCAGAATCGGCACGACATCGAGCGAACCAGGATTCGATGCGAAGGTGATCATCGCCGGATCGATCCCGCCCGACAAAGTCATGACATCGCCGATCAAGGTGCCGGTAATTGATGCATCAACCCCGAAGCCGGTCAATTCGATCGTATCGCCAGCCTGGAAACCGACGATGGTGCCGGAAAAAACATGACTCCCGGACAGCAAAAGCATCGAGAATCCGGTCAGGAAATCGAAAACCTCGCCGGAGCCGACCGTATTGCCGGTCGCGAGGGTCGTTGCGTCCAGTTCGATCGTTCCGGTGCCATTGATCGTGGAATCGATCGTGAGGATATCGCCTGCGCTTTGAATCAGCGTGCCGTCATTCTCGAACGTCACGTTGCCGAGCATGGTGGACATCCCGGAAAATGCCCACTCAGCTCCGGGCGCAATCGAAATCGTCGGAAATCCCGTCAATTCTCGACCGACATTCGCAAAGGTTCCGGGTGTCGTGCCGGAGAACACCACATCGGCGACGCCGCCGCCGCTCGCGGTTCCGATGAGGACCGCGCCCGGCAGCAATGTGAGAAAATCGGGAGCGGCAGGCGAAGCTGCATTGGAGGCAAATGAAATCGCATTGCCGACGGATGCGGAAATCGTCCCGGAGTCCACAACCGTGACTCCCGTCCCGCCAACCAGAATACCTGTGCCGCCGGCAACAGTACCAGCATTCATGACGGTCGATAGAGCGCCGACATAAATCCCGACGGAACTTCCGCTGACGACGCCTCCCGTGGAATTAACGCCAGAAGCTTCCGTCAACCTGACGCCCGTGCCCGCCGCGCTTTCGATCAGTCCCGCATTGAGCAACGTGCTGTTCACCGTACCGGCCCCGGTGAATTTGACTCCCAGCGTCCCGCCATCGATCGTGCCCGAGACACGGTTGTCGAGATTGACCGTGGCATTCACCATCAGCACGCCGGCTCTGCCGCCATAGATCGAACCGCTGTTTATCAGACTGTCCGTCTGTGCCGCGGCAAAGACCGCATATGAGGATGCGGCGTCGATCACCCCCGAATTATCGATGAAGCCGCCGTCCTTGAGAAAAATGCCATCACCGGTCGATGCGGTTATGCTGCCGGTGATTGCAATATCCCAGTCCGAGAGGGCCGAAACGGCGTTTCCGCCGGACGCGTCGATCGTCCCGATGATCGTTGTCGGACTGGCGTAGCTCGGTGCTTCTAGAATCACCCCGTTTCGGAGGGTTCCACTGATCGTGCTGGACATGACGGCTCCTCAAATCGGCTGGGTTATGCAAACCAACAACCAGAGGATGTATTTTAATTAAATCTTAAGTTGTGTCACGTGAAATTTTCATGTCTCATGAATTTTCCCGATCATAAGGATGGCTGATCAATGTGGGTGCCTGGGTTGAAATGAGCATAAATCATCCGTGCTACGGCCCGATTAATACCGATAACCGCCTCCAGGTCCCGCAATCCGGCTTGTTTCACGCCGCGCACTGAACCGAAATGATTGAGCAAGGCACGCTTGCGGGAGGCACCGATCCCCGGAATTTCGTCAAGTTCGCTTCTGGTGATTTTCTTGCTGCGCCCGGATCGATGGGTCGCGATCGCGAAGCGATGCGCCTCGTCGCGCAGGCGCTGCAGGAAATAGAGCACCGGATCGCGCTCCGGCAACTGGAAGGGCAAACGTCCGGCAAGATGAAACCATTCTCGCCCGGCATCCCGATCCGGCCCTTTGGCGATCGCCACCAGCGGAATATTTTGAACGCCGAGATCGTCGAGCACCGACTGCGCCGCCGATAACTGGCCGGCACCGCCATCGATCAGCACCAGATCGGGCCATGTGCCTTCGCTGCGGTCAGGGTCTTCGGCGATTGCGCGGGAGAAGCGCCGGGTTAGCACTTCGCGCATCATCGCGAAATCGTCGCCGGGCGTGAGTGATCCCTTGATCGTGAATTTCCGGTAGGCCGATTTGGCCAGCCCGTCGGGACCGGCCACGATCATCACGCCATAGGCGCTCGTCCCCATGATGTGGGAGTTGTCGTACACCTCGATTCGCATGGGAGATTGATCCAGACCGAATATCTCGGCCGTCGCCGTCAGCAGTTTCGCTTGACCCGCCGATTCGGCCAGTTTCCGTTCCAGCGCCTCTCGAGCATTGATTTCGGCGTGAAGCACGACATCATGCTTCTCGCCGCGCGCGGGCACCGCCAATTCGACCTTCCGGCCAGCTTTCAACGAGAGAGCCTCGCCGATCAGGGACGATTCAGTCACACTATGACTCAACAAAATCGACGGGGGTGGCGTCTTGTCATCGTAGAACTGGCTGATGAACGCACCCAGCACGTCGGCGGCCTGCTCCCCGCGTGCCTGTGCCGGGAAAAAGCTGCGATTGCCGTTGTTGCGTCCACCGCGAATGAAGAACACCTGAACGCAGGACTGGCCTGCCGCCTGATGGATCGCGATGATATCGGCATCCGCGATGCTTCCCGGATTGATCACATCGGAACCCTGGATGTGGGTCAGCCCCCGGATGCGATCGCGGATCGCGGCTGCGCGCTCGAACTCCAGTGCGGCGGAGGCAGTTTCCATCTCGGCCGCAAGGTCGCGTTGCACCGTTCCCGAGCGGCCGGAGAGAAACGCACGCGCCTGACCAACCAGAGAGGCATAGTCCTCGGGCGAAATCCGGCCGACACAGGGCGCGGAACAACGCTTGATCTGGTGCAACAGGCAGGGGCGAGTCCGGGTGGCGAATACGGTATCCGCGCAGGTGCGCAACAGGAACACGCGCTGTAGAGCCTGGATCGTCTGGTTGACCGACCATGCCGAGGCGAACGGACCCCAATAGCTGCCCTTGCGGGTCTGCGCGCCGCGGTGCTTGGTGATCTGGGGAAACGGATGATCCTCGGTCAGCAGAAGCCAGGGGTATGATTTGTCGTCGCGAAGCAGAATATTATATCGCGGCTTCAGCCGCTTGATTAGATTGGCTTCGAGCAGAAGCGCCTCGGGCTCGGTGTGGGTGGTGACCACCTCGAGACTCGCGGTCTCGGCGACCATGCGGCGCAAGCGCTCGGGAAGCCGCGCCGGCTGGGTATAAGCGGCCACCCGCTTTTTCAGGCTGCGCGCCTTACCGACATAGAGAGCTTCCCCGGCCGCATCGAGCATCCGATACACGCCCGGACCGGAGGGCAGCGTCGTCAACGCCGCCTCGATCACGCCAGGGCCAATGGAATCCAGGTCAGACATCACGGCAGGAACTTGGCAAAACGGTCATTTCGGCGGGTTGTGGATAATTCTGTGCGTAACCTTCTGGAAACGGAAAATTTGCGTCTGTCCATCGCAACCTTTTCAAATAGCTCGAAATTTTGAAAATACACAATAAGTCGTTGATATTCTTGATTTGTCTAAATGAGAATATGTCATTATCATGACAGATCCGTTACCTAGCGGCCTGTTTTAGCGCGATATTCTGGCAGGTGGACAACTTTGCCGCCAAACCATCCTGTCTCCCCCGGTGCGTCAGACGGAAGTTCGGGAACCGGGAAGCAATCATGCGGTCGTTGTGACATATACACATTTCGATTGACTTCGGATCACGATTACGTCTGTTCAAGGACATGACAGCTACCAGAAAACGGACGCGCCGCAACGCGGACGACGCAAAACGGGTCATCCTGGACGCGGCCGAAGCAAGGCTGGCACGCTCCGGCCCAGGCGGTCTCCGGCTGCAGGACATCGCAGCCGATATCGGTTTGTCGCATCCGGTCATCCTCCACCATTTCGGCAGCCGCGAAGGCCTGCTCAACGCATTGAACGCCAGAACCATCAGCCAGCTTAAATCGGCGATGCATGCCGTGCTGGATCAGGCGACGTCGCCGCGCCGGGAACTTATCGATCAGGTTCTCGACAATGTCTTCAGCGCCTTCGACGGCGGGTTGGCGCAACGCGTCGCGTGGCTCGGAGCGGACGCCGATAATCCGCCGGGTTCCATGAGCCGCGCGTTGTCGGATATCGTCGATCTCATCCATGGCGGCCGTCTGATCTATGCCGAGCGGGTCGGCGGCGCATTACCCGATCCCGAGGATTCCCGCATGCTTGCCTTCATGGTGACGACGATCGCAATGGGCAATGCGATCTTCGGCGCTCAGTTGCTGGGCACGACCAGCCCGGCAAACCATACGGCGCAACTCAACCACTTCAAGGCATGGCTTGCGCGCAACATCCAATTCTATCTCCAGGCGAGCATGATCGACGCTCTTCCATCCGACCTGCCCGATTAGACCTCAGCGACCTACGGAACACGCCGGGACGGCAATACAAGCGCACCCGCGGCGATCACCGGGCCGCCTCGCCCCCGCTCCAGGAAAACCGCGATCCCTCGATGGCGTTCGAGCACATCGCTCGCCACTGACAGAGTATCGGGCATTTTGCCGACATGGGCGATCGGCATGATGTCGCGGACGACATCGACCTCATCGAGTCTATGGCCGGCATTCTCGCCACGGCTCACGGCGACGATGCGCATGGGATCGAAAACCGCGATCCAGACGGTGGAGCCGTTCGCACCGGACAGTTTGGGCAAAGCAACCTTGAGACTGTTTTTGCCCGGCCTGATGCTGAGCCGGCGAATTGGTTGCGCCGAGGCAATCAACTGATCGAGGTCGGCCGGCGATTTTCCGGTTCCGCTGATCCGGCCATTGACGATGACCTGCGGGGTAAAGATGTCGGACCAGCGCCAATGATGGGCATAGGCTTCCTGGCGCGCCACAGCGGCCTGCAGGCCGAGCCTGTCGTCCCAGCCCAGATAGTTCCAATAAGGCACGTGAAAACTCAGGAGAACAAGGCCGGGCCGTCCGGCCGAGGCCGCAACCGCCTTATCCGCCGGCAGGCAGTTGGAACATGCATCGCTGGTATAGAATTCGACGAAATGGACGGTCTTCGCAGCAGGCCGTGCCGCGGCGATAGCCGTAAACGCCGGCCACGGCGCGACAGCCAGGCAAACATATCCGGCAACCAGGATTGACGCGCGCCTCATGCCGCGAAGAAACGGCGGGTTCGGGGTAAACACAAGACACAAAGCAGGGACGCGCGATCACGCTTGCGCCATGAGCGCCGACGGACAATCCTGGCAGCCATACCGACGAAGGACCGATCAATGGCTCATGCGACACATCTGGCAGGACTCGACGTAACCGACGACGACGCCTTACCCCTCTATCCGGTTCGCCCGGCGGGGCTCGATGCATTCCTGGCAAGCCATGATCCTTCCGCCGTCGCGTTCATCCGCGCACAGCATTTCAAGGCCGAAGCACAAAGTGTTGTAATTCTTCCGGGTGCAAACGGCTTGGCTTGTGCCATTCTCGGCCTTGGAGAAGATCGCTCGCCCGCGGCGTTCGGCGGTTTGGCGACGCAACTGCCCCCCGCGACAATCTGGCGCCTGATGCCGGGCGATTACGATCTCGACTTGGCCATTCTTGGCGCGGCGATGGGAGCCTACCGGTTCGACCGCCTGAAACCCCGAACGGAAACCCCGGCGCGGATCGTGACGCCGCCCTCGGAGGGACGATCGATAGCGCTTGCCGAAGCAATCTGCTTTGCCCGCGACCTCATCAACACACCGGCCAACCTGCTTGGGCCGGCGGAACTCGCCGATACGGCTGCCGACTTGGCTGCGCGATGTGGCGGACGCATTCAGCGCGTGACCGGAACGGATTTGCAGGCGGGTTATCCCGCCCTCGCCGCGGTCGGGGCAGGTTCGTCGAGAGCGGCGCAGATGCTTCGCTTCTCCTGGCGGGACAACGCTGCCCTGCCGCTGATTTCGCTCTGCGGCAAAGGAGTCTGCTTCGATACCGGCGGTTACGACATCAAGCCAAGTGCTGCGATGCTCCGCATGAAAAAGGACATGGGCGGTGCGGCAATCGCGCTCGGCCTCGCACAGGCGATCATGACGAGAAATCTGCCGGTTCGGCTCGACGTTCGGATCGGCTGCGTCGAGAACAGTATATCGGGCCAAGCCATGCGGCCGCTCGACGTGCTGCATACACGGGCCGGTTTGACCGTGGAAGTCGGCAATACCGACGCGGAAGGCCGGTTGGTGCTGGCCGATCTCCTGGCCGATGCCGCCGCTGATAAACCTGACTGGCTGATCGACTTCGCCACCTTGACCGGAGCCGCGCGCGTCGCTCTCGGACCCGAGCTTCCGGCGTTGTTCGCCAATGACGACGGGATCGCCAATGCGCTGATCGCCGCCGGTACCGGCGCTCGCGATCCGCTCTGGCGCCTGCCGCTCTGGGCGGATTACGCGCCCTGGCTCGACAGCAACGTCGCCGACCTGAACACGGTAAGTCAGAAGCCCTTCGCCGGCGCGATTGTCGCAGCGCTTTTTCTCGAACGTTTCGTGCCACAATCCATCCCTTGGGCGCATATCGACACTTACGCCTGGAACGACCAAACGCGGCCAGGCCGGCCCGAAGGCGGCGAGGCGCAAGGTTTGCGCGCGGCCTTCACGGCAATCGAAACATTTTGCACTCTTCGCAATGATTAGATTGTGCCAAAATTGGGGCCGAGGGTCTTGCAACGGAGTTGCAATGTTTTCATGTTTTAATGTCTTGTTCGCCCCTTCAAAGTCTCATACCTGATGGAGGGGCGGTCGCTCCGAAGCGGCAATGAGGCGACCACGATCGCACCCACGCGGAAGTTCGGAAATCCGCCGGTCATTTCGATGAAATCGGCGGCCTACGGATCACAGAGGAGTGTTTTATGGCGACGCAAATGACTTCGGACGAACTGGTCGGCATCCTTCGCGATACCATTGTCGCTCTGGTGCGCCGGGACGGGGTTGATCTGTCCGCCCGGCAACTGGGCGTGTTCCTGACCTGCTATTTGAATGACGGCGCCCACACGGTCCGGGGCTTGGCCGGTCAATTGAACGTCTCGAAGCCGGCGATCACGCGCGCGCTCGATCGATTGTCCGATCTCGATCTTGCGCGGAGAAAAGTGGATCCGTCGGACCGCCGCAGCGTCCTGGTACAGCGCACCACCAAAGGCACGGCGTTTCTTCGCGAGATCAGGACGGTCATGAATGAACTGGTGGCCAACGGGAAGCAGCATGGGGATATCTCCGCTCGCCGGCCGGCGGCCGCGGGCTGAAGCGTGATCCTTAAATCGGCCGCCCGGCGATTCGCCGCCGGCATGATGATCGCCGGACTTTGTCTGATCGGGACTATGCAGGATGGTGTCAGCGCCACTCCGGCGGTGACCGGATCACAGGCCCTGTTGGCCCAGGTTTCCGCTTATCTCAACGGATTGAAAACGATCACAGCTCGCTTCATGCAGGTCGGCCCCGACGGATCGGTAAGGACGGGGAAGGCCATCGTCCAACGCCCCGGAAAGATGCGGTTCCAATATGACAAACCGAACCCGCAACTGCTGGTCGCGGGATTCGGCTTGCTCGTCTATCATGACCCGCAATTGAATCAGACGACCAATATTCCGCTGTCATCGACACCTCTGGGAATTCTGCTCGCCAAGACCGTGCAACTGTCCGGGCCCGTGACCGTGACACGGGTTGCCCAGCCGCCCGGCGAAATTCAGGTAACGCTGATCCGCACCGGCAAGGCGGCACAAGGTCATATAACGCTGGTTTTCTCCACCGATCCTCTCGAACTCCGCCAGTGGCGGGTTACCGACGCTCAGGGGCAGATCACCCAGGTCAGCCTGTACGATCTTCACGCCACCAAGCCGTTTCCCGACAAGGATTTCGAATATGTCCAGGGATTCTCGCATAATTGATTGAAATCCCGTCCTCCCCACCTGCCGCAACACAGCCGCGACATCAAAAAGGGCTGACAAAATCGGCGGGATTTGCGACGAAACCATCATGACAATCAGATCGTCGCGGTTGATCGGCATTTCCTGTTGCCGAAAACTGTTTGGCGTCTTCGGCATGATCAATCATGCGGCATCCGACACCTATGTTCGGGCGGTCGATGAGGTGGTTGGCGGAATTCCCTTGCTGATCCCGGCGAATGGCGCGCATGCGGATGTCGCGACGTTGCTCGATCGTCTCGATGGGCTGATTCTCACCGGCAGCCGCAGCAATGTCGCCGCCGTCTTTTATGGCGGACCGCCGCAGCCGCCGGAGGACGCACCCGAAGACCCCGAACGGGACCATGTCACGCTGCCTTTGGTGCGCGGGGCGATCGAACGCGGGATGCCGGTTCTCGCGATCTGTCGCGGGTTGCAGGAGTTGAACGTCGCGCTGGGCGGCACGCTGCACCAGAGACTCCAGGATCTTCCCGGCCGAATCGACCACTCGACGCCGATGCAGCCCCATGCGCCGGTTCGCACGGGAAAAGCGCATCGCGTCATCCTCGTTCCCGGCGGCGCACTCGAACGATTGGTCGTGACAGACTCGCTCCCGGTGAATTCCCTTCATAATCAAGGCATCGATCGCCTTGCTTCCGGCCTGTTGGTCGAAGCTCGGGCAATCGACGGTACGATCGAAGCGGTCAGCGGGACCGGAGCCGGTTATCTGCTCGGCGTGCAGTGGCATCCCGAATACGATTTCGATAAGGATGTCGCGTCACATCGTATTTTTAAAAGTTTCGGCGAGGCGGTTCGCAACCTGGAACGAAAAGTCGCGGCCGCATAGAATGTTTGGGGGATGAATGGCTGATTTCGTAATCGAACCGCCGCCGGTTTCGACCGTTCCCGTGGCGGGCGGAGGATTATTTCCGGTCCGCCGGGTGTTTTGCGTCGGACGCAACTATGCGGTCCATGCCAGGGAAATGGGCGCCGATCCCGATCGCGAGCCGCCGTTCTTCTTCACCAAACCGGCCGACGCGCTGGTGACACAGGCAATGGTCGCCTTCCCCCCCGCGACGCGATCGCTGCACCACGAGGTCGAACTGGTCATCGCGATCAGCCACGGCGGCGCGGCCATTCCCGTGGCCAGCGCACTCGATCATGTCTACGGGTATGCCGCCGGCGTCGATCTGACCCGGCGCGATATGCAGGACGAAGCTAAATCCTTGCGCCGACCCTGGGACATGAGCAAGGGTTTCGACGAATCGGCTCCAATCGGCACGATCACCCCGGCGGCACGAATCGGGCATCCGGCTTCCGGCCGCATCTCGCTCACCATAAACGGGAAGCTGCGCCAGGACGGCAACCTTGCCGACATGATATGGCCGGTGCCCGATATCATCGCATTCCTCTCCAATCTGGTCATCCTGAAGCCGGGCGATCTGATTTTTACCGGAACGCCCGAGGGCGTCGGTGCCGTGGAGCGCGGCGATTCCCTCGCGGCCGATATCGAGGGAATTGGCGGCTTCGCCTTTCGGGTGGAATGAACGCCACGCTCACAATCTCCACGTGGAACATCAATTCCGTTCGCCTGCGCCAGGATCTGCTGCCTCTTCTGGTAAACGACGCCAAGCCGGACATCATCTGTCTGCAGGAAACCAAGGTCCCAGATCCGTTGTTTCCCGCTGATCTGGGCGAACGGCTGGGCCTGCCCCATGTGCTGCATCGGGGCATGAAGGGCTATAACGGCGTCGCGGTCTTTTCCCGCCTGAAGCTGTCGCCGGTCGAGGATACCCCGGACTGGTGCCTGAAATCCGATTGCCGGCATCTTGCTGCCTATGTCGAAACCGGCAAGGTGCCGATCCTGCTGCATAATTTCTATGTCCCGGCCGGCGGCGACATCCCGGATCGCGACGCCAATCCGAAATACGGCCACAAGCTGGACTTCATTGCCGAAGCGCGCGCTCATTTCGCGGAAGCGCCGCCCAGCCGCTCCATCCTAGTCGGCGATCTGAACATCGCGCCCTTGGAAAACGACGTCTGGAGTCATAAGCAGTTACTCGATGTCGTCAGCCACACCCCGCCCGAAACCGAGGGGCTGAATGCCTGGCGCGCCCAGGGATTCGTCGACGCCGTCCGGCACTTCGTCCCACCCGACCGGAAACTCTATACGTGGTGGTCCTACCGGAACCGCGACTGGCGGGCCTCCGACCGCGGACGGCGGCTCGATCACGTCTGGGTTTCCCAAGACCTCGAATCCGCGTTGCAGAGCTACACCATCCATAAGGATGCGCGCGATTGGCCCCGCGGGTCCGATCACGTCCCCGTCACGGTGACGTTGAAAATCTGACCCTGACCCGCTCGAGCAAGGTGCTGCGCGCTTTTGCCGCGTCGCGCGCCAAGGTCATGAGAGCCGGCAACTGGCCTGGTTGTCGCGCGATGCTCAAGGCAATCCGGCCGATGGCAATCCGTCCCGCATGGTCAAGGGCAATGATCGCCGCTGCGGGCAGATCGCGCCATGCCGGATCGGCGACGGCGCGCAGCACGGCGAACGGAACGCCGTGCGCCCGAGCTACCCGAGCGATGGCACCGGATTCAAGGTCGATTGCCGAAGCCCCTGTTCCGCCGAACAATGCCGCCTTTGCGGCGATCGTCGCCGCGACGGCATCGCCGCCCAGGAGCAATCCCACCGTGACTCCGCCGATCTTTTCGATCAATCTCGGGTCGCATTCGTACGTGGAGTCCTGCTCGACGATCCGTTGCGGAACCAGAAGAAACCCCGGCGGCAAAGCAGGATCAAGGCCGCCCGCCAGACCGAAACTGATCAGCCCGGCCGCTCCCAGACCGATCAGGCGTTCCGCTTCCGTGGCAGCACCTTCCGGCGTGCCGCCACCAATGCCGACAAACCGCGACACGCCTGCAAGCAGGCGCGCCTCGGCAGCCAATCCCGTGACAAACCCGATCGTCACCTGACGGAAATGCTCAGCGAGGGCTGAGCACCATGACCATCTGCCGGTTCTCCATTTTCGGCATCTGCTCGACCTTGGTATCGATTTCCATATCGACGCGAATCCGTTCGAGAACCTTCACGCCAAGCTCCTGATGCGCCATTTCCCGGCCGCGGAACCGAAGCGTCACCTTGACCTTGTCGCCCTCGCCGATGAAGCTCTTCATGGCACGCAGCTTCACCTGATAATCGTTCTCGTCGATATTCGGGCGAACCTTGATCTCCTTGATCTCGATCACTTTCTGCTTTTTGCGCGCTTCGTTCTTCTTTTTCTGCTGCTCGTATTTGAACTTGCCGTAATCGAGCAGCTTGCAGACCGGCGGGTCGGCGTTCGGGCTGATTTCGACGAGGTCGAGACCAACCTCGGTGGCGCGGCGTTGCGCTTCCCTGGTGCTCAAAACACCCATCATTTCGCCGTCCTGGTCGATCAATCGGACCTGCGGCACACGAATATCCTCATTGACGCGCGGCCCTTCGCGGCTAGGCGGGGTCGGCGGAGCAGGTAGTCTGGCTATGTCGCTCTCCTGTGGTGGTTTCGGAATCAATTTTATGTTGGAAGCTCTAGACGATATCGGCGAGCGGAAGCAACAGAACAAGCCCACCCGGCCTCATTGCTGGGTACCGAACGGGTCTCGCGGGTAACGAACTTCCATCAAGGTCAGGCCGTCCGGCGGCGCAGTGGGGCCCGCGGCGGAGCGGTCGCATGCGGCAAGCGCGGCCGCAACCCTGGTTTCCGGCCAACGCCCCTCGCCCACCAGTTTCAACGTGCCAACCATATTGCGAACCTGGTGATGCAGGAAGCTGCGCGCCGACGCATCGATGATGACGCGATTACCGACCCGCTGCACATCGAGCCGGTCGAGAGTGCGCAATGGCGATGGGGCTTGGCACGCGGCCGCGCGAAAACTGGTAAAATCATGCCGGCCCAGCAGCGACTGGGCGGCACGATGCATGGCATCGGCATCGAGTACCTGCTTCACGTGCCATACCAAACCGGCCTCCAGCGCCGGACGCGCGGCTCGGTTCAGGATCAGGTAGCGATAATCCCGGCCGATCGCGGAAAATCGCGGGTTCCAATCGGCATTCGGCGGCGGGGCCACCGCGAGCACGACGATCGGATGCGGCTTCATGTGGAAATTCAGCGCCTCGCGCACCGCCCTTGCGGTCAGCCCGTCGGGCAGGTCGATCCGGGCGACCTGTGCGGCGGCATGAACCCCGGCATCGGTTCGTCCCGCTATCACGCTCGCCGGCACGACTCCATTACATAGGCGGGATGCCGCCTGTTCGAGTACTTCCTGCACCGACAATCCATTGACCTGCCGTTGCCAACCGACGAATCCCCTGCCGTCATATTCCAGCTTCAACGCCCAGAGGGTCATCCCAGCTTAGTTCCCGGCGGTACTTTATAGCCGCGGAGGAATGCCTCCGTCGGCATCGCGGCGCGGCCCGCTCGCTGAACCATGGTGGGTCGCAACGTACCCCTCCCGCAGGCAACGGTCAGCCGGTCATCGAGCACCGTCCCCGGATCGCCGCACCCCTCTGCAGGTTCGACTGCCAGAATCTTGAGGGTTTTGCCCTCCAGGCGCGTCTCGGTCCCCGGCCAGGGCGTAAAGGCACGAACTCGCCGTTCGATGGCATCCGCCGGTGCTGCCCAATCGATCAGCGCATCCATGCGGGATAATTTGGGCGCATAGGTCGCCGGTTCGGGCTGCGGCCGCGGTGCCGGTGTTTCGGCAAGTGCGCGCAGGATCAGCCGTGCGCCAAGTGCGGCCAGACGATCGTGCAATGTGGCTGTCGTTTCCGCCGAGCCGATTGTCACGGATTCGGTGAGCAGGATCGGGCCAGTATCCAGACCTTGATCCATTTGCATGATGGTGATGCCGGTCTCGGCTTCGCCCGCGAGGATCGCCGCATGGATCGGTGCCGCGCCGCGCCAGTGCGGCAGCAGACTTGCGTGAATGTTGAGGCAGCCACGCTTCGGCGTGTCGAGAAAATCCGCAGGCAGGATCAGGCCATAGGCGGCGACCACCGCGACATCCAGGCCAAGCGATTGAAAATAGGCTAGTTCGTCCGCATTGTGGCGCAACCGCGTCGGGTTGCGCACCGGAATGCCGAACCGCTCCGCCGCGACATGAACGGCGCACTTGGCAAGCCGATGGCCGCGCCCGGCCGGCCTTGGTGGCTGGCAATAGGCTGCAACCAAGTCATAGCCCGCGCCGTGCAACGCCTCCAGCGCCGGGACGGCGAAATCCGGCGAGCCCATGAACGCGAGCCTCATCAGAGAGCGCGCTTGCCGGTATCGGCTTTTTCGCGCTGCTCCTTCGCGAGCTTGCGGAGCAGGATATTGCGTTTGAGTGCGGAGAGATGATCGACGAACAGGATACCGTCGAGATGGTCGATCTCGTGTTGGATGCAGGCGGCGAGCAATCCGTCGGCGTCGATCGTATGACGCTTGCCCTCCAGATCCTCGAAACTGGCGGTGATCCGTGCCGGGCGTGTCACATCGGCGTATTGGCCCGGCAATGACAGACAGCCTTCCTCGCGCGTAACCTGTTCGACGCTTTCATGGGTAATTTCCGGGTTGATCAGCACCAGCGGCACCGGCTCCCCGTCCGGTCCAAGGTCGAGCACCACGAGCCTGAGCGGAACGCCGATCTGGGTTGCCGCAAGCCCAATGCCGGGAGCCTTATACATGGCCGCGAACATGCCGGGGATGATCCGGGCCGCCTCGGCGCGGTCGGCCGGGACGATCTTCCGTGCCTTCA
This sequence comes from Acidiphilium iwatense, assembly GCF_021556475.1. GTDB lineage: Bacteria > Pseudomonadota > Alphaproteobacteria > Acetobacterales > Acetobacteraceae > Acidiphilium > Acidiphilium iwatense. The sequence goes on along the minus strand of NZ_JAKGBZ010000005.1, from coordinate 85,160 downwards.
TCCGCAGCCTCTTGTCGGGGACGATCAGGATCGGCGGAATATCATCGCTCCGCGGTTCGTTGCGTTCACTCATGCGCGCGATTTACCCCTGCCCCGCCACACGATCAATCGGCGCTTGCAAAATCGGATATTTATGCCCAAATCCTGATTACCGGAGTGCCTTATGGGCTTCGTTTGTCTCGCTCGAAAGGAGGAGGCTATGACAACACGGGTTTTTACATCGCCACTGTTTCTCGGGTTCGATCATCTCGAACAGGTGATCGAGCGTGCCGCCAAGACATCATCGGAAGGCTATCCGCCCTACAATATCGAACAGCTCAGCACGACCAGCCTGCGAATCACCGTCGCCGTCGCCGGATTCACCATGGACGACCTGCAAATCACCCAGGAAGACAATCAGCTTGTCATCCGGGGCCGACAAAGCGACGACATTCAGGGACGGATTTTTCTTCACCGGGGTATCGCGGCGCGGCAATTCCAGCGCGCTTTCGTTCTGGCCGAGGGAATCGAGGTTAAAGGGGCATGGCTCGATAATGGGCTGCTTCACATCGATCTCGTCCGACCGCTGCCCGAGGCGAAAATTCGCACCATTGCCATCAAGAAAGGCGCCAACGCGCAAGGCGGGTTCGGTCCCGCGCGGTCGCTGGACGGCGACACGCTGAAGACGCGGATGTTCGAGCGTGACGGAGAACAGGAGTAACGACGATGAACATCAAGACCCATGACGGCTCGACCGAAGCGTTTCCGTTCAGGGCGTTTTTCGATCCTCACAACATGACCGAAGCTCAACTGGCCGAACTCGGCCTTGAGCAGATTGCCTATGTCCGCCCGATCATGACCCAGAACGGCCCCGCCTTTGGGGTTTTCGCGGCAAACGGAACGCCGATCGCCATCGCCAGCGACGGCAATCTGGCGCGGGCGGCAATCGTCCAGAACGAAATGGCGCCAGTTTCGGTGCATTGACCGACCATCGACGACGAGCCTGCGACGGCTCGTCGTCTTACGACGCGGTCAATCCGATCGGGCAGGACACACCGGTACCGCCAAGACCGCAATACCCGTTTGGGTTCTTCGCTAGATATTGCTGGTGATACTCCTCCGCGAAGGAGAACGGCGGGGCGGGGCTTATTTCGGTCGTGATTGTGCCAAATCCCGAATCGGAAAGGCGCCGCTGGTAAGCAACCCGTGAGTCCCGCGCCGCCTGGAGCTGGGAATCGCTGAACGTGTAGATCGTGGAGCGATATTGGGTGCCGATATCACCGCCCTGGCGCATGCCCTGGGTGGGATCGTGGTTTTCCCAGAAAATCTTCAGCAATGCCTCGTAACCAATGACCGACGGATCGAACACGACCAACACCATTTCGGCGTGGCCGGTCCGGCCTGAACAGACCTCCTCATAGGTGGGATTAGGCGTGAACCCGCCGGCATAACCGACGGCGGTAACGAGAACACCCGGCGTCTGCCAGAATTTGCGCTCGGCACCCCAGAAACATCCGAGTCCGAACAGAGCCATTTCCGAACCGCTCGGATAAGGCTCTTCCATTCGGGCGCCACTGACGTAATGGAACTCGGGAACCGGCATTGCTGCCGCCCGGCCGGGCAAGGCCTCGGCGGCGGACGGCATGATGGTCTTGGCTTTGTTGAACATCACCGGGATATAGCGCGGCAGGAACGATTTTGCAGGGCTCTCCCGAGCACCGCTACGCCAGTTCGGCCAGCAGCGATAGCTGCGTCTCGCGCGGTTCGGCATGATCGGTCAGGGGAATCGGATAGTCGCCGCTGAAGCATGCATCGCAATAGGCCGGCGATTTGGGATCGCGCCCTGGGCGCCCAAGCGCGCGATAGAGGCCCTCCATCGATACGAAAGCGAGGCTGTCGGCGCCGATCAGCTTGGCCATCTCCGCGACGCTGTTGCGCGCGGCGAGCAGCTTGCCCCGCTCGGGCGTATCGATGCCGTAAAAGCAGGAATGGGTGGTGGGAGGCGACGAGATTCTGAGATGCACCTCGTGCGCGCCGGCCCCGCGCACCATCTCCACGATTTTCTGCGATGTCGTGCCGCGCACGATCGAATCATCGACCAGCACGACCCGTTTGCCTTCCAGAATGGCTCGATTTGCCGAATGCTTGAGCCGGACCCCAAGATGCCGGATCTGGTCGGTCGGTTCGATGAAGGTGCGCCCGACATAATGGTTGCGGATGATGCCGAGTTCGAACGGCACGCCGCTTTGCTCGGCGAATCCCATCGCGGCGGGCACGCCCGAATCCGGCACCGGCACGATCAGGTCGGCCTCGATCGGCGATTCACGAGCCAGTTCACGACCAATCCGCTTGCGCGCCGCATAGACCGAACTGCCCTCCATCATGGAATCCGGGCGGGCGAAATAGATATATTCGAACACACAAAAGCGCGGCTTCTGCGGCGCGAAGGGCTTGAGGCTGCGAATTCCGGCCCGATCGATCGCGACAATTTCGCCGGGCTCGATATCGCGCACGAATTCGGCGCCGACCATGTCGAGCGCGCAGCTTTCAGACGCGAGCACCCAGCCGGGATTGGCCCCGTCCGCACCGTTGATCCGGCCCAGGATGAGCGGCCGCACACCGAGCGGATCACGCACGCCGATCAGCATGTCGTTGGTCAATGCGACCAGGGAATAGGCGCCGGTGACCTGCTTCAGCGCGTCGATCAGCCGGTCGAGCACAGTCGCATACAGGCTGATCGCGATAAGATGAACGAAGACTTCCGAATCGGTCGTGGACTGGAACAGGCAGCCGCGCCGCACCAGCGCCTGCTTCAGCGTGTGTGCATTGGTCAGGTTGCCGTTATGCCCGACCGCAAGCCCGCCGAATTCGAAATCGGCGAAGAGTGGCTGGACGTTGCGAAGCAGCGTCGCTCCCGTGGTCGCGTAGCGGTTGTGCCCGATCGCCCTGGTGCCCGGCAGCCCGGCCATGACCTTGGCGTCGCTGTAATTATCGCCCACCAGGCCGAGCCCTTTATGGGCATGAAACCGGACCCCGTCATGGGTGACGATCCCGGTCGCTTCCTGGCCGCGATGCTGAAGCGCGTGCAACCCGAGCGCCGTGATCGCCGCGGCATCGGTCACGTTCCACACGCCGATGACGCCGCATTCCTCGTGGAACTTGTCGTCATCGAAAGCGATCGGCGAAATATCAGGCTGGGTCACGCCACCATGTCCTTTACGACAGGAGACTTTGATCTAATGCGCCGCCCCTGTCCTGTCGAGGATATGCGGACATGGCAGGACCTACTGCGAGCCATTGGCCGCCCCCTGGGAAGCAGGCGGCGTTGCGGGTGGCGGCAACGACGCAGCCTTGGGCCGCCTGTCGATATGCGGACGATAGGCCGGTGGCAGAAAATCGACGAGCCATACCGAACCACCCGCGGCATAAGGTAGCAATTTCGCCTTGGTAATGCCCGCCGGCCATTCCGATGGCTGGAGGAAGATCGACAGGCCGATATAGCAGAGGCAGACGATCACCGCCCCGCGCACCAGCCCGAACGCAAGCCCGAGCGTGCGATCGAGGCCCGACAGAACGGAGTCCCGCACCATCGAGCCGAGCCAGGTACTGATGATCGACAGAACGATCAGCACGACGATGAACACAAGCCCGATCGACAACGGCAGGATCAGCTTCGGCTGATGGATGAAGCCCGCCAGTTGCGGCTCGATATCGGGATAGAATTCTAACGCGGCCATCCCCGCACCGATCCATGCCAATATGCCGAGAACCTCCCGCACGAACCCGCGCGCCAAGGCAAGAAGGCCGGATAGCAGAATGATGCCGAGCGCGGCAATGTCCACCCAGGTCATCGTTCATCCTCCTCCATCGGCACCCGACCTGCCGTCGCCGCGACCAGGTCGCTGAGATGGCCGTATTCCGCAAGCGCAATCCCGTCGGGTGCCGCGATGCGGCGCGTCCCTCCCGCAACCCGCCGAGGCAAAGCCGCGCGCGCGAAACCGAGCTTTGCCGCTTCCTTGAGCCGCAATTCGGCCTGTGCGACCTGACGCAACTCGCCGGACAACCCGATCTCGCCGAAAAAGACCGTCTCGGGATCGGTCGGCACTCCGGTCGCCGCCGAAACCAGCGCCGCCGCCACCGCAAGATCCGCCGCCGGTTCGGAAACGCGCAATCCGCCCGCGATATTTAAATAAACATCCTGCGCCGAGAGTTTCACACCGCAGCGCGCGTCCAGCACGGCGAGCAGCATCGACAGCCTGCCCTGATCCCAGCCGATCACCGAACGCCGCGCCGATCCGCCGGGATTGGCGGCGAGCAGCGCCTGAACCTCCATCAGAACCGGACGTGATCCCTCCAACCCGGCAAAGACCGCGCTGCCGGCGACATTCCCGTGCCGCTCGGCAAGAAACAGCGCCGACGGATTGGCGACTTCCGCAAGGCCGCGCCCGGTCATCTCGAAAACGCCGATCTCGTCGGTCGCACCGAAGCGATTCTTCGCACCACGCAAAATCCTGAACTGATGCCCGCGATCGCCTTCGAAATGCAGCACGACATCGACCATGTGCTCCATCACGCGCGGTCCGGCGAGCGCTCCCTCCTTGGTGACGTGCCCCACCAGCATCAATGCGAAACCTTGCGTTTTGGCCGCACGGATCAGGGCGAACGCGTTGGCGCGCACCTGGGTGACGGTGCCGGGAGCTGATTCGACCGTCTCGTCCCAGATCGTCTGGATACTGTCGATCACGACCATCGCCACGTCCCGTTCCGCATCGAGGGCCGCCAGGATATCGGCAAGGACGGTTGCCGAGGCGAGGTTGACAGGGGCACCGCGCAACCCCAGCCGTTCGGCGCGCAGCCGGATCTGCGCGACCGATTCCTCGCCCGAGATATAAAGAACCCGCTTTCCCGCACCCGCCAGCCTCGCGGCGGCCTGAAGCAGCAATGTCGATTTGCCGATGCCGGGGTCGCCGCCGACCAGGATCGCCGAAGCCGGCACCATGCCGCCGCCCAACACCCGGTCGAATTCGGCGATTCCAAGCGGAACCCGTTCAGGAAGCGGCGTTTCTCCCGCCAGGCCGACGAAATCGACTCCGCGTCCGGCCGAACGTCCGGCCCGGCGGGATGTCACTCCGGGCGCCGGCGTTTCCGGCTCGAGCGTGTTCCATTCGCCGCATGCCTCGCAGCGGCCGGTCCATTTCGGAACCGCCGCACCGCATGAGGAGCAGACGAAACGTAGAGCGGCGCGGGCCAATCAGCGCTCCGCCAAGACAGGCTGACGCTCACGCATCACGACGGGCGCCATCCGAGGCGCTGGAACATGAATTCGCGCAAGGCGAGCAGCGCGCCCGATGGCAGATCGAGCGGGGCAAGCGCCGACGCTGCACCGCCATCGGCCGTGAGGCTGATTGCGCTTGCCGCCGCCGCCGACTGCAAGGCCGGCGAGGCAACCGCCGCGACGGCGGCCTGGCGCCAGATCGCCACTTTGGCCGATGTCGTCAGATGCGGCAGGACAAGCATGAAATCGATCCGGCTGGCGGCGGCAACGGCGCGATAGGCTTGATCCAACGGTTGCGACAAGCCGGGCGCGCCGCGATTATCGGCGATCTCATGAATCGTCGGCAAATGTGGAAACAGAGGATCGCGCACGATATCGCCCGATTCGCCGGCAATCCCCAGCGTGCCGACCGGGATGCCGCCTTCAGCGGCCAACGGCGCCGCATCGGCGGGAATCTCTTCGCCGGTCAGCAGGACCGCATCGGCCTCGCCCGCCGCAAAGGCACGCGCAACGGCGGCGGCACCCCGCAGACCGAAGATGGGCACTACGCTGGCACCAAGGCGCTGGAAGGCCAGGAGTGCCGCGAGATCGGGGCTTTCGGGCGAGGCGGCGGCAAGCCGGATCGGCGCCGATTCGGACAGACGACCCAGCCCGCCGCGCAGGATCAGCAGGGCCGCGCTCAATCCGGCCATCACTTGTATCCAGTCGCCCGGCTGGAAATGCACGCGCGGATCGCCAGCCAAAAAGGCGATGGACGCCTCCCCCGGCAATATCGCGGCAGTCTGCCCGTTCGGCACTACCAGCGTTTGCAGCCGGTTCGCTCCGGTCACACCGTCCTGGCCGCCGACCGTACGCAACTGGATCGGCGCGTGCGCCGACAGAGCCGTCCGCATCCCCAGCGCCGACGCCCTGGCCCAGCGATCCATCCGGCCGCCGTGCGGGCCGCCAACCAGGATGTTATATCGGGCTCTCGATCCGCCATCCTGGTCGGCGATGATGGCCGGGCTTCCGGCAAAGCCCGGCCGAACCATCGCCGACCCGGCGAGGCCCGCGCCGATCACCCGCAGAAGCGCCCGCCGCCGCATCAGGCCAGACCCGGCGGACATCTATTTATCGTAGGTGACCAGCACTTCGAACGGCACATCGAGCCTGTCTCGTCCCTTGAGGAATTCAAGTTCGATCAGCGCGGCCGCCGCCGGCACTTCGGCGCCAACCTTTCTCAGCAATGCTATCCCGGCCGCCATGGTGCCGCCGGTCGCGAGCAGATCATCGACCACGACCGCGCGCTGGCCCGGCTGAATCGCGTCCGCCTGAATCTCGATCCGATCTGTGCCGTATTCGAGATCATAGTCGAGCGCGACGATCGGTCCCGGCAGCTTGCCGCGCTTGCGCAGCATAATGAACCCGCATCCGAGCTTGAGCGCAAGCGGCGCGGCCAGCAGAAACCCTCGGCTTTCGACCCCGGCGAGAATATCGGGATGATGGGCGCGCACCAGCTTGGCCAGCCGCCCCATCGCGACCTGCCACGCATCGGCGTTCCGCAACAATGTCGAGATGTCGTAGAACAGGATTCCGGGCTTCGGAAAATCCGGGACGCCGCGTATATGGTCTTTCAGATTCATCGGGCTCGTATAGCCGAGCCGGCGCGGGTGGCAAACCAGCGGCGGCATACGACCGCCGAACCCCCTATTGTCATGCCTCCTTAACTGATATGTCATCCGTGTGTCATCAAGCCGCGCTAAGCGGCGCATCTCAAACGAATCGAGGGGAATTCACAATGAAACGCCGCACATTGATCGCCGCCGCACCCGCGACCGCCATGGTCGCCGCCACGGCCCGCGCCACAGCACCCACCACAATCACCCTCTGGCACGCAATGAGTGGCGCGCTTGGCCAGAAGCTGCAATCCATCGTCGATGCTTTCAACAAAAGCCAGTCGGCGGCACAGGTCGAGGCGGTCTATAAAGGTTCCTACCCCGAGGTGCTGACCGCGACCATCGCCGCGTGGCGTGCCGGCAAGGCGCCCTCGATCGCTCAGGTGTTCGATGTCGGCACCGCCGACATGCTCGCCGCCGGCCGCGCCGTGGTCGATGTATGGAAGCTGGCCGAGATGACCGGCGTCGCCATCGAGCCCGCGACCTATATCCCCGCCGTTCGCGGCTATTACAGTCTGAACGATGGCCGGATGGGCGCCGCCCCGTTCAATTCCTCGACCGCGGTGATGTGGATCAACGAAGACGCTTTCGAAAAAGCCGGGCTCGATCCGAAAACCCCGCTCGCCACCTGGGGCGACGTGATCAAGGCCGCGCGCGCGGTCAAGGCCAGGGGAGCGGCGGAAATCCCGGTCATGACCTCCTGGCCGACCTGGGTGCATTTCGAGCAGTTCGCCGCGATCCATAACGTCGAATACGCGACCCTGAACGACGGGTTCGGCGGTCCTAAGCCGAAACTGATGATCGATTCCGCGCCCTTCGTGAAGAATCTCGGCACGCTGCTCTCGATGCAAAAGGAAGGCCTGTTCAAATACGAAGGCCGCGACGGCGCACCGAGCCCGATCTTCTATGCCGGCAAGGCCGCCATCACCTTCGATTCATCCTCGATCTACGGCCAGCTCAAGCAGAGCGCGAAATTCAAATTCTCCGATACCTATCTTCCCTACCATCCTTCCGTCATCAAGAAACCGATCAACTCGATCATCGGGGGCGCCGCCTTCTGGGCGATGACCGCGCCGCATCGCAGCAAGACCGAATACCACGCCGTCGCTGAATTCTTCCGCTTCATCAGCACGCCGAAGAACGATGCCGGCTGGGCCGAGGCGACCGGCTATGTGCCGGTCACCGAAGCGGGCAATGCGCTGATCACCAAGCAAGGCTTTTATGCGGCGAATCCGGGCACCGATATCGCAGTCAAACAGCTGACCCGTAGCCAGGTGACCAAATATTCGCGCGGTATCAGGCTCGGCGGCATGCCGGAAATCCGTGTGATCATCGAAGAGGAATGGGAGCGGGCGATCCAGAACGGCGCTTCGGCGCATACCGCCCTGGCGCGGGCGCAGCGCCGCGCTCAGGCGATGGTCGATCGGTTCGCCCGGACCGCCCACGCCTGATCGTCGCCAGGATCGGCAATGGAACGGCGTACTTTGTTCAACGGCCGGCTTCTGCCGGCCGTTCTCGTGCTGCCCCAGCTTGCCATCACGATCCTGTTTTTCATCCTGCCGGCCTATAAAGCCTTTGCCGAAAGCGTGCGCGCGACCGATGCGTTCGGGCTGCACACCAGTTTCGTCGGATTCGCCAATTTCCTCCATCTCGCACGCTCGAATCTTTATCAGCACGCGATGATCCGAACCGGCGTTTTTTGCGTCGCGGTCACGGTTCTGGCGATGGCGGCCGGGCTCGTCCTCGCTGTTTTCGCGGATCGCGCGATCAAGGGCCGGGCGATCTACCGCACGCTGCTGATCTGGCCCTACGCGATCGCGCCGGCAATCGCCTCGGTGATTTTCGTTTTCCTGCTCCAGCCGCAGATCGGCCTGATCACCAACCTGCTCGGCCGTCTCGGTATCGATTTCGACTACGCGACCAATGGCGGCCAGGCATTCCTGCTGATCATCCTGATCGCCGCGTGGAAGCAGGTGAGCTATAACTTCATCTTCTACGTCGCCGGGCTGCAATCGGTGCCGCGCTCGGTGATCGAGGCCGCGACGCTGGACGGCGCACGCGGTTTCCACCGGTTCCGCACCATGATCTGGCCGCTCCTGACACCGACGACGTTCTTTCTGATCATCGTGAATTTCGTTTACGCGGCGTTCGACACTTTCGCATTGATCTTCGCACTCACTGCGGGCGGTCCCGGCACCGCGACCGAAACGCTCGTCGTCAAAGTCTATCGCGACGGGGTGATCAATCTCGACCTCGGCGGTTCCGCCGCGCAATCGGTGATCCTGATGGCGATCATCGTCGGCCTCACCGCGATCCAGTTCCGCTACACCGGCAAGCGAGCAGTCTCGTGACTCGCAAGCCCGATTATCTCGCCCACGCGATCCTGCTGATGGGCGTTCTGATCTTCATCTTCCCGATCTGGGTCACCTTCGCGGGCGCCACCCAATCGGCGGCGGCGATCAATCGCGGTGACATCTCTCTGATCCCGCGCCTGTCCGGCCTGGTCGTGTTCGTCCAGGCCCTCGGCCTCGGCAATGCGGCGAAAGGCGGCGTGCCGGTCTGGCACATGCTGCTGGTCAGTTTCGGCATGGCGCTGGGCATCGCGATCGGGAAAATCGCGATTTCCGCGCTATCTGCCTTCGCCATCGCGTTTTTCCGCTTCCCGTTCCGCATGCTTGCGTTCTGGCTGATCTTCATCACCCTGATGCTGCCCGTCGAGGTTCGGATCATTCCGACCTATTCGGTGATGTCGGATTTTCATCTGATCAACACCTTCACCGGCCTGACCATGCCACTAATCGCCTCGGCAACCGCGACATTGCTGTTTCGCCAGGTCTTCCTCACCATCCCCGACGAATTGGTCGAAGCCGCCAAGCTCGACGGCGCCGGCCCGATGCGCTTCTTCTTCGACATTCTGCTTCCGGTGTCGGGCGCCAATCTCGCCGCCCTGTTCGTGATCCTGTTCATCTATGGCTGGAATCAGTATCTGTGGCCGCTGCTGGTCGCGACCAATGGTCGGCTCGACACCATCGTGCTCGGCATCGTGCAGATGATCAACCCCGAAGCCCTGCCGCAATGGAATTTCGTCATGGCAGCCACCATCCTCGCCCTCATCCCGCCGGTTCTGGTCGTGATCGCGATGCAGCGCTGGTTCGTGCGCGGCCTCACCGAAGCGGACAAATAATGGCTACGCTGGAACTTCAAGGCCTCGCCAAGCGATTCGGCAAGACAACCGTGCTTCACGGCGTGGATCTCGCGCTGACCGACGGTGAGATGCTGGTCATCGTCGGCGCGTCCGGCTGCGGCAAATCGACCCTTCTGCGCCTCGTCGCCGGGTTGGAGGAACCCAGCGCCGGACGCATCCTGCTCGACGGCGTGGACATCACAGGGCGCGATCCCGCGCGCCGCGACATTGCCATGGTGTTTCAGAACTACGCGCTCTATCCGCATATGAGCGTGTTCGACAACATGGCCTATGGGCTGAAGCTCAAGGGCATGAAGCGTCCCGAAATCGCCCGGAAGATCGAGGAGGCGGCCGACACGCTCGGGCTTTCCGCGCTGCTCGGGCGCAAGCCGCGCGAGTTGTCGGGCGGCCAGCGCCAGCGCGTCGCGATGGGGCGGGCGATCGTGCGCGAACCCAAACTGTTTCTGTTCGACGAGCCGTTATCCAATCTCGATGCTAAATTGCGCGTCCAGGTGCGCGCCGATATCCGCAAGCTGCAAAAACGCCTCAAAGTGACCAGTCTCTATGTCACCCACGACCAGATCGAGGCGATGACCCTCGCGGACCGGCTGATCGTGATGCATGAAGGCCGCGCCGCACAGATCGGCGCTCCTACTGCAGTGTTCGACAAACCAGCGGATCGTTACGTCGCGAGCTTCATCGGTGAGCCCGCGATGAATTTTTGTTCCGCGACCCTGATCGCAGGCGGCACTGCCGCCCGCCTCGATGCCGGTCCGACTGTCGATCTCCCCGATGGCGCCAGAGCCGGAGCCGACGACACCCGAATCACCATCGGTATCCGGCCGCAGCACGCGCTGCTTTCGACCGGCGCCGATGCCATGCCCCTGACCGTGGAACTCATCGAGCCGCTCGGTTCCGAGACCCTGATCCACGGCCGGCTCGCCGATGGATCGGAGTTCATGCTCCGCGTCGCTGGCCCGGCACCGGCGGCCGAGACCATCAAAATCTCCCTGCCCGCACATTATCTCCACGTTTTCGATGCCGAGTCCGGCAAACGGCTTGAACCGCTCACGCCGGCCCTCTCCGCCCCGGCAATGCCATGAACAAATCCTTTTCGGCTTTCATGCGCCCGCATACGCCGATGTGACGGTGCTTCAGGCCAAACGGCCTCGTCAGGTTCCCCGGAGTTGGATATGAGATGCGGCATTCCCGCGAACCAGTCGGGTGAATCGGCGAACGGTTTTGGCTCGACGCGGCCGAATCTTTCGGCTACACTATATATAGAGGTAAAAATGCAAATCGACCGTCGTACGCTACTAGGGGTAGTGGGTGGATTGGGTCTCGCGACCGGCCTGGACCCGATGTCTGCCTTCGCCGCCGACACGACGCAAACCCCGGCCGCAAAGCAGCCGTTCGGGGTTCGCAGCCTCGGCAAATCCACCGCGCCGGCAACGGTAATCGAATATTTTTCGCTGACCTGTCCGCATTGCGCCTTTTTCGCCACGCGCGTCCTGCCGAAAGTTGTTTCGGTATATGTGAAAACTGGAAAACTTTACTATATTTTCAAAGACTTTCCCCTTGATGCAGTGGCGTTGATGGCCGCCCAGGTCGCCCGCAGCCTGCCGCCGCACGAATATTACCCGTTCATCTCGGCGCTGTTCGCGAGCCAGGATCAATGGGCCTTCAATTCCGATCTGAAAACCAAAAAACAATATCAGGACGCGCTGTTCCGCTACGCCGCCCTTGCCGGCATGGACCGCGCTTCGTTCGACGCGGCGATCGCCAATGCCAAGCTCAGAACGTTCATCCTGAACGAACAGAAACGCGCCGAGACGAAATATCACGTCAACGCCACCCCCAGCTTCATTGTCGATGGCCGCAAACACGAGGGAGCCATGGATTTCCGCCAGTTCTCGAAAATGATCAAGCAGGCATAGGCCGGATTTGCCCGCACGCTTCGCCCGACTGCGCATCGCCGGTTTCAAGAGCTTCGCCGATGCCACCACGATCGACATTCTCCCCGGCCTGACCGGAATTGTCGGGCCGAACGGGTGCGGTAAATCCAACGTCGTCGATGCGCTGCGCTGGGCGATGGGCGAGGCCAGCGCGAAATCGCTGCGCGGCGGCGAGATGGACGACGTCATCTTCGCCGGCACCATGGCGAGGCCGGCGCGCAGCCTTGCCGAGGTCGCGGTTATCCTCACCGAAACCGCGGGTCTTGCCCCAGCGCCCTTTCAAGCCGAACCGGAGCTCGAAATCTCCCGCAAGATCGAGCGCGGCTCCGGCAGCCTCTATCGGGTGAACGGGCGCGAGACACGGGCGCGCGATGTGGCGACCTTGTTCGCCGATCTTGCCTCGGGCGCCCGCAGTTCGGCGCTGATCAGCCAGGGGAAGATCTCCGCCCTGGTCAACGCGCGCCCCGAAGAGCGCCGCGCCGTTCTCGAGGAAGCGGCCGGCATCACCGGCTTGCATTCGCGCCGGCATGAGGCCGAACTGAAACTGCGCGCGGCGGAACAAAACCTCACCCGTGCCGCGGATCTGCGCGGCCAGCAGGAATCCCGCCTCGCCGAGCTTCGCAAGCAAGCCCGCCAGGCTAATCGTTATCGCAATCTTTCGGGAGCGATCCGCGACGCCGAGGCGGAATATCTTGCCATCGAGAAACAGATCGCCGAACAGGCGCGGAGCCGGGCGCAAACCGCCTTGACCGAGGCCGAAGCCGCCGTTGCCGCCGCTCAGACGGAATGCAATTCGGCGCTGGCCGATGAAGGCGAGCAAAGCGGGGCTTTGCCGGCGCTTCGCGCGCAGGAGGCCGAGGCGCGCACCGGGCTCGAACGTGCCCGAATCCAGGCCGAACAGGTCGAAGCCGAAATCGTCCGCGCGGAGGCGGCCCGCACCGAGGCGGAAAGCCGGCTTGCCTCGTTGATCCGCGATCACGATCACGCCGGACGTCTCGGTGCCGACGCGACCGCCGCGATCGCACGCCTGACCGACGAACGCGAACGGCTCGAAACCGAACGCGCCGCTGCTCCCGGTAATCTGGCGGCGGCACTCGACGCCGCCGCACGCGGCTCCGAGGCGATGGAACACGCGGAACAGAATGCGCAACAGGCAACGGAGATGGCCGCCCGCCTTGGCGCGGTGCAGGATGCGATCAATCTGCGCCTGAAGGATGCACGGAACCGGGCAACCCAGGCGCATAACCGAGCGACCGAAGCCGTACAGGCTCACGAACGCGCCCGCGCCGCCCTGATCCCGCCCGACCGGCTGGCCGCCGCCGAAGCCGAACGCGAGGCGGCCGAGGCCGAACGCCAAAGCGCCGAAACATCGCTGGAAGAGGCTCAGAATACCATCCGTCACGCCGAGGCAGCCCGGCTGGCCGCATCGGCGAAAACTGCGGATGTGCGCAGTACCGCACTCGCCACCGAGGCGGCTCACTCGCGGCTCCTGGCCGAAGCCGACGCATTGGCCGCTATTCTGGCGCAAAAATTCGGCCGGGACGACGACCCGATTCTCGACAGCATCGACGTTCCCGAAGGGATGGAAACGGCGCTCGGTGCCGTGCTGCGCGAGGAACTGGCCGCCGGCACCAAGTCCACGGCAGCACGGTTCTGGCGCTCCCTGCCGGCGATCGACGCTGCCAGCACGCTGCATTGCCTGTCGGAGCGGATCGAGGCGCCGGATGAGCTGCGCCGCGCCCTCGACCATATTCTTCTTCTGCCCGAAGGTGCCGACGGGGATGCGCTGCAAACTCAGCTAACGCCGGGGCAAAGCCTTGTGGCGAGCGACGGCGCGGTCTGGCGCTGGGACGGTTTCGTCACCCGTGCCGGCGCTCCGACCGAAGCGGCGATACGGCTGGCCCAGCGCAACCGGCTGGCGGTGCTGCGCCGCGAGGTCGATCACGCGCGCGACGCGGCGGAACGCGCCAAGGCCGATCGCATCGCGGCCGAACAGGCGGAATTGGCTGCCCGCAAATCTGAGGACGACGCTCGGGCGCGGCGCAAGACAGCCGAGTCCCGTGTGGATCGGGCCCGAACCGAGGCACGTATCCGCACCGAGGCTGCGAGCCGCCTCGCAACCGACGCCGAGCGTCTGGCGACACGCGAAGCCACTTGCTCGGAGGATCGCACCCGGCTCGAAGCCGAACTCGCGGATGCGCGAAAGACTCTGGCGGAAGCCGAAGCCGATCTGGCCGGTCTGGCCGACGCCGGGACGATCCGCCAGGCAGTCGAGCAGGCGCGTTTGGCACTCGGCGAGGCCCGCCGGCAGGACGCCGCGGCGCGCCAGCAGGTCCAGCACCTCCGCGTCGAAGCCGAACAACTCGACAAACGGCTCGGCGTGGTCGTCCGGGAACGCGCGGATTGGACCGAACGCGCCAGGGATGCCGGTTTTCGCACCACCGATCTGGCGGCGCGCTTGCACGAAGCGCGCACGGCGCTCGAAATCCTGACGCTCGAAGCAGGCGGATCGGAAGCGCGCGATAGCGCCCAGGCATCGCTTCGCCAAGCCGAAGCGGTCCATCGCGAGGCTGCGTCCGCCCTCGCCTCGGCCGAAGCGCAAAGCCGGCAATCCGCCGATGCCGCTCGCCGGGCCGAGCAGCAATTCGCCCGTGCGCGCGAAACCCTGATCGGCGCCGAATCCGTCGTGAGAGAGGCCAATCACGCCTGGGGAACCGTCGCCGAGCGGATTCTCGAACGTCTCGGAGTCGAGGCCGCCCTGCCGCCGATCGCCGAGGCGACGGCGGAACTGGCCGAGCGTGCCCGCAAGCGCTTCGAACGCCTGACCAAAGAGCGCGACGAGATGGGGCCGGTCAATCTGCGCGCCGAAATCGAGGTCGCGGAGATCGAGGCCCGGATCGCCGCGATCGAGCGCGACCGCGATGAAATCGCTACCGCCATCGCCAAGCTGCGCGGTTCGATCGGGCATCTCAACCGCGAGGGTCGCGAGCGGCTTTCCATCGTGTTCACCGAGATCGACCGGCATTTCCAGGCATTGTTCACCCGGATGTTCGGCGGCGGGCGGGCCCATCTCGCCCTCACCGGCTCGGACGACCCGCTCGAGGCCGGGCTCGAGATTTTCGCCGAACCGCCCGGCAAGAAACTGGCCACTTTGTCGCTTCTGTCGGGCGGCGAGCAGGCGCTGACCGCCCTGTCGCTGATTTTCGGCGTATTCCGCTGCAATCCGGCGCCGATCTCGGTGCTCGACGAGGTGGATGCGCCGCTCGACGACGCCAACGTGGGCCGATTCTGCACCTTGCTGGACGATATGGTCCGCGATACCGGCACGCGCTTTCTGGTCGTCACCCATCATCACCTGACCATGGCGCGGATGGACCGACTCTATGGCGTAACCATGCAGGAGCGGGGTGTTTCGCGGCTGCTATCGGTCGATCTGGGCGCGGCCGCAGCGATGGTCGATCCCCCGCGCGTCCTCGCCGCGGAGTAGAATTCCGGGATCGCGATATGTTGACTTGAACCACCGGCGCCGGTAGCAACCCCTCGCCGTCTTTCGAGGCGGGCGTTGGGGTGTGATGATGGATGACGATCCGGCTAAGGGACATGATGATCGGACCACGTTCGATCAGCGTCTTGCCGCGGCGCGCAACCGGGCCGGGCTCGACAAGCCCAAGCCGGTGGCGGAACCGCAGGCGGATGGCCCTAACCCGTTCAGTCTGGCGATGCGGCTGGGTGCCGAAATGGTGGCGTCCCTGGTCGTCGCCGTGGCGATCGGTTATGGGCTCGATCGGCTGTTCCATAGTTCACCCTGGTTCATGATCGGCTTTGTTCCCATCGGGGCCGCCGCGGGGCTGCGTAACGTGATCCGGGTGATGGGACCGGCCAAGAAGGACTGACCGGAGGAGACGCTATGACGCAAAAATCGGCGATCGACGCGCTGGGCCAGTTCCAGCTCACCACCGCATTCGGTCCGGTCGGCCGGATGATCGAATTCACCAATTCGAACCAGATGATGCTGCTCGCCGCCGCGATCATTACCCTTCTGTGCTTCATGGCGCTGCGCCGCCGCGCCGTGGTTCCCGGCCGGATGCAGGGCCTGGCCGAGATGAGCTACGAATTCGTCCATCAGATGGTGGTCGACACGATCGGCGAGGAAGGGCGCAGGTTTTTCCCGTTCGTCTTCATGCTGTTCAGCTTCATCCTGGTCGGCAATCTTCTTGGTCTTTTTCCATATTTCTTCGCCTTCACCAGCCATATCGCGATCACCGGCGCGCTCGCCATTTTCGTGTTCCTGCTCTCCACCCTCGTCGGGTTCTGGTATCACGGCATCGGGTTCCTGAAATTCTTTTCGCCGCCCGGCGTACCGGGCTGGCTTCTGCCCCTGCTCATCCCGATCGAGATCGTCTCGTTCCTGTCCCGGCCCATTTCGCTGTCGGTTCGTCTGTTCGCGAACATCACCGCAGGCCATGTGATGTGGGAAGTGTTCGCCGGTTTCATGATCATGCTGGTGGCGAGCCTCGGCGCCGTGGGCGTGGTCGCCGCCATCATTCCGCTCGGTCTCAATATCGCCCTGACGGCGCTGGAATTCCTGGTCGCCTTCCTGCAGGCCTATGTGTTCGCCGTTCTGACCTGCCTTTACCTACACGACGCGATCCATCTGCACTGATGATGTTTCGTCGGGTTGATCCGTTGCGCTTTACCGGCCGAACCGGCCATAATACCGCTGAACGCTGAAAGGAAATCGCCTCATGGCTATCAACTCCATCCTGCTCGCCCGTGACATCGGTGCCGGCCTCGCCACCATCGGAGTCGCCGGCGCCGGTGTGGGTATCGGCAACCTGTTCGGCTCATTCGTCGGTGCCGTCGGCCGCAACCCCGCAGCGCGCGACAAGATGTTCCGCGATGTTCTGCTGGGCTTCGCGCTAACCGAAGCGGTGGCGCTCTACGCGCTGGTCATCGCGCTGATCATCCTGTTCACCTGATTCGGCCGGGATAAGGATACAGCGCACGATGCGCCGATTGACGATCATCTTCGCCGCTTTTGCCCTCGCAGCGACCCCGGCACTGGCGTCGGCCGACGGTCAGATGCCGCAGATGGACTTCGCCAACCCGCTGACCGGCGCGCAGGTGGTGTGGATGGCGATCATCATGATCGTTCTCTATTTTCTGCTCTCGCGCTGGGCGCTGCCGCAACTCGGCAGCGTCATCGAGGATCGGCAGAACCGCATCAAATCCGACCTCGATGTTGCCCGCCATGCCAAGGCCGAGGCCGAACACGCGGTCGCCGAACTCAATCTCGCGATCCGCAATGCGCGGGAGGAAAGCCAGGCGGCGATCGCCGAGGCGGTCGGCACCGCCAAGGCACGCGCACGCGCGCAGTCGGACCGCCTGAACCAGCGCCTCGATGCCGAACTCGCCCGCGCCGAAGCCGAGATCGACGCCACGCGGAAGCAGGCCATGGCAGCCCTCGCCCCCGTCGCGCGAGAAGTCGCCTCCAGCCTGATCCTTCGCCTCGCCGGCAAACCGGCCGACCCTGAACGGCTCGACCGCGCCCTGGCCTCGGCCCAGGGATAGAGGAATTACGCCATGGAATATGCCGCCCTGCACGGTATCGTCTGGGACAAGGGAACCTTCTGGGTCACCATCGCGGTTCTGATCTTTCTGGGTTTTTTCGGCCGCAAGATCGTCGGCGCCGTCGTCACCATGCTGGATCAACGCAGCGCCGCCATCCGGCGCGAGCTTGACGAGGCGGCGCGCTTGCGCGGGGAAGCCGAGGTGATTCTCAGGGATGCCGAAGCGCGGCGTGAAGCGGCACTTGCCCAGGCCAAGGACATGCTTGCCCTCGCCGGCCGCGAAGCCGAGCGGCTCGCGGAGGAGTTGCTGGCCGATGCCGCGGCGGCGGCGAAGCGGCGCGAACAGATGGCTCTCGAGCGGATCGCCGCCGCCGAAAACGCCGCGGTGGCCGAGGTGCGCGAGGCGGCGGCATCGCTCGCCAGCCGGGCCGCGGAAAAGCTGCTTGGCGAGACGATCGACGAATCGCGCGATGCGCCTCTGATCGATCAGGCGATCGCGCAGCTTCCCGCCGCGCTCAGAAAACAGGCCGCCTGATCGCGCCCATGGCGCGAACCGGCGCGGATTGATATATCCAACCGCCCGGAGGCCATCGATCCCATCCTCCTCCGCCGACGCATGAGGTTCAGCCATGGCTCGCCGCCGACAGCTCTACGAAGGCAAAGCAAAAATCCTGTTCGAAGGCCCCGAGCCCGGCACCCTGGTGCAGTATTTCAAGGATGACGCAACCGCGTTCAACGCCCAGAAGAAAGGCGTGATCACCGGCAAGGGCGTACTCAACAACCGGATCAGCGAATTCCTGATGCAGCGCCTCGCCGAAATCGGCATCCCGACGCATTTCGTCCGCCGCCTCAACATGCGCGAGCAGTTGATCCGCGAGGTCGAAATCATCCCGATCGAGGTCGTGGTGCGCAACGTCGCGGCGGGCAGCATGAGCACGAGGCTCGGCATCGCCGAAGGCACCCGCCTGCCCCGCAGCATCATCGAATATTATTACAAGAACGACGCCCTGAACGACCCGATGGTCGCCGAGGAGCATATCAGCGCTTTCGGCTGGGCGAGCCCGCAGGACATGGACGACATCGTCCATCTGACTTTGAGAATCAACGACTTCCTGACCGGTCTGTTCCTCGGCGTCGGGATCATGCTGGTCGATTTCAAGGTCGAGTTCGGCCGGCTCTGGGAGAACGAGGACATGCGAATCGTCCTCGCCGACGAGATCAGCCCCGACAATTGCCGCCTCTGGGACACCAAGACCAACGAGAAGATGGACAAGGACCGCTTCCGGCGCGATCTCGGCCGGGTCGAGGAAGCCTATCAGGAAGTCGCCAAACGCCTTGGCATCCTGCCCGAGGCGGGGACGCGCGACATGAAGGGCCCGGAGATCATGCAGTGAAAGCGATCGTCACCGTCACCCTCAAGCAAGGCGTTCTGGACCCACAGGGCAAGGCGATCGGCCACGCGCTCGAAGGGCTCGGCTTTGCCGGTGTCGGCGAGGTGCGCGTCGGCAAGGTGATCGAGATCGAACTCGCGGAAACCGAGGCGTCTGCCGCACGTGCGACCGCCGAGGCGATGGCGCGCAGGCTGCTTGCCAATACCGTGATCGAGCGCTTCGAGGTCAGCCTGCCCTGACCGCCTGATTGTCGCTCCGTCCGATGATGCTTATGTTTCGGCCATGACAGGCCGAGCGCATCGCCAGACGGTCACGCCGCATGGGTGAAACTCTGTGGGCGATATTCCCTCGAATCGGGCTGATCTACCATCGCTGGTACCGGCGATTCAGAATGGATCTCTGGTTTCCCCAGGTGCCTCTCGCACTGGCGGTCGGAGGGGCCGGGATATTCGCCATCCTGCCGACGATCCGGCGTTACGCGGCCGAATATCTGCACCTCAAGCTCGGCGATCTGTTTCACGCGCTGCAGCCCATCGCGGGGCACGTTCCGCGCCTGATCCTCTCCGGCGTGCCGACGGTCTTGGTCGGTGCCCTGCAAATCCTGATTGCCATCGGCCTGCTCGGGCGTTCGCGCATTGCCTGGCTTTCGGCGTTGGGAATCACCCTCGCCCAGCTCATCCTCACGATCGCCCATACCTCAGGGTCGATCCTGACCTACGAGACGATCTACATTTGTGTCCTGCTCGTCGCGTTGATGCTGGCACGGGATGCCTTCCGGCGCTCGTCGCTCGCGGCCGGCACCTTGTTCGCCCTCACCTCGGTTCTGGTGCTGATGATTTACGGCGTGCTGGGCTCGTATCTGCTCGGCGCGGGCTTCGCGCCGCCGATCACCAATCTGCCGGACGCATTCTATTTCACAATCGTTACGATGTCCACCGTCGGTTACGGCGACATCCTGCCCAAGAGCGGCGAGGCCCGCCTGTTCGTCATCTCCTTGATCATCCTCGGGCTCACCGTCTTTGCTACCG
Organism: Acidiphilium iwatense; assembly: GCF_021556475.1. GTDB lineage: Bacteria > Pseudomonadota > Alphaproteobacteria > Acetobacterales > Acetobacteraceae > Acidiphilium > Acidiphilium iwatense. Next base: position 65,123 of record NZ_JAKGBZ010000005.1, on the reverse strand, counting down.
CGCTCACTGCGGTCATCGGTCCGGTCCTGCAAAGCCGGATCAACAGAACGATCGGTCCACGGAGACGGAAAATGAAGCGGGTCAATCACTTCATCATCAGCGGCAACGGCGTGCTCGCGCGCAACACGGTGCGCGAGCTGCGCCAGCGCGGCGAGGCCGTGCTGGTTATCGTGGAGGATGAAGATGCAAGTTTCGGCGACGCCGAAACCATCGTCGGCGACCCCACCGAACTCGACACGCTGCGCGAAGCGGGCGGCGTGCACGCACGCGCGATCCTCGCCCTGTCCGACGACGATTCGGAAAACGCCTTCGTTATTCTCGCGGTTCACGAAATGGGTACTGATGCGAAGAAGGTCGCCGCCGTCAGCACGCGAAAAAACCTTGAGCGGGTCCGCAGGGTGCGCCCCGATATGATTTTAGCGGCGCCGGTTTTCGGCAGCGAGGTTCTCGCAATGGCCTTGACCGAGGAAAAGATCGACGGCGATTGGCTGTTGAGCCGGTTCCTCGATGTGAGACCCGCGAGCGGCTGAAATCACATCTTCGGCTCAACGATCGGAAGATTGCCAGATGCGGACGGCGGGCTTTGCCTGGGTTGCCGCCGCAAGCCGCGCCTGTTCGAGGCCGATCCGGGCACGGGCAAGCAATGTCGCCGGATCGTCTCCCGATTGCGGCCAGCGCGTGGCGATCCCAATCGCGGCGTGACGGCTCGAACCGGAGAGCAGTGCGTCCAGCTTCGTCACGATCCGGTCGCCGCGTTCGGCGGCGATCAGATGATCGATGCCGTCGCACCATGCGCCGATCCTGGTTGGCCCGATGCGGCCGATCAGATCGGCCGGCCTCAGCATCTCCTGAAGACAGGCAACCGAGTTGCGCACCACGATGGAGGATGCCTCGGGAGCCGCCAAGCCATCGCACCGTACCCACCCGAACGCGAACATGGTGCCGACGCTATCCTCGACATCGAGCCGGTCGAATCGCCGGGCGGCCTGTTCGAGAAATGGCGGCAACGACCAGACCCCGGTTTCCGGGTCGAGAATGCCGGTTCGCGGCTGGCCTCGATCCGCGACCAGCCGGGCGCACAGAGGCGCGAATTTCGGCGCGACATGAACGAGCAGTTCCCGCTCCTCCGCACTGAACCGCCGATCACCCCGGCTGCGCCAGGCGATCAGGATTGCGGTTCCCGCATCTCCCGAATCATGCTCGCGCAGCGGAACCGCCGCCGACATGGTTTCCGCGCCGGCGATATCGGCAAGTCCGATCCCGGCCGGATAATCGGCGAGAACGATATCGGGGCGCTTTGCTCCCTTGTTCCGACGAAATGCCAGAACCATGCCGGCATCGGCGAGTTCGCTCGCCACCAGGGCACAGGCGGCGGCACTTGCCGTCACTGCATCGGGCAAACCGGTCAGACTGTCGAGCAGCCGGCCCAATGTTCCGCAACGCGCCTCAACCCCGACCAAAGATTCGGCAGCAAAACCGGGGGATCTGCCAAGCGAGCTCTCATGATCCTTCATGCTCTCGGTTCTGGCACAGAGAAGTAAATGGCTGGTTACCGGACCGTTGACAGCCCTCGCGCGCCTCCTCATGGTCCGGCCCGCATCAACAAGCACGGAACCGCCATCGATGGATCATGCCTCCCTGGAATCGGCTATTGCGACAGCCTGGCAGCGCCGCGATGCGCTGAAGCCGGAGCAGGCAGGCCCCGAGCGCGACGCCGTGAATCAGACCCTTGCCTTGCTCGACCGGGGCGATCTTCGGGTCGCCGAGCCGGGGCCGCAGGGGTGGGTGGTCCATCAATGGGTCAAGCAGGCGATTTTGCTGTCGTTTCGCCTGATGCAAAACGTGGCGCTGCCGGGCCCCGGCGGCGCGCCGGTATTCGACAAGGTGGCGATGAAATTCACTGATTGGACCGCTGCGCGCTTCGCCGAAGCAGGGATTCGGGCGGTGCCTGGCGCCGTTGTCCGCCATTCCGCCCATATCGCGCGCGGCGTGGTGCTGATGCCGTGCTTCGTCAATGTCGGCGCGCGAATCGGCGAAGACACCATGATCGACACCTGGTCCACCGTCGGCTCCTGCGCGCAGGTGGGCCGCAACTGCCATATCAGCGGCGGCGTCGGATTGGGCGGCGTGCTCGAACCGCTCCAGGCCAATCCGGTGATTATCGAGGATGACTGCTTCATCGGCGCTCGGTCCGAGGTCGCCGAAGGCGTGATCGTCGAGCGCGGCGCGGTGCTGTCGATGGGCGTGTTTCTCGGCGCCTCGACCCGGATCGTCGATCGCACGACCGGCGAGGTTCTGTACGGGCGCGTTCCGGCCTATTCCGTCGTGGTGCCGGGCAGCATGCCGGGCAAACCCCTCCCCGATGGATCGCCCGGCCCGTCGCTGGCCTGCGCGGTGATCGTCAAGCGGGTCGATGCCCAGACCCGGTCGAAAACCGCGATCAACGAGCTGCTGCGCGCGTGACCCTGACCGACCCGCTGCCGCTCGCCCAGGCGCTGATCCGCTGCCCGTCGGTCACGCCGGAGGATGCGGGGGCGCAGAGCGTGATCGCAGACGCGCTCGATCGTCTCGGTTTCGCTATCGAAACATCGCGGCACGGCGCGGTTGACAATCTCGTCGCGCGATACGGCGCCGGTGCGCCGCATTTTGCCTTCGCCGGCCATACCGACGTGGTGCCACCCGGCGAGGGCTGGCGATGCGACCCCTTCGCCGGGATAGTACAGGCCGGCGTGCTGTTCGGCCGGGGCGCGGTCGATATGAAGGGTGCGATCGCCGCCTTCATCGCCGCGCTCGCCGCGCGGCGTGAGCGCGGCGGCCGGTTCGGTACGCTCTCCATGCTGATCACCGGCGACGAGGAGGGCGATGCGATCGACGGAACGCGGCGCATTCTCGATCGACTTGCCGAAACCGCCACGATGCCGGATGCCTGCCTGGTCGGCGAACCGACCTGCCGGGCAACTCTCGGCGATACGGTCAAAATCGGCCGGCGCGGTTCGGTTTCGGCGCGCATCCTGGTGCGCGGCACTCAGGGCCATGTCGCCTATCCGCATCTCGCCGACAATCCGCTGCACCGGCTGATCCCCGCACTTGATGCGCTTCGGGCAACCCCACTCGATACCGGCACCGCCTGGTTCGAGCCTTCCAGCCTGCAAATCACCAGCGTCGATGTCGGCAACCGCGTCGGCAATGTCATCCCCGACGAAGCGCGCGCCGCGCTGAACATAAGGTTCAACGACCGTCATACCGGCGCTGGTCTCGGCACCTGGATCACCGAGACGATCCATCGCTTTGCGCCCGATTCCGACTGCGCCATCACCATCGGCGGCGAGGCGTTCCTGGCCGAACCCGGCCCGTTCACCCAGACGCTAAGCGCCGCGATCCGGCGGGCCACCGGCATCGAGCCGAAGCTCGACACCAGCGGCGGCACCTCCGATGCGCGCTTCATCGCGGCCTATTGTCCGGTTGCCGAATTCGGCCTGATCGGCCGCACCATGCACCGGGCCGACGAATCCGTGCCCGTTGCGGAATTGCGCGATCTCGCTCACGTCTATGGCATGATCCTCGACGAGGTTTTCGGATGAGCGGCAACCGCGGGCGCGCCCGGATGCAAGGCAATGTCCTTCGCGGTCTGTACCGCCTCGCCCGCGGCGATGCCGGGGGCATCCGCGAATTCGGCAATACCACGACGGCGTTTTCCGCGTCGATCGCGCCTTTGCTGGCATTTCCGATCGTCGGCTCGGCGCTGATCGGAATCAATGGGCATTGGATACTCGCCGCGGTCATCTTCCTCTCCCGGATATGCGGGGTGCTGATCCAGCCGGTGATCACCGAATGGAGTGCACGCCGGACCGGACAGGGCGCCACCTGGCTGATGACGAGCACCGCCTTGAACTGGTCGATCTGGCTGATCTTCCCGCTGATCCTTGCCGGAGTCGTGCTGAGCGGCGGTCTGGTGAGTGTCGGATTGCCGCAACCGGCCGCAACGGCCGTCACGATCGGCCTCATCGTCCTCTACATGTTCTGGTACCAGTGGTTCATCCTGCGCGCCGGCCTGCGCCTCTCGGTCTGGCGTGCCTTGAGCCTGCTGATCGCCATGAACGTCGCGATCGGGGTCGTCTACGGCCTGCCCTACGCACTCCATCCGGGCCTGCTTCGCCTCATCCTGACGTCGCCCGCAGGCTGAGCGCGCGCGCGTAGACCTGTTTGCGCGGCAGACCGAGCCGCCGCGCTACCTCGGCGGCGGCATCCTTGATGCTCATCGTGTCAAGCGCCTCGGTCAACGCGCGATCGAGATCCTCGTCGGATGCGACATGATCCGGCGCCGGCCCGATCACCAGGGTGATCTCGCCGCGCGGCGCCACATCGCGATAATTCGCGGTGAGTTCGGCCAAGCCGCCGCGCCGGACCTCCTCGAAGCGCTTGGTCAATTCCCGCGCGACCGCCGCCGGCCGGTCGCCGAGCACGGCGGCGCAATCGGCCAGCGACGCCGCCAGGCGATGCGGCGCCTCATAGAAAATCAGCGTCGCATTCAGCCCCGCTCGCTCGGCATCGGCGAGCCGTTGCAGCGCCGACCGGCGAGCCGCCGAGCGCGGCGGCAGGAACCCGCCGAACAGGAACGGATGCGGCGGCAGGCCGGACAAGGCGAGCGCCATCACCGCCGCGTTCGGGCCGGGAATCGCACTGATATCGAGCTTCGCCTCGATCGCCGCGCGCACCAGCCGATACCCCGGATCGGCGATCAGCGGTGCGCCGGCGTCGCTGACCAGGGCAAACCGCCGCCCGGCGCGCATCGCCTCGATCAGGGGAGCGATCCGGTCCTGCTCGTTATGGTCGTGCAGCGGTTGCAACCGTGCCGACAGTCCATGAACGGCAAGCAAGATCCCTGTAACGCGCGTGTCCTCGCACAATATGGTATCGGCATCCCGCAGCGCCGCGACCGCGCGCGGTGTCATATCGCCGAGGTTGCCGATCGGCGTGGAAACCAGCACAAGGGCGGGCTGGCGATCCGCTACGGACTCGGCTGTTTGTATAGGAGTTTCAGATGTCACGCCGCGTATTAACGCCTCTGACGCTCACCCTGGCAACCGTGCTCGCCTCATCGCTGTTCCTGTCCTCCTGTTCGGAGCCGATGCCGAGCCTGCCGGGTCTCGGCCCGATCGGTGGCATGGGACCGTCCGCCGAAATACCGAATATCGGCAAGACCAGCGGCCCGGTCGCTCTTCTGGTGCCACTGTCGGGGCCGCTGGCGCCGATCGGCCAGTCGCTCGAACAATCGGTCAAACTCGCTTTCGCCGCACCCGGCGCGCCGCCTCTCGACGTGCGTGACACCGGCGGAACGCCGCAGGGCGCCGCCGCCGCGGCGCAGGCGGCGATCGCAGCGGGCGATGGGCTGATCCTCGGGCCGCTCACCGCCGGCGACACCCAGGCGGTCGCGCCGATCGCGCGCGCCGCCAATGTCAACGTACTTGCCTTCACCAATGACGAGACGGTCGGCGCTCCCGGCGTTTGGCCGCTCGGCGTCTCGCCGGGACAGCAGGTCCGGCGCGTCGTTGCCTATGCCGCCGATCATGGCCGCACCCGCACCGCCGCGATCCTTCCCGACAACGCCTTTGGCCGGATGATGGCGAGCGCGCTGCGGGCCAAGGTGAACGCGCTCGGCGGCCCCTCGCCGCAGATCGGTTACTTCGGCCATTCCTTCGCGAGCCTGACTCAGACGGTGCGCAGCGTCTCCGCCTTCGACAGCAGGGGGGCGAGCATCGAGGCGAAAATCCGCGCGGCGCGCGATCAGGATACCGAAGCCGGGCGGCTGATCGCCGCGAAGCTGGAACGCCAACCAATCCCGCCGCCGCCGTTCGACGCGCTTCTGGTCGGTGCCACCGGCGAGCAACTCGCAGAAGTCGGCACGCTACTGCCCTATTACGAAGCGGGACCACCGCAGATCCAGTTGCTCGGCCCGGCGCTCTGGGCCCATGATGCACGGGCCATGGCGACGCATGATTCGCTGCGCGGCGCGATCTATGCCGCCCCCGATCCGTCGCTCGGGCTCGCCTTCGTCCAGAAATTCGAGGCACGCTATGGCGGTTCCGCACCTCCCGACATCGACAAAATCGCGTTCGACGCCGCGGCGATCGCCGTTCTCGCCTCCCGCGAGGGCGGCTACACCGATCGGGTAATGACCAATCCCGAAGGCTTCTCCGGCGCCGACGGCGTGCTGCGGCTCGACCCGAACGGCCATGTCCAGCGCGGCCTCGCCGTGTTCAAGGTCGAACCCGGCGGCCCGCAAATCGTCTCGCCGGCGCCGACCAGCCTGCGGCCGCCGGCCGCACCGCCGATAAGCTGACCAAAACATGAACCGCCCGATCGCGACCATCGCCGCGTGGCTGGGCGGTCCGCCGTCGCTGATCGTCGTCATCCTGACGATGGCGGGCATTCTGCGGCCCTGGGAAGGCGTGGTGTGCCTGATCGGCTGCGCGGTCTGGTCGCTCGGCGCGGGGATCGTGCTCGCCCGCGATCTGCGCCGGTTCGGCGCGGGAATTGCCGCCTCGGCACCCGGCGAAATCAGGCTGGTCACGCCGGGGCTGACCAATCTCGCTTTCGCGGCGATCCACGCGATCGACACCGAACGTCGCAGCCGTCAGGCAATCGCGACCGGCGCCGATTCGAGCCAGGTACTGCTCGACCGGCTGCCCGACGCCTTGTTCCAGTTCGACGGTTCGCCCGGCGCACGGCGGATCATCTGGCGAAATCCGGCCGCGGCGCGCGCCTATGGCACCGAGGAATCCGCCCTGCTGAGACATCCCGCCCTGCGCACCGCCCTCGCCGAGGCGGAAGCCAGCGGCCAGCCGGTCCGCATCTCGCTTGCCCTCGCCGCCCCGATCCCGCGCGATCTGGACGCGATCGTCATCCGCGCCGGCACCGGCGATCGGCTGGCGCCGCTCTATCTGCTGCTCGCCGACCGCACGCAGGAACGCGGGCTCGAACGGATGCGCGCCGACTTCGTCGCCAATGCGAGCCACGAGCTGCGCACCCCGCTGACCAGCCTGATCGGCTTCATCGAAACCTTGCGCGGGCCGGCTGTGGGCGACACCGAGGCGCTGCCGCGATTCCTGAACATCATGGCCGAGCAGGCCGACCGGATGCAGCGGATCATCGCCGATCTGCTCAGCCTGTCGCGCATCGAAATGACCGAGCACCAGCCGCCGACCGAGATGATCGACATCGCCCTCGTGCTGCGTCAGGTCGCCGGCTTCATGGAGCCGATCCTGCGCGAGGCCGAAATGACGCTGGCGCTCGACATCCCGGTCGACCTTCCTCAGATTCGCGGCGATTCCGGCCAGCTTACCCAGGTGTTCGGCAATCTGATCGATAATGCGACCAAGTATGGGGCTATCAAGCCCGACCCGAAGACGCCGGATGGCGGCGGCACGATCCGCGTCGGCGTCGCGATCGCCCCAGATGCGAATTTCACCCGGCCGGGACTCGTGGTCAGCGTAGCCGATGACGGGCCGGGCATTCCGCGCGAGCACCTGCCCCGGCTGACCGAACGGTTCTACCGGGTCGATAAGGGGCGCGCCCGCGCGGTCGGGGGCACCGGACTCGGGCTCGCGATCGTCAAGCACGTGATCTCGCGCCATCGCGGCCGGCTGGTCATCGACAGTATCGAGGGCGTCGGCACCACCTGCCTCGTCTGGCTGCCGCTTGCGCCCGAACCGGCGCGCGGGTTACAGGACGGCCAGATGACGGTGGCCCGCAAGGGCTGAAACGGGAATGCAGGACGGGCCGGAAACACGGTCCAGGCTGCGGCTGCCCCCGCAACTGTAAGCGGCGAAAGCGATCCAGCATTGGCCATTGTCCGTTTGCACGGGCGAGAAGGCCGGATCGTTTCATGACCCGCGAGCCAGGAGACCGGCCGGCATCGAGACGATGTGCGCGCATTCGGGCGGGGTGGATCGAACGCGAAGGGTGAAACTCCCAAGGCCGTCTGTCGCCGTCATCATACCGTCGCCCTGTCATGGGCGACCGACCGCGGAGACACGTGATGCGCCGCCTCTCCTGCACTATCCTGTGCGCGCCGATTCTTGGCCTGTGCGCCCAGGCCCAAACCGTCCCGTCCGGCACAGTTCCGATCCAGACCGTTACCGCGAGCTATGTACCCACCCCGCTTGCCGACACCCCGGCCAGCGTCACGGTGATTACCGCGGCCGAAATGCGGCGCCGGGGCGACACCACATTGACCCAGGCGCTCTCCGCCGTGCCGGGACTGAACGTCGTTCCCTCGGGCGGTCCGGGCAGTGCGGCCAGCGTGTTCGTCCAGGGCGGCAATTCCGAGGATGTCCTGGTCTTGCTCGACGGCGTGCCGGTCAACGATCCCTCGGTGTCCAATGGCTTGTTCAATTTCGGCGTGGATGGACTGGCCGATATCGCCCGCATCGTCGTGGTGCGCGGCCCGATGTCCGGCCTGTATGGCTCGGGCGCGATCGGCGGGGTGATCAACATGATCACCCGACGCGGCACCGGCGCGCCGCATGTCGATTACGATATCGCCGGCGGTTTTCCCGGCCAGGGCCAAGGCAGCGCCACATTGTCCGGCCGCAGCGGCGCCTTCGATTACGCGATCACCGGATCGTTGATCGAACAGGCCGGCTTCGATAGTCTGGCACGGCGCCTTTCGGTCTATCGGGCGGTGCGCAACCCGTTCCGCTACAAGCTCGGCTCGCTGAATCTCGGCTACACGCCGGTCGCCGGCACCCGCGTCTCGCTGATCGTGCGCGCCCGCCAGACCGGCTCCACCTACCCCGATCTCGGCTATCCCGCCTTCGATGATCCCTATGAAAACAACTACGATTCCCAGGTATTCATCCGTTTCGGGGTGAAATCCCACCTGCTCGACCGGCATCTGATCACCTCGCTCTACGTGTCCCATGTGCAGGACGACCGGCGCTATCTGGCCCTGCTTGACCCGGCCGACCCCAACGGGTTCGCCGGCAACAGCTCCTACGCCAGCGACCGGACCGTCATCCAGTTCAACAACGTGCTGCGCCTGCAACCGCTCGGCGCGCTGCGCGATGCCGCGCTGGTCGCCGGCTTCGAGCAGGATCGCGACACCGCGAACCAGAACGTGAATGAGAGTTTCTTCGGCTCGCCCTACCTCTCCAGCGTGAACGCCAGCCAGCGCATCACCGCGTTCCACGCCGGCGCGCAGGGCACTCTGTTCCACGACCTGTCGCTGATGACCGCCCTGCGCGACGATGGCGTTTCGGGCTACGGCAACGTGATGACCGGCCGGATTGGCGCGGTTCTTGCCATCCCAGCGCTATCGACCCGCTTCAAAGCCTCCTACGGCACCGGGTTTCTCGCCCCGTCGCTCTACGATCTCCACGGCGTGGATAGTTACGGCTATCGCGGCAACCCGGCCCTTCGGCCGGAGCGTAGCGCGGGCTACCAGTTCGGCGCGACAACCACGCTCGCGGGTTTCGGCCGCAACGGGTTCGCGACCATTTCTGTCGATTATTTTCACAACAATATCAATAATCTGATCGAATATGTTCAGATTTCACCTGTATTCTCGACCGAGCAGAACGTCGCGGTCGCACATATCCGCGGCGTCGAGACCGAGATCGATCTTCATCCGGCAGCCTGGTTCGCAGCAAAGTTCAGCTACACCCGCACCATCGCGCGCGACGGTGCGACCGGCGCCGAGCTGCTGCGCCGCCCGGAGAATGCCGGATCGGCCCTGCTCGACATCCGGCCGATCCCGCGCCTCAATATCGACCCTGAACTCCGTTATATTGGCCGATTTTCCGATTATCTGACCAATAATTCCGGCTACCCCGCCGGCATCGGCCTCGCCAAATCCGGCACCATCGCAGACCTGACGGTCAGTTTCCGTATCTCCCCTGCCCTCACCGTGTTCGCGACCGGCCGCAATCTGTTCAATTCGCCATTCGAGCCGGTCAACGGATTGCAGATTCCCGGCCAGAACTTCCTGTTCGGCATAAGCGGGCGAATCGGGGTGTAATCGGGCACAAGCTGGTCTATGGGAAACGCCTCACCGAGGAATCCCCCCGACCGGACATGACCGCACCGCTGCGCTTTGCCCTGGGAAGTTTTGGCATCGGCATTCTCGTGCTCGGCCTGAAGGCCGCCGCGTGGCAGGTCAGCGGCTCCGCCGCCCTCTATTCCGACGCGCTGGAATCGCTGGTCAACGTGTTCGCCGCGCTGATGGTGTTCTATGCGCTGAAAACCGCCGCGAAACCGGCGGATTTCGAGCATCCCTACGGTCACGCCAAGGCCGAGTTGCTCAGCGCGATGGCCGAGGGCGGCATGATCGTCCTCGCCGCCGTGCTCATCCTGCAACGCGCGGCGGCAACCATTCTCGCGCCGCATCTGCCGGCTTCACCCTGGCTCGGCCTCACCCTCAACGCGTCCGGCGGCGTTCTGAACGCGCTCTGGGCCGTGGTGCTCAGCCGCTCGGGCGCATCGAGGCGCTATCCGGCTCTCGCCGCCGATCAGGCGCATCTGATCGCCGATGCGATCACCACCATCGGCATCGTCATCGGCCTTTCCCTCGCGGTTCTGGCCGATATCCCGATCCTCGACCCGCTGATCGCCGTCGCCATCGCCATCCAGATCGCGGTGATCGGCGGCCGCACCATCCTGCGCTCACTCAGCCTGCTGCTCGACCGGGCCCCGCCGCCCGACATCGTGACACGCATCCGCGGCCTCGTCGCCACCCATGCGACCGGCGCGCTCGAAGCCCACGACATGCGAATGCGCCAGGCCGGCAGGTCGAGCTTCCTCGAATTCCATCTGGTCGTTCCGGGCGAAATGGCGGTTGCCGCGGCGCATGATATCTGCGACCGGATCGAGGCCGCCTTGAAGACCGAAATGCCCGGCGTGGTCATCACGATCCATGTCGAGCCGGATCATAAGGCGAAACATCAAGGGGTTCTGGTCGTATGAGGCACCTGTCATGGTAAAGCTCGACCGCATCGTCACGCGCGGCGGCGACGGCGGCGAAACCTCGCTCGCCGACGGCTCCCGTCTGCGCAAGGATGCCGCCCGCATCCAGGTGTTCGGCGCGCTGGATGAGGCCAATGCGGCGATCGGCGCGTTGCGCGTCGTCTGCGCGGACCGGCCATCGATCGACCGCATTCTCGCCCGCATCCAGAACGATCTGTTCGATCTCGGCGCCGATCTGGCCACCCCCGGCATCGACCGCCCCGGCCCCAAGCTGACCGAAACCTACCTGCTCGCGCTCGATGATGCGGTAGCGGCACTGAACGTCTCGCTGGCCCCCTTGCGCAGTTTCGTGCTGCCGGGCGGGACCGAAGCCGCATCGCGCGCTCATCTCGCCCGCGCCGTCGCCCGCCGCGCCGAACGCGACCTCGTCGCCCTCGCCGCCGCGGAGCCGGTTTCGCCGGTCCTGGTTCCCTACATGAACCGCCTGTCCGATTTTCTGTTCGTGCTGGCGCGCAGCCTAAACGATGACGGCAGGACCGACATCCTCTGGGTGCCCGGCGGGACACGCTGAACGCCGAATGGTCGAATTCCGGGACCTCGAAGTCCTTTACTGGATCGTCAAGCTCGGCGGTTTCCGCAAGGCGGCGACGCGGCTGAACACCACCCAGCCGGCGATTTCCAACCGCATCGCCCAGATCGAGCGACAATACAACATCTCCCTGTTCGAGCGCGGGCGGCGCAAGCCGGTCACGCTCACCGCGCGCGGCCTCACCTTTTTCAAGCACGCCGAACATATGCTGCGCCTGCACGAGACGCTTCTGGTCTCGCTCAAAGGGGCGGAAGCGCTGACCGGCACGGTACGGCTCGGCGTTTCGGAAACCCTGGTGCATACATGGCTGTCGGAACTGGTGCGGGATCTGCTTCAGACCCATCCCGGCGTCGGGCTCGATATCTCGGTGGATATTTCGGCGACGCTACAAGATGGGTTGAACCGCGGCGAACTCGATCTCGCCTTTATGCTCGATGGACTCGCACCGGCCAAAGCGGTGACTATGTCCCTCTGTGATTATCCGCTGGAATGGGTGGCGGCACCAACGCTGCCGCTCGACGATGGGCTACTCGAACTCAGGCATCTCGCCGCGTGGCCGATCCTAACCTATTCGAGCCGAACCCAGCCCTATCAGCAAATTTCTGCCCTGTTCAAAGATCCCACCCTCGGTCCGGTGCGGCTGTTCGGTAACGGGTCGCTCGCCTCGATCGTGCGGCTCGCGACCGACGGCATAGGCATCGGTGCGATTCCGCCGGTCACCATCCGCGACGAACTGGCGAGCGGGCGTCTGCGTATCCTGAACACCACGGTGAAGCTGCCGACGCTGCGATTTGCCGCGAGCTATCTCGACGGGCCGGGCGCACGCCTCGCCGCCATGGTAGCCAACCAGGCGCGCGAGATGGCGGCGCGATTTTGATCCAAATTGACTATCAAAATGAATAAGAAATGACAATTTGATGTGATCGATACAGACCTCCTATGCTGGCCGGATCGGGGCAAACGGAGGTTGCGCATGGATATTCGAAGTTTGACGAACCAGTCGCCCGCCGCCGCCCGCGCGCTTGCCGCCTCCGGTGCGTTCGCCGATACCACCGCCGGGCTCGCGCCGGGTTTCGTGCAAGGCAATATCGTGATCCTGCCAGCGGAATTCGCGACATCGTTCGAAACCTTCTGCCGCGCCAATGCCCAAGCCTGTCCGCTGATCCATGTCGGCATACCGGGCGATCCGACTCTCGCACCGCTCGGCTCGGCAATCGACATCCGCACCAACCTGCCGCGCTACCGCGTGTTCCACGATGGCGTCTGCACCGAACAACCCACCGGCATCACCGCCCTGTGGCGCGGCGATCTGGTGACCTTCGTGCTCGGCTGTTCCTTCACCTTCGAGCGCGCGCTGCTCGCAGCGGGAATCCCGCTCCGCCATATCGAGCAGGGCCGCAACGTCGCAATGTATCGCACGACCATTCTCACCAGGCCGGCGCCCCCGTTCGGCGGGCCGCTCGTGGTCTCGATGCGGCCGATGAGCCCCGAGGATGCACGGCGCGCCATTGCCGTGACCGCGCGATTTCATGACATGCATGGTGCGCCCGTGCATATCGGTGACCCGATCGCAATCGGTATCGCCAATCTCGCGCGCCCGGATTTCGGCGACGCGGTGGATTTCGCACCGGGCGACGTGCCGGTATTCTGGGCCTGCGGCGTGACCAGCCAATCGGCGCTGGAGCAGGCTCGGCTGCCCTTCGCGATTACCCATGCGCCGGGCTGCATGCTCATCACCGATCTGCCCGAGCAATTCTGCCCCATCAATCAATAACACCCCAAACGGGGATTTCGAAGCCGCCAGTCACGCGACCTCGCAAACCCTGGATGGAAGGAGACGACAATGTTCGAATGGTATGGAAATATGGGGCGCAACGAAAAGCGCACCTTCTGGGCCTGCTATGGCGGCTATGCGCTCGACGGCATGGACGTGATGATTTTCAGCTTCGTGATTCCCTCCCTGTTCGTGGTCTGGAAAATGACCAGCGCGCAGGCTGGTGAAATCGCGACCGTGACGCTCCTGCTCTCCGCTGCCGGCGGCTGGATCGCCGGCATTCTGGCCGACCGCATCGGCCGGGTGCGCGTGCTGCAGATTACCATCCTGTGGTATGCGATCTTCACTTTTCTTTGCGGTTTCACCCAGTCGCCCGAGCAACTGATGATAACACGCGGTTTGCAGGGGCTCGGTTTCGGTGGCGAATGGGCGGCCGGCTCGGTGCTGATGGGCGAAGTGATCGCCACCCGCTTCCGTGGCCGCGCGGTGGGTTTCGTACAAAGCTCCTGGGCGATTGGCTGGGCCGTCGCGGCGATCGCGGCGACGATCATTCTGCAAATCCTGCCGCCCGATATCGCGTGGCGGGTTCTGTTCTTCGTCGGCCTGGCGCCTGCCGCCTTGGTGTTCCTGATCCGCCGGATGGTGCCGGAATCGCCGATCTTCACCGAAATGCGTTCCAGCGAACGCGGCCGGTCGACCGGCCCCTCCGCGATTTTCTCGCGGCGCTTCCTCAACCTCACGGTGCGCGGTTCGCTCCTCGCCATGGGTGCCCAGGGCGGATATTACGCGATCACCACCTGGATTCCGACCTTTCTGCGCGTGCAGCGCCATCTGACCATTCTCGGCAGCGGCGCCTATCTCGCCGTCATCATCGCGGGCTCGCTGGTGGGTTACATCACCAGCGCAATCCTCACCGACAAAATCGGCAGGCGGCCGAATTTCATCCTGTTCGCGGTCGGCTCGGCGGTCATCGCGGTGTGCTATCTCTATCTGCCGATCTCGAATGAGGCGATGCTGTTTCTCGGCTTCCCGCTTGGCTTCTTCCCTTCGGGCATCTTCAGCGGCATGGGTGCGTTCTACTCCGAGTTGTTTCCAACCGAAATCCGTGCGACCGCGCAAGGATTCTGCTATAATTTCGGACGTGGGATGGCGGCGTTCTTTCCCACCTTGATCGGTTTCGCGGCCAGGACCTTGCCGCTCGGTGCCGCCGTCGCGATCTTCGCGGTGATCGCTTATGCGCTATTTGCGATCGCAGCACTCAGCCTGCCGGAAACCATGAACCGCGCGCTCGACGCGGAAATTCCCGCCCCGGAGACCGTTTGATGAGCGAGGCCGATGCAAGCTGGCGATTCTGGATCGATCGCGGTGGCACCTTCACCGATCTGATCGCCGTCGCGCCGGACGGAAGCCTCGTCACGCGCAAGCTGCTCAGCGAGAACCCCGAGCGCTACGACGACGCGGCGATCGCCGGGATCCGGAATGTGCTCGGAATCGCCCCCGGCGACCCGATTCCGGCCGAGCGCATCCATTCGGTTCGCATGGGCACCACGGTCGCGACCAATGCGCTGCTCGAACGCAAGGGCACGCGCACCGTCCTGGTCATCAACCGGGGCCTCGGCGACGTGCTGCGCATCGGCAGCCAGGCGCGGCCACGGTTATTCGATCTCGCGATCACTTTGCCCTCGATGCTCTACGAAACGGTGATCGAGATCGACGGCCGCATCGGCGTCGACGGCCAGGAGACCGCGCCACTTAACGAAGCGTCAGCGCGCGATGCGCTGATGGCCGCAAAGACGGACGGCGTGGAGGCCGTCGCGATCGCCTTGATGCATGGCTGGAAAAATCCAGCGCATGAGCGGCGCCTTATGGACATCGCACGAGAGATCGGCTTTTCGCAGGTCTCGGCGAGTCACATCGTCAGTCCGCTGCTGCGCCTGGTGCCGCGCGGCGACACCACGGTGGTCGATGCCTATCTGTCGCCGATCCTGCGCCGCTATGTCGACCGGGTGGCAAAAGCGCTGGACGGCGCAAAACTCTATTTTATGCAGTCGCATGGCGGTCTCGCCGAAGCTTCCAGCTTCGAGGGCAAGGATGCGATCCTGTCCGGCCCGGCGGGCGGCATCGTCGGCGCGGCGCGCTCGGCCGAAGCAGCCGGTTTCGCACGCATCATCGGCTTCGACATGGGCGGCACATCCACCGATGTCGCCCTGTATGACGGCGCGTTCGAGCGCAGCTTCGATACCGAAATCGCCGGTGCACGGGTGCGCGTGCCGATGATGGCGATCAACACCGTTGCGGCCGGCGGCGGCTCGATCCTGCATTTCGACGGCGCGCGCTTTCGTGTCGGCCCCGATTCCGCCGGCGCCAATCCGGGACCGGCCTGTTATCGGCGCGGCGGGCCGCTCACGGTAACCGATGCCAATCTCTGCCTCGGCAAAATCCAGCCGCGCCGCTTCCCCGCCGTGTTCGGCCCCAACGGCGATGCTCCGCTCGATGCCGAGATCGTGCAGGCGCGGTTTGCCACCGTCGCAAGGGAGGTTGGGCGCGCGACCGGCATCGCCCGCAGCGCGCAGCAAATCGCCGAGGGATTTCTCGACATCGCGATCGCCAACATGGTCAAGGCGATCAAGCAGGTCTCGATCCAGAAAGGCCGCGACCCGCAGCGTTTCGCGCTCGCCTGTTTCGGTGGCGCCGGCGGCCAGCACGCCTGCCTGGTCGCCGAGGCGCTCGGGATGGATGCCGTGTTCATCCATAAATTCGCCGGCGTGCTCTCGGCATTCGGCATGGGGCTCGCCGAACTCGGCACCGTGCGCCAGCGCGCGATCGAACGGGTGCTCGGCGAGGCCGAGACCGATATCGCAACGGCGATCAACGAACTTTCGGACGAGGCACACGCGGTGCTCGTCGGCCAGGGCAGCGATCCCGTCACCGTCCGCATCGTATCCCAGCTTCATCTGCGCTATGAAGCGACCGAGGCGATCCTGCCGATCGCCGCCGATGCCGATGATCGCGAGATGGCGTTCACCAAAGCGCATGAAACGCGCTTCGGCTTCGCGATTCCGGAGCGCACGATCATCGTCGATGCCGTCTCGGTGGAAGCGATCGCGCCGGGCGAAAGCGTCAGCGAACAAGCCCCGCCGCCCCGCGACGCGATACTCGCCCCGATCGACACCGTATCGATCTGGAGCCGGGGAGAATCGCATCGCGCCGACGTGTTCGATCGCACCGATCTGCGTCTCGGCGATTCGATTCCCGGCCCGGCGATGATCTGCGACGCCAATGCCACCACCATCGTCGAGCCTGGCTGGATCGCCGAGATCGCGCCGCCCGACAATCTGATCCTGCGCCGCCTCACCGAAGCGCGCCGCCGCGCGCCGGATGCGAATGCGCCGCCCGATCCGGTGCTGCTCGAACTGTTCAACAACCTGTTCATGAGCGTCGCCGAACAGGCCGGCGCGGTGTTGCAGAACACGGCGCAGAGCGTGAACATTCGCGAGCGGCTGGATTTTTCCTGCGCGGTGTTCGATGCCGCCGGGCGGCTGGTCGCGAACGCTCCGCACGTTCCGGTGCATCTCGGCTCGATGAGCGAGAGCGTGCGCCACGTTCTCAAAACCCGCGGCGGAACGCTGCGCCCAGGCGACGTGATCGCGCTGAACAACCCGAGCGCCGGCGGTACCCATCTGCCCGATATCACCGTGATTACCCCGGTGTTCGACCCGAATGGCGCGGAAATCCGCTTCTTCACCGGCGCCCGCGGCCATCACGCGGATGTCGGCGGCATCACGCCAGGATCGACGCCACCGAATGCGACCACCCTGATCGAGGAAGGCGTGCTGATCGACGATTTTTTACTGGTCGAACAGGGCAGGTTTCGGGAAGACGCATTTCGCGACCTGCTTCTCTCGGCGCGCTACCCGGCACGCAACCCGGATCAGAATATCGCCGACATCAAGGCGCAGATCGCCGCCAATCGCGCGGCGGCAATGGGTCTCGATGCCATCGTCGCGCAACACGGCTGGCCGCTCGTCGCGGCCTATCTGCGCCATGTGATGGACAATGCGGCCGAACATGTGCGCCGGGTGATCGACCGCATCGGCGACGGGCGATTCACCTATCGGATGGACGATTCCAGCGTCATCTCGGTGCGCGTCGCGGTGGATCGCGCGGCGCGGCGCGCGACGGTCGATTTCACCGGCACCAGCACCCAGCACAAGGGCAATTTCAACGCCCCGCGCGCGATCACCCAGGCCGCCGTGCTCTACGTGTTCCGCTGCCTGGTCGGCGAGGATATTCCGCTCAACGAGGGCTGCCTCGAACCGATCGACCTGATCATTCCCGAAGGCTCGTTCCTCGCCCCCGCGCCGGGAGCGGCGGTGGTCGCCGGCAATACCGAGGTGAGCCAGGCGGTGTGCAACGCCCTGTTCGGGGCGCTCGGCGCGGTCGCGTGCAGCCAGGCGACGATGAATAATTTTCTGTTCGGCGATGCGCAACGCCAATATTACGAAACCATCTGCGGCGGTGCCGGCGCGGGTCCGGGCTTCGCCGGCGCTTCCGCCGTTCACACCCACATGACCAACACGCGGATGACCGATCCCGAAGTGCTGGAGCTGAACTATCCCGTCACGGTCGAGGAGTTTTCGATCCGGCGCGGCTCCGGCGGCGCGGGTGCCATGTGCGGCGGCGATGGCGCGGTCCGCCGGCTGCGCTTTCATGCACCGATGACGGCGGTGATCGTCGCGTCCCGCCGCGTGGTGCCGCCGTTCGGGCTCGACGGCGGGGCGGATGGCGCGGTCGGCCTGCAATGGATCGAGCGGGCGGATGGCACGCGCGAGACCCTGTCGGGCCGGGCCGAGGCGAGCATCGCGCCCGGCGACATATTCGGCATCGCGACCCCTGGCGGCGGCGGCTACGGCAGGCGGAGCTGAGCAGTGTGACTCCGTTGCGGTTTCCCTGTATCGTCCCGATAACAATCGGCGAACAGGGAGCCATGGGATGCGCAACCACCGGCGAATCGGAGTTTTGCTGGCCTGGTTGCTCTGCTTCGTTGTCGCATCCGTCGCATTGTCGCAGACTGCCCGCGCGGGCGGCTCCGCGCCACCATCTACTGTGTTCCTGCGCCATCTGCTCCCCGGACTTGGCGAAAATGCCCGCCAGTTCCAGGCTTTCGGCAATCAGCCGACGGCCGGGAACAGTGCCGGCCTCGCCGCGCGCCGTGCCGATCTGACCAGGCAGGCCAAACAGGCATACGACGATCAGGACTGGCCGAATGCGTCTTCCCTCTATCGCAAGCGGCTGCGTCTGGGCGATGAGAACCATCCATCGCTCTGGCTGGCACTCGCCACCGCCTCCTCCCGCCGCAAAACGGCCGATGCCCGCACCGTCGAAACGGCCGCCTTTATCGCCTATGAACTGAACGAAACGCACGGTGCCGATGCCACGACCGCCAAGCGCGCTCTGCTTCTGATCGCCAAAGGGCTGCGCCTGCAAAACAACAACCTCGCGCGGATCGATCTTCTCGCGGCGATGCGGCGCGCCTATCCCGACGATGATCTCATCAAGCACGAACTCGCCGAAGCATCCAAGACTTTCGGCATCCGGGTCCGCAAGCTCACCGTCCATGCCAACCGCTTCCCGACCAGCGCATGCATCGCGTTCAACGTCAAGCTCGGCAGCGCGCCCGATTTTCACCCGGCGGATTGGGTGATCTTCACGCCCCCGGTGAAGGGAGCCGCAATCACCGAGCAAAACGGCGATCTCTGCATCGACGGCCTGCCCGCCGGACACACGACCAGGGTGATCCTGCGCGCGGGTCTGCCGCTCCAGGCCGGCACCACCCTGCCGAGCGAAACCAAAATCCCGGTCGCGATCCGTGATCGCCGCGCCCAGCTCATCGCCGATGTCGGGCACTACCTCATCCCCGCCTCATCGCCATCCACGATCGGCATTTCCACCGTCAATCTCGACAAGGTCCGGCTGAAAATCGTCCGCATCGCCGAACGTTCCCTGACCGGATTTTTCAGCAATCATCCGCTGTTCAACCCCACCGAATATCAATCGTCACTCGGCGACAATTACGGCAAGACGATCTGGAAAGGCGAAGCGAAAATCCAAAACTTCGTCTCCAACAGACTGATCCATTCAGTCATCGCCCTGCCGGATGTGATGAAGAAAACCGGCCTCTACGCCATCGCGATCCGACCCGGTCCGGGCCTGCCGGATGCCTATGCGCTGAACACCGTCCAGCTCGTGCTGCGCACCAACATGGCGCCCATCGTCTGGCGCGGCTGGAACGGCATGAATGTGCAAATTCGCAAATTCACCAGCGCGCAACCCTATGCCGATGTCACGGTCAATCTGATCGCCGCCGATAACGCGATTCTCGCCTCGGCAAAAACCAACGGTAAGGGCATCGTCAGCTTCGCCGGTCCTCTGCTCGCCGGCATCGCCGGACAATCGCCCGCAGCACTCCATATCACCGGGCCGGACGGCGATTTCACCGTTTTCAATCTGACGGGCTCGCCGCTCGATCTTTCGGATCGCGGTATTTCCGGCCGGCCGGTGCCGAACCGGATCGATCCCTATCTCTGGCTCGATCGCGGGATCTACCGGCCAGGCGAAACCGTGCATGTCGCCGCCCTCTACCGCACCGATCGCGACACGCCGCTCGACCTGCCGCTTCATGTCATCATCCGCCGCCCGGCAGGGCAGGTCTATCTCGACCGCGTGGCGCCGCGCACCGACGATGATTCGATCGCGTTGCCGGTGAAACTGCCCGGCGCGGCCCAGGCCGGCAACTGGTCGGTCAGCCTCGCCCTGGGCGCACACAAACCCGCGCTCGCCCGCCGCCAATTCACCGTCGCCGCCTTCGTCCCCGCGAAGCTCAAGGTCTCGCTCGGCCGGTCGCACCCGCTTACCCCAGGCAAGATCGACCACTGGCCGCTCAATGTGCGATTCCTCTACGGCGCGCCCGGTTCGAAACTGACCGGCAACGCCACGCTTCGCCTCATCGCCGATAACCAGCCGTTTCCGCAATGGCGCGGCTATTCCTTCGGCCTGCAGAACGAGATTTTCCAATCCAAACTCACCCGCATCGCGCTTCCCGAAACCGGCCCGCGCGGTAACACCTCGGTGCCGATCGACCTCACCAGCCCGCCCGACACCACGCGCGCGATCGAGGCGAAATTGTCGGTCAGCATCAACGATCCTTCGGGCCGCGCCGTCACCTCGGCGATCACCCTGCCGATAACCCCGGCGAGGCCGCTGATCGGCATCAAGGAAAATTTTGCCGGCCAGACCGTCGGCAACAAAATCGCGCCAGGTTTCAACATCGTGGCAATCGGCCCAGCGGGCAGTCAAGTGAAGATGGCGGTGACCATCAGCCTGGTCCGTCAGGAGACCGAATGGCACATCTATTTCAACGGTTCCGCCGCGCGCTGGGCGATCACCCATATCGACCGCCCGGTCGAAACCAGGACCATCACCCTGGCCGCCGACAAGCCCACGGTTTTCACCGCGCCCGTGCTCGGCTGGGGCCGCTACCGGCTGCGCGTGGTGCAGGCGAAAGGCGGTTTCGCGGCGAGTTCGGTGATCTTCTATTCCGGCTTCGCGACCTCCGCCAACCCGGCAGTGCCGCAGCGCGTCACCGTCTCGTCCGACCATCAGGATTACGCACCCGGCGATACCGCCGAGCTCCATGTCACGGCGCCATTCCATGGCCCCGCCACGCTGGTCATCGCCAATAACGCCGTGTTGTCGATGCGGAATTTCACCCTGCCGAACGGCGGCACCACGCTCGACGTTCCGGTGAAGCGCGCCTGGGGTCCGGGCGCCTATGCGATCGTCGAGGCGTTCCAGAAACCCGACGCGACCAGCCAGCCCTCCCGCGCGGTCGGGCTCACCTGGCTCGCGGTGAAACCGGGCAGACGAAAGATCGACGTGTCGATCCCGACGAAAAAACTATACCGCCCAGGCCACGACATTACCGTCGATGTCCATGCGCGGCCCGGCGCCTATGTCACCCTCGCCGCCGTGGATGAAGGCATATTGCAGCTAACGGACTTCCCGAACCCTGACCCGATCGGCCATTTCTTCGGCAAATGGCGGCTCGGCGTCGGCGTCATGGACGATTACGCCGCTTTGCTCCTGCCGCCATCGGGGCAGGCCGCATTGCTGAAAAACGGCGCGGGCGCCAATTTCGGGCCGGCGGTGAAACCGATCCCGCAGCGCATCGTCTCGCTGTTCGCCGGTCCGGTGCGAGCCGGGTCCGACGGCGTCGCGAAAATCACCCTCCATATCCCCGAATTCAACGGACAGATCAGGCTGATGGCGGTAGCCTGGACCAAAACCGCGGTCGGCGCCGCGCATACCGATATCATCGTGCGCGACCGGGTGATCGCCAACGCGCTGCTGCCACGCTTCCTCGCCCCCGGCGACATCGCCAATGCCGGGCTGATGCTGCAAAATCTCGACCTGCCGGACGGGCAATTCACCGCAACCGTCGCGGCAACCGGCCCGCTCGCGTTCAAGGGCAGAACCAGCACCACGCTCGACCTCAAACCCGGCACGCGCCATGTCGTGCCGTTCCAGCTCGCCGCGTCGAACGCCGAAGGCACCGGCCAGATCAGCCTCGATCTCACCGGCCCGAACTACGCGCTGAAACGGCACTGGACGCTCACCGTCCATTCCGCACGCGCGCCGGTCACCAGACTCGCAGCCGCCAGCATCAAACCGGGAGCGACACAACAAATCGGGTTGAACGAGTCCGGCCTCTATCCCGGCTCGGTGCAGTCCACCGTCACTTTCGGCAACACGCTGCCCTTCGATCCGGCCGAATACATGCAGGCGCTTGCCGCCAACACGCTGCCGTTCCTTGCACAAAGCGTCAGCCGCGGCCTGCCGCTCACCGTGCTGCGCGGACCGGTCGCGGGACCGGACCCGACCGGGCGGCTCGCCCGCGCGGTGGAGCAGGTGCTCGATCTCCAGCGCTTCGACGGCTCCTTCGGCCTGTGGTCCTCGCATGATTTCAGCGAACCATGGCTGACCGCCTACGCTACCGAGTTCCTGCTCCGCGCGCGCAAGGCGGGTGTCTATGTGCCGGGCGTGCAGATCGATCAGGCGCTGGCCTGGCTGCACAACGAGGTTGTGCAAGGCAATCACGGCAGATTTTCGCAAATCTATGCCACCTATGTGCTCGGCCTCGCGGGCCGGCCACCGGCCGGCGCCATCCGCCTGCTCGGACAGGATGTCGATGCGCTGCACATGCCGCTCGCCCGCGCGCAGCTCGGCGCGGCGCTGAACGATATCGGCGAACCGAACCACGCCCGCGCCGCCCTGAACGCCGCACTCGCCATCCATAACCGGCTCACCGGCGACTGGTGGTTCCTCGATCGGGATTGGCAGAACGCCTTCGGCTCGCCGCTGCGCGACGCCTGGGCGGTTCCGGCGGTGATCGCGCAAACCGGGCTGTTGCGCGATAAAATCCCCGAATTGCGCGCCAATCTTCCGGGCAAGGGAATCAGTGTCGACGATCTGAACGCGCAGGAACTCGCCTGGGCCTGCTTCGCCAACGGCATTCTGGGCGCACCGCCGCCGCCGATGGATTTCCGCATCGGCACGCGGGAGATGAAATCGGCGAAGGCGATCAGCCAAAAGCTGACATCGCCGGTCAGCATCGACAATCTCGCCGCGACCCCGCTCGCGGTCAGCGTCGCGACCACCGGCATTCCGGCCAAACCACCCGCCGCCGCCCGGCAGGGCATGATCGTCGATCGCCGCTTCTACACGATGTCGGGCGACAAGCTCGATCCTTCCAATCTCGCGCAGAACACGGTTTTCATCATGGTGATCAGCGGACGATCGGTGGATTCCGCCCCGCATCGCGCGGTAGTCGATGCCGGGCTGCCGGCCGGCTGGGAACTCGCCGGCAATATCTCGAGCGGCAAGGTCAGCCACATGCGCTGGCTCGGCACGCTCAGCCATCCGCGCATCCGCGCCGCCGCCGACGATCGCTACGAAGCCGCGTTCGATCTCGCGCCCCACGAGTCCAATTTCTTCGGCGAGGATAACGGCGTCGATCGCGAATTCCGCGTCGCGGTCATGCTGCGCGCGGTCACGCCGGGCCGGTTCACCCTGCCCGGCGTCACGTTGTCGGACATGTTCCACCCGATGGTCTACGGGCGCACCGAAGGCGGCAGCGTCGCGGTTCTCGCACCGGGTCAAATTCCGCCGAAACCCAATGCCCCGACCAATGGTGGCCAGACGCATCCCTGACCCACTGACACGCTGGACGACCGCGGCGATCGTCACCGTCGCGATCGTCTTCGGCGCGGCGTGGCTCTTCCCGCCGAACCTCGCGCGGCTGCACGATCGGAGCCGCGTCGTGTTCGGCCGCCACTTCCACCCCATCGCAACTTTCGAAGACCGTCGCGGCGAATGGAAACTCCCGACGACCGAAGCCGAAGTCGACCCGCTCCTGCCGCGCATGCTGATCGCGTCCGAAGACCGGCATTTCTATCTCGACCCCGGCGTCAACCCGTTCTCGATTCTGCGCGCAACTGTGCAGATGCTCGCCGCCGGCCATGTCGTCTCCGGTGCGTCCACCCTCACCATGCAGGTCGCCCGCCTGCTGCATCCCGCGCCGCGCACGCTGAAGGTCAAAATCGGCGAGGCATTCCACGCCATCGCGCTGAACGAGCACGACGGCAAAGCCGAAATCCTCGGCATGTGGCTCTCGCTCGCCCCGTTCGGCGGCAATATCGTCGGCGCCGAGGCCGCTTCGCGCGCCTGGTTCGGCCACTCGCCCGCGACGCTCAGCCCCGCCGAAGCGGCGCTCCTCGTCGCTTTGTGCCGCCGGCCCGCCGCGCTCGACCCCGCAGTTCATCCGCGCGCCGCGCTGACCGCGCGCAACCGCATCCTGCTCGAAGCCGCCTCGCTCGGCGTCATTTCCCGCGCTGCCCTGATCCACGCCGAGGCAACGCCGGTGCCGCGCCGCCGCCATCGTTTCCTGACCCTCTCCCCGCAAATCACCGATCATCTGCCGGATCGCGCCCGCACCACGATCGACGGCGCGCTCGACACCGCCATCGCCCGCTTCGCGCGCGGCCAGTTGCGCCGGCTCGCCCCCACCGAAAGCCTCGCCATCATCGTCGCCGACGCGAAAACCCGTGCGATCCGCGCGATCTATGCCGGGGACTGGACCGATCCGCGCCGCGCCGGCTTTCTCGATCTCACGCGCACCATCCGCTCGCCGGGCTCGGCGTTGAAACCGTTTCTCTACGGCCTCGCCTTCGCCGACGGTCTCGCGCGCCCGAGCACACTGCTCACCGATCTGCCGCGCGATTTCGGCGGCTACGCACCCGACGATTATACCGGCGCGTTCAAGGGCGATGTCACCGCGGCCACCGCGCTGCGCCGTTCGCTCAATCTGCCCGCGGTCGCGCTGATGCGCCGTTTCGGCCCGGCAAAATTCGCCGCGCATCTGGCGAGCGCGGGCGCGCCGCTGGCCTTACCGCGTGGTGTCGCGCCCACCCTGCCGCTCGCGCTCGGCGGCGCCGGCATCACCATGCGCCGCCTCGTCGCCCTTTACGCCGCACTCGCGACCGACGGCACCGTCGAGCCCCTCCATCTCATCGCCGGGCAGCGGCGCAACCGGCGCCGCCTGATCTCGCCGGCAATCGCGCGCAGCATCACGGGCATTCTCACCCGCCCGTTCCCCGGCGGCGGCCCCGCAGGAATCGCCTGGAAAACCGGCACCAGTGCCGGCAATCGCGATAATTGGGCGATCGGGTACGATCGCCGTTATGTAGCGGGCGTGTGGATCGGTGAACCCGATGGCGGCGCTCTGCCGAACCAATCCGCCCTCGCCGCCTTGCCGGTCCTCGCCGATGTCTTCGGTTTCCTGAAACCGGCGCCGCTGCCGATGCGCCGCGCGCACCCGCCGGTCACCCTCGTCTCCGCCGCCCGGCCGAAGCTCGCTTTGCTGTTTCCGCCGCCGAAAGCCATCCTGCCGGTCGGTCCGCCAGTACATCTGCGCGCGATGGGCGGCGACCGGCCGCTAAACTTCATGATCGACGACCGGCTGCTCCCGTCCATCCCCGCTCTGCGCAGCGCGGACTGGCAGCCTCCCGGCCCCGGCTTCTACCGCCTGACCATCCTGGACGCGAAAGGCGACGCGATCACCCGCACCCTGCGCGTCGGCAATCCCCGGCTCACCCGCCCAGCAACTGCGCCAGCATCTGCGGCGGCAGGGTGATGCTGGAATAGCCCGCCGGTGGGGTGAAAGCGGCGGCCTGTTGCGGCGCGTTGGTGATCGACAGCGCCTGCACGGCAACCGACCCATGATCGTTCTTCCCGGTCGCCTGCAGCACCACGCCGCCCGGCGTGATGCAGGCGCTGCCGTCGCCCTTGGGTTTCAGCACGAGATAGCGCGTGCACGCTCGGCCGGCGATGGTGGCCTGCCCCAGCCTGGTGAAATGCGCGCCGCGATTGTCCATCACCTTTTGCATCATCGCCGACAGGCCGGGCACCGCGACCACCGCATGCATCTGCGGCAGCACCACATTCGCTGCCCCCGAAGCGAGGTCGAGCAGGATCGCCGTTCCCGCCGCCTGACCGGACAGGCTGACCGCGCGCACCCGTTCGCTCGCCGCCAGATATCGCACCCGCCAGGTCTGCGTCGGCTTTCCGGGCTGGCTGATCCGATACACGCCCATCGCGTCATGGTCCGGGATCAGGCGCGGCGCCGCCGCCGCATGCGCCACCCCCATCGCGAGCAGGAAGGCAGCAAGAGCTGCGGTATTGTGGATCGTCATGCTTGGTCCTCCTGAATGATTCTGTGCATCGTCTCGATTTCGCGCGCGATTGTGGCAGGATCGAGTTCGGTCACCCAGCGCGCCGGCAGCGCGACCGCCTCGGCCAGCAAGGCGTGATAGGTCGCCTTCGAGACCTCGTAGGCGCCGAACCGGGCGAGATGGTCGGTGAGAAACTGGGTGTCGAGCAGCCCGAAGCCGCACAGACGCAGCCGCGCAACCAGATGCGCGAGGGCGAGTTTCGAGGCGTCGCGGGTCAGCGAAACCATGCTTTCGCCGAAAAACGCCCCGCCGATCACCAGACCGTAAAGGCCGCCGGCCAGCCGCCCGCCATCCCACACCTCGACGCTATGGGCGTGGCCGAGATCGTGCAGTTCGACGAACAGGCGCTCGATTTCCGCGTTGATCCAGGTTTCCGGCCGGTTCGCGCGGGGCTGCGCGCAGGCCGCGATCAGCCCCCGGAAATCCCGGTCGGCGACGATCCGCAGCCGCGTCGTGCGCAAGGTGCGGAACAGGCGGCGCGGCATATAAAACCCGTCGAGCGGCAGCACGCCGCGCCGCTCGGGATCGAGAAAATGGAGGCTTTGCGACTGCCGGGTCTCCGCCATCGGAAACAGCCCAAGTCGATAGGCGCGGAGCAGCATGTCGGCATTCAGCACACGGTCGCGCACAGTCATGTGGCATGATCGCCCGGATTTCAGGCGGCGGCAACCACGCGCGCGCGGCCGCGCCTGCCGTCGAACCGGCCCAGCGCCTCGGCATAGAGCGCGCGATCGAGGGTGGTGAGTCGATCGAGTTCCGCCGCGACCTCGGGGGTGATTTCGGCGCGCGGCGCCGCACGGAACCAGCCGCTCGGGTCGGTATGGTTCTCCGCCGCGACATTGCCGCGCACCTTCCCGCCCGGCGGCACCGCACCGATCGCCTTGGCCAGCCGGGCCACGCTCTCGTCCATCCGTTCGGTGATCCCGACGAAGCCGATCCGGTCCAGGGCCGCGATCGCCTCGGTCAGGGCAACGCGCGGATTGGCATGCAGCGGATCGTGCGCGGCACTTGTCCGATAGCGTCCGGTCAGGCGCCGGACATAGAAATTGTCGAGATAATTGACGATGAACGGATCGCTCCCGCGCAGAAAACCGAGCAGATCGTGCCGGTGCGCCGCCGCCACGGTGAAATTGCCCTCTGCGGGGTCGAGCAAGGCGGGATCGACGCTGCGCCAGTAATTGTACAGCGAAACGATCCGCGCGCGCGGATCGCGCAGGAAGGTGAATATGAACCGCTCTGGGTCGATCCGTTCCAGCGCCGGCAGGCCGTAGTGACCCCAGAGCAGCGGATAGCGCGCGATGTCGCGGCTGAGCCCGCACGGTGCGCGAAACCATAGATGCGGCGGCATCGAGCGAACCGGGTCGGGGTCGATCTGATCCGGGTGGAATTGTTCGGAGAGCCAGCGCATCACCGCGATCCCGCCGCATTTCTCGAAATGGAGGAAGCCGAGCTTCGGCCCGGTCCAGGCGGTGAACAGATTGCCGGTGAGATCCGGCACGCCCGGTACGCCCAAAGGCGTTACCCGGTCCGCGAACGGGTCGCCGCCGCCGCGGCCGCGCTCATGATACCAGGCGAGACCGACCGCGAGACGCATGATCCGGCGCGCCTCCGGCAGGACCAGGAGCCCGCGGATCAGTGGCGGAATTTCGCGCGCATCGTCGATATAGCGGGTGCGCAGCGCCCGGCGGAACGCACCGCGTTCGTCCGCGCTGGGCCGGCGCCCGAGCGAAAGGCGCAGCAAAGCCGGCCCGATCGTGAAAGCGAGGAGATCGGCTCCCGCTTTGCCGATCAGGTTGCTCCATCTCGATTGTCGCAAAATCCGAGGCTTAGACATCAATAACTACCTAATTTGCGAATAATGTCGTATCAAGTAGCTAAAAGTTGCGGATTGTTGCTGAATGTTACAGGCGACGCGGCAGGGCCATCATGCCGGACGGGGCCGGCGGGGCTTGCAACCGAGGATGGGGCTTGCCAGAAGAACCGGGCTGGCTTGATGGGAGTGAACCGGGTTGAAGATCGCGATCATCGGCGGCGGCTATGTCGGCCTGGTGTCGGCGGCGTGTTTCGCGGAATTCGGCGTCGAGGTGATGGTCGCCGAAACCGATCCGGTGCGGCTCGACCGGCTGCGCGCGGGCGTGATGCCGATCTATGAGCCGGGACTCGAGGAACTGGTCGCCGCCAACCGCGCCGCCGGCCGGCTCGGCTTCACCGGCGCGCTCGACGCGGCGATCGCCGGAGCTCAGGCGGTGTTCATCGCGGTCGGCACCCCGTCGCGCCGGGGCGGCGGCCATGCCGATCTCACCTATGTCTTCGCTGCCGCCGAGCAGGTCCTGACCTCGCTCGACCATCCGGCTGTCCTGGTCACCAAATCCACCGTGCCGGTCGGCACCGGGCGGAAACTGGCGCAGCTTGCCGCCGCGCTGCGGCCCGATCTCGCGGTCGAGGTCGCCTCCAACCCCGAATTCCTGCGCGAGGGCAGCGCGATCGGCGATTTCATGCGGCCAGACCGGGTGGTGGTCGGCGCCGAGACCGAGCACGCCCGCTCGGTGCTGCGCGCGCTGTACCGCCCGCTCAACCTGATCGAAACGCCGATCCTGATGACCGGGCTGGAAACCGCCGAGCTGATCAAATACGCCGCCAACGCCTTTCTCGCGATGAAGGTCACCTTCATCAACGAAATGGCCGATCTCTGCGAAGCCGTCGGCGCCGACGTGCACGACGTCGCGCGCGGCATGGGCTTCGATGGCCGGATCGGCCGGAAATTCCTGCATCCCGGCCCCGGTTTCGGCGGCTCGTGCTTTCCGAAGGACACGCTCGCCCTCGCCCGCATCGCGCAGGACGCGCGCGCGCCGAGCCGGCTGACCGAAACCGTGGTCGCGGTGAACGAAGCGCGCAAGGCCGGGCTCGGCCGCCGGATCATCGACGCCGCCGGGACGGAGCTTCGCGGCCGGCGCGTCGCGGTTCTCGGCCTCGCCTTCAAGCAGGGAACCGACGACATGCGCGATTCGCCGGCGATCCCGGCGATCGAGGCCCTGGCCGAGGCCGGCGCGCACATCGTCGCCTACGATCCGGCGGCGATGGAGGCGGCAAAACCGCTGCTCCCGGCCTCGGTGCGCTACGCCGCCAGCGCGCCCGAGGCGATCAAGGGTGCCGAGCTTCTGGTGGTAATGACCGAGTGGAACGAATTCCGCGCCCTCGCCCCCGCGCGGCTCGCCGCCGCGATGCGCGGCCGGATCATCGTCGATCTGCGCAACATCTTCGATCCGGCCGCGATGCGCAGCGCGGGATTCGTGTATCATGGGGTGGGCAGGGGCCATGCCCCGCGAAAAATCGCCCCGCAAAAAATCGAATTGGACAGGGAAGTCGAGCATGGATGATGTGACCGCGCCTCAGCAAGTCCGCCTGGACCCGAACGGGCTTCCGATGATCGGCGCCTATCCCGATTTCGCCAATCCCGACCTGCTGGACGCGATTCCGCTCACCGCGCGCACCGTGCTCGATATCGGCTGCGGCGGCGGCGCGCTCGGCGCCGCATACCGGCGGCGCAATCCCCGCGCGCGGGTGCTCGGCGTCGATACCCACCCCGAATCGATCGCCCTGGCGCGGACCCGGCTCACCGAAGCCGCGCATTGCGACGTTCAGTCCGATCCCCTGCCCTTCGACCTGCCGGACGGCATCGACTGCCTGATCTATGGCGACATCCTGGAACATCTGGCCGATCCATGGGCGGTGCTCGCGCGCCACGCGGAGCAACTCAACCCGGACGGCACCGTGCTCGTCTGCTTTCCCAACGTGGAGAACTGGAGCATCGTCTATCGCCTGCTGAAGGGCAGCTTCGACTACGAGGACGAAGGCTTGCTCGACCGCACCCATCTGCGCTGGTTTACCCCGCGCATGATGGCGGCGGCGCTGGAACAGGCCGGTCTCGCTCTCTGCGATGTGCGCCCGCGCCTCACCAACCCGACCGAGGCGACCCGCTTCGTCGAGGCGATGACGCCCGCGCTCAAGGCGATCGGCGTCGATCCCGCCGAATATCTGAACCGCGCGATTCCGATCCAGTTCGTCTGGCGGGCCAAGAAACAGCCGCGGCCGCGCCTCGTGCTCGCCACGACCATGCTGCCGCCGGTCGGCGGCGTGTCCGACGTGCGGGTGATCGAGCCGGTGCGCGCACTGGCGAGCGACGCCTCGGTGCTCGCGGCGATCCGCCCGGAAGCCGAAATCGCCCTGCTCATGCCAGAAGCGCCGCACATCGCGGTGCTGCACCGCCCGCTTCTGCTGGGCGAGCCGGGCCTCGGGCGGGTGCGCGCGCTGATCGACAAGGGCTATCTGGTGGTCACCGAATTCGACGACCATCCGGGATTTCTCGAAGGCCGCGGCGTGGCGACCGAGGATCTCCTCACCTTCAGCGCGGCCCACGCGGTGCAGACCAGCACCGAGGCGCTCGCCGCCGTACTGACCGAATACAACCCGGAAATCGCGGTCTTCCCCAACGCGATCGTGGAATTGCCCGAGCCGCGCAACTTCGCAGCACCAGACCGGATGACCCTGTTCTTCGGCGCGCTGAACCGCGAGGAAGACTGGGCGCCCTATATGCCAGTGCTGAACGAGGTGCTGCGCGCGGTGGGTGCCAGGCTCAACGTGCTGGTGCTGCATGATCGCGGTTTTTTCGACGCGCTCGACACCGCGAACAAGGAGTTCGTCCCGACCAGCGACTACGCGACCTATATGCAGCGCCTGGGCGAGGCGGAAATCTGCCTCATGCCGCTCGCCGACACCGCGTTCAACCGGGCGAAATCCGACCTCAAATTCATCGAGGCGAGCGCCGCGCGCGTGGTGTCCCTCGCGAGCCCGGTGGTCTATGAGGCCAGCATCCGGGACGGCGAAACCGGCCTCTTGTTCCGCTCGCCGGACCATTTGCGCATGCAGTTGCTGCGCCTGCTCGCCTATCCCGAGGCGGCGAAGCGTCTGGCCGAGGCGGCGCGCGCCCACATCGCCGCCGAACGCATGCTGGCCTATCAGTTGCGCGCACGGATCGACTGGTATCACTCGCTCTGGGCGCGGCGCGACGAACTGACCGAGGCGCTGCGCAAGCGCGTGCCGGCGCTGTTCGCTTGAGCGCCTTGTCCACCGCCGCCGAACCCGGCGGTCTCACCTTCGACTGGAGCGACGGCGCCCCTCACCAGGGACCCTGCCCGAATTGCGGCGCCGCCGGCCCGAGTCCGCTTCTCGTGCTGGTGCGCTGGACCGGCACCAAAAAAATGGCGCCGATGCGGCGCGCGATCTATGCCTGCCCAAATTGCGACGCGCGCTTTTACGAGACGATGCGCCTGCCCGACTATCATCACGAAGAGACACGGGTGATCGGCTGGCCGCAATTCTACATCCAGCAGAATGCCGGGCTCTGGCCGGTCACCGCCCCGATCGCGCGAATCGCCAAACCGCGCGGCGCGCGCTTCCTTGAAATCGGCGGCGGCTACGGCTTCGGCCTCGATTTCGCGATCCACGCGCTCGGCTGGACCGGCATGGGCATCGACCCCTCGCCGCTCGCCGAACGCGGCCGCGCCGAGCTTGGCCTGCCGGTGCGGGTCGGCTATTTCCCCGAGGCCGACGATAGCGGCGGGCTGCCATGGGACGCGATCGTCGCGACCGAGGTGATCGAGCACATGGATCATCCCGGTGTGCTGCTGCGTGACATCGCGGCGCGGATCGCGCCGGATGGCGTCGTGCTGCTGACCACGCCGGACGGCGGCGCGATCGCGCCCGGAACCCCGTACGAAGCGCTCGAACAAATCCTTGTCCCCGAAATCCACATGGTGTTCCAGACCGTGCGCAGCCTCGAGCACGCGCTGCGCACCGCCGGGTTCGCGCATGTCGCGGTCACCCGCGATGCCCATTCCGTGGTCGCCTTCGCCTCGATGGCGCCGCTCGCGCTCGATGATGATCCTGCCTTGCTGCGCCGCCGCTTCCGCGCCTATCTCGATGGGCGCGCGGCGAACCTGGATCCGGTCAGCGATGCCGGCATCGGCCTGCTCGGCCGTGCCCTGTTCGAAGCCGCCAATGACGGCGATTTCGCCGCCGCCGCGGCCGCGCGCGACCTCCTGTTCCCCGCGATCCGGCGGCGCTTCGGCCTTGATCTCGCGACGATCGAAACCCTCCCCGAACCATGCCTCGAGCCGCGCCTTGCCGCTCTGAAGGACCGGATCCCCTTCAATCTCGGCCCGGTGATGTACGCCGAGGCGATGCGCCGGATCGGCCTGGGTGCTACGCGGGCGGAGGTCGTGCGCGAGCTCGGCCTTGCCGGACAGACGGCCGGCGTTCTGGTCGAGGCGTTGCGCGCCTTGTGGCTGACCGATGCCATGAGCGAGGACATTGCCTTCCGCGCCCGCGCCGAGCAGGCGATCGGCCGTGCCGAGGCGGGGGATGACGAGGCGGTCGCACTGCTCGCCGGCCTGAAGCCGCGCGGTGAGACGGACGCCACGCGCCGCATTTATCTTTGGCGCGGGGTGATCGAGCTGACCAATGCCGACGCGACCGGCGCGGCGCGCGCGCTCAGGGCCGCCGAAGGACTCGGTCTGCCCGATGCCGATCTGCCGGCCGATCTGCGGCGCGACATCCATATCGTGCTCGGCCAATTGGCGCTCGCCGAAGGCGGCGACCCGGCCCAGGCGATCGCGATGGCGAACGCGCTCGGCGCGAGCGATCCGGTCGTCCCCGACCTCCTGCTCGGCGGCTTCATCCGGCTGGTGAATGCGGCGCGCTATGACGAGGCGATCGCGGTCGCCGAACGCGTGATCCCGCTCGCCTGCTCGCGCACCGACGCGGCTGGGACCGATGCGCGCGCCGCCCTTGCCATCGCCTACGAAAAAACCGCCGATCCCGCCGCCATCCCAGCCCTGATCCGTCCGCTCGCCCTGCCGCCTGCGCGGCGCGACGCGATCCTGCTCGATGCGTTCAGCCGACTGGTCGGCACCGCCCGCTACGACGAGGCGGTGGCAATGGCGGATGCCGAGAATATCGTCAGCCGCGCGGTCGCACGGGATGACGATGCCGGACGCGATGCCCGCCTCGCCCTCGCTTTGCTCGATCTCGCGACCGGCGATCCGATGGACGTGCCGGCCAGGCTCTCCGGCCTCACGATGGATGCCGGCCAGCGCCGCGCCTTCCTGATCGGTGCCTTCTCGCGGCTGATCAACGCCGCGCGCTATGCGGAGGCCGCGCGTTTCGCCGGCGAACAGGCGATCGAAATCCTGATCGGCGACGGCGGCGACGAGCCGGCACGCGACGCGACGATCGGGATTGCGATTCTCGATCTTGTCGTGGGCGATCCCGCCATGGCACCGGCACGAATCGCGGATATCGCGATCGATGCCGAGCGCCGCCGTCAAATTATGCTTGGCGCCTTCGTCACCCTGGTCAATCGCTCCCGCTACGACGAGGCGCTTGCATTGCGCGACGCAGCCCCGATCGAAGCCTGGGCCGCCGCGCCGGAGGATGCCGACGGCGCCGACGCCTCGATCGCCCTGATCGCTCTCGGTCTCGCGACCGGCGATCCGGCGGAGGTTCCGGCACTGCTCGACCGTCTGCCTCATCTCGCCAGCGAGGTCGGGAACGATGCGCGGGCTCAGGCAACGCTGCGGCTGATCCATCTGGGACGGCTCGGCGAAGCCCGGCCGCTGATCGCGACGATCGATCTTTCGCTCCTCGATCCGGCGAGCCGGAGCGATCTGGTCGCGACCGAGGCGCATTTCGCGATCGAGGCGGCGGACACCGATCGGCTCGCCGCCCTGCTCGATACTCTGGAAAGCGACGCGGCCGAACCGGCCAGGATCAAGGCGCTGGCGGTGTCCGGCTTCGTCACCGCGGTCAATCGCGGCGATTTTGCCGCGGCTTCGCTGCTGCGCGGGCGGATCGAGCCGGATTTCGCGAACTACGCCAAGGCGGCCACGGAAGGCATGCGCAGCGCGGGTTTCGCGCTCGGCGTGCTCGATCTGCAGGAACCGGCACAACCGCATCGCGCCGAAGCCGCTTTTGCCGCAGTCCGCCGCGGCTTCGCCGCGGAACTGGCCGAGAGCGAAACCGCGCCCGCCCTGTTCTGGGAATCGCTGCGCGGCGAGATCATCGCATTGCACCAGACATCGCGCGCCGCCGAGGCCACGGCGCTCGGCCGGGCGATGCTCGCCCGCTATCGCGGCGCGCCGGAGGATCTGGCGCAGGAACTCATGACGGATCACCGATAATGCTGGCGATACTGCGGAAACTGAAACTCGGGTTCGGTGCCGCCCGCGCGGCAGTCACCCTCGCCGTTGCCGGCGTACTCGGCCGGCTGCGCAGCGCGCATCAGGTGGTCGCCAGCAAGCCAACGACGGGAATCACGCTCGGCCCGAAAGTGGTTCTGTTCCTGCACTGGGATCGCGGCGGCCGGGTGCGCGAGGCGCTGTTCACCTATATCGCGCAGCTCGCCGAATCCGGCCGTTCGGTGGTGTTCGTCACCAATGCCGGCAAGATCGAGCCCACCGCCGAGGCGCGGCTGCTCACTTTGTGCGCCGGCGTGCTGGTACGACGCAATATCGGCTATGATTTCGGCGGCTGGCGCGATGCGATCGAAACGCTCGACCTGCCGCGCACCGAGACCGAGGAAATCATCATCGTCAACGACAGCGTGTTCGGCCCGGTGCGCCCGCTTGAGGCCACGCTGCTGCGCCTCGACTACGAGCATGTCGATGTCTGGGGCCTGACCGAAAGCTGGCAGCGGCGCTATCATCTGCAATCCTATTTCGTGGCCTTCGGCCCGCGCGCGATCCGCTCGCCCGCGTTCCGCAAATTCTGGGCGCAGGTGATTCCGGCACCGTCGAAAGCCTATGTCATCGGGAAATACGAGGTCGGCATGACCCAGGCGATGATCAAGGCGGGGCTCAGGGTCGCCGTGCTCTGGCCCTACGAGGCACTGACCAAGCTGATCACCCGCGACCAGCTCGCGGGATATCTCGATACCGATGCCGGCGCCGCGATGCGCAACGACCCGATCGACCTGACCCGCTGGCTGCATATTCTGCGCCTGCGCGACGCGATCGCCCGGCGCAAGCCGCTCAATCCGACCTCGGATCTGTGGCGGCATCTGCTGCTTTCGGGTTACCCGTTCATCAAGCGCGAACTGCTGCGTGAC
This sequence comes from Acidiphilium iwatense, assembly GCF_021556475.1. GTDB lineage: Bacteria > Pseudomonadota > Alphaproteobacteria > Acetobacterales > Acetobacteraceae > Acidiphilium > Acidiphilium iwatense. Next base: position 29,787 of record NZ_JAKGBZ010000005.1, on the reverse strand, counting down.
AACCCCACCAGGGTCGAGGATGTCGGCGACTGGGCGGATGTGCTGCGCGATACGCTCGGCGTCGATCCCGCGCCGATCATCGCCGATCTCAGGACCATGCTGCGCGGCGACGCGCCCTGAAGATGGCAGGCACCGCGCGCATGCTGGCACGGCTGGCCGCGGTGCTGGCCTGGACGGTTCTGCTCCTGCCGGTGCAATTCGTGCTGATCCGCCTGAAGGGAGCGGCGAAGCAACGCCTGCCGATGATCTACTGGTCGGGCATGGCGCGGCTGCTCGGGGTGCGACTCCGCGTGATGGGTACCCTTGCGTCCGGCAACGGGCGACCGGTTCTGTTCGTCTCGAATCACAGTTCCTGGCTCGATGTGATCGCCCTCGGCGCGGTTCTGCCCGGCTGTTTCGTCGCCAAGGGCGATATCGCCAACTGGCCCGGCATCAATTTTGTAGCCAAGGCGGGGCGAACGGTATTCGTCTCCCGCGCGCGGTCGGGCACGGCGCGCGAGCAGAAAGATCTCGCTTCCCGGCTCGACGCCGGCGACAATCTGATCCTGTTTCCCGAGGGCACGACGTCGGACGGCGCGCGGGTTCTGCCGTTCCGGTCGAGTTTTCTGGCCCTTGCGGAGCGAAACGACGCGCCGATCGTCCAACCGGTGACGATCGTTTACGACCAACTGGACGGGCTGCCGATCTGCCGGCGCAACCGTCCGCTGATCGCCTGGTATGGCGACATGGATATCACCTCGCATTATGCGCGGCTGGGCCGGCATAATTGGCGGGCGACCATCGTGCTCGATCCGCCGGTCGATGCAAGGATCGGGCGAAAAATGCTGAGCGCTACGCTGGAACACGCAATCGCCAGTCGCGCCGCGGCGATCCGGCAGGGCAAAAATTAGGTCCGGTCTGGTGCCTTTGTTTCACGTGAAACAAAGGACAGTTATTATGACTAACTTTTCGTTATGTCAGATTTTTCCCAGATCGCGCGGACCAGATAGATCGGGCGCTGCTTGCTTTCCTCGTAGAGCCGGCCGAGATATTCGCCGATCACGCCGAGCGCCAGCAATTGCACGCCGCCCAGGAACAGCACCGCGACCAGGAGCGACGGATAGCCCTTGACCGGGTTGCCGTAGACCAATTTGTCGAAAATTGTGACGATTGCGTAAATAAAAGCAAAAATTGAGACAGCAAAGCCCAGATAGGATGCCAACCGGAGCGGCACGCTGCTGAACGAGGTGATGCCCTCAAGGGCGAGATTCCAGAGCTTCCAGTAGTTCCAGGTGGTGGCGCCGGCGTGGCGGGGGGCACGCCGATAGGTGATCGTCGCGGTGCGAAAACCCACCCAGGCGAACAGACCTTTCATGAAGCGCCGCCGCTCCGGCAGGCGTTTCAGCGCGTCCAGCGCCGGGCGGGAGATCAGCCGGAAATCGCCGGTATCGGGGGGAATATCGACATGGCTCATCCGGTTCATCACCCGATAAAAGCCGTGCGCGGTGAGGCGCTTCATCGGGCCGTCGCCCTCGCGGGATTCGCGCACCGCGTTGACCACTTCGAAGCCTTCCCGCCATTTGGCGATCAGTTCGGGGATGACTTCCGGCGGGTCCTGCAGATCGGCGTCGAGCGGGATCACCGCCTCGCCGCGCGCGTGGTCGAGCCCGGCGGTGAGTGCGGCCTCCTTGCCGAAATTGCGCGAAAGATCGATCACCCGGACGCGGGAATCGCGCTCGGCGAGGGCGACCAGACGCGCCAGGGTATCGTCCCGGCTGCCGTCGTTGACGCAGACGAGTTCCCAGGATTCCGCCCCGGCGTCGAGCACCGCGCAAAGCCGCTCGTGCAGCTTCGCGATATTCGCGGCCTCGTTATGGAACGGAACGACGATCGAAATGGTCATCGGTGGCGCTGCCTGATTGCGATTATCGTGGGACCAATACCTTGCCAGATCAGGGCGAAAGCACCCAGAAAAAACCCGATCCAAGCATAGACGATGTAGGGTGGCGCAAAGCGGAACCGGACGATGTTGCGGCCAGGACGAAGCTCGACGCTCTGGACGATCTCGTGATGGACCGATACCGGCACGCTCATTCCATTGATCGCGGCGCGCCATCCCGGCATGAACAATTCGCGGCGAACCAGCGATGCATGCGCGGAGCAGGTCGCGATCACGCTATCGCGCCTGGCGTTTTGCAGCGTGCAGGCGGAGCCGCTCGTCGTGTAGAACGGATCCGCTCCTTTGAGACGCCAGATATTCATCAGCCTGTCGGCATAGACTTGCTGGAAATCTCGTGCATCACTACTATTTCCGAAAACCAGTTGGATGGTTTTCCCGGTAACGTCTTGACCAGCATTTGTACTTAGGACCACACCATGATCATGTGTCGGCCAAAGCCAGATCGCCTCCGGGTTGTTACCGCTCACATGCGTTACCGTCACGGTGAACTGCTCGCCAGGCACCAAGTGTATCGCTTTGTTCAGAGTCATTTCAAACGCGCTGTTATCGCCGGAACGGTTAAGATTAGCAGCCGTTTTGCTGCATCCGTTTCGCGTGCAAAGAGAAATTGCCAGTATTCCATCCGCGGTATTATCGTAATTGCCCTGTTCGACACCGATCCGATCGATCACCGGAAAGCGTACAATACTCCGAGGGGCGGCTTCGGTAACGGTCACGGACTGGCCGGCATAGAGCCGCAACGGTATACCGTTTACTGGTTCGCTCGGAAAACTGATTGTCGGGATAAGGTTCGTGCTAGGATCGGTTACGATATAGCGGACACCAAGATATAAGTAGCTCTTTTTAAAAAGCATGATATCATTCGCCGCTACTGGAATCTGCAACGGCGGAAATGGCGCCCAAAAAATAGTGCCGCTCAGTTCAGCAACAGACGGCAAAAGATGCTTTATAACGTAACTCGACCAATTAAGCGGAAGCGGAAGATAGTTATGGTTGATGCTTGAGATTCTGAAATATGCACTATAGTTCGGAGCAATAGGTCCGAGTGTATAAAACCGAGAAAGGCCTAGATTTGTTCGGAGGTAGCGTATCCCTGTCTTGTCGATCTGCCCTGGCTTCAAGCCAGATAGCTGTGGCAACATATACAGACAAATTGTGTTGATAACCAATATAATCGAAAGTGCCCAACGACGCTTTTCGTCGCGCAACGCAGCAACGCTGATTACCCCAAGAACAAGGCCGCTGAGCCCAATCGACAAGGCGAAAATAAGCCATTTGACCATCTGGGCACGATGAACGGAATTCCAATGCCAGAAAGCCGTCCAAGGCCAAACGAGATACACCGCTATGGCCAACAAGAAGAGGGTGATAAACGTTGCCCTGAGAAGGATTACACGAGGGAATATCTCCTGTTCCAGAACACAACAGGCTAGAATGATTGCCGCAATCTCCCAGGAAGGTGCCGCATAACGGAAAAATTCAACATCCTGCATGAAAGGTATGATATTCATAAGTGGCATAATCGGTGGAATGCCGAATGTTTTTCCTGCACAAAGAATAAGCCAAACCAATAACAGGATACGAAGCCTACGGTCGCGACACAGGAATACGCCCAGGCACGAAAAACCCAAAAGGGTTGCGCCGAGGAATCCGCCGACACCGCCGTTAATCGCGACAATCAATTGTCTACCGTACGATGCCGTAAGCGGGCCGAAGACATATGGCAACAAAATTACCGACATGCCCCGTATAGACAGTGAAAGCAGTCCATATTGATGTAACCCAACAACATCGCTCTGGGTTAAAAAATCGAAAAATGCGACCAACTGTGGCGCGGCGATGAGAAGCCCGATCACGCCGCCGCACAGGATGTTACCAACATATTCTATTCTATCGTCCGCCTCGAACAGGCGAAATCCTGCCCAGAGCAGGGCGAACAATCCGTCGATATAAGCCTCTTCTGGAAATCCGCCCAGAATTGAAAAACCAATCCCTGCCGCAATCAGTAGAACAGATTGTCGCCGACAACGCCTGTCTCTTGCGTTTTCGATGCCGAGCAGCAATGTCGGCAGGAAAGCCATGACATTCAGCAACACCTCGCCGGGAGTCCAGGCAAATGTGCCGGAGAATGCATAGAGGAGTGCGCCAGATAAGGCACTCAAGCGGGTGAATTTCAAGCGCCTGAGCAATGCATAGGTAGAGAGACCTGCAATGATTTGCATGGCCCGCTCAAGCCAAAATATTCCATGATGAAAAAACAATAATAAAACAAAAGGAAGGAAAAATGCTGCCGGTTGAATTTCTCCGGCAAGCGGCAGTCCTATCCCGGAATAGGGGTTCCACCATGGAATAATTCCATGCAACCAATCATAGGCGGCTAGATTGCCAAGAGCCTGCGTGGTCCAGCCAGTATTCGGATCATCAAACGGCATTCCCCCTAACAAACCGTGCCGAACGCCAATGACTGCAGAAGAGGTGGACCAAATCGGATCGCTGCTGATGCCTAGAATTAGGGCCGGTATTTGACCAACGAAAGGCGCAATCAGCAAAACAAGTACAGGAAGCCATTGGTAGCGACCAAGAAAGCCGACATGCGCCTCAGATATTTCAGGTGCGTCAGCAGCATTTCTGGCACGAGCCGTTGATGTTTCTGTCAAATCGGTCATAATGACATAGATGCCAAAAGTGACGTGGCGTTGCAAATTTTTGCTTTTTTGAGGCTTGAAGCGGTATTCATCTCTTCATGAATTGAGGAGAGGTTAGGAGTGTCTTGTCGCTGTCTGAGGTTCCCCCGACCGGGCAAATCGCCGTGGTAATTCCCTGCTACCGGGTCCGGGCGCATATCCTTGATGTGATCGAGCGGATCGGTCCTGAGGTGACGGCGATTTATGTCGTCGACGATTGCTGCCCGGAGCAGACGGGGGCGTTTGTCCGCGAGGCATCCCGCGATTCGCGGGTCCGTGTCATCATGCGAACGGTCAATGGTGGCGTCGGTGCGGCAACATTGAGTGGGTATCGCCAAGCCCTCGCCGACGGAATGACGGTGATCGTCAAGATCGATGGCGACGGCCAAATGGACCCAGCGCTCCTACCCATATTCGTCCGACCGATTCTGGAGGGCCGCGCTGACTACACCAAAGGCAACCGCTTCTTCAATCTCGACGATGTTCGAACGATGCCTACCATTCGCCTGTTCGGCAATGCCGTTCTTTCGTTCATGACAAAATTGTCAACGGGCTATTGGACCCTGTTCGATCCGACCAATGGCTATACCGCGATCCATGCCAATGTCCTTCGGCAATTGCCGCTCACTTCGATTTCGACCCGGTATTTCTTCGAATCCGACATGCTGTTTCGCCTCGGCATTCTGAGAGCCTGCGTTCTCGACATTCCGATGACCGCGATCTATGCGGAAGAACAGAGCAATCTGCGAATTCGTGCGGTGCTGTTCGGCTTCCTGAAGGGGCATCTGAGGAATCTCGTGAAACGCATTGTGTACAGCTATTTCGTTCGCGATTTTTCCATCGCCTCGGTCGAACTCGTCGTCGGCCTGCTGCTACTCGGCTTCGGCACGATATTCGGGTTTTCGCACTGGTGGTACAATGCACATCACGACGTGGTGACGACATCGGGCACGGTGATGCTTTCGGCATTGCCAGTGATTCTTGGGTTGCAGATTTTTCTGTCTTTCCTGGGTTTCGACATCGCGGCCGTGCCGCAAACCGCAATTCATCGGCTTCTTGATTCCACGATACGCAGCGGCACGAAAGCGCATGCGGACGTTTCCAAATTGCCTGCCGGATCAGGCAAGCGATGATAAATACGCTGGCATTGCTGGCCTTCACGATCCTGTTGGCGCTCGGCCAGCTTTTATTCAAAAAAGTCGGGCTTGAGCTGCGCGGAATCAGCCTGACCGATGGCATTTTACGCATTCTCGGGCGGCCGGCCATCTATGCCGCCGGGCTGCTCTATTTTATCGCGACTGTACTTTGGATATGGATTTTGTCGAGGGTGCCGTTAAGCCGTGCCTACCCTTATGTCGCAGTTGGCGTCGGGCTCGTGCCTTTCCTGTCGATTTTTGTCTTCGGTGAGCACGTACGACCGTCATTCTGGGTTGGAGTCGTCCTGATCATGGCCGGCATTATCATCACCCAGCTCGGCAATTCCGCCGGGTGATGCGGCGGCGGCGGGGCGGCGCCGATGCCGATGGTTCCGGGCAGGTAGAAGAACGGAAAATACTGGACGGTGTTCGGGCAGATATCGAATCCGGTCTGCTTCGACCATTTGATCGCATTCGCCTGCCGCACACGTTTCTGGGTCAGTGGCCGGGCCGGACCGGACGGAAGTTCGGCCACCGATTCGGCGATGATCGCCAGATTGGCGTTCACCCCGGAGACCGGAAAGGTTCCGTGCCGGATCGAGTCGGGGAAGTGCTCCCGAAACCCGAGAATCTGGCCGTAGAGCAATCCATCCGCGCGGGCGATATGCGCCGGCTCGTCGGCGACCTGTCCCATAGGAGTCAGCAAGGCGAGGCGGATGCCGGTCGGCAGCGCGCAGGCCAGGAAAAGGATTGGCAGCCAGCGCGTGTCGAGAAGCAGTCGCAGGAAACGGCCAGGATACGCGGTGGCGGAACCGGAGACCCGGCGGTGCAAGGACAGATCCATCGGGTGCGACGCATAGCCAAGAAGCCGACGCCGGTCCATGGACCGGATGGCTTGCGCCCCAGGCTGGATTGCTTCGGTGCTTCGCTTCTCGCAATGACGAGTCGGCGTCAGGCGTGAGTCGTAGGCTACGGCGGTTGGTATAAGTGACCCTTCAGCCCGGTCATTGCGAGCCGTTACAGCCGGCGCGACAATCCATTTTGTGGTAGCGTTATGCACGAAAAATGGATTGCTTCCGCCTCGCAAGCTCGGCGTCGCAATGACGGGTGGGGCTGTTTGGTGGCGCTGCTACCGGCGGCGGATGAAAGCCGCCGCCCCGGTTGCCTGCCACGCGATGCCAAAAATGCCGATCCAGAAGGCGATCCAGCCAAATGTCATGTAGGGCGGCTCGAAATCGAAACGGACATGGTTGCGGCCCGGTTCGAGCGCGACGGCCTGGATGATGGCGTGGTGCTTCAGGACCGGCGCCGGAACGCCATCGATCGATGCGCGCCATCCCGGCATGAACAATTCCCGCCGGATCAGGAGCGCGCGGGTCCGGCAGATCGCGGTCACGCTGTCGAGCCGAGCGTTTTGCAACGTGCAGGCGGCGCCGTGCGTCGTGTAGAACGGCTCTGCTCCCTTGAGCCGCCAGATGGTCATGAGCGGGTCGGAATAGACGCGCTTGAAACCGCTATGGCCGGTCGTCCCGAATACGAGCTGGATGGTTCTGCCGGCGAGAGACTGACCGGTGTTCGACGACAAATCCGACTTCTGACCGTGCTTCGGAGGAAGCCAGATCGCCACCGGGTGGTTGCCGCTCTCATGCGTTACCGTAACGGTGAAACGCTCTCCGGGAGCAACATGGATAGGTTTGTCCAGGCCGATCACGAAAGCACTGTCATCGGGAGAATTATGCAGTTTGCCGCTGCCCACGCCACATTGTCCATCGACGCACAGCGTCACGGACAGAGTGCCGTTGGCGGAATTGGCGTAAGTGCCCTGGTTGACGCCCACACGCCCGATCACGGGAATTCGCCTGAGGACGGGCGGCGCGACCGCGGCGATCGTCAGCGACTGGCCGGCCCAGAGCGGCAGCGCAGTGGCGTTGCTGGAATCCGCCGGCATGGCGAAGGAAGGCGGCAAGGAATCGCCCGGCATGGTCAGAAAATAGCGGACGCCGAGATATCGATAGCTGCGTTTGAAGCGCACGACGTCGCGGCTTGCCTGCGGCACCTCGTTGTCGGGAAACGGCGCCCAGAAAATATCACCGCTCGATGTCGATAATTTGGGAAACAGGTGACTCTGGACGAAATCGGCCCAGTTTCGCGCGACCGGCAGATAGTTGTGGTTGATGTCCGGGATTTCGAAATAGGCGCTGTAATTCGGCGGCATCGGGCCCAGCGCGTAGAAGCGCGACAGGCCGAGATGGGTTTTCAGGAAATCGATCGCTGGCCAATCGATCCGTCCCGGCCTGACGCCGGAGAGTTGCGGCAGGGCGAACAGGATGATGGAATTGCCGACCAGGATCAGCCCCGCCAGCCAACGCCGCCTCTCACCCTTCGCCAGAACCCAGATCAGGGCGATGGCGATCATCGAGCCGATCGGCAAAGCGGTGGCGCGGATCAGCCATGTCACCATGATCGCCCGGTCATGCGCATTCCAGTGCCAGGATTGCGCCCAGGGCCAGGCGAGCCCGATCGCCAGCGCGATGACGGCCAGGGTCGCGGCCAACGGGAGAACCAATCTCATCCGTCCCTCGCGCGCGTCTTCCAGGGCGTTTGCCGCGAGGATGATCGCCGCCAGTTCCCAGGCGGGCGCGGAATAGCGGAAAAACATGGTATCCATCATGAACGGCAGCGCGTTCATCAGCACCATGACCGGCGGAAACCCGAAAATCTTACCGGCGGCAAGCACGATCCAGACGGCGAGCATGATCGCGATCGGGCGATCGCGCCGCGAGGCGAGCCCGGCGAAAGCGAAGGCCAGGGTGAGCGCGCCGATATAGCCGCCGATGCTGGACGAGACCGGCAGGAGCCGCGCGCCGCCCAGATCGCCGCCCAGCGGCCCGTAGATATAGGGCAGGATGATGGACGCGAACCCGCGCAGATCGACCGAAAGATTGCCGATGGCGTGGGTCTGGAACACATCGCTCGCCGCGCTGAAATCGGCGAAGGCGACGATGGCGGGGGCGGCGATCAACAATCCCAGAATGCCGCCGAATGCCACCCTCCAGGCGAATGCCGGGCGATCCGGCGACTCGAACAGCCGGACGATCGCCCAGAGCAGCGCCATCAGCCCGTCGATATAGGCGGCCTCGGGAAAACCGGCGAGAATCGAGCCACCGATGCTGAGCGCGACCAGCACCACGGCATGGCGGCGAGAAGCCGAATCCCGCGCATATTCGATGCCGAGCAGCAGCACCGGCAGGAACGGCAGGACGTTGAGGATGGTTTCGCCCGGCACCCAGGCGAATGTGCCGTTGAATTCATAGAGAAGCGCGCCAATCAGCGCGGCGAGCCGGCCGAGTTTCAGGCGCCGGAGCAGGCAGAAGGTCGCGATGCCGGCGAAGATTTGGAGCGCCAGTTCCAGCCAGACGATGCCGCCCCGGAACGCGAGCAGCAGCACGAAGGGCAGGAACAAGGCCGCCGGCTGCATTTCGCCCGCCAGCGGCAGACCGATTCCCGAATAGGGGTTCCACCAGGGCACTCTGCCGTGCAACCAGTCCTGTGCCGCGAGATGGCCGAGCGCCTGATTGGTCCAGCCGACATTGGGATCGCCGAAGGGAGCGCCCGCCAACAGGCCGGGCCCGACGCCGAGCACCACGCCGGACTGGAGCCAGATCGGGTTGGTGCTCAGCTCGAAAATCCATGACGGAACCTGCCCCAGTAGCGCGGCGAGAACGATGACCAGGAACGGCAGCCATGGATAGCGATCGAGCCATTCCGCCGGAGGCGCGGCGCTCAAAACCAACCCTGTTTCAGACATATCCCGCAAATCGGTCTCCCCGTGCCTCGATATCGCGCCGTCGCGGCGGCTCCGGTATGGTGCGCGTGCGACGCAAGGCGCCGAAGCGTTGCGTTCGCGCCACACTTAACCATGAAGCAAGGAATGGTCCATGCCGAAGTCATGTCATCGTCAGGCCAGCGGCGGGGGCCGATGAGGCGGTTCCTCCGGTCGCACTGGATCGCGATCCTGTTCGTCGTCACCGCGCTGCCCACCGGGCTGAGGCTGGCGCTGGTCACGCCGATCGGGCAGGTCGCCGACGAACCGGCGCATATCGCGCGGGCCGGCGCCCTGCTGCATGGCGAACTGCTCGGCCATCGGGTGCCGTTCCGCCCGCCGGGCCGGAACACCGTCATCGTGCCGGCCACGATGGTCGATGCCGGGCTGATCGGCGCCTCGTTCGGCGAAATGAACGAGACCTGCGGCGATCAGACATCGGTGGCGAGCACCGCCGCGCTGCGCTGGGCGAAAGCCCGCAACATCGATATCGATTTCAACACGGTCCAGTATTTTCCGGCGCTGTATCTGCCGGGGACGCTCGGCATCGCGGCCGGGCGGGCGGCGGGGCAGCGCCCGCTCGCCGCCTTGTTCACCGGACGCATTTTCATGCTGCTCGCCTATCTGGCGGTCGCCGTGGCGGCGATCGCGATCGCGCGATTCGGCCGGGGGCTGATCTTCGCCACGCTGTCGCTGCCGATGGCGCTGAGCCTCGGCGCTTCGTTCAACCAGGACGGGCTGCTGATCGCGACCAGCGCGCTGACGGGCGCGCTGCTGACGCTCGACCCCGCGCGATACCGGCGGATACGCTGGCTGGCCCTGCCGGCGTTCACCCTGGTGATCTGTTCGAAGCCGCCCTATGGGCTGCTGCTGTTCGCGGCCCTTGTGCCGCTGGCCGCGCCGCGCCTGGTGCGGCGGGGGTTGACCACGGCGGTATGGGCGCTTCCGCCGCTGCTGTGGGTTGCGGTGATGGCGCACGTGTCGCTGATGCCGTATCTGCGCGGCTCGTATCATCCCGGACCGCTCTGGCCGGGCAATCCGGCGACGATATTCCATACCACCGACCCGCTGGCCAATCTGCGCGTGCTGCTGGCGGAGCCGGCGCGGATCGTCACCATGCCGGTCGGGTTTCTCGTCGCGAACGGGTGGATCATGACGACATCGGCGATCGGCAGCCTCGGCTGGCTTTCGATCGGCCTGTCCAACTGGGCCTATGGCGCGTGGCTCTTCGCGGTCCTGGCCGCCGCGCTCGGGGTGGCTGCCGGGCGAGACGATGGCGGCGTGCGGTGGTTCGCGCGCGATGCCGGCGCGATTCTGATTCTCGTCGCCGCCAGCGTGATCGCGGTGGAACTGGCGATCTATCTGAGCTGGGACGACGTGGGGGCGGCGGCGATTTCCGGCCCGCAAGGGCGGTATTACCTGCTGTTCATCCCGTTTCTGATGCTTGCGATTCCGCGACTCGGCGAGCGGATCGCCGGACGGTTCGGGCCGGGCGCCACGGGGTTCGCCGAAGCGCTGACCGCCCTGCCGGCGATCGTGATCGCGGCAATCGACATGGCGTATCTGCCGGGATTGATGCTGCGCCGGTTCTGCCTTGGATAGTGTGGTTTGCGTTCCGCCCGAGGCTTTGCCACTGAAGGCGCACAATTTCCCGGAGCCGTCATGACCCCGTCGATCGCCGTACTGTTCGCCCTGATGCAGGGCGCCACCGAATTATTCCCCGTCTCCAGCCTGGGCCATGCGGTGATCGTGCCCGCGCTGCTGCACTGGCACGTGGACCAGCACGCGCCGTCCTTCCTGCCTTTCGTGGTGATGCTGCATGTCGGCACCGCGACGGCGCTGCTGCTGTATTTCTGGCGCGACTGGTGGGCGATGCTGATGGGGCTGCTCGGCCGGGGTGAGGCGCGCGCGGTGGATGCGCAGCGCGGGCTGCTGCTGCGGCTGGTGATCGCGACGATTCCCGCCGTGGTGATCGGATTCGCGTTGAAAAAGCCGATCCAGCATCTGTTCGCGACGCCGATGATCGCGGCGGGATTCCTGATCGCCAATGCGATCCTGCTGCTGGGCGGCGAAAGGCTGCGCCGGCGCAAGGTGGGGCGGGATTTCGGGATCGGGCAGCTCACGCTGGGCGATGCGTTCATCATCGGGCTGTTCCAGTGCCTCGCGTTTCTGCCCGGACTGTCGCGTTCGGGAGCGGCGATCGTCGGCGGGCTGACGCGCGGGATCGACCACGAGGCGGCGGCGCGCTTCGCGTTTCTGATGGCGACCCCGGTGATCGCGGGGGCGACGGTGATCGAGGTGCCGAAGCTGATTCATCATCACGCGGCGATGAGCGGGATGCTCGGGCTGTCGGTGCTGGCGGCGGTGGTAGCCGGCGTGGTCGCGTTTCTCTCGACCGCGTTCCTGATGCGCTATTTCCGCGGCCATGACCGCTGGGCGCTGGGACCGTTCGCCGGATATTGCGCGGCGTTCGGGGTGTTGAGCCTCGTTCTGCTGTCGATCGGAGCCTGATGCCGCCGATCCGCCCCGAGGCGAAACGCCTGATGGCGGCGCGGTTTTCCCGCAGCATCGCCCAGGGTGCGCTGGTGGTCGATTTCGCGCTTTATGCGACCAGGCTCGGCTGGAGTGCGGCGTTTCTCGGCGTGGTGTTTGCCGTTGCCGTGCTGTTCACCGTGATGCTGACGGCGGCGATCGGCCCGGCGAGCGACCGGCTCGGGCGCAAGCGGTTCGTTCTGGTCTACGAAGCGATTTCGGCGCTTGCCGCGGTGATCGCGCTGGCGAGCCACGCGACCTGGCCGCTGGCTTTCGCCGCCGTGATCGGTGGATTCGGGCGCGGCGCCAATGGCGCGGCGGGACCGTTCGGTCCCGCCGAACAATCGTGGCTCTCGGGGTTCATCGAGAGGCGCGATTTCGGAGCGGTGCTGTCGTTCAACATCGCGATCGGATTTTTCGGCATGGCGACCGGGGCGGTGCTGGCGGGTGTGGTCGGCGCGCGGCAGGAGCTGTTCCTGCTGCCGCTGGTGGCGGCGCTGATCGCGGCGGCTCTGCTCATCGTCACCCCGGACCCGCCGCGCGGTGCCGTGCCCGCACGGTCGGGCCAAGCCGCGGCGACGCGCGGCGAGAATGGCCTGCTGTGGCGGCTGGCCGGGCTGAACATCCTCAACGGCACGGGAATCGGATTGAGTGGGCCGTTCATGTCCTGGTGGTTCGCGGCCAAGTTCCATGCGACGGCTGGCACGATCGGCCCGGCGCTGGCCGTGGCCTTCGCCGCCGGTGGGATTGCCTCGGTAACCACCGGGGCGCTGACCCGCCGGCTGGGCGTGGTGCGGGCGGTGGTGCTGATGCGCGGCATCGGGCTGGCAAGCCTGTTCGCCTTGCCCTTCGCGCCGAGTTTCGCGACCGCGACCGCGATCTATGCGCTGCGCTCGGCGTTCAATCGCGGCACCGCAGGAGCGCGGCAGGCCGTGGCGCTCGGGCTGGTCGGCGACGAGCGGCGCGGCCTCGCCGCGAGCGTGAACAGTATTTCGGTGATGGTGCCACGCGGCATCGCCCCCGCGCTCGCCGGGGTGTTGTTCGAGTCGGGCGCGCTTGCCGCACCGTTTTTGCTCGCGGGGTTGTTTCAGGGAGCGTATCTGTTTCTCTATCCGCGCGTGTTCGGTGCGCATGATCCGTCGAGGCCGCCATGATCCGTCGATTTTTGCTTGGCCTTTCGCTCGCACTGCCGATCGCGGCCCGTGCCGGGATCAATCTTGCCGCGGTACCGATCGGGCGGACCGATTTGCCGTGGTGGCGCGCGCGATTCGAAACGACGCTGCGCGAGGCGCACGCCGATCCTGACGCAAAGTTAGTATGGCTGGGAGATTCGATCACCCAGTACTGGCAGCGCACCGGACCGGCGCGGTTCGAGGATGTTCTGCCGGTGTGGAACCGCTATTACGGACGGTACAATCCGCTCGATTTCGGGCTGATCGGCGACACCACGGCGAGCGTGATCTGGCGGCTCGATCATGGCGAATTCAATGGGCTGCACCCCAAGCTGGTGATCGTTCTGATCGGGGCGAACAATCTGGGTGCGACGCATTGGGGCGCGCATCTGACCGTGCCGGGGATCGAGGCGGTGGTGAATAATCTGCATCGCCGCGTGCCGGGAGCGAAAATTCTGCTGCTCGGCATTCTGCCATCGATCCGCTCGGCGTGGATTTCGGCGGAGACGGTGAAAATCAACGCCGAGCTTGCGGGTATTTATGCACACAGTCCGGTGGTGACGTTCCGCGATGTCGGCGCCGTGCTGGAGCATGACGGCAAACCCGACGCCTTACTTTATGTCGATCCGAAATTGCATCCGCCGCAGCCGGCACTGCACCCGGACGCGGCGGGGATGCGGCGGATCGCGCATGCGCTGCAGCCGACCGTCGAACGGCTGATGCAATAATAGGTGGTCAATCCATCGCGCTGAGGCGCATCGCCGAATTGACCAGGGCGACATGGGTGAAGGCCTGTGGGAAATTGCCGATCTGGCGCTGCCGCGCGGTGTCGTATTCTTCGGCAAACAGCCCGACGTCGTTGCGCAGCGCGATCAGTTTTTCGAACAGGGTTTCGGCGTCGTGCTTGCGGCCCATGAGCGCGTAATTATCAACCAGCCAGAAACTGCACGCGAGGAACACGCCTTCGGTACCGGAAAGACCATCCTTGCCGGTATCGGTGTCGTAGCGGCGGACAAATCCGTCCTGCAACAGATCGCGTTCGATGGCTGCGACGGTGCCGATGATGCGTGGATCGTCGGGCGGCAGAAATCCCACCACGGCCAGAAGCAACAGGCTGGCATCGAGCGTCCTGGAGCCATAGACCTGGGTGAACGTGTTTCTCGAAACGTCGAATCCCTGGGCGCAGACCTGATCGTGAATGTCCTGACGGATTTTACGCCAGTGCTCCGCCGGTCCGTCATAGCCGAATTCCTCGACCGAACGGATCGCCCGATCGAACGCCACCCAGGCCATCACCTTGGAATGTACAAATTGCTGGCGCCCGCCGCGCACCTCCCAGATGCCTTCGTCCGGCGCGGCCCAGAATTTTTCGAGATCATCAAGGAGATTGCAGCGCAGTTCCCAACTGTTCTGATCGTGCTTCAGGCCACCGCGATGCGCCTGATACAGCGTGTTCATCATTTCGCCGTAGACATCGAGCTGACGCTGCTCGGCGGCGGCATTGCCGACCCTGACGGGCCGTGAATTTTCATAACCACAGAGCCAATCGACCCGCCATTCGGCAAGCCGTCTTTCGCCGGCGATGCCGTACATGATCTGGATGTCGGCGGCGCTGCCGGCGACCGCGCGGTCGAGCCAGTGGCGCCAGGCGCTTGCCTCGTCGCGGTACCCCGCATTCATCAGGGCCTGGAGGGTGAAGCTCGCGTCGCGCAGCCAGCAATAGCGATAGTCCCAGTTGCGTTCGCCGCCGATTTCCTCGGGCAGCGAGCACGTCGCCGCCGCGACGATGCCGCCGGTCTCCCAATGGGTCAGCGCTTTCAGCGTGATCAGCGAGCGCTTCACGATTTCCGCCCAGCGCCCCTTGACCGGCGCTCTCTGAGTCCATTTTTGCCATTTTTGGGTCGCGAGTTCGACGCTGTGCGCTGGATCGAACGATTTCGGCACATGACGGTGCGAGGGCAGCCATTCCAGCGCGAAGGCGACGGTTTGGTCGGCTTCGACGGTGAACCGTGCTTCGGTGTGCTGGTTCTGCCCTTCGAGCGGCACGTCGGACCACACGACCGCCATGTCCGGCCCGGCGATCGCCACGATCCCCTCATGGCCTGGCATACGGCGCACCCAGGGCACCACCCGGCCGAAGCCGAAGCGGAAAACGAGTTCCAGCCGCATCTCGACGCTGCCGGAAAGCCCGGTGACCAGACGCACCATGCGCGTGGTATCGTGCGGATGCGGCACCATGCAATCGGTCAGGCGCACGGCACCTGTATCGGTATGCATGTCGGTCTCCAGCACCAGCGTATCGTCGCGGTAACGGCGGCTGGTTTCTTTGATCGGGTCGGCCGGGGCGATCAGCCAGCGGCCATTGTCGCGGGTTCCCAGCAGCGCCGCGAAACAGGCGTCGGAATCGAATCTCGGCAGGCACAGCCAATCGATCGAACCATCCTTACCGACCAGAGCCGTGGTCTGCCGGTCGCCGATCAGCGCGTAATCCTCGATCCGAAGAGCCATCCGTCATTATCCTTCAATTAAGTCAGGAGCGGGCATCACGCGCGGCGAGCCGCTCCACGATATCCCTGACGATCTCGATGGGCGACGCGTCCACCTTCACCACGATCGCGTTCTCGCCCTCGCCGGGCAGTTCCAGTGTGGCAAACTGGCTGTCGAGCAGTTTCGCCGGCATGAAATGCCCGTGACGATTTGCGATGCGATCGGCCAGCAGATCGCGATCGCCGTCGAGATGAATCAGGGTCACATCGTCTGATCCGCCACGCACAAAATCGCGATAGCATCGTGTCAGAAGAGAACTGACAATGACGCCACCCGATCCGGCATCCCGCCAGCCGCGCAGTTCCAGCGCGATGCGGTGCAGCCAGGGCATCCGGTCGTTATCGTCGAGCGGCTTGCCTTCGTGCATCTTCCGTCGGTTCGATGCGGGATGCAGATCGTCGCCATCGCGGAACGGCACGCCGAGCACGCCGGCAAGCATCGCTCCGATCGTGCTTTTGCCCGAGGCGGAAACCCCCATCACGGCGAGCAGCGGTTTGTGCGCAAGGTGCTGCAGACGCAGTGCGCGCAAAGTCGCGATCATGGTGGAGACACCGAGCTTCGCGAAAACGTCACCCTCGAAACAGCGTGTGCTGCCATCGTCATAGCCGATGATCGCGCAATCGCAGCCGGCGGTGAACAGCCCGGTTTCGACCACGCCGGCAATCGATTTCAAAGCCCGATCGAGCGCCACCGCATCGATCCGTCCTGGAAGCACACAGTCGGCGATGACATTGCCGTTGTCGGAGATGAAGGCCTTGCCATTCGCCTGTTTGCGCGGTTCGGCAAGCAAGCCCAGTTCGCCGATGCGTGCGAGGGTTCGCGCGACCGCGAAATTCACGATTTCGACAGGCAGTTTCGAGCGCTCACCCAGGCGCGAGACCAGCTTACCCTGATCGGCGATGACGACGAAGCGGTGGGAGGATTCGGCGATCTGCTTTTCGCGCAACAGCGCGCCGCCCAATCCCTTGATGAGGTGCAGGCTGCCGAATTCGACCTCGTCGGCGCCATCGACCGCAAGGTCAAGCACGCCATCGAGTGCTGTCACCTTGATGCCGAGTTCGGCGGCGCGGCGCTCGGTTGTCACTGATGTCGCCACGCAGGCGTGATCGATGTTTTCGGTTTTTACCCGCTCCGCCAAGGCATCGAGAAAATGCGCGATGGTCGAGCCGGTGCCGAGTCCGAGCCGCATTCCGGGTTCGACCAGTTTCGCCGCCTCGCGCGCGGCCGCGCGTTTTTGATCGTCCTGTGTGGTCATGCGGATTGCTTCGATCAATCCGCCCAGCGCCCGGCGGCGGCACGATCGGCCAGCCATAGCAGGCGTCCCTGGGGACGCAGCCTTGCCGCCGGAACCTCGCGCTCTTCGCCGCTCAGGATACGATCCAGCATCGCGCGTTTTCCCCCGCCCGAGACGACGAACACGACCAGTTCAGCACTTTCGAGCACCGGATATGTCAGGGTGACGCGCGATTCCGGGCGCCCTTCGGTGACCGGCAGGACCCAGCGTTTTTTCTCGTCGAGCAGTTTTGGCTGGCCTGGCAGCAAGGATGCGGTATGGCCGTCATCACCCATGCCGAGAAAGCAAATATCGAAAAATTTCCGATCCGGTGCCAAGCTTTCCGAACCGTAGAGGGATTTCAGGGTTTTTTCATAAGCTATGGCGGCCTCGTTCACCGTCAAACCCTCGAACGGCACCGGATGGATTCGCGGCTTTTCATGATCGAGCCGGTCGAACAGCGAATTGCGGACCATGTGAAGGTTGCTGTCGTCATCGTCCGGGGAGACGAAACGCTCGTCGCCGAGCACGAAGTCAATCGCCGACCATCTGATCTGCTGCCGATAGGGTGCGACGGCGAGCCGTTCGTAGAGTGATTTCGGCGTCGAGCCGCCGGCAAGTCCGGCGACGAAGCGGTCTGGCGCCACCATCGCCGCATCGGCGAACAGTTTTGCGCCGGCTTCCGCGAAAGCCTCGGCATCGGGAACGACCAGAATCTCGCCCAGCACCGGTTTCATGCGCCGTCTCCGTCGAGCACGAAGCGCCGTATCGCCTTCGCGAATCCATCATGCTCATTGCTGTCAGTGGCGAATTTCGCGTGTGCCTTGACCGTGTCATCGGCATTGCCCATTGCGATCGACACGCCGCTGCGCTTGAACATTCTGACATCGTTCGGCATGTCGCCGATCGTGGCGATGTGGTCCGGCTCGATCTTGAGAATACGGGACAGCGAATCGACCACCGCACCCTTGTTGGCTTTTGCGTTGGTGATGTCGAGATAATAAGGCTGCGAACAGGAGGCCGCGACATTGTCGCCGAATTCGTCCTGAGCGGCCTTCAGAGCCTGCTGCATTTTTTCATGGTCATCGGTGACGCCGACGATCTTGACCACGGTTTTCAAATCGTCGGCGGAAAAATCCTCGATGATTTCGGGATCGAACTGCACCGTGCGCGCCTCGCGATCGACATGCGGTGCCAACTTATCGCGCACCAGCCAGCGCCTTTTGGTATAGACCCACGCATCGAGATCGTGCTCGCCGAGCAAATCGATCGCGCGCTTGATGACCTCGCTCGGAAGATCATGACTGTCGATCACCGTTTTGAGATCGGGCGCGATCAGCACGCCGCCATTGAAACCGGCGATCGGCGTGTCGATGCCGAGTGGCTTGCTGACCATCGCCATGCCGCGCGGCGGCCTTCCGCTGGTGATCGCGAATTTGATGCCGGCTTTGTGCAGATCGGCAACCGCGCGTTTCGCCCCCTCGGTGAGTTCCTTTTCGTTGGTGACCAGGGTGCCGTCGACATCGGCGAGAACCAGCTCGATTTTGCGGCTCATGAGCGCCCCCCCGTCTTGGGCAGGGCGACATCGCGCCAGCGGCGCCCGGCATCGTCGTCCGACAGCAGGCGATCCGCCGCATCCGGGCCCGGACTGCCCGAAGCATAATTCGGAAAATCGCTCGGCTTCGTCGCAGCCCAGCGATCGAGGACCTGTTGCACGACGCGCCAGGTTTCCTCCACCATGTCGGCGCGCTGGAACAAAGTCTGATCGCCGATCATGCAGTCATACAGCAGGGTTTCATAGCCGACATTGGGTTCCGGCGCAAACCAGTCGCGATAGCGGAAATCCATTTTCACCGGAGCGAGGCGCATCGCCTGGCCGGGGCGCTTGACCTCGAACTGCAGCGAAATGCCCTCATCCGGCTGGATGCGCAGCACCAGCCAGTTCGGCGGCATGGTGTCGAGCGAGGTGCCCTGGAACGCCGCCAGAGGCGCCTTCTTGAAGCGGATGGCAATTTCGCTCATCCGCTGGGGCATGTGCTTGCCGGTGCGGATGTAGAACGGCACGCCGGCCCAGCGCCAGTTGTTGATTTTCAGTCGCATCGCCACATAGGTTTCGATGGCAGAGTCTTTTGCGACATCCGGCTCGTCGCGATAGCCGATGACCTGTTTGCCGGCGACCGTGCCGGGGCCATACTGGCCGCGCACCGCATCGGTTTCGGTCAATGTCTCGATCGCGGCGAACAACTCGTATTTTTTGTCGCGGATCGCTTCCGGCTTGAACCCGATGGGCGGTTCGATCGTCACCATGGCGAGCAACTGGAACACGTGGTTCGGCACCATGTCGCGTAATGCACCGGTCTGTTCGTAGAATTTACCGCGCCCTTCGACGCCCACGGTCTCTGCGACGGTGATCTGCACATGATCGATCCGGTCGCGGTTCCAGATCGGCTCGAACATCCCGTTGCCAAAGCGCAGTGCCATGATGTTCTGCACCGTTTCCTTGCCGAGGAAATGGTCAATGCGATAGATCTGGCGCTCCTTCAGGATGCCGAGGATCTGCGTATTCAGCGCCTGGGCCGAGGCGTAGCTGTGGCCAAAAGGTTTTTCGATGACCACACGGCACCATGGCGCATCGATGGCAGCATCGTCTTTCTCGTGAACCAGCCCGGCTTCACCCAAATGCTCGACGATGGTGCCGAAGAACCGGTCCGCCACGGCGAGGTAGAACAGCCGGTTGCCGCCGGTGCCGTGCTGGGATTCGAGCGATTCCAATTCCTGTTTCAGCGCCTGATAGAACGCGGCATCGGTGAAATCACCCTGGACGTAGGAAAGGTGACCGGCAAATTTGCTCCAGGTATTCTCGTCGATTTTCTTGATCTGGTCTTCGGCGTTGGGGTCGCCAATGAAGCTTTCCAGCGTCTTGTGCAGCGAGTTTTTCCAGTCATCGGCGCTGCGTTTGGCGATATCCGCGCCGATCAAGACGAATTTCTCGGGAATCAGCCCGGTATGCGCGAGGTTGTAGAGGGCCGGAACCAGCAGGCGCTTGGTGAGATCGCCCCCGGCGCCGAAAATGACGACGCTGCACGGACCGGGCGGTTTCGTCGAACTGGGCTGTTGCGTGGTCGCGTCGTCGCGCAGCGGATGATTGGCCATCGCCGTCATGGTCAGCTTCCCTTTTTGCCAGTGTCGTGACCTTGTTCGATGTGACCACCGAAACCCTGGCGCATCGCCGAGAGCATTTTTTCGCCGAAAGTGTGTTCCTTGCGCGAGCGGAAGCGGGCGAACAGCGAAGCTGTCAGAACCTCGGCGGGCACGGCTTCTTCGATGGCGGCCTCGATGGTCCAGCGGCCTTCGCCGGAATCCTCGACATAGCCGGTATAGTTGGTGAGTTGTTCGTCCTTGGCCAGAGCCGAGGCGGTCAGGTCGAGCAGCCAGGACGAGACCACGCTGCCGCGCCGCCACACCTCGGCGATGTCCGCCAGATTGAGCTCGAAGCGATGGTCTTCGGGCAGATCGGTCGAGAATTTGTTGCGCAGGACGTCGAAACCTTCCGCATAGGCCTGCATCAAGCCGTATTCGATGCCATTATGGACCATTTTCACGAAATGCCCGGCACCGACCGGGCCGGCATGGATGTAGCCCTGCTCGGCGCGGGGGTCTTTCCCGTCGCGATCGGGGGTTTTCTCGATCGTGCCGATGCCGGGTGCCAGGGACTTGAAAATCGGATCGAGCCGTTTCACCACATCGGCCTCGCCTCCGATCATCATGCAATAGCCGCGCTCGATGCCCCAGATCCCGCCGGAAGTTCCGACATCGAGATAATGAATGAATTTTTTCCTGAGCGTGGCCGCGCGGCGGATATCGTCCTTGTAGAAGGTATTGCCGCCATCGATGATGACGTCGTCCTTATCCATCAGCCCGGCGAGGGCTTCGATGGTTTCCTCGGTGATATGTCCCGACGGCAGCATGACCCACACCGCGCGCGGTGCCTCCAGCGCCTTGATCATCGCGGCAAGATCACCGACGCCGGTTGCGCCGTCTTTCTGAAGATCCTTGACCGTGTCAGCGGATTTGTCGAACACCACGCACTCGTGTTCTGCACGCATCAGACGACGCGAGATATTGGCCCCCATGCGGCCAAGGCCGACGATTCCGATTTTCATATTCTTGCTCCGCTCCGTTAATGGAATGCGTGGTCGACGGCCTGTTGCAATTCCTTCAAGCCCGTGCCGACATCTTTCAGGTGAACGCGCAGAACGCGCCGGCCGCGCTCGACCAGGACGCTGAGATCGCCCTGGGCTTGCGCGGCCTTGACCTGGCCGAAACTATAGGAGTGGCCGGGAACCGGAAGATCATGCGCATCGTCCGCAGTGATTTGCAGGAACACGCCGCTGTTCGGTCCACCCTTATAGGCCTGGCCCGTCGAATGCAAAAAGCGCGGCCCGAAACCAAGGCAGGTGGCGACTTTGCGTGCGTCGCGCAGCCGGGTTCGGATCGCCTCCAACGCTTTGCCGTGCGCCTCGTTGCGCTCGATATAGGCGAGGATGGCGATGTAGTCGCCGGCGTGGGCGCGGCCGAAATGCTTCGCAAGATATGTCGCGAGCGAATTATGCCGGCCGAGTGCTTCGGCATTCTTCGCGTCGGCATGGATCGCGACGCCGTTCGCGCGGAACACCGGCTCGTTCTGCGCGACGCCGCCGGATTTTTCATAAGCGTCAGTCAGGGCACGGGTTTTGATCTTGCTGGCTTCGACATCCGGCTGGTCGAACGGGTTGATGCCGATGATCGCACCCGCGACGGCAGTTGCGATTTCCCAACGGAAAAATTCCTGCCCGATATGCGCGACATCGCGCACCGCGATACGCACCACCGGATGCCCCGCTTTCGCCAGGGCCGCGACATGAACGGATTGCGCCTTCTGCTCATTACCGTCGAGAACGAGATAGGCGAACACGCGATCCTTGCCATAGACGCTGACATCGCCCAGCGGTTCACTGTCGAGCGGGATCAGGCCGTGACCCTGCTTGCCCGTGGACTCCGCGATCAACTGCTCAAGCCAGGCGCCGAGATCGGCGATTTTCGGCGAGGCGATGATGGTGACCTTGTCGCGCTTGAACTGCTTGGCGGCGATGCCCAGCAGCAGGCCGAGTTCCGCGCCGGGGTTCTGGTCCACCGGAACATTGGCGCCGCAACCGGTGACCATGTGGGCGGTGATTTCCAGGAACCGCGCCACGTCGATTCCCATGGCGGCGGCGGGAACCAGGCCGAATTTCGACAGCACCGAATAGCGCCCGCCGATCGATTTCACGCCATGGAAAATATGGGCGAAACGATCCTTCCTGGCCTCGGCTTCGAGCGCGGAACCCGGATCGGTGACGGCGATGAAATGCTCGGCCCAATGGGCGTCGCCGACCGTCTCGATCATGCGCGCCTTGAAATAGGCGAGAAAGATGTTCGGCTCCAGCGTGCTGCCCGATTTCGACGACACGATGAACATGGTTTTCTTGAGATCGAGCGTGCGTTCGAGCGTGCGGATTTGCGCGGGATCGGTGCTGTCGAGCATGTGAAAGCGTGGCCAGCCCGCATGGTGACCGAAGCTCTTTGCCAGCACTTCCGGCCCGAGGCTCGACCCGCCCATGCCGAGCAGAACGAGATGCGCGAATCCGCCGGATTTCACCGCCTCGGCGAAGCGCGCCAGCGTGCCGACATGGTCGTGTTCATGCCTGACGATATCGAGCCAGCCGAGCCAGTGATCTTCGTCCTTGCCGGTCCAGACCGATTTATCGCCTTCCCATAATTTGCGGATTTTGCCTTCCGCGAGCCATTGTTTCTGCTCTGCCGCGATTGCGGATTTGAGCGCATCGTCGGTCTCGACGGTCGCCTTGTTCACCGAGACCGACGCCGCGCGCTTTTCGGCCACCGCGCCGAGCAGCTTGTCGAACGCATCAGCGAATTGCTTCACCCCGTCCACCACCAGATCGGCGGTGACTTTTTCGAGAGAAATGCCGGATTTTTCGAGCGATTTCAGGATTGCCCTGCCGCCGGCGAGATCCTGTTCGACCGCATCGGGCACAACTTTGCCGTGGTCGCGGAACGCATCCATCGTCGCCGGCGGCATGGTGTTGACGGTGTCGCGGCCGATCAAGGTTTCGACATAGAGCGTGTCGGGATAGGTGGGGTTTTTCACGCTGGTCGAGGCCCAGAGCAGCCGCTGGGTGTGGGCCCCCTTGGCGGCGAGCGCATCCCACGCCTTGCCGGAAAACAGCTTCTTGTATCTCTCATAGGCGACTTTCGCATTGGCGATGGCGGCTTTGCCGAGCAGCGGTTTCAGCGCGGTGTCGCCGGCATCGATTTTCGCCTGAAGCTGCTTGTCGATGACGTTGTCGATCCGGCTGACGAAGAAGCTGGCGACGCTGGCGACTTTGGAAACATCGCCGCCCTGTCCGGCGAAATGCTCGAGCCCGGCGATATAGGCTTTCGCCACCTCCTCGTAGACCGGCACGGCGAACAGCAGGGTTACGTTGATCGACAGCCCCTCGCCGATCAGGGTGCGGATCGCCGGGATTCCGGCCGTGGTGGCCGGCACCTTGACCATCAGATTGGGCTTGCCGACCGCTTTCCACAGGCGCCGCGCTTCGGCGATGGTGGCTTCGGTGTCGTTCGCGAGATAGGGCGAAACCTCCAGGCTGATGAAGCCGTCGCGGCCCTTGGTTTCTTTGAACACGGGAAGCAGGACATCGGCCGCTTCCTTGATGTCGGCGATGGCGAGATGCTCGTAGATCGCCATCGGACCATGATCGGCGTGCTTGAGGAACGCGGCGAGATCATCGCCGTAATCCTTCGAGCCGGCGATGGCTTTTTCGAAGATCGATGGGTTGGAGGTGACGCCCTTCAGCCCGTCCCGCTCGATCAGGGTTTTGAGGTCGCCCTGTTGGATCAGATGGCGCTGGACGAAATCGAGCCACGGCGCCTGGCCGGTCTCGGCGAGTTGTTTCAGGGCATTCATCATGAATCTCCTAGCAGATAGCAGAAGGCGTGGATGTCGATCGTTTCGGTTGGACGCGGCCTCCCTCCCGATCATCCGTCAGGACAGATGGGGCGGGCGGCCACTGATGTCACGCGATGTCGGGCGGGGTCGGGCGTTCCTGACCGTATCGTGAACGCGGGGGCGATCATGCGTCTAGCTGCCCCGGAACACCGTCCCACAACCTGATCCCGCCGGTGATGCCGGTCTCGTTCGAGACCAGGTGGACGTCAGCGGGCAGGTCGAAGCCGATCCGCTTCGTATTGCCGCCGCCGATATAGAGCATGTCGAAATTGACCAGGACGCGCAGCGCCTCGATGACCTTCTGCACGTGCTTGTTCCATTTGCCTGCGCCATCGACCTTCAAGGCGGCTTCGCCCACGTAATGATCGTAGCTGCGCTTGTTGCGCGCGATGTGCTGGCCGAGTTCCAGATGCGGCGCGGGTTCGCCGTTGCTGAACAGCGCGAACCCCATGCCGGTGCCGAGCGTGATGGTGCATTCGAGCCCACGCCCGGAGATGGCGCCGAGGCCCTGCACCGTCGCGTCGTTGGCGAGCCGCACCGGACGGCCGAGCCGGGCCGACAATTTTTCCACCAGCCGGAATCCGTGCCATTCGGCGCCGCCGAGATTGGGCGCCGTCAAGATGAGTCCATCGCGCACCGCGCCGGGAAACCCGACCGAAACCCGGTCGAACCCGCCGAGCGGGGCGGCCAGCGCGGCGATGGTTTCAACCAGGACCGAAGGCGCGCCGCCGAGCGGGGTGACCACCCTGACCTGATCGGTCAGTTCAGTCGAATCCTGGCCGACGATCGCGGCCTTGACATGGCTGCCGCCGACATCGACACACAGGGTACGGAGCTGCGCCGTGCCAGGTTGCTTGGCGTCGGCCCGGTGCGTTGCCTGGCTCGTCGATCGGTCCATGGTTCCATCCCCGGCTAATAATGCGCCTGAAGGCGCACGCGGAACAATCTGGCGCGTTCCGCCACTCTTTTCAATTGCGTCGCGGAATCGTCACCCCGGCACGCCGGACGGAGCGGCGCTGACACGGAAGCGAAACTGGACTAAAGGGCGCGTATGACCGCGACCCCTACCGAACTCATCCGCAATTTCTCGATCATCGCCCATATCGACCATGGCAAATCGACCCTGGCCGACCGGCTGATCCAGGCCACCGGCGCGCTGACCGCGCGCGAAATGACCGAGCAGGTGCTCGACACCATGGATATCGAGAAGGAGCGCGGCATCACCATCAAGGCGCAGACGGTGCGGCTGTCCTACCCCGCGAAGGACGGCAGGACCTACACGCTGAATTTGATGGACACGCCCGGCCATGTCGATTTCGCCTATGAGGTGAGCCGCAGCCTCGCCGCGTGCGAGGGGTCGCTGCTGGTGGTCGATGCCTCGCAGGGCGTCGAGGCGCAGACCCTTGCGAACGTGTATCAGGCGATCGACGCGCATCACGAGATCGTGCCGGTGCTCAACAAGATCGACCTGCCGGCGGCCGAACCCGAGCGGGTCAAGCAGCAGATCGAGGACGTGATCGGGCTGGATGCGTCGGATGCGGTGGAAATTTCCGCCAAGACCGGGTTGAACATCGAAGCCGTGCTGGAAGCGCTGGTGACGCGGCTGCCGCCGCCGGTGGGCGATGCCGATGCGCCGCTGACCGCGCTGCTGGTGGATAGCTGGTACGACCAGTACCTCGGCGTGATCATCCTGGTGCGGGTGAAGAACGGCCGGCTGAAACGCGGCCAGCGCATCCGCATGATGTCCACCGGGGCAGTGCATACGATCGATCAGGTTGGGGTGTTCGCGCCGAAATTGCGCGCGGAGGCGGATCTGGGGCCGGGCGAAATCGGTTTCATCACCGCCGCGATCAAGACGGTGGCTGATTGCAACGTGGGCGACACGATCACCGACGATCGGCACCCCTCGGCCGAGGCGCTGCCTGGCTTCAAGCCGTCGATTCCCGTCGTGTGGTGCGGGCTGTACCCGGTCGATGCGGACGATTTCGAGAAACTGCGCGACAGCCTGGGCAAGCTGCGGCTGAATGACGCGAGTTTCCACTACGAGGCGGAAACCTCGGCGGCCCTGGGCTTCGGATTCCGCTGCGGATTCCTGGGATTGCTGCATCTGGAGATCATCCAGGAGCGCCTGTCGCGTGAATTCGACCTCGATCTGATCGCGACCGCGCCTTCGGTGGTGTATCGGCTGCACAAGACCAATGGCGAGACCATGGAGCTGCACAACCCGGCCGACATGCCGGACGGATCGGTGATCGATCATATCGAGGAGCCGTGGATCAAGGCGACGATCATGGTGCCGGACGATTATCTCGGCGCGGTGCTGACCCTGTGCAACGAGCGGCGCGGCCAGCAGGCGGATCTGACCTATGTGGGCAATCGGGCGATGGCGGTGTATCGGCTGCCGCTGAACGAGGTGGTGTTCGATTTCTACGATCGGCTGAAATCGGTCTCGCGCGGCTATGCGAGCTTCGATTACCAGATGGACGATTACGTCGAGGGCGAGCTGGTGAAAATCTCGATCCTGGTCAATCTGGAGCCGGTCGATGCACTCGCCTTCATCGCCCATCGTTCGGTCGCCGAGACGCGCGGCCGGGCGATCTGCGCCAAGCTGAAGGATCTGATCCCCAAGCAGTTGTTCAAGATCGCGATCCAGGCGGCGATCGGCGGGCGGGTGATCGCGCGCGAGACGATCGGCGCACTGTCGAAGGATGTGACCGCGAAGTGCTACGGCGGCGATATCAGCCGCAAGCGCAAGCTGCTGGACAAGCAGAAAGAGGGCAAGAAGCGGATGCGCCAGTTCGGCAAGGTCGAAATTCCGCAGACCGCGTTCCTCGCCGCGTTGAAGATGGACGCCTGAGTTTTGCTCCTCCTCGATGCCGGGATTTTGTTGTTGTTGCTCCTCCTGGTGCTGCTGGCGCTGGCGGTGCTGTCGCTGCAATCCCGGCGGATTGCGGGGCTGAGCGAAACGCTGCGGAGCGAAATCGCGGAGCAGTCGCGCGCCGGATTGATTACCGCGTTCGAGCGGGTGCAGGAGGGGGCGCGGGCGCAGAACGAGCAGTTGGGCCGGCTGCACGGCGCGATCGGCGATCTTTCGCTGCTGATGACGGAAAAACTGGCGGAGGCGGAGCGCGCCGCCCAGACCGGCCGCGCCCAGGCGCTGAACGAGACGCTGGCGGTGATCGCGCGTCTCACCGACAGCCAGACCCAGCTCGCCGACCGGATGGGGCGCGATTTTGGTGGTTTCTCCGTCGCGCTGCGCGAGGAGCAGGAGAAATTGCGCGGCCGGGTGGAGCAGAAACTCGACGAAATGCGGGCCGGCAACGAGGCCAAGCTGGAGGCGATGCGGCTCGCGGTCGATGAGCAACTGCAATCGGCCCTGGAAAAGCGGATCGGCGAGAGTTTCCAACGGGTCGCCGACCAGTTCGCCCAGGTGCAGCAGGCGATCGGCCAGGTGCAGAACGTCGCGACCCAGGTGGGCGATCTCAAACGCCTGTTCGCCAACGTGAAATCGCGCGGCGGCTGGGGCGAGGCGCAGATCCGCCAGACCATGGAGGATACCCTGCCGCCGGGCACCTTCGAGGCGAATTTCAAGGCCGATCCGAACAGTGCGGAGACGGTGGAATTCGCGCTGCGGATGCCGGTGCGCGAGGGGGAGCAGCCGGTATATCTGCCGATCGATGCGAAGTTTCCGACCGAGGATTACGACCGGCTGCTGCTGGCATCGGAGGCGGCGGATCGGGTGGCTGAGGAGATCGCGATCGTGGCGCTGGGCGCGCGGATCAGGGCGGAGGCGAAGAAGATCGCCCAGAAATATATCCGTCCGCCGCGCACCACCGACATCGCGGTGCTCTATTTACCGAGCGAGGGGTTGTTCGCCGAAGTGGCGCGGATACCAGGGCTGATCGAGCAGATTCAGCGCGAAACCCGTGTGCTGATCCAGAGCCCGAGCTTGCTCCCTGCCCTTCTGCATACCATCCGAGTCGGCCATTTCACCGTGCAACTCGAGCGCAAGGCGGGCGAAATCGGCAAGATCCTGAGCGCGGTGAAAGCCGAGTGGGGCAAACTCGGCGACACGATGGAAAAACTCGCCAAACGCTCAATCGACATGAGCGGCGATATCGAAAAAACCCAGATCCGCATCCGCGCCGTCGGCCGCACCCTGCGTGCGGTCGAAGCAGTGGACTACATCGAAGCCGCCCCCCTGCTCGGCATCGAAGCCGCCGCCGAGGAATAGCCCGCCCCCGCTTGAGCCGCCGCGTTTCTTTGGCTAAGAAGCGCCGGCGCCGGAGGGATGGCCGAGCGGTCGATGGCGCACGCTTGGAAAGCGTGTGTGCGTGAAAGCGTACCGTGGGTTCGAATCCCACTCCCTCCGCCAGACCCCGGTTGCCCCTTGTCGATCACCATCGAAAAATCCCTTGAAATCCCTTGTTTTCTGAGCCTATCGTGTGGCTGTTCATCGGCTCCGATGGGCGGCAAGCGCGATGGAAGGCGGGGTAGAATGCGGGGTATCGAAATCCGAGATGGGGTATTTTCGGGGTTTACCACATGCTGACCGACGCGGCGGTGCGCAAGGCACCTGCTGCCGCGAAGCCCTTCAAGCTCTATGATTCAGGTGGCCCGTTCGTCCAGGTGACACCCGGCGGTAGCAAGCTCTGGCGGATGCGATACTCGCTCGCGGGCCGCGAGAAGCTGTTGAGTTTTGGTGCCTATCCTGCCGTGAGCCTCGCCGCTGCGCGGGATGCGCGGGATGCGGCGCGGGCGGAGTTGCGGGGCGGCCGTGACCCGTCCCTGACGCGGCGGCAGATGCGCGCAAACGCCCAGGCGAGCGATCGCGGGTTTGAGGCGGTCGCGCGGCAATGGCACGCCCTCCATGCGCCGCACTGGACCGAACGCCACACCGAGGATGTGCTCGGCAGTCTCGAAAAGCTGGTTTTCCCTGCCATTGGCGGCATCGACATTCGTGAGATCACCGCACCAATGGTTCTTGAGGTTATACGGCGCATCGAAAAGCGTCCGGCGCTTGAGACCGCGCGGCGCGTGCGGCAGCGGATGTCAGCGGTCTTTGTCCATGCGATCGGCAGCGGCTTGGCCGAGGCCGACCCGGCGGCGATCGTGGCCGGCGCCATGGCGCCGATGAAAAAGGGACGGCAGCCGGCCGTGGTCGATCTCGAATCAGTGCGCGAGGCCCTCGTCGCAGCGGAAGCGATCCCCGCCCATCCGGTCACGAAGCTTGACCTGAACCGCGCCGGGAATCCTGGAGGCCATTTTGTTTGACTCAGGCGACCATAGCCATCTCGTTCAGTTGTTCATAGTAGCGCGCCTCGGCCTCGGCGGGTGGGATGTTGCCGATCGGCTCGAGGAGACGCCGGTGGTTGAACCAGTCCACCCATTCGAGGGTGGCGAATTCGACCGCTTCGGCATGGCGCCACGGCCCGCGTCGGTGGATCACCTCCGCTTTGAACAGGCCATTGATGGTCTCCGCCAAAGCGTTGTCGTAGCTGTCTCCGACACTGCCGACCGACGGTTCGATACCGGCTTCGGCCAGACGTTCAGTGTAGCGGATCGAGACATACTGTACGCCCCGATCACTGTGATGCACGAGGCCATTCCGCTGGGTCGGGCGGCGATCGTGC